>JAUJOK010000016.1:71803-82584 GCA_030447685.1 Armatimonadaceae bacterium
GGGCAGGGGGGTTAGGACACCGGAGCCTCCTCGCCCGGATGCGCTGGTTCATAGCGCCCGCCCAGATGATCGGCGAGGAACTTTTCGGCGGCGGCATAGAACTTCAGCCGGTTTTCCGGGCGGGCGAAGCCGTGGCCCTCGTCCTCGAACAGCAGATACAGTACCTCCTGTCCGTTTCGGCGCATCGCCTCCACGACCTGGTCGGATTCGGCCTGCTTGACGCGCGGGTCGTTCGCCCCCTGCGCGATCAGAAGCGGGCGCACGATACGGTCGGCGAAGAACAGGGGCGAGCGCGACTTTAAAAACTCCTCTTCCGTCTCCGGGTCGCCGATGCGCCGCACGAACTGCGCCCGGAGCGGCGCCCAGTACGGCGGGATAGACGCCATCAGGGTGAGCAGACTGCTGGGGCCGACGATGTCGACGCCGCAGGCGAACAGCTCCGGCGTAAAGGTCAGACCCACCAGCGCGGCATAGCCGCCGTAGGAGCCGCCGAAAATCGCGACACGATTCGGGTCGGCGTAGCCGTTTTGTACGGCCCATTCCACGGCATCCACCAGGTCATCGTGCATCTTACCGGCCCATTCGCGGTTCCCGGCGTTGATGAACGCCTTGCCGAAACCGGTGGACCCCCGGTAGTTCACCTCCAGCACAGCGTATCCCCGGTTCGCCAGCCACTGCACCGTTGCACTGAAGCCCCACAGGTTGCGCGCCCACGGGCCGCCGTGGACGCACAAAACGAGCGGAAGTTGTTTCGCCTCGACACCGGGCGGCAGCGTCAGATACGATTGCAGCCTCAGACCGTCGCGCGCCGGAATCTCCACCGGCAGCATCTTCGCCAGGGTGGCCGCTTCCAGGTCGGGTCGCGCGGTAAACAGAAAGGTCACGTTCCGGGCAGCGCGATCATAGACATAGTAGGCGACCGGGTCGTCGTCGCGGATATATTCGACCACCCACGCTGCGTCGTCCCGGCTCCGGCTCGTAACCGTGAAATCCCCCTCGGCCTGCTCCCCCAGCGCCCGCAGGTCGGCTTCGATCTGGGGGTCGAGCGCGACCCATTCCTGCCGCGCGCGGTTATACGCGACGGCCTGAACCGTATGCTTTGTCGGATGGACGAGCGCGCCGCTCAAATCCGCATCGTCGCGGGAATGAAGAAGCGTCAGCGCGCCGGTGGCAATGTCCAGAATATACAGGCGCTGGGTGTCCACGTCTTTGTTAGAGGAAACGTACAGCCCCCGGTTGTCCGGCGTAAACCCGATGGGACTGCCCTGCTCGCCGAAATCGAAGCGCAGCAGCGTCCGCCATTCGCCCGCCTCATTATCGCGCGCCCGCACCTCCGAGCCGCCGTCGGGCAGGTTAGCCAGGGCCGCGCGCACGCGCAGATCGTGGTCGGCGATCCAGGCCACATAGCTGCCGGGGTTTTCCCCGATAAGGCTCAGTTCTGCGGTGGCGAGGTCTACCCGGTAAGCATCCATCAGGCGCGGGTCACGGTGGTTCATCCGAATCAGCACCGTGTCCGGATGCGACGGCTCCGCACCGATCAGCGACGCCTGCACGTTCTCAAATGGCGTCAGGTCGGCTTCCTGCCCCGTTTCGATGTCCACCGAATACAGATGATAGTTCTCATCCCCGCCTTTGTCCTGGGAATACACGAGGTGGCGCGAATTCTCCGCCCAGTGAAAGCCGGGTATCGGGCGAACCTTCTCGTGGGTAACCGGAACGGCATCGCCCCCGCCGCCGCTGAGCGGGCGAACCCAGAGGTTCATAACGCCGTCGCGGGGAGCCAGAAAGGCGAGGCGCGCGCCGTCGGGTGAAATTTGCGGCGCAGACCGTTCAGGATTACCGAATAAAAGCGTGCGGGCAATGAGCGGCGGCAGATTGTTTTCTGAATACGGCGGCATAGAGCGTCTCCGGCGATAGGTTTGAAGGGGTTAGTCTATTATAACCTACCGAGCAGGCATTCCGACCGGCTGCCCGGTCGCCCGTCCCAGAAGCGCCTGACACGTTGTCTGCGAAAACCGGGGCAGCAGGTGTTCGCCGAATCGCTGGGCTTCGGGGAGATGCGGATAACCTGACAGGATAAACGCCTGGATACCGACCGAAATATACTCGCGCAGCTTCGCCTCCACCTGATCGTAGCTCCCGACGATGGCGGTTCCGCAGCCGGGCCGCCCGCGCCCCACCCCGGTCCAGAGGAAGGTGTCCGCCCATTCGCCCTGCGCCAGCAGCGCGTTCTGCCGCGCCTTGCCCACCGACTCCTTGTCGAGCGCGCGCTGTTTTATCGTTTCGCCGACGTCATCCGTCAGACGGCTGACCAGACGCTCCGCCGCGGCCTTCGCTTCGCTTTCCGTCGCACGGGCGATAACATGGACCCGCAGCCCGAAAAGAAGACTGCGGTCGAACCGTGCCGCGCGCTCCCGCATTTCCGCCACGCCTTCGCGAATAACCGGCACCGTGTCGCCCCAGTACAGGTAAACGTCCGCTTCGGCGGCGGCGGCCTCTTTTGCCTCCGGGGAGGAGCCGCCGAAATACAGCGGCGGACCGCCGGGGCGGCACGGACGCGGCAGATCGGCCTTCAGGTCGAATTGATAGAATTTGCCGGAAAAGCGGACATGATCCTGTGTCCAGAACGCCTTCAAAAGGTGCATGAACTCCCGCGTGCGCTCGTAGCGCACGGTGGAAGACTCCACCGGCAGGCCAGGCATGGGGCTGGAAATGATATTGACGTTCAGACGCCCGTTAAGCATCCGGTCCAGGTTGGCCGCCGCCCGCGCGAACATGGGGACGTGCTGCTCGCCGACGCGCACGGCGGGCAGCAGGTGCATCCGGCGCACCTCGGCGGCGGCCCCGGCAGCCAGGGTCCAGGAATCGACTCCGGTGTTATAGCCGCTGGGCAGCAGGATGTTTTGGAACCCTGCCCTGTCGGCGGCCAGGACCACATCGCGCACATGCTCCGGCGTGGAGGCAAGGGACGGGTCGGGAACGCCCAGGAACTCGTAATCGTCTTCGCAGCACGGCCCGAACCAGCCGAACTCGACGGGGCTATCCGGCTCGTCATTGTTTTTCTTCTCCTTGGCGCTTCGGGCGCGTCATTCCAGCATACAGCAGCGTGTCCGGGTAGTAAGCGGCCCAGGCAAACCAGTAAGCGTTGGTGTGCGGCAGCGCCTTCAGGTTCGGCTCGCCGCCGGGCAGTGATACGCCGGTGGCAGCGCGCCATTGACGTTTCGCGCTGACAATCCGGTCGCCGACTATACGAAAGCCGCCCCGGCGGGGGCGCTCATAAACGGCGGTCGCTCCGGATACCGTATCGTGATACACCAGCAGATCTTTCCCGCCCCACCGGTCGGCGATCAACGGCGTCTGCGTGAAAGCGGCAAGCGGATAGGCTTTGCGTGCTGCGCCGAGCGCCGCGCCCATCAACATCTCTTTCGGCCCGGCTCTGACATCCAGATGTGGATCGGGGAACCGGCGCTTCTTTGTCTGGTCACGCCTGTATTCGGCGTATCGGTCGAAAGGAACGTCCTCTTTTCTGTCCACGGACAGCGCTTTTGTGGCCGGATACAGTTCCCGCCATTTTTTCCAGGTGATGCGCGGCATCGCCACCAGCCGGGTCAGGCGCGCGCCTTTCATCGGCCCCGCCAGGGCATCGCCGGTAATATGCGACCACAGACTTCCGGTTTCGCTGTCGTACAGCACCTGCGCGTTGCGCCAGAGCTTGCCGGAGACGCCGAACGTCAGCGTCCGCCCGTTGACGGTGCGGCTATACACGATAGCCGTGCTGCACAGCGTTCACCAGGTCGCCGCGACAGCGCGCGCCCCCACCACATCGTTCACCACTTCGTGTCCGTCCAGCAGGTTCAGCGCGTAGGCGTGCGCCTCGCCGCCATTCGCATAGCCGAACACAAACGCCCCCGGCGCGATACGCGCTCGTTCAGCAGCCACGAACCGGGGAGCAAAGAGCGCGGGAATCGCATCCTGGGGCAGTCCGTCCAGCAGGCGCGGCGACTGCGCGGTATCCGGCGGCGGCGGCGGCGACAGGCGCGCACCTTCCCGGTCGTTGGAGCCTGCCCCGCCGACCCAGAACGCGTCGAGCTCCAGCCCGCCGGCCGCCGCCGCCGCCGCTGCAGCCCACCGGGAAATGCATTTTTCTGGCCGCAAAAGACTGCGCATAACGAGAAATACGGCGCGCGCGGCAAATTTCCCTACCAAAAATTGCCGTTCCCAGAAAACCAGCAGTTCCTGAGAAGGAATATCACGCTCAATATGCCAAAATAAGCACAACACAGATCGGAGGACATGTTCATGGAAGCGTATTGTGTAAAGTGCAAGGCGAAGCGGGAGATGAAGAACCCGACCGAGACCAAGATGAAGAACGGCAAGCCTGCCACCACGGGAACCTGCGGAACCTGCGGAACGAAGATGTTCAAAATAGGGAGCAGCGCGCAGAGCAGCTAACCCTGCGGCACGACGGATGGGAGCAGAACGATGTCGAGCAAAACGCTGGTAATGAGTGAGGAGCTTCGCGCGTATCTGCTTTCGGTTTCCGCACGCGAACCGGACATCCTGCGCCGCCTGCGGGAAGAGACGGCGAATCTTCCCCAGTCGGGCATGCAGATCTCAGTGGAGCAGGGACAATTCATGTCCCTGCTCGTTTCTCTTTTGGGGGCGAAAACGACGCTCGAAGTGGGCGTGTTCACCGGCTACAGTTCGCTTGTGACGGCGCTCGCGATGCCGCCGGACGGGCGCATCATCGCCTGCGATGTCAGCGAGGAGTGGACGGGCATCGCCCGGCGCTACTGGCAGGAAGCGGGGGTCGCCGACAAAATAGATTTGCGCCTGGGTCCCGCAGCGGAAACCCTGCAAGCTCTCGCTGCCGAAGGCTACCAAAACAGTTTTGACTTCGCCTTTATCGACGCGGACAAGGGCAATTATGACCGTTACTATGAATCGGCGCTGACGCTGCTTCGCCCCGGCGGATTGATCGCTATCGACAACACGCTCTGGTCCGGGCGCGTCGCCGACCCTACGGTTCAGGACGCCGACACGCTTGCTCTGCGCGCCCTCAACGAAAAGCTTCACGGCGACGAGCGCGTCACACTCAGCCTCCTTCCCATCGGCGACGGTTTAACGCTGGCAATGAAGCGCGCGTAACCGTTATCAAGCCTCCTTCCAAATCCTGTCCAGAACATCACTTCGGCGTCTCCGTGGTATAGCCGACATTGTTTTCCAGACGGGCCTCCGCCTTATTAGTAAGCCGACCGTTCTTTCCAATATGCCGGTTGTTCACAATGAGGTTATTCTCCGCTGGCGCACCGGTGATCAGGATGCCGTGCCCGGAGGTCGTGTTGCCGATAATGCGAACGTTGCGGCAGGGGAAACGCTTCCCATGGCGGTCGGCGGCGATGTTGAGCGCGGGGTCGCGCCCGTCGCTGGCAATCGTGTTGCCCTGCACCAGCAGGCCATCAATGCCGCCGATATACCAGATCGACAGGTAACGATTACCCCGGTTGTTGATGACCTTGCTGTCCTTGATGGTGCTGTTGCAGTGATCTTCGTGCATCAGCCCCTCGCCGTCGTTGATATAGGTCTTCCTGTCCGCCGACAGGTTGCGGTAGACCTCATAGTCGTTGCCCTCCACCGTCCAGCGCCACCCGCGCATCTGCACGGCTCGGTTGTCGTTGGTCGAGGAGCCGCTGGTCAGGCCGACACCGGTGTTCGTGGGCCGCACGACCCCTTCCCGGAAGCGCACGACGTTGTAGGCGCACCAGACACCGTCTCCGCTGAAAGCGATAGCGTTGCGCCCCGTGCAGAAGACGTAGTTGCTGTGAATGACGATCCCTCTGCGAAAGCCCCAGGGATGCGTCTGCGGCGTGCCGTCGCTGCCGCTGCCGCCGGAACCGCCGATACAGTAGCTGTTCGCGCTGATGCCGGGACGGTTGTCGTAGTCGAAGAGAATCCCCTCTTCCCAGAGGATCTTCTCGCCCTTGCGCCCCCGGAGCACATAGCCGGGCTGGAGAAAGTTGTCGTCCCCAGAGGCAGGAAGGCGGTTGTTGGCGATGAGAAGATTCTCGCGGGCGTAGACACTGATGGCTGCCTTATGCCCGTGGGTGTAGCGCTGCCAGGGATGCTGCCCCGCTTCCGCGTTCGGTATATCTGGATTGGCGCGGGCGGCATTTCGCAGTACGCAGCCGACGACAAAACGGTTACGGCCCGCTTTGTGCTCTTCCCCCGTCGGAAAATCTATGTGCCCCCGGTTGATGGCGACGTTGACGATGCCGCAATTGCCCGCCTTTTCCGGCTCGGCGAGGCGGATGCCCTTGAACGCGGTATCGAGCGGCGTGCCGTTCCCCTCCAGACGCGGAACGAACCGGGGAAACTCGAAACGGGTCGGAGGAGCATAACCCTCCTGACGCGCATCCGTGATCCCCTGCGGGTTGGCTCCCCGAATCACCACTCCGTCTTTGAGCGCAAGTGATTCGCTGAAGCGGTAGACGCCCGCCGGAAAGAAGACGACGCCTCCCCCCTGGGACGCCACGGCGGTCTGCGCGGCCTCGAAGCGCGCCTCCAGTGACCCGTTCGGGAAGTCTTCAATGCTGACCACGCTCGACCAGCGAATCTCGCGCGTCCACGGAATCCGGTAGCGCGCCAGCGGGTTGTCGCCAAGACGATTCGCCGGATGGCTGCTCGACCGGGCCGACACGAGCGCCGCCGCGCAGACGGCGACGAGGAGGAGCGGGACGCAAACTAAAACTGCGGCCAGCCCCATCCTCCGGCGATGATGGACTAAAAGGATACGCATTCTGGGCTGCTGCGGCCTCCTGATAAGCTTTATTTACCTTTTATACCCTTGATCTGCCGCCCCTGCGGACGAAACCAGCGCGCCGTGAGCGGCAGCTACTTCCCCATCCGCCGCAGGGCTTCGCGGCTGCGGCGGGGAATGTCGAATCCCAGGCCATCCCGGCTGCCTTCCTCGACCACGTACCACTCGGTATTCTGCATCGTCTCGCACACACGGAAGATTTCCGGCCAATCGGCCTGCCCTTCCCCGATGACCGAGTCTTCCGGCCCGCCGTAGTCCTTCAGGTGGACAGAGCGGGCGCGCTGGGGAAACCGGAGCAGCGTGCCGAGGGGATCGCCGCCGCCGCCCGCGCAGTTGCCGATGTCCATCTGCATGATGACTTCGGGACGCGTGTTCTCGAACAGCAGGTCCCAGGCGATCCTGCCGCCCACGGTCGCGAAGTCAAAGCCGTGCGCGTGGTAGCCGGTAAACATCTGTTCAACCCGCAGATTCTCCGCGGCGTCGTTGAGAATGCCTGCCAGTTCGTTGATGCCCTCGACCGACGACATCCGCTGCTTGTCCATCGCCACAATCAGGAAGGGGTTGCCCAGCGTCCGGTTGAACTCGATGGTGCGCGAAAGATTGTCGCCCAACAGCGCCCCGGTAGACAGGTGGATGCCGCAGCAGGCGAGGCCGTTATCATCGTACAAACGGCGGATGTCCCGGCAGTGATGGCCTTTCCATTCCAGCGACGAGCCATCATATCCCCAGGGTTCCGCGCCCGCGTAGCCACAGTCCGCCACCGCTTTCAGCGCCGCCGGAAGGTCTTTTTCGCACTCGCCGCGCACGGAAAACAACTGCAAACCGATGGGTATAGTCATTTCTGCTCCTTACTTCCACACTTTTTCCGGGGTGTAGGGGTCGATAGCCGTGCTCTGGGACTGCTGCCGAATCTCATCGGCGGTCAGCTCTCGCTGCTGGCGGCTGGAAAGGTAGATGCCTTCGCTGATCAGGGCGGCGTTCAAGGCATATTCCGCCGTCGGCAGCAGCGGCACGCGCCCCAGCAGCGCGCCGATCCAGTGCCGCTGCGACGAATCATACCAGGCCGTTTCGGGGAAGCAGGCGTGCCAACGCGTATCGGAGCCTTTCAGGTCGAACGTCGAACTCATCGGCATATCGCCCAGGCTGGAATAGTAGGTGAACGGTTCCAGACGCAGCCCGCCCTGGCTGCCCAGAATCTTGCTGCCCTCCTCGCCGCCCTGATGTCCGGCCCAGGTCTCCTCAATATCGAAGGTGACGCCGCCTTGCAGACGCACCCAGCCCAGTCCCATCTCCTCGACACTGTAGCCGCTGAACGCTCGCCGGTCCTCATACATATCCAGTTCCTGGTGGGCCGCTCCGGTCACGGTCTGCACGGCGGGATTGCCGATCAGGTGCAGTATCTGCGTAATGTGGTAGATGCCCATGTCAAAAAGCGCGCCGCCCGCGCTGATGCTTCTATCGACAAAGTTGGCGGTGCCGTAGCCATCCACGAAGGGCCGCCCCCGACGCCGGTATCCGAAGGAGCGCGCATGGTAGACCCGCCCCAGATGCCCGTCGTCGATCAGGCGCTTGGCGGCGCGGGCTTCGATGGTGTAAATCTGGGCCATCTGGATGTGCAGATGACGGCCCGACTCCCGCGCCGTTTGCAGCATCTCTTCGGCGTCGCGAAACGTCCCCGCCATCGGCTTCTCGCAATAGACATGCTTACCCGCCTTCAGAGCGGCGATGGTCAGGGGCGCGTGCTTGTTATTGTGAACGCAGACATCGACCGCATCGATGTCGTCGCGCGCCAGAAGCTCCTCGTAATTCGCGTAGCCGTCGGGAATACCGAAATCGCGCCGCGCCGCCTCGACTTTCTCGGGAAAAAGATCGGCCACCGCGACCATCTCGGCCTCGGGTATCTGGCTGTAGCTTTTCATGTGCTGCTGACTGATCTGGCCTGCGCCGATCAGTCCGATACGAATCCTGTCCTTCATCTGTGAAGTTTTTCCTCCTGCGTTGTTTCCACCGTGTTCCTATCAGTTTCAGGCACTTCGCACACGATACCTCCTCATCGGAAGCTGTACAAGCCATTCAGATTCCAGGCGTCAGGTAGACGACCATCCCGGAAGGTTCCAAGGAGGCGGAACGTCTGTATTATTTGTTCCTATACGGCGAGCATGATCGGGCCATGTACTTCCCGTCACGGTGAAGATATGATCCACCGGCGTCACGAAGGTCATTAGGACGCGGACCAGACCCGGCGCAACAGGAACAGCGTCGCGCATTCGTGTCATGTAGTGGGCGTTTGCCCCGGGACCGATTCGGATGGCGTCATTACCATAGCGCATCGCAGCATAACCCTTCTTCAGGAAAATGGTTTGCCCGGCCTGTGGCTCGAAGCAGGTGTCGTCCGTCTCCCAGACACCGCCCGCGGGGAAGTCAAAAGCGACCTGCGTGGTCACGCGGTCTAATCCGTCCTCTGTCCGGAAGCGGAGGGTAAGGCCATCAGTCATGGGTTCGATGGTCAGTTCGCTGGCCGCAGGAGGGACCCGGCGAATCTCCCGTTCCGCACGCACCTCCTGCCATCGCTCCGGGGAAACGGGTCGCCCGAGTGGCTGTTCATAGCCGGGGCGGTACGGGTTACGCAAGCCACTGGAGACAAGCCGTACCCGCTCGCCCTCCCCTTCCATCCGGTCGCCAAGGAACTGCCCGACGCCGAAGTAACTCTGGTGGATACTGACACTCGCAAGGAATGCCGCTCCCTGCCGGAAATTGAGCAAGCGAGGCTGGTCGCGGAAGACCGACACGCTGAGAGGGCCGCGCCGCAGTCGCCACAGGCCGTTCTTCGGGAAGTGTTTAACACAGGCAGGAAGCAGCGGTGATAGGTCGCCGCCACCGCCGCTGCCCTCTGGTTCGCCTTGCGCGAGGAGCACCTGTGACATCCCATAATAGTCCCGGCTGTTCGCAGGCGTGAGATCCCAGAGCAGCTGCGCCAGTCCGAGGAACCGCTTACTTTGCGGGTGTGCATCACCGGTGCGAAAGTGGCCCATCAGGTACGGAACGGCAAGGTTGGCGGCAAGCGGCGCAGTACCCGCGTCTTGCCTTCGGGACAGACCGGTTTCAACGGTCCCATCGGCGTTGAGGAGGTAGGTGTTCGCTTCCAGGTTTCGCGCAACCGCCCGACATAATTCGGCGGAGTACTCGGGGCGGTCGGCGAGAAGATAAAGGGAACGAGCGCAAATGGCATCGTAAACTCCGGCACTGCGCTCTATGTAGAAACCATCCGTGTCTATGTCCACGCCTTCCGCGAGATAGGCCGCGATGGTCGGCGCGACCGGAATCTCGGGGAACAGGTCTTCCGCCAGATGCAGCGCGGCAGCAATGACCCAGCGGTGGTTCGGCGTGTGGAATCCGCCGGTTCGCGCTCCTTCGGTCATCTTCCGCGCGAATCCGGTCAGGCGCGTGACGACCTCAGCCCAATCGTCGCCAGGCAGCGGCGTCTTCCGCGCGAGGCGCAGCGGGGGCAGAATAGCTTGCAGGATGAACCCGGCATCCGGACTGCTGTCGTAGTTGCAGTCCCGCAGATCGGTCAGGCCACTCGACCGCTGCACTCGCTCCAGGTAGTCCAGCGCGAGGAGCGACCGTTGAACGAGAGCGGCATCGTCCGGTTCCCTCCCGGCGAGGGTAGGATGCTGCCGTCGCATCAGGTGCGTCCAGAGTGACAGCGCGACGAGGCCCGCCGTGCCTCCAGGGTCGTCCACGCCCCAGTCGGCGCGTACAATGGCACCGGTATCGAAACTGCCTGGCGTGGTTTGCTGCCGGGCCATAGAGCGGGCTGCCTGATGCCCAAGCCCGCCCAACGCCTCGGCAAGTGTCAGTGGCATGCGATGCGTCCTTTCTGCCTCGCGGCCAACCGGCGATGCCTATGCCGGTCGTATCCGCTCCCGATAACACCAAGTCCTGCCGGTATTATCCCTATTGC
>JAUJOK010000016.1:82684-111499 GCA_030447685.1 Armatimonadaceae bacterium
CTGCCAGGCGGCAGCGGCAGGTACATAAGGCGGGCAGGTAGAAATGTCACAGGACAATCGTGTTCCCATGCATTATCAGGGGATAGACCAGCGACAATTCAGGAGAAACCCGATTAAAGCCTACTCTTCCGAAAACTCTGGAGAAACGAAAGGAACAGAGAGCGGCGGCCCTATTTCCGCCGACCGAGCCAGACGTTCGCCCATGGCGCTCTCCCACGGCAGCGCCGCGATGGTGACTCTGCGGGCCGTTCTGCTCGCCGTGCTGCTCATTCCTGTCAACGCCCTCTGGGTCGTCAAGATGGAGGTGACGCGCTATGCAGGGCATCCGACAACGATCTCTCTCTTTTTTAACGTCGTCTTCTGGCTGGTCCTGCTGCTGCTGGCAAACGGTGTCCTGCGGCGGCTTGTTCCGCGCGTGGCCTTATTGCCGGGAGAGCTGTTGACGGTATACCTGATGCTCGCTTTGTCCTCGGCGCTGGCGGGACACGACATGATCGAGGTGCTGACGCCTATCCTTTCCCATAGCGCCCATTTCGCCACTGCCACCAATGAGTGGGCTTCCAATATCCTGCCGTATGTCCCGCCATGGTTATCCGTCTCCGACCCGGAAGCGCTGGAGGAGTTCTATAACGGAAGGGCCTCGCTGTATGCCCCGCACAACTTAAAAGCGTGGCTGACGCCGGTTCTGGCCTGGACGGGGTTCCTGACGCTCCTTGGCTTTGTGATGCTCTGCCTCAATAGTTTGCTCCGGCGACAATGGACGGAGAATGAACGCCTGGCATACCCCCTGGTCGCGCTGCCTATCGAAATGGTCAGCCCGCGCACGCAGCTTTTCAAGTCCCGGCTTTTCTGGCTGGGTGCGCTGCTGGTCGGCACGATGGAAATCTGGAACGGGCTGGCGTACCTGTACCCCTCAATGCCCATGCTGCCGCTGAAGATGCAGGGAGGCGAGCCGGACCTCGCCCGGTACCTGACATCGCCCCCCTGGAATGCGATTGGCTCGACACCGATGGCTTTGTATCCCTTCGGTGTCGCGCTGGGGATGCTGCTGCCGGTAGACCTGCTTTTTTCCTCCTGGTTTTTTGCCTGGGTGTGGCGCGCGCAGCGGGTAGTCGGCTCGGCATACGGTTTTTCCAGCCTGCCGGGGTTCCCGTATATCGAATCACAGTCGTTCGGAGCGTATGTCGGGGTCGCGGTCTTCGCACTCTGGGTCAGCCGCCGCCACTTTATCGCGATCTTCAACGCTCTGTTCGACCCGAAGATGGACATGGACGACGCAAACGAACCGCTGCCCTACCGCTACGCGGCCTGGGGTCTTTTGCTGGGCAGCCTCGGCATTTTCCTTTTCTGCCACCTGTGCGGTATGACGCCGCTGGTGATCCTGGCTTTCTTCGTGATCTACTTTCTGTTAGCAGTCGCTATTACCCGGATGCGCGGCGAATTGGGAGTACCTGCACACGACCTGCACCGGGCCGGGCCGGATACCATGCTCCCTACGCTTTTCGGTCCGACGCAGTTTTCCCGGTCCGATCTGGCGATGTTCTCCCTCTTCTATGGCTTTAACCGCGCTTACCGCGCGCATCCGATGCCGATTCAACTGGAAGGATTCAAGATCGCCGAGCAAGCTGGGGGCAGCTACCGCCGCCTTTTTGGCGCAATGCTGCTGGCGGTGGGAGTCGGGGCGCTGGCCGGTTTCTGGGCGAACCTGGATCAGGGTTATCGGTTTGGCGCGGCAGGACGGATGGGTCCTCCGAACGTGATGCTGATCTTCGGTGGCGAGCCGTGGTCGCGCATGGGCGGCTGGCTGTCAGCGGGGCCGAATGTGTCGGAGCAGTACCACAATGGTGTTGCGGTAGTGGTTGGCTTTGGCGCGACCCTGCTGCTGAACGCACTGCGGCTGCGGCTGGCCTGGTTCCCGTTCCATCCCGTGGGATATGCTATATCAAGCTCGTGGTCTCTGAATCACCTGTGGATGCCGCTCCTGGTGGCCTGGTTCCTGAAGCTGATGCTCCTGCGCTATGGGGGGCTGAAAGCCTACCGGCAGGCGCTTCCGTTCTTCCTGGGCATGATACTGGGCGAATGCGTTGTCGGAAGTCTATGGACGCTGGTAGGAATTTGGCTGGATATTCCGACCTATTCCTTCTGGCCATAGTCTGAGAATCACTGTCCGCCGAAGTTCTAAGCGCCATTAACGGATTACTCCTGTCATGGCCGGTTGTTCATTATACGAAAAAACAGGTGCGTCAGAAAGATAAAGTCTTTCCGGACGCACCTGTTTTATTACTTATTCCCCATCGGTTCCGCGTGTTGACGCATCTCGTGACGGGTTATTACGCTCCCGGCTCTTTGCAGGAAGCTTCTTCGGATACTATCATCCGGCCTTAACTCTTCTGGCCTCCCTGTAGCTGCTGGATAAGGCTCTGGAGTTGGTCGGTGACTCCGGCAGGCAGTTGACCACCCTGCCCGCCCTGGACACCGTCGAGCACGCCCTGAAGCTGACCGGCAAGGCCGCCCAGCGGGCCGCCGCCGCCCTGTCCTGCCCCTGACCTCCCTGCCCGCCCTGAAGCGCTCCCGTAACACCGCCCAGGAGACCCTGAGCGCCGCCGTCCGACTGTGCCGTATCGCCGCCTTCCGGCTGAGCAGCACCGCCTTCACCGCCGGCCTCGCCCTGCCCGCCTTCCGGTGCGGTGTGTCCCTTCGGGGAGCAATCCTCCGGAAGCGCCCTGCAACTGGCTGACGATTCCGGGAAGCTGCTCGGTCAGGCCGCTCAGGATACCGCCGAGACCGTCCGCGCCCTGGCCGCCCTGAAGCTGCTTGGCGATACCGCGCACCAGATCAACGACCGCCTGAAGCAGATCAGCGACGCCATCCAGCAATCCGCCGACACCCTTCTCCAGAAGCCCGCCGCTTTCCTGGCCTTCCGCGCCCCCTGCTCGGGCGCGGCTCCGCCGCCGCCGCCTTGCTCCGGGGACGCTGCCGCCGCCTGCCCGGCAGCGTCCTGCGCGCCGCCCTGGCCGCCGCCGCCGGCTTCCTCCGGACTACCACCGTTAGAGCCTCCCTGAAGCTGCTCGACCAGTTGCTGAAGCTGCTCGACCAGTTGGGGCGACTCCCCTCCCTGGCCCTGTGCATCCTGCTCCGGGCCGCTGTTCTGTCCGGCGTCCTGTGCGCTCTGACTTGCTTTGGTGGACTGTCCACCTTTTTCCGCTGGCATTGTTTGTCTTTCCTTTTTTATCCTGTGCTTGATGTGAACCGGGCCTGGCCGCGCCGGGCGCTGTTCGCGCCTACCGGCAGGCTGTCCGTCTTTTATCTGCGACATGGCGTCAACAGGAAGCTGTCTTCCTATCCTTTGCCACCGCCTTGTTCGCCTTTACCGCCGCCGCTGCCGCCCTGGCCGGACTTGGCTCCCTGGCCGCCACCGCCGCCGCCGCTGCTCTGTTCCTGACCGGAGTCGTTTCCGCCGCCATCATTGCCCTGGAGCTGGTCAAGAACGCCCTGGAGCTGGTCAATCGCCCCCTGTAACTGCTCCGCCATTCCTTGAAGCCCTTGAAGCAGGCCCATGCCCTGTCCACCAGCGCCTTTTTCTGTCGCCATTCGATTTGCCTTCCTTATGCGTTTTAGTTGGTTCTGGAAATTTCATGCCATCTGGCATCCGTGCAGTATAGCAACCGCCGCAGCCGCCGGCAGTGCCAAAAGAGACTATGAGCTGTACCTCCGAGGCATCAGCGGCCCTCGCCGCTACCCTGCGCCTCCTGAATCTGCTCAACAATGTTTCTGAGCTGGTCCGCCAGCTCCGCGGACAGGTCTCCCCCGTCCGCCGGGGCACTTCCGTCTGCCGCAGCGGTTGCGTTCGGCTCTCCGCTCTGCTCGGGCTGGCCCTCTCCATCCTGACCGCCTTGGCTCGGCTCGTTTTCGCCTTTCTGCTGCGAACCAGAATCGGACGGTTCGGCACTGGCGGAAGCGGGTTCGGCGTTGCGGCTCTCACCCGGCTTCCCACCGCTGCCCCCCAGCATATTCACGACATCCTGAAGGCGGTCCATCACCTCCCGGATCTGTTCGGCGGCATTTTGAAGTTCCTGAAGCACGCCGCCGCCGCCGCCGCTCTTTTCAGCGGACTGTTTATTTCCCGCAGCCATTCACGTTCTTCTCCTGTTCCTTCAGCCTTTCGCGCCCTGTCCGCCGCGCCCGGCGCTCGCGCCTGCGGGCTGCTGGTTCGCCGCTCCACCGGCGGGCTGTCCGCCCGCGCCGCCGGAACCCCCACCGGGTTGTCCTCCCTGTAGCTGCTGGACAAGGCTTTGCAGTTGCTCGGTGACTCCGGCAGGGCAGTTGCCCTCCCTGCCCGCCCTGGACGCTATCGAGCACGCCCTGAAGCTGACCGGCAAGGCCGCCCAGCGGGCCGCCGCCGCCATCCTGTCCCTGACCTCCCTGGCTTCCCTGCCCCCCCTGAAGCGCTCCCGTGACGCCGCTCAGGAGACCCTGACCGCCGCCCTGGCCGTTCCCGCCCCGGCCCTGTCCCTGCTCCAGCGGCGGGCGTGACGCCATGGGCGTCAGCCCGATAGCCTGGGCATAGCGCAGATAGGTGTCTACCGAAGCGATAACCACGCGCGCCTCGATAGTGATCAGTTCGAGACCGACGACGGACACGCGCACCCAGGCATCAATGACGAGTCCCTTGTCCAGAATGCGGTCCAGCACGTCCACCAGACTGGTTCCGCCATAAACTCTTTCAGCCGCCATTCGCTTTGTTCTCCTGTTCCTTATCAGCAACTGCTTCGACAGGCGCGCCCTCAGGCCCCACCCCCTCGACAGACTGCTTCGGGCCGCCCTGCGCCGCACCCGGCGTCAGGTTCGGATCAAATCGCCACCAATTTATACCAATCTCTTCAGCCTTTTCAATCGAGCAAATCAACAAACGTATCTGTAAAGTCAATAATTCTATGTTCGCGAGCGAAATTTTAATGTCGCCGGCAATGACCAGCCCCTTGTCGAGGATACGATCTAGCACATCCACCAGCCCCGGCGGACGCGAGTTAACCAGATTCGATGGCTCGTTCGGCACGCTGTTTTCCTTTCCGGAGAAAGGCTGAACGGATCGGTGCGGCTCAGATCAGCCGCCCCAGAGGCCCCAGATTCAGGTTCAAATCTTCGTCCTCCAATCCGAACTGGACCTTTAGCTCCTCCATTTTCGCCTCCAGCTTCATCAATGCCAGCCCCAGGTCTTCCACCTGCTCAGGTGACAGGCCGCCGCCTTCCATACGCCGTATGGCCTGGTTCTCCAGCAGGCGGCGCACCAACTCGATCAAGGTCAGTACCAGCTTGACCAGACCCTGCTCGGCATTTTCCGAGTTGATATTGATCCGCTCGGGCAGGGCTTGCGTGACGCGCCCCAGTTGCCCGAGAAACTCGTCGCCGTGACTGGTGTCTATTTCGCGGTGAAAGATGGGGGTCGGGTCAGGCGGATGCGCCATAGTGTTACTCTGAAACGCCGGGGCGTTCACGCTTTCGGTTCACTGAAGCTGTAGGGCGGCCACGGCCCGCTGGCAAGAAAACGAAGGTCGGCGGGCGCTTCTCGCAGCACCCCTTGCAGATGTTTTCGGTACTCCTTCAATCGCTCACGTTCCACGAGATAGGCCGCCGCCACGACAAGCGCCTCGGTGGGCTGGACATGTACGGTCGATTCCTGCACCACTGTACCCATTTCCCCGGCCAACCATGCCGCGACCTTTTCTGCCTGCTGTTTCTGCCGCGCCCGGCCAAGGCTTTCCCGCCGCTTCGCCTCCAGAAAGGCGGTGCCCGGCCCTGGGGCGGGGGCGGGTTCCTGCTCTTCGGCAGGGTGGCTCGTTGCCTGCCCGGTGTCACGGAGAATCTTGACGCTCATCTCCACGCAGCCCTGAACACGGTCCAGCTGTGCGTGCAGCGCGTCCTTTCGGAATTCTATATAGCTTTCCAGGCGTTCCCGGCGCACCACAGTTCCAAAGCGAAAGGGAAGCGGTGTCGCTGCGGTCAGAATAGTGTCGACAACGCGTGTATGCGCGAACACCTCGGCGCGCGAGACCGGAACTCGATCTCCGGCAAAGTCGCTTACCACCGCCGTGATACTGCCGCAGGTCAGCAAATAGGGCTTTGCTCCCGCCACACCGATAACCGCGTTCAGGGAAGTGCGTACCAGGTTCCTGCCCAGACAGTACAGATACAGGTTCATGCTCGGCCTGTCCCGGATTCCGGCGCGTCCGACTCAGCCGCGCCGCCGGAGGTGCGCTGGCCCAGCACCTCATTGATCGTCTCGACGGACCCGAGCAGGACATTCAGCCCGACGAAGATCAGATCGATGTCCGCGACCGAGATCGTGATCTCACCGGCAATCACCAGCCCCTTGTTGAGCACATGGTCGAGCGTCTCCAGAAGAGATAGGTCGCTCTGCTCCAGCAGTTCCAGGTCAGGGTCGGGCATGGTCTCTTTACGAAATCGGGTCGGTGGACGCAGCGGCAGTGGCGGCATCCGTAAAGTTGAAAGCGGGCCACGGCCCGACAAGCTCCAGGGTGAATCCGGATTCTGTATGCTCCCGGGCAAGCTGCTCCGCCACCGCCCGGAACTCAGCGAGCCGGTCACGCGCAACCAGGAAACTCAGCCGCGCGGCAAGCTCTCCCGGCTCCGCCGTCTCTTGGCGCAGAAGGTTCAGGCGCTTCGCGCCGTCGCTTCGGGCAGCGAGGGCCTCTGCCACGGCGGCAGTGACTCGCTGTATCTCCGCCCGCGCCTCCGCACTCCGCAGCGCCTCCGTCTTTTTTCGCAGCAGATACGCCTGACCGGGCGGCGCGGATGCGGCGCGCTCGCTGGCTTCGCGAAGCCGTAGGTTCGTGGAATCAAGCCGTTTCATCAGCTTCGCACGCTCACAAAACAGGTTCAGGCTCCATTCTTCGCGGCCCTGCACGCGTGCGGTAAGCGCGCTCAGCTCTTCCCGCTTTTCTGAGAGCATTTGGGCAATGCGACTGCGCTCCCGGTAGATCGTCCCGAACCGCAAGGGAACGATACCGGCGCGTTCGGCGAAATGCGCCACAACCTTCTGGTGCCGCGCGGCGCGGGCGGCAGTCCACTCCGGGTCGGCAAGGTGCGCTTCCAGAGCCTCCTCGTCATAATCCTTTAGCGGCACCGTACTGGCAATCGCCGCAAGTTCCCCTTCTACAACGATCTCCAGCGGGACCGAACCCTCAATGCCTTCGGGAAGCGTCTCCGCAAACAGCGGCTCAAGATCCGCGCGCGCGCCGATGCCGTAGACATAAAAGGCATGCCGCTCCTGGCCGCCCTCACCCGCCGCCGCCGCTGCCCCCCCTCTCTTTTGCGGCAGTTCCTGGCTCACACCGTTTCCTTTTCGCGCTCGGCGGGTAACGACAGGGGACGCCACTGGGAAAAGTACCGCTGGAGGCGCTCGCTTCCGGTTATCTCCTCAGGCTGCTGCGGAGCCTGATAGAGCGCGACCGACCCGGTAATCCGCTCCGCGAAATCGCGCATCGCCGCTTCCTGCGATTCACGGCGGGCGGCGCAGAAACGGCAATCCGCCGCCGCGTCGCTTGGAACCACATTGTTTATCAGCAGGCGGCGCATCGGTAGCTGAAGCCGCTCCAGCGAAGCGGTCAGCCGCAGCGTCTCCTCCAGGCTCATCCGCTCGGGACTCGCGACACCGATGAACTCGCTGTCGTCGGCGTTCGTGAGCAGCGCCATTATCCGCTTGATGTTTCTGGATAACGAAATCAGCTCTTCGGCGACACCGTCCCAGCGCACCACATCCTTATATTTCAGGAGCAGATTGATGAACATATGTACCCAGGAGAGCGCCGCGCCCGGCATCTCCAGAAAGCGCACCAGATGTCCGGTCGGGGCCGTGTCCAGAATGATGCAGGTGTAACTGTCCTCTTCCAGCGCATCACTGATGGCGCTCAAAGCCGCTATTTCGTCGATACCGGGCGGAGCGAGCGCCATGATCTCGCGCATCGCCTCCGGTTCGAACTGCACAGTCCAGCGGGAGTTTCCCGTCAGGGAGGAAAAAAGTTTCTCCGTCCAGGCATCGAAACGGCCTTTGAAAGCTTCGAAACGCGCTGCCGGGTCTATCTCCATCGCATCCAGGTTCCCCCGCCCGGCAACGCCGCGCTTTAGCTCGCCGACAGTTTCCCCAAAGCTGTCAGACAAAGAGTGGGCGGGGTCTGTGGAGAACAGCAGAACACGGCTCTGGGGGTCGCTGTCCGCCTGAGCGAGCGCCGCCGCCGCCGCCGAGGTCGTCTTTCCGACACCTCCCTTGCCGCCGAAAATCAGCAGGCGGCACGGCGCGATAAGGAAATCAGGAGCGTCCTCTTTGCGTGGAAGGGTCGGCGTGTCCCTTGCGGCGTGGGCGAACTCCTCGGCGGCGGCTTTCGGGCTTTCCCACAGCATCGCGCCGAAGGAACGCAGCGCCTCCTGCCCGCGCACTTCCCGGCTCAGCAGCGGTACCCGGTGCGGGCGCAGCGAGACGAACTCATCAGCGGCAAGGCGTGCGAGCCACGGCTCCTGCCCGGCGGCGCGCGCGCGGCAATAGACACATCCCTCCCGCGCCTGTTCCACGCGGTTGATTACGAGGTCGGTGACGGGCACGCCCGCGCGCCGGAGAAAGCCGTAATAGCGCACGGTTTCTTCGACGCTCATCGCCTCCGGGATAGTGACGAGCGTGAAGGCAGTGCTTTCGGCGTTGAACAGCAGCGCGCGCACGCGCTCCACCCGCTCGGTCAGATCACGCAGGAAAAGGTCGACGGCATCCTCCGGCGCGCGTGCGCCGCGCACGAAGCGCGCGACGATATAGCGGTGCTTGGCGGTCATGCGCTCCAAGGCGCCGATCCAGCGCGTAAAGACTTCGGGAAGGCGGAAAAGGTGGGCAGTATGGCCGGAGGGGGCGGTATCCACGACAACCTGGGCATAGCCGCCGGCGCGGGCGCATTCGCTCAGTTCGAAGAGCGCCATCACCTCGTCCATGCCGGGCAGCGACAGGTCCAGCAGGCCTGTTGATGTCGCCGTCATCCAGAAAGGTGCCCCGCTTTGCGATCTCAGCAAGAATGCCTCGATGTTTTGTTTTGAAGGACGCGATGGCGGTGGCCGCATCCATCTCCCGAGCAACAAGACACGCCGCGCCGCATCGCGCGATCTCGGTCACCCGGTCGCCGATTTGTCTATCGAGACTGTCGGACAATGAGTGGGCCGGGTCGGTAGAGAACAGGAGGATGTCACCGGGACGCACCGGGTGTTCCAGCAGATACAGCGCAGTGGCGCACGCGGCGGTTGTTTTACCTACCCCGCCCTTCCACCGAGAAAAGGAAGCGCGGCGGAACATCACCCACTCCGCGAAGGCCGCCTTGTTCCTTCCCTGTCATCGGGCGTTTCCGGGCGGCTCGTTTTCGTCCGCGCTGCCCGCTTCGACAACCATCACCGATGAATCCGCCGTGTGGACCTGCTGGGTGGCTTCAAGCTGGCGCTCTTTGGCGGCGCGCAGACGGGCGAAGAGTTCCGCCTCGCGCTCTTCGAACTCCTCGTCGCCTATCTCGTCCAGCTCCCGGCGCATCTGCAGCTCCAGCAGCTCCTGTTTGATCACGCTTTCATCATTCAGCTCCTTTTCCACCATCTCGTGGATGTGCCGCGCGATGAAATTAAGCCCTTTGACGGGAGCGAGCAGCAGATCATCAATCAGGAACATGGCTTATTTCCGTGGTTTCTGTCAGGCATCGGTCGGCGCGTCCCCCTCCTGACCCGGCTCGATTCGCAGGCGAATCTGCACAAAGTTGTAAGGAGGCCAGGGACCACCGTACTTGAAGGAGAGCAGTTCGTCGTAGCGGGCCGCCGTCTCGTCCACGGCCTGAATAAACTCCGCCTCCCGCGCACGCTCGATAAGGAACGCCGCGTTCAGGATCATCCGTTCCCCAATGGGTTTATTCGCCTGCGATGCGACCGTCGTCTCCCGCAGCCGGGCCTGAATATCCCGCACGTAGACCTCGGCCCGCGTATTGAGCGCCGTTTCTATCAGACGCCCTAACTGAATCCGGGACATGTAGGCGGCGTCGGCCCCGACGGCGTTTATCTGCGCCTTCAGGTTTCGTATTTCGGCGTTTTCCCGCTCCACTTCGGCAAGGACGCGCTCGCGATCCCAGCTTACTTTCAGGCCGAACTCGACTTTGCCCTCCATTTTGGTCAGGGTATCGCGTAAGGTCCCGTGAATGCGGCGCATCAACTCCCGGACATCCTGCTCGGATCGAAACAGGGCGCCGAAAGCCAGCGGCAGGATCGTGAAATCGCGCATCACGGTTTCGTTGACCAGTTCATGCGTAAGGACATTCTGGCGCGTCGGGTCGTAAACGATAAGCGGCGTATCGGAAACCACCGCCGCCAAATCCTCGAAATGCACGGTGTAAACATCGTCGGCGCGGCCACCGATGCCCAGCGGTCCGAACGAGCGCGGTTTCGCAGAGGCAATAATGCAGTAGACGTACTTTCCTTCCTGATCGGATGTCACTGGCGCTGATTCCCTCGTCATGGTTTGTTTATACCCGTTTAGCCCGCTTCCATTTTGCATTCAAATTCGATGAGAGGCTTCGAGTTCTGAAAGCAGAAACCACAGCGAGTCGCGCTTTGAAGGAATTGAGGCGGGGCGGCAGGAATATCGAACATAATCTGCTCCCAACGCAGGCGACGGCAGCAACGATGCTCGAATTCCGATACGTGGGCAAAAATTTTCCTGGTGTCCAGGCTCTGCGGGATGTTTCCTTCAGCGTAGACACAGGCGAGGTTCATGCGCTCGTCGGTGAAAACGGCGCGGGCAAATCGACGCTCATGAAGATCGTGAGCGGCGTTTACACGGACTACCACGGCACCCTTTTTCTGGAGGGGCGACCCCTCACGCTTTGCGGCCCGCAGGACGCCCGCCGCTACGGCATTGCCATTATCCACCAGGAACTGAACCTGATACCCGAACTGACCGTCGCTGAAACCCTGTTTCTGGGGCGCGAGCCGCGTACGCGCTGGGGTACGCTCGATTCGCGCCGTATGAAGCGTGAGGCATCTACGGTTCTGGAGCGCGTCAGCTTGCCGGTTTCCCCGGACTGCCCGGTGAAGCGGCTTCGGGTGGGGGAGCAGCAGTTAGTCGAGATCGCCCGCGCGCTGGAGCAGGGCGAACACCCGCTGCGCCTGCTGATCCTTGACGAGCCGACATCAGCTTTGAGCGCCGCCGAGGCAGAGCGCCTTTTCGAGGTAATCGGTGATCTGAAACGCCAGGGCGTCGCTTCGATTTACATCTCCCATAAATTCGATGAGATATTTCGGCTGGCGGATCGTATCACGGTTCTGCGCGATGGCGCGTATATCGGGACCTACCCGACCGGCGAGATGAACGAGAGCGCGCTGATCCGCCTTATGGTAGGCCGCCCCCTGACTGATCTGCTTCCCCCGCAGACAGCGAACCCCGGCGAAGAGGCCATGCGTGTCGAAGGATTAAGCCTGCTCACAAACGGCACAGGTTACGGGCGCGGTCTTGACAATATCTCCTTTTCGCTGCGGCGCGGCGAGATTCTCGGCGTCGCCGGGCTGATGGGCGCGGGGCGCACGGAACTGCTGGAAACCCTTTTCGGTGTTTACGGACGTGGGCAGGTGCGGGGCCGGATATTCATTGCCGGTCGGAAGCGGCACATCGGCTCGCCGCAGGAGGCGATTGCGGCGGGGCTGGCCTTTGTGACGGAAGACCGCAAAACCCAGAGCTTGATCTCTATTCTTTCGGTGCGCCACAACATGACCCTGGCGGCGCTGAAAGGGTTCCTGCGCGCCGGTGTCATCCAGCAGCCTGCGGAGCGGGCCGCTGTCCAGGAGCAGGTGGAGCGGCTGCGTATTAAAACGCCTGGCGATGCGGTGACGGTAGGCACGCTTTCCGGCGGCAATCAGCAGAAAGTCGCGCTGGCGAAGTGCCTTCTGACCGCGCCGAGCGTGCTTCTCTTAGATGAGCCGACGCGCGGTATTGATGTGGGCGCGAAGGCCGAGATATACCGCCTGATCCATGAACTTGCCGAAGGGGGGGCGGCCATCCTTCTGGCTTCGTCCGAGATGCCGGAGATACTTTCCCTTTGCGACCGGGTTCTGGTGCTTTCCCACGGAAGGCTCACCGCCGAATTGACACAGGCCGAGGCGACACAGGAGCGTATTCTGGAAGCCGCTACCCTGCGTCGAGCGACCCGCGACGCCGCGTAAATCATGGACGAAACGACCACACCCGCTGCTGCTGCTTCTATAACCGCCCGCGAACGGCTCAGCCGTGCCGGAAGCCGCTTGATGCGCTTTCAAAGCCTGTTCGGCTTGATAGCCCTCCTCCTGGTTTCCGCGCTGCTTTCCCCGGTCAACAACGGGCGCAACGTGTTCCTGGAGCCGCAGAACCTGCTCAACATCGTCCGATTCGCTTCGGAAAACGGTATTATCGCCATCGGTATGACGCTGGTGATTTTGACCGGCGGCATCGACCTGTCCGTCGGGGCGCTGCTCGCGCTGTGCGCCGTCTGCGCCGCCGCGTGCCTGATGCGCTATCAGGTGGGCACCTTCCCCACAGTGCTGCTGACGCTCGCCCTCGGCGCGCTCGCCGGGTGGGTCAACGGCACGGTGACGACGCGCCTGCGCCTTCAGTCCTTTATCACGACGCTGGCGATGCTCTCGGCGGCGCGCGGCGCGGCGTCGCTCTGGTCGGGCGGCTACGCGATCCCGCTTGCCTTCGGCATGGGAAAGGACGACGCTCCGCCCGGCTTCAGGAGCCTTTTCGCCGGGCAGATCAGCCTCCTGGGGCTGGATATTCCCGTGCCCCTGTTCTATTTTGTGAGCGTCGGCGCGGCGGTCGCGTTTTTGCTCAAGCGCACGGGTTTCGGTCGTCACGTCTACGCGGTCGGCGGCAACGAGACCGCCGCACGGCTGTCCGGTGTCCCGGTCAGCCGCGTCAAAGTGATTGTTTTTGCTTTCTCCGGAATGCTGGCGGCGCTGGCGGCGCTTCTGCACATCGCGCTGGTCAATCAGGGCAGTCATATCGACGGCGCGGGTTACGAATTAAATGCCATCGCCGCCGCCGTTATCGGGGGAACCAGTCTCGCCGGGGGCGTCGGAACGGTGCTGGGCACGATGATCGGCGCGCTGATCCTGGCGATTCTGGACAACATCCTGGGCCTGCGCAACATCCAGTCGGAGTATCAGCTTATTCTCAAAGGAATCATTATCGTCCTCGCTGTCGCGATGCAGCGGCGGCAAGAAAGGTAGAACCATGAAAAAACGAAGGCAGATGCTGGCCCTGATGCTGGCATTCACCGCGAGCGTTCTGGCCGGGACGGCCTGCACGCAGAAGCAGGACACGGCTTCGACAGAGGGGCAGTCTGCGGCCCCTGCCGGGCAAACCGGAAACAGCGGCGGCAAGACGTTTCTGATCGGCATGTCGCAGGCGAACAAAGGCGAGCCGTGGCGTCAGGCGATGAACGACCAGATCGCCGCCGCCGCCGCGCAGCACCCGGAACTGAAGGTCGTCTTCGCCGATGCCGCCCAGAATAACGCCAAGCAGGTCGCCGATGTCGAGAACTTCCTCCAGCAGGGAATCGACCTCCTGATAATCTCGCCCAACGAAGCCGCGCCGCTGACCGACGTGGTGGCGAAGGCCCATGATAAGGGCATTCCGGTCATCCTTCTGGACCGCAAAGTCAACGGCGAAAAATATACGATGTGGATCGGCGCGGACAACAAAGAGATCGGGAAAAAAGCCGGGGAGCGCGTCGCCGCGTGGAGCAAAGAAAAGGGACTCAAGCCCGCTAACGTCCTGGAAATACGCGGTCTGGAGGGTTCCACGCCCGCCAAAGAGCGCGGCGACGGCTTCCGCGACGGAATCAAAAGCAACCCGGACGTGAAGATAGTCGCCCAGCAGAACGCCGACTGGCTGCGCGAAAAAGCCGTCCCGGTTTCCCAGGCGATGCTTCAGGCGCACGCCGATGCGAACGTCCTTTACGCCCATAACGACCCGATGGCCGAGGCGGCGATCATCTCCGCGCAGAACGCCAAAAAGGACATGGACAAGACGCTGTTCGTCGGCATTGACGCGCTGCCCACGCCCGACGGCGGAATCCGCTCCGTGATGGACGGGCGTCTCGATGCCACCTACGTCTATCCGACCGGCGGCGCGCAGGCTATCGAGTGGGCGCTGAAGATTTTGAAAGGCGGTGAAAAGCCGCCCAGAGTCCGTCGTGCTGCAAACCGAGGAAGTGACGGCGGCAAACGCGGCGGAACTTTACAAGAAATATGGGGGCAAGTAAACGGATGCGATGCGGTTTTTTGATAATGGCGACGACTTCTTCTGGCCCTGTCCGCCGCTGCTGCTGCGCCGGTGAAGGCGCAGGATGCGCCGGGCGCGAGCACGCTGGGCACGAGCACGCTCGGGAACCTGATGATTCCACGTGGCGGCAAGGTCGCCCACTATTCCAGCTATGAGCGCTCCGGCGGCAATGCGGACTTTCGCCGGGTCGCGCCCGGCGAAACGCTGACACTGGTAGACCACCAGGGCGCGGGCATCGTCCGCCGGTGGTGGATTACCATCGCGCCGCGCAACAACCGGCAGATACAGCGCCAGGGGATCATCCGCTGCTACTGGGACGGCGAAACAGAACCTTCGGTGGAGGTGCCCGTTTCCGATTTTTTCGGCATGGGCTTCGGCGAGTGGCGCGATTATCAGTCGCTGCCGCTCAACATGACCAGCGGCGGTTATAACTGCTACTGGCCGATGCCTTTTAAAAAGGTCCGCGCGCATCACGTTCGAGAACCGGTCGCAGGTGCCGGTCGGCGCGTTTTACTTCAATGTCGATATCGAGACGCACCGGCAGCTTCCGCGCGAGATGCTCTACTTCCATGCCCAGTTCCGGCGCACCCGCCCGACCGAGCGCGGCAAGCCGGTGATGATTCTGGAAACCACCGGCAAAGGGCAGTACGTCGGGACGCTGCTTTCGATGCAGCCCCTGCGCGGGCGCGGCCTGGGGTATCTGGAAGGCGACGAGCAGGTGTTCGTCGATGGCGAGAAAGAACCCTCCATTATCGGTACGGGCACCGAGGACTACTTCTCGTCCGGCTGGTACTATGACACCGGCGTCTACTCCGCCCCTTACCACGGCGTCACCATCAAGGACACGGACAAGGGCAGAATCAACACCTACCGCTGGCATATTGAAGACCCGATCCCCTTCGAGAAGTCGCTGCGCTTTCAGATCGAGCACGGCGGCGTCAACGATGCGCCGAACATGGACTATACGTCGGTCGCCTACTGGTATCAGACGCATCCGCGCCCCGGTTTCCCCGCCTGCCCATCGACCTGATGCCGGTGGAAGGCGCGACCGTCCCCACCAGCCGCGGCATCATCGAGGGTGAGCGCCTGCGGGCGTCCGCCAGGGCGACCGCGGGGCCGGTCGACACGCAGGACCTGGATACCTTCCCCGGCGACTGGAGCGATCTTTCCCAGCTCTGGTGGCGTCCCACCCGTTCCGGCGCACGGCTTGACCTGACACTGAACGCGCCGGAGACGAAGACGTATGAACTCATCGGCTACTTTACGCGCGCCCGCGACTACGGCGACATTCGCCTGAGCGTCAACAACAGACCGGTCGGACCCGTGGTAAAAGGATACAGCCCCGAGGTCGTGCCCACCGGCCCCGTCTCGTTCGGACGGGTGCCGCTGCGCTCCGGCGCGAATGCGATTGCCGTGGAGGTGGTCGGCAAGGATACGCGCTCGGCGGGCTATCTGGTCGGTATCGACGGCTTCGTGCTGAAGCCCTGAAGGAGAAGACGCAATGCCGCGTGACTGTGACTGCTCCGGCGGCGGCCCCTGCGGGCCGGGTTCAAGCGATGACGATGGCGTGACCCGGCGCGGGTTCCTCACGCTGATCGGCGCGGGGGCGGCGGGAACACTCCTGGCCGGTCCTGCCTTTGCAGAAGCACAAAAAAAGGCGGAAGCGGAACTGGCGGCGTGGAAGCGCGATGTTCGCAAATCCACGCCGCGCCGCTACTTCTCCGACGTTCACACGGACGCGCGCTTCCCGCTCGGCGGCATCGGGACCGGCAATATCGAACTGGGCGCGGACGGGCAGCTAACGACCTGGCAGTTGTTCAACACGCTGCGCGACGGTTACGTGCCGTTTTTCTTCGGCGTCCGCGCGGGCAAGAGCGCGAAGCTGCTGCAAACGACGGGCGGCCCGCCGGATCTGCCGCGCGTCAAACGTATAGAGATGACCGGCGAGTACCCCGTTGCCGTCCTGCGCTTCGAGGACCCGGACCTGCCGGTTCATCTGGAGATGAGCGCGTTTACGCCGTTTTCCCCGCTCGATACGCCCGTGTCGTCGCTGCCGGTCGCCTGCTTTGTGTTTCGTATCCACAACCCGACTTCGGTGCAGCAGACGGTATCGCTGGCCGCGCTGATGCAGAACCCGGTAGGTTACGACGCGATGGGGCAGACGCAAAGCTTCAACTCCGTGGGCTTCAATACGCCGGAGCGGCGGCTCGACGGCAGGCACCCCAACTTCGGCGGCAATGTGAACGAGGCATCACGCGACGGCGGCAAAACAACGCTTCTGTCGTTTCGCGCCGAGCCGGGCGACGCCGGAACGCTGGATAAGCCGGTCCACCTGCATACGAACCTGCCGGTCAGCGCCTTCAACGCCTCGCCCGGTGACCTCCCGCAAACGCTGACGGTGGATGGCCTGGACAGGCTGCCCGCCCACGCCAATGGGGCTGATGCTGACCGGGTTCTGATCTGGCTGGAAGCGGCGGGGTTGGACGTGCCGGAGCGGGCGCTCGTCGCGGCGCGCGATGCGGTTCGCGCCGGGGCGACGCTCGTCTTTTCCGGCAGTTCCATGCCGCTCCTGCAAGCCTTCGCCGACGCGACCGGCGGCAAGCCGCTGGACACCGCCCGTCTTGCCCCGGACATTCTGTTCGAGGATTTCGAAACCGGCTATGACCGGTGGACCGTGACCGGGGACGCCTTCGGCACGGCACCGGCGCAGGGCACGCTGCCGAACCAGCAGAACGTTTCCGGCTTTCGGGGCCAGCGGTTGGTCAATTCCTTTGCGGGCGGCGACGATACCACGGGCCGCATGACAAGCCGCCCCTTCACTATCGAGCGCAACTACATCCGTTTTCTGGTCGGCGGCGGCAGGCATGCAACGACGCAGATTCGGCTGGTCGTGGACGGCAAAACCGTGCGCGCGCAGTCCGGCAAAGACAACGAGCGGCTTGACCCGGCCTTCTGGGACGTGCGCGAATGGAAGGGACGCAGCGCGCATATCGAAATCGTGGACGAGCAGCAGGGAGCGTGGGGCCATATTAACGTGGACCATATCGAATTCGCGGACGCGCCGATCTCTCACCGTGTGCTGGTGGTTCTGGAAGAGCTTCTTCCCGCGCGCTTCGCGGCGGTTCGCACCGAAAAGGGCAGGCCGGTTTTCGAGAATCTCCTGCCGCGCCAGGGCGCAACGGTTCAACCCGTGGCGGCGGCGGCGGCGGGCGGCGAAATGCGGTCGCTCGTGACGCAGCCCATCGGCAGGGGGCGTGTAACACTGGCGCAGGGGCCGATCCTCGATGCGCCGGAGGTGGAACTGGTCGGCGCGCGGCGGCAGGCTATCCGGCTGCTTGCGCCGCTTATCGGGGCGCGGTACGATGCGCCCCTGGGCGTCCCGCCGGAAGCGCCTGGCTTCGGTACGCTGGCGCTGGCGGTAACGGGACAAGCGGCCTCGTCCGTGTCTGCCCTTCCTGCGTTTACCGACTGGAAAGCCGCCTGGAAAACGTTCGCGGATAAAGGGCAATTTATGCCGCTTACGAATGCGACGACGCCGCCGACACCGACGGGAGAGACGGTGAACGGCGCGCTGGCCGCTTCGGTCACTATCGCCCCCGGCAAAACGGTTGAGGTGCCTTTCTTCCTGGGATGGCGCTATCCGAACAAGCGCAGCGGCGCGGGCGTTCCGATGGGAAACCACTACGCCACCCGCTGGCCGGATGCCACTGCCGTTGTGCGCGATGTCGCAAGAAACTTCCCGAACCTGCGCGCCCGCACCGAGCGGTTCCGCAAAACCTTCTACGACAGCACGCTCCCCTACTATCTGCTGGACTGTCTGACATCGCAGATCAGCACCATCCGGCATATCGGCGTCGTTTTTCGCATCGCGAACGGCGATATTTACGGATGGGAAGGCTCGAACGGCTGCTGCCCGCCCACCTGCACCCATGTCTGGGGATATGAGCAGACGCTGGCGCGGCTTTTCCCCGATCTGGAGCGCGATATGCGCCGCATCGATTTCAAGCACCAGCAGCGGCCCGACGGCGGTGTCAACAACCGCACCGAAGTTCCTTCGCCGCCCCGCCCCACCGGTGAACATCCTTTCAGCGACGGCCACGCAAGCACAATATTGAAAGCCTACCGCGAAGCGCTCAATACGGACGACAGTTCTTATCTGAAAGAATACTGGCCGCACGTAAAGCGCGCCATGGAATACCTGATCACCCGCGATGCATCGGGCGGCACGCCGGACGGAACCCTGAGCGATGACCAATGGAACACGTATGACAACGCCATCCACGGCGTCAACTCGTTTATCGGCGGCTACTATCTGGCGGCGCTCCGGGCAGGCGAGGAGTGGGCGCGCCGTATCGGCGATACGCCGTCCGCCGACCGCTTCCACGCGATCTTCGAGAAGGGACGCGGCAAGCTCGTAGAATTGTGCTGGAACGGGGAGTATTTTCAGCAGCATCTGCCGGGCTACGAAAATCGAGCGGGAGAATACGGGCCGGGCTGCCTGTCCGACCAGATACTCGGCCAGTGGTGGGCGCACCAGCTTGACCTGGGCTATCTGCTGCCGCCGGAGCAGGTCCGCTCCGCCTTGCGCGCCGTCGTCAAACACAACTGGCGGACGGATTTCACCAACTTCCGGCACAACTGGCGAAAGTTCGCGGGCGGCAGCGATAAGGGCCTGCTGATCTGCACCTGGCCGCGCGGCGGGCGTCCCCGCAGCACGATACCCTACGTGGACGAGGTCTGGACGGGCGTCGAATACCAGGTCGCCGCGCATCTTATCTATGAAGGCATGGTTGATGAAGCGTTCGCCATCGTCAAGGGCGCGCGCGACCGCTACGACGGAATCCCCCGCCCCCCGATGCCGCGCAGCCCGTGGAACGAGATCGAGTGCGGCGGGCATTATGCGCGCGCCTTATCGTCCTGGTCGCTCCTGTCGGCCCTGTCGGGCTTCGCCTGCGACGGCCCCGCAAAAACAGTGCGTTTCGCGCCCCGTGTTACACCGGACAACTTCAAGTCGTTCTTTACTGGCCCGGAGTGCTGGGGCAGCCTGCGCCAGACTCGGCGCGGCAGCAGTCAGCAAAACGAGATCGGCCTTGTGGAAGGGCGGCTCAGTATCGCCGAACTGCATCTAACTCCTGCGCGTTTCCCGGAGCAGGTTCGTGTTACGGTAAATGGCAGGCCCATTCCCGCGACATTTCGGCCCGCTTCCGACGGCGTCCTTATCGCGCTGGCCACTCCCTATAACCTGACGCCGGGTGAAACATTGAAAGTGCGTCTTTCGCAGCGAGAAAGGACAATCGAATGACCGCAGCGGAGCGTATTCCCACAGCCCTTTGTTTCGATGTGGAGGATATTGTCGCGCCCCAAAGTGACGACGCCATACTCTGGCTTGCCGAAATCCTGCACGAGCACGGCCTGACCGGCTCGTTCATGGTGGTCGGGGAGAAAGCTCGCCTGTGGGAGCGGCGCGGACGCCGCGATGTTATCGAGGCGCTGAAGAAGCACCACGTCGCCTATCACTCCACCTGGCACTCCGTCCATCCGACCACCACCGAAATCTGCCTGGACAAGGATTTTGCAGCGGGGATGAACGCCCTGCGGGAATGGGACCAGCAGGGCATGGCCGACACCGAGCGCATCTTCGGACGTCCCCTTATCGGCTGGGCGCGCACCGGCACCAGTTGGGGGCCTTCCGTCATGGGGCTGATGGGCGAGATGGGCCGCGCCTATGCCTACAGCCATGTCTATCTGCCCGGTCACAACGTCTGCTGGTACGCGGGCTGCCTGGGCTTCCAGGGCGAGGGCATCGGCGGCTTCGACGCGACATTTTACGAGGATGCGCTGTTCGAAAAGAAGCTTGCCCAGGTGCAGCGGGAGGTAGATGACTTCGACAAAACCGACCGGCGCGGCGCGCAGTGGCTCTGCTTCTTTATGTGCCATCCTACCCGCGTCATCCACACGGAGTTCTGGGACGCCGTGAACTTCGCCAAGGGAGCGAACCCGCCGCGCGAGCAGTGGAAACCCGCCAACCGCCATCCCGACGCGCTCATCCCGACCATGCAGAACAACTACCGGCGGCTGTGCGAGTATCTGCGCGGCAATGACCGCCTGGAGATCGTCGGCTGGGGCGAGCTTATCCGGCGCTACGACGGCCAGCGCCCCTTCGCCACACACGCCCAGGTCGAGGAGATGGCGCGCCGGGTCGCCCAGGAGCGTCAGGTGGTGTTCACGGACCACTTCAGTGCGGGTGAGATCCTGCTGCTGCTTTGCCGGGCAGCCGCCACACCGCAGGAGCGTTACCCGCGCCCCACGGTGTACGGTCCGCTGAGCACCCCGCCCGTCTCGTCGTCATCCGCCGAATGGGCCGCGCGGGACATCAAAGAAGCCGCCCGCGCCGTGGAAGAGGAAGCGGCAAGGACCGGTTATCTGCCTGCCTCCGTCACTGTCAGCGGGCGGACCATCGGCCTGGGCACGTATTTCGTGGCGCTGGCCGAGGCGATTCTGGGCAGGGACCCCGTCTCCGGCCCCTCGGACGCTTTCTATCCTCCCGCTGCCGAAGCCGTCGCCCAGGAAGTCGCCCGCGCTCTGCCGCAATGGGTCATCCACCCGGAGAACATGGACCTGAGCCTGTTATTGGAGCAGACCCGCCTGCAATGCTGGACGCTGAAGCCTGCCTGGTCTCGTGAGGCAGTGTTCGGCTAAGCAGGACTGTATCTATTTCAGGCGGCGCAGCAGAACGGTAGGGCTATTCCCTCTTGTGCTTCTCTTCCCATCAACAGATTCTCAGGAGGAAGCCAGCCGCGTCTTGCCGAAAGGGTGGACAAAGCAGCCAGGAGATGGCCAGCGCCGCCTTTGTGATGAGAAGAGGCCCTTTACGTTTCCGAGCCAGCCATGCCTATGAATACCCGTGCCCGTATCGCCACTGTCTGCCAGGCCCAGCGTCTTTACCGATCCGTAGAGGAGAATCGCGGCCATGTGCTGGGACTGCTGGATCAGGTCCTGCGCCAGAACCCGGACATGGTCTGCCTTCCCGAAACCTTTCCCACGGCGGCAGCGTCTTCCGGGGATGCGCTCGCGAACGCCGAATCCGTGCCGGGTCCCACCACGGATGCCGTGGCCGAGCGCGCACGCCGCCACCACTGCTATATCGTGTGCCCCCTCCTGACGCAGCGCGACGGGCGCGTCTACAACTCAGCCGTCATCCTGGATCGCTCCGGCAGTATCCTCGGTATCTATGACAAACGCCGCCCGGTGACCAGCACCTGTGATTACACGGTCTTCGAACAGGGAGTTTCTCCCGGCGCGTCGGCAGGCGTATTCGACCTGGATTTCGGGCGCGTCGGTATCCGCATCTGCTTCGATATAGGCTTCCCCGAAGAGTGGGAAGAGATGGCCCGCCAGGAGGCGCGTCTTGTTCTCTGGCCATCGGCTTACAACGGCGGCGCACCCCTGTCCCTGTACGCTGCCCTGCACCGTTACTATGTCGTCACCTCGGTTCGCACGGATCGTTCGCGCATCATCGACCCCTGTGGGACGACGCTGGCGGAAACGGACCGCCTGACGAACGTGATCTGCCGGGACATCAATCTGGATTTTGCCGTGTGTCACTATGACTTCAACTTCGGCATCCCGGACCGTATTTTAACGGATTACGGTCCGCAAGTGGATGTCCGATCCCATGTGGACAGCGGCCTATTCCTGGTGGAACCCACCGATCCCGCCATCACGACCGCACACCTGATGGCCCAATACGGATTCGAGACGACGCAGATGTACCATCGCCGTCACCGGGAGGCGTACGCTGCCATGACGGAAGGCGGCGTTTCCCCGGTGCGGCAGCGGGCCGCTCATGGTGACCGTTCTATGTGGGCCAAGGGATGAGCGTTTTACCGGGACCGTACCACGACAGGCCCCCGGCGAAGCCGCCGGATGGCCGAGCGCCCGATAGATTCCGTTCCGGCACATCCCTCTTATATCGAGGCGAGGAGTATCCTGTTGCGCAAGATCGCTGAAGAAGAGATTGCCTTATTCGACCAGAACGGTCCTGACTGGGAAAACCATCACCTTTTGCAGCGAAACCGACTGCCGGGCCGGGCGCGCTTTAGGGCGTATCCCACCGAGGAGGAGGCGCGCAGCGGCAGCGATTCCCCCTGGCAGTTGTCCCTGAACGGTCAGTGGCGCTTTCATTATGCGCGGACGCCTGTTGAAGCGCCCGCCGACTATGCCGCCGAAGCATGGGACGATTCGGAGTGGAACGATTTACCCGTCCCCTCCTGCTGGCAGTTGCACGGCTACGGCAGGCCGCACTACACCAATATCCGCTATCCCTTCGTTATCGATCCGCCGCGCGTCCCCAGCGAAAACCCGACCGGCAGTTACCGGCGCACCTTTTTCGTGCCGGAAACCTGGTCGTCCGGCCAGCGCATGGTGCTGCGTTTCGACGGCGTGGACTCGGCGTTTGAACTCTACGTCAACGGCCAATACATCGGTTTCAGCAAGGGCAGCCGTGTGCCTGCCGAATTCGACGTGACCGGACCTATCCGCCCCGGCCAGACGAATCTGGTCGCCGTGCGGGTCTGGCAATGGAGCGACGGCAGCTATTTGGAAGATCAGGATATGTGGTGGCTTTCGGGCATCTTCCGCGATGTCACCCTGACTGCCGAGCCGCCCGTTGCCCTGTGGGACCTGCGCGTGGAGCCGGGCCTGCACCCGGGTAACGCGAACGCCACGCTGCGCGTGGAGGCTGCGCTTCAGACAACCGGCGCGCAGGAACACCCATGCCGCCTGGAGATGACACTGCTTGACCCGGACGGTGGACCAGTGGCCGGTGTCTCGGCGGGCGCGGCGGACATTCGGATCAAAGGCGGTGAGCCGGTGCGCGCCACGCTTTCCGCCGAGGTGCCCGCCCCCCGGCTGTGGTCGGCGGACGCGCCGCACCTTTACACGGCGCTGCTTACGCTGCGGGACGAGCAGGGGCGGGTTATCGAGGCCGTTCCCCAGAAAGTGGGCTTCCGCCGGGTCGAACTGCGGGACGGGCGCATGCTGATCAACGGCAAAGCCATCAAGCTGCGCGGCGTCAACCGGCATGAGCACCACCCCGATCTGGGCCGCACGGTACCGCAGAAGGCGATGCTTCAGGATGTCCTCCTGATGAAGCGGCACAACATCAACACGGTTCGCACCAGCCACTATCCGCCCCACCCCGATTTTCTCGACCTGTGCGACGAGTACGGCCTATATGTGATCGACGAGGCCGATCTGGAGTGCCACGGCCTGGGCTACGCGGCAAAGCCTTTTTTTCTGAGCAGCGACCCGGAGTGGGAAGCGGCCTATGTGGACCGGGTGGCGCGCATGGTCGAGCGGGACAGGAACCATCCCAGTATTATCATGTGGTCGCTGGGTAATGAATCGGGGTTCGGCACGAACCATGAAGCGATGGCCGCCTGGTGCCGCGAAAATGATCCGTCACGCCTGATCCATTACGAAGGCGACCGCCACGGCAAAGTCGCCGATGTCATCAGTCAGATGTACACCGGTCTTGATCAGGTTATCGCCTTCGGGCAGGGCGAGGGCGACATCGGCGAGGATACGAAATGGTCGTCGAAAATCCGCCTGGAAGCGTACCGCGACAAGCCGTTCTTTTTGTGCGAATACGCCCACGCGATGGGCAACGGGCCGGGCAGCCTGAAAGACTACTGGGACGCGATCTGGCGCTACGACCGTCTTCAAGGCGGGTGCGTCTGGGAATGGATAGATCACGGCCTGCGAAAAACGACGCCGGACGGTCGCAGCTACTTCGCCTACGGCGGCGACTTCGGCGATGAACCCAATGACGGCAACTTCGTCTGCGACGGCCTGATCTTCCCCGACCGAACGCCCTCGCCGGGGCTGCTGGAATACAAAAAGGTGCTGGAACCCGTGCGCGTCGAGGCTGTAGACCTCATTCCCGGCGGCGGCGTGTGCCGCCTGCGCGTCGAGAACCGGTACGACTTTGTGGGCCTGGATGCTCTGCGCCTTTCCTGGGCGCTCACCGAGGACGGCAGAACGGTAGGTTCCGGCGACCTGCCCACGCCGCAAATCGCGCCCGGCGAGTCCGCGCTGATCGAGGTGCCCTGCCCCTCTCCCCGCCCCCTCCCCGGCGCGGTGTACCATCTGCTCGTGCGCTTCACCCTGACCGGCGCGGCGTCCTGGGCCGATGCGGGCCATGAGGTAGCCTGGGCGCAGTTCGAGCTGCCCGCGCCGCCCGCGCCGCCGTCTTCCCGTGCTTTGCCGCCGGTTCATTGCCGGGAAGAAGGGACGCTGCTGCACGTCACCGGCAGCGATTTTGCGCTGGTATTTGATAGGGCGCGTGGTGTTCTCGACCGCTGGAGCATCGCGGGCACCCCTCTGGTTATCGCCGGGCCGCAGCTCAGCCTGGCGCGCACCGATAGACAACGAGCGCAGCGGCGGCGGCGAGCGGGTCAACCGGCAGTGGCGCGAACGGTTCCTGCATCTGGCGCAGCACCGGATCGAGGATGTCTCCTGGGAACAGCCGGATGCGGGAACGGTGCCGGTAATCATCGCTCGTGTGTCGCCCCGCCGGTCTACGAGGCGGCCTACGACTGCCGTTATACCTACACGATGAGGGGGCAGCGGCGATATTTCCCTGGAGGTGGAAGGGACGCCGCGCGGCATGGCCGCCGATGATCCCGCGTCTCGGTCTGGAGATGACACTGCCCGGCACACTGAACGATGTCCTCTGGCTGGGGCGTGGGCCGGGCGGCTTCGCCGACAGCAAGACGGCGGCCCGGTTCGGTCTGTGGCGCAGGGCGGTGGACGACCTTTTCACCAACTATGTCGTGCCGCAAGGAGAACGGCAACCGCACCGACACCGCTGGGCCGCGCTGACGAACGAGCAAGGGGCCGGCCTGCTGGCGGTGGGCGCTCCGACGCTCGATTTCAGTGCGCACCGCTACACCACCGAAGACCTGGATCGCGCCCGCCATACCAGCGACCTTTCGCCGCGCGACACGATCACGTTGCACCTGGATTGGCGGCAGAACGGCATCGGTTCCAATGGCTGCGGCCCGGCGCTGCTGGAACGTTACCAACTGCACGCCGAGCCGTTCGTCTTTCGCCTGCGTCTGCGTGCGCTCACATCCGCCGGGCTGGATGCGCCGCAAAGCGCCCGGCAACTGCTACTCGGCGAAACGGAGCCGTCCCCGCCGCCTGACTTCCGATACCGCCCCGGCGCAAAAAACGCCGGGGCTTCCCCTTCTCCGCGTCACTTTCCGTCCGCCGCCGCCTCCGCCCGCCACTTATCCCACGCCTCCCGAATGGTCAGGCCGGGATCGTTCGGCGCGACATACCGCGCCCCATATTCTTCTGTCTCATAAACGGGATCAAGCTGTGTACCGTCCGCCGGTTCTGTCAGCAGCACATAGCACTCCGGCTCGCCCGTCATCGCCTTCGCTTCATAGCGCGTATCGTGATCTTTAATCCACTCTGCCAGCGCAATCGCCTCATCCATCGTCATGGTGACTTAATCTTTCATCAGCCCCTCGCCCGTTACCCTTTGTTGTTCATTCTTCAGCTTCGACTTCCTTGATGATACTGCGTAAGTAAGCTACCTCGCGCTTCAGCTTTTGGGTCATCTGGGACGGGTCTTTTTCATCGTAGAAGGGCATGTAGACGAAGGTACCCGAAAAGTTTATGGACTTCAGGGCGCGGGCGACATCGTACCAGTTGGTGACGCCCTCATCCAGCGGAACCCAGGAGCGTGTCCAGCCTTTTCCCGGTTCATTTGCCTTCGCCGGGTCGCGCACGAGGGCACTGTCCTTGATGCCGACGGCGACCAGATACTCGCCCAGCAGACGCGCGGAACGCCCCCAGTTTTCGTACCCCTCAAAGCTCTGGTTGCCGGGGTCCAGCTCGACGCCGATCCACTGCGCGGGCAGGCCCTGCACCAGCAGATAGGCAGCGGACGCGCTGGGAATGAGCGTGCCGTGATGAATCTGATACACGCAGCGGATTCGATGCTTTTCGCACAGCGGCGCAAGCCGTTCCAGCTTCTGCCGCGCCGCCGCGAACGAGGCGCGCGGGTCGTTGTTTTCTTCGCTGAAGTAGCTCATGCGGTATTCGGTGATGCCGTTTTCGGCCAGCAGCGCCAGTGGCGTCTCGTCCGCGAAAAGCTCCTCGGGCGTGAACCCTGCCGTGGCAAAGCGCACCTCCAGCCCGGCGTCGCGCATCGCCGCCATAAATAAAGGAAGGTCACGGGCGAGACCGGCGCGGCTGACCCAGTAGCCGTCGCGAATGACCAGATTGGTCGTGTCCAGCCCGACCTCGCGAACCAGCGCGGCTAGTTCCGCAAGGCCAAGGTGCTGATAAAACTTGGGAAAAATGCTCCAGCGAATCTGCATAACGAAATCTTTTCCTCAGGCGATAGGATTCAGCATGTCCGGGGTGATAACGCATTGCGGGAAGCCGCTGCCCAAATGGGCGGCGATGACGGTTTTAAAGCCTCCCGCTGCTCGCCCATTTTCGGGCCGTACCCAGGCAAAACCTCCTTCCCTGGCAGGCCACATTCTCCCGATACGCAGTTCGGCTGGGCCTACACAATGCAGCCTATGGGGCCGCGCTCCGGCGATTCAGGCAGCAGAATATCGCTCTGCTGCTGGGAAACCATGCGCGCGTACAGACCTCCCCGGCGCATCAGCTCATCGTGCGTCCCCTGCTCGGCCAGTCGTCCCCCATCGAGGACAAAGATAATGTCGGCGCTGCGGATGGTGGACAGGCGATGCGTCGCGATAATCGTCGCGCGCCCCTGCATCAGCCGCTCGATAGCCTCCTGAATGATGCGCTCCGATTCCGGCTCCACGGCGGAAGTGGCCTCATCCAGAAGCAAAACGCGCCCCTCGGCAAGAAACGCGCGGGCGACGGAAAGCCGCTGCCGCTGTCCGCCGGACAGTTTGACGCCCCGCTCGCCGACAAGGGTATCGTAGCCGTTCGCCAGCGCCGTTATAAACCCGTGGGCATTGGCGGCGCGGGCGGCGGCCTCCACCTCGGCGTCGGTCGCGTCGGGGCGGGCATAGCGAATATTTTCGGCAACGGTAGCCGCAAAAAGAAACGTCTCCTGCTGCACGGAAACCACCTGCCGCCGCAGCGACTGCTGGGTGACATCGGTAAGCGCGTGCCCGTCAATAAGAACGCGCCCGGCGTCGGGGTCCCAGAAGCGGGAAACCAGCGCGAAAATGGTTGACTTGCCCGCCCCGGACTCGCCCACCAGCGCCGCTGTCTGCCCCGGCGCGATTCGGAAAGAGACGTTGTCCAGAACTGGAGCGGCATTTTCACGGTAACGGAACGAGACATTCTCGAAGACGATCTCGCCGCGCACCGGGGGCAGCGCCACGGCATCGGGTTTGTCCTGAACCGTTTCCGGCGTGTCCAGAACCTCGAACAGCCGGTTCCCCGCCGCGATGGCCCGCTGCACCGTGTCGTTTATCTGTGTCAGGTCATCAATCGGGCCGAAGAAGTAGCGCCCGTAGCTGCGGTAAGCGACCAGTCCGCCCAGCGTGAACTCGCCGCGCAATATCAAAAAAGCGCCGTAGCCGATCATGATCGTGTTGCCGAACGAGGCGATCCAGCGCACGAACGGGAAGAAGGTCGTGCGCGTCTTAATGGCGGCAAGGTTTTCGTCCAGATAATTGCCGGTGACGTCGCGAAACGCCGTTTTTTCCGCCTCCTCGCGCGCAAATCCCTTGATAACACGGATGCCGCTCAGGCTCTCCTGAAGCCGCGTGTTCACCGCGCCCAGCTTTTCCCGCGCCGCCTTATAGATGCCCCGGATATTGCGGTTGAACGCCTTCAAAAACAGGCCGACCACCAGAATCGGAACGAGCGTCGCCAGCCCCAGCTTCAGGTTCAGCGAGCAGAAGATAATGGCGACCCCGACCAGGCGCAGAAAGTTGGCAAGCACGGAATCCGTGCCGCGAATCACCACGTCCTGCACGGCGTCCACATCCGACCCCAGACGGCTCATCAGATCGCCGGTACGGGCATCGTTGAAGTACGACAGCGGCAGCCGCGACAGCTTGTCATAAAGCTGGTTCCGCAGGTCGTACACGAACCGCTGCCCCACCGACTCCAGCAGGCGCGAGCGCAGCGCGGAAAGCAGCGCGTCGATGGCATGTATCGTTACCAGTAACGCGACCGCCGGAAGCAGCGCGTTCCACAGCCGCTTCGCCACCACCTCGTCCACGATATATTTCCACACCAGCCCCGGCATCAGTTCCAGCACGACGGCGGCAACCAGGCAGATAAAACCAAGAACGACCGTCGCCCGGTAGGGCCGCAGATACGTAAGGAGCCTCAGAAACGTGGACAAACCGCTGACCCTTCCCGGTGTGGTTCTATAAAGCGCCGGTTTCAGTGTACCCGGCCCCGCAGAAGCCCTCACCCCCGTAGCCACCTTCGGTGTCTGTGCCCCTCTCCCGGCGGCG
>JAUJOK010000017.1:0-45845 GCA_030447685.1 Armatimonadaceae bacterium
CCACTGCCAAGCGGTTTATTGGCGGGGGTGAGGACGGGCGCGGCCTGCCGGTTTCCAAAAAAACGGCGACCGAGCATTTTACCGGCGCGGACAGCACAACAGCGGCGGGCGGTGGCGGCGGTGTCACCGGCACGGACAGCAACACGCCCCCGAGCTACCGCACGGCGAGCGGCGCGTCCGGGCGCGGCGCGGGCAGCTACAAAAGCATCTCCGAAACCGAGAACTTCCAGAACTCCGAGGAAAATGTCCATACCATCAAAACCGTCGGTGAGCCGAAGCGGCTGAATGTTTCGGTGATGGTGGACCAGGCGCTTTCGCCAGGTGTGCGCGCCGCCGTGCGCGACTGGGTGCAGGGCAGCGTCGTCAACCCCGGAAATGCCGCGACGACACGCGTGACCGTGGTGGACGCTCCCTTTGATACCAGCCGCGAAAACGCCGCGCAGGCCGCCCGCAAGGCGTCCGAGCTTCAGGCGTGGCACGAGGCGTATGCGCGCTATATCATTTTGCCGCTGATCTTCGTCATCCTGCTGGTCGGCGCGTGGCTGCTCACCCGGCGCAAAGGCGGCGCGCATGCCGGAGCGCCCGTCGAACTGCCCCTGCCCGGCGGCAATCGCCCGGCGATGGAGGGCCGCGCAACGGGAGCGCCGCTGCCGGGAACCCGTATTGAGGATATTCTGGCCGGGGACAGCGCCGCTGCCACTGCCCTGCTGCCGGAAGCGGACGAGGAGTTCGTCCTGCCGCAGACGCGGATGAAGCGCATTCAGGAAAAGATCGAGCCGGAGCTTGAGGTGGTCGTGGACTTCATTAACAAGCGACCTGAAACGGCGGCCCTGCTGCTGCGGACGTGGACGACAAGTGACAAGGAATAAAGGAAAGCGTCATGCCCCCGCGACCTGTTGAACTGAGCAGTCGGCAAAAGGCCGCAGTCCTGCTGGTGGCGCTTGGCCCCGAGGCATCCGCGAAGATGTACCAGCATCTGCCGCAGGCCGAGCTTGAGGAGTTGACTCTGGAGATCGCCCGCATCGGGCGCATCGCTCCCGAGACCCGCGCCGCCGTGGTCAGTGAATACCGCGAAATGTGTCTGGCGCAGGACTATATCAGCGAAGGCGGCCTGGGGTATGCCCATGAGGCCCTGGAAAGCGCCTTCGGTTCGGACCGGGCCAAAGAGATCGTGGGCCGTGTTTCGAAGGCGATGGAGGTGCTGCCGTTTGACTTTATCCGCAAAGCCGAGCCGGCGCAGCTTTTGATGTTCCTTCAGGATGAGCATCCGCAGACTATCGCGCTGATCCTAGCTTACCTGCCCCCGGCGAACGCTGCCACGGTGCTTTCGGGCCTCTGGCCGGATTTGCGTGCCGAGGTCGCCCGGCGTCTGGCGGTCATGGATCGGACGCCGCCGGAGGTGATCCGGGAAGTGGAGCGGGTGCTCCAGCGCAAGCTGTCTTCGGTGATTTCGACGGAAATGACCTCGGCGGGCGGCGTCAAGTCGCTGGTCGAGGTGCTCAACTGGGTGGACCGCTCCACCGAGCGCACCATCCTGGAATCGCTGAGCGAGCAGGCTCCCGAAGTGGCCGAAGAGGTCAAGAAGCTGATGTTCGTCTTCGAAGACATCGCGGGCCTGGATGACCGGGCGATCATGCAGGTGCTGCGCGAGGTGGATTCCAAAGAGCTGGCGCTGGCGCTCAAGGGCGTCAACGCCCAGGTCGCCGACCGCATCTTCAAGTGCATGAGCGAGCGAGCGGGCGCGATGCTGCGCGAAGACATGGAGTTCATGGGGCCGGTTCGCCTGCGCGCCGTCGAGGAGGCGCAGCAGCGCGTGGTCAACATTATTCGGCGGCTGGAAGAGACGGGCGAGATCGTGGTGGCGCGCGGCGAGCAGGAGGAGATCATTGAGTAGCATACTTCGTGGCGGCGGCAACAGCAGCAGCATCCGCCGCGCTTCCGGGAACGACCGCGCCGCGCGCTCGGTATTTTACGACATCGAGGGTCGTCCCGCCGTCAGTCTTGCGGCGTCGTACCAGGACGCGCTGGCGGAAATCACGCAGGCGCGCACCGAGGCCGACACCATCCTTGCCGACGCCCACACCGAGGCCGCGCGTATACAGGAAAAAGCGCGAGACAAGGCGCAGGAAGCGTATGCCGAGGCGCATATCCGGGGATATACGGAAGGGCGCGAAGAGGCCGAAGCCGAGGCGCAGGCCGCGTATTCGGACAATCTTGACGCCGCAGTGGCCGATCTGCGCGCCGACATGGAGGCGTTCTGTGAAGCGGTGCTTGACGAGCAGGCGCGCGGCTGGCGGGATGCGGAAAAACAGGTCAAGGACCTGGCGCTGGAGATTGCGGAGCGCATCTTGAAGACCGAGGTGACGACCAATCCGGAGGTTGTGAGCGAGATAACGCGCCACGCCCTGCGCCGCCTGGCGGGCAGCAGTCAGGCCCGCCTCCGTGTCAACCCTGAGGATGTCGAGCGCCTGCGCGCCCGCCGCGACGAACTGATGGCGCTTCTGGAGGGCCTGCATTCGATAGATATTTTGGAAGACCGGGGTGTAGGTAGCGGAGGCTTCCTGTTCGAGACGGAGGGCGGCAGCCTGGACGCCCGTATCGATACGACGCTTGCCGAATTCGCACGTGCTCTGGCGTAGGGGCCTCTCCCCGTGGAAACCTTCGGTGTCCACGGGGAGAGGCCCGGAGTTAGGTAGAAAGGATTCCGTTGGTGCAACGTTCCCAACGATTTTTGATTTTCGTGCTGCTCGTGGCCGCACTGGGGATTGTTATTCCCCGGACCGCTCAGGCCGCACCGCCGACGCGCGTGGCCTACACCGTCGCCGTCGCTGATATTCCTAACAAGACGTATCGTGTCACCGTGCGGGCTGAGGGAGTGACCGATCCCACCGTCCGGTTCGCCATTCCCGCCTGGACGCCCGGCTGGTACGTTCTGCGCGACTATTACCGCAACATTTCCAATGTAACCGCCGCAGGCACGGGGCAGGCATCACTTCTTGTGCGCCCCATAGACCAGCGGACATGGCAGGTGACGACCGGCGGCGCGCGCAGCGTCACCCTTTCCTATAACCTGAAGGCAACGGACAGGAACTTCGGCTTCTTCGAGCCGTACCTTGATGCCAGAAACGGCTTTGTGCCGGGGCCGTCATCTCTGATGTATGTGGTGGACGGCACGCGCGCGCCCTGCTCCATCACCTACCGCGTGCCGGAGGGCTGGAAGATCGCCAGCGCGAACACGCCCACCGACCGGCCCTCTACTTTCACTGCGCCGGACTATGACACACTCGCCGACCAGCCCGCTGACCTGGGCCGGTTCGCGCGCTATGAGCGCACGGTAAGCGGCGTTCCCGTTTCCGTTGTCCTCGTCGGCGCGGAAGGGCAGGAGCATAAACCGTTCACGGATAAAGTCTTCCGCATCTCGGAGGCGGGCGTCAAGCTGCTCGGAAAGCCGCCGTTCCCGCGCTATATCTACCATTTCCGGTTCGGTCAGCAGGACGGTGCCATCGGTCTGGAGCATCTGAACAGCACAGTCATTTCGCTGCCACCATCGGCGCTGCGTTCGTCCGGCTACCTTTCGTTGATCGCGCATGAGTTCGTCCATGCCTGGAATGTCAAGCGCATCCGGCCCGAGGCGCTCGGCCCGTTCGACTATGCGCGCGCGGTACGGGTGAAAGACCTGTGGTGGGCGGAAGGCGTCACCGAATACTACGCGCCCCGCGTGATGGTCGCGGCGGGTCTGTTCAATCGCTCCGCCTGGTACGGCTACTTCAATGAAAACCTGTACGAACTGCAAAACAACCCGGCCCGCAGGAAAGTAACGCTGGAAGAGGCGTCGCTGAAGGTCTGGGAAGGTGATGAGTCGCAGGGTCTGGGCGGTCTCAGCTACTACAACAAGGGAATGATCGTTGGCCTGCTGCTGGATATCGAGATGCGCGCCCGGACAGAAAACCGCATCGGTCTGGATGAGATGATGGCCTATCTGCTGCGCGAAAGCGAGCGCACCGGCAAAGGCTTTGCGCCGGGCGGCCTCGAAGCGGCGGCCTCGAAGCTGACCGAAACCGACATGAAGCCGTTCTTCGACCGCGCGCTCCGCTCCACGGAGGAGCTGCCGCTCGCCGAAACTCTCGCGAAGGCAGGACTGGTGCTGCGCGAATCCGTGACCGCGACTCCCGCGCTGGGAATCCGCTGGAACATGGACAATCCCCGCGACGGCTTCCGTATCGAGTCGGTGGAGGCTGACAGCGCCGCCGAGGAAGCCGGGCTTGAGGCAGGCGACGTGGTGACGGCCATAGCCGGCGTGCGGGTCGCGGCGCTTCGTGGGTCTATTCTGGGCGGCAAGCGCCCCGGCGACCGTGTCGCGCTGACCATCCGGCGCGGCGGGAACTCTGCCCCGGCAACCATACAGATGCGTGTCGGCAGGCGCGAAGAGCGCAGCTACCGCCTCGGCCCGACGGCAAACGCCACCACGCTTCAGCAGGCCATTCGTGCCGCTGTTATGGGGGAGTTTAGCCCCCTCCCCCCCGCCCCCTCCCCCGCGCTGCGAGGAGAGGGGGAGAAAGAGATTGTCATTACAGTGGCAGGCTCATGGGGCGTCGGTTCTTCTGGCTCCCCCTCTCCCGCAGCGCGGGGGAGGGGGCGGGGGGGAGGGGGCTAAACTCTATGACTCCCCCCATCCGCCCCATTCAATTTGACCTCTCCTCGTACCAGCGGCGGCTGGCGCGCTTCGACCCGGTCAAACCCAGCGGCAAGGTGACACAGATGATCGGACTGGTCATTGAGGCGACCGGCCCCGCTGTTCCCGTCGGCGACATCTGCGAGATACGCTCGAACCGCGCACAGCCGCCCATTCAGGCCGAGGTCGTCGGCGTGCGCGACGAAAACGGCGTACCTCGCGTGCTGCTCATGCCGCTGGGCGAGGTGGCGGGAATCCGCCCCGGTTCGGAAGTGGTGGCGACGGGAACGCCGCTGACCGTGTCGGTCGGGCCGTCGCTTCTGGGGCGGGTTCTGGACGGTCTGGGGCAGCCGATGGACGGCAAAGGCGCGCTCGAGGCCGAGACGCACTACCCGGTCAGCGCGCCGCCGCCCGACCCGCTCACCCGGCAGCGGATTCTGGAGCCGCTGCCGCTGGGCGTGCGCGTATTGGACGGCCTGCTGACCTGCGGGCGCGGGCAGCGCATCGGTATCTTCGCCGGTTCGGGCGTCGGCAAGTCCACCCTGCTCGGCATGATCGCCCGCAGCGCCGAAGCCTCGGTAAATGTCATTGCGCTGGTCGGCGAGCGAGGCAGAGAAGTGCGCGAATTTCTGGAAAACGACCTGGGACCGGAAGGACTGGCGCGCTCCGTTGTCGTCGTCGCCACATCGGATCAGCCCGCACTTATGCGTCTCAAGGCGGCGCTCGTCGCCACCGCCATCGCCGAATACTTCCGCGACGAGGGCAAGGACGTTCTCCTGATGATGGACTCGGTGACGCGCCTGGCGATGGCCCAGCGCGATGTGGGCCTGGCGACCGGCGAGCCGCCGACGACGCGCGGCTACACGCCGTCCGTGTTCGCGCTGCTGCCGCGCGTCCTGGAGCGTTCCGGTTCGGGCGCACACGGCACGATCACCGCGCTCTATACGGTTCTGGTGGACGGCGACGATATGAACGAGCCGATTGCGGACGCCGTGCGCGGTATTCTGGACGGCCATGTGGTTCTGTCACGCGCCATCGCCGCGCAAAATCACTACCCGGCGGTGGATGTGCTCTCCAGCGTTTCGCGCGTTATGCCGATGATTACCTCGGAAGAACACCGGGCGGCGGCAGGCGCGCTGCGGCAAATACTGGCGACCTACAAAGAAGCGGAAGATTTGATAAACGTCGGCGCGTACCAATCCGGCGCAAGTCCCGCGATTGACCGGGCGCGGACGCTGATCGAACCGGCACGTGCCTTTCTGAGGCAGGGAATGCACGAACCAGCCCCGATGGAAGAGACATTGGCGCGGCTGGAGGAGTTGGCCGCTTAAGCCAAACGGGGCATGAAAAAATTTACGTTCCGATTGCAAAATGTTCTGGAACTGCGGGAGCGGGCCGAACAGCAGGCGCAGACCGCACTCGCGGCGGCGCAGGCGAAAGTCGCCGACGCGGAGCAGACGCTGGAAAGTCTGGCGGCGCAGCGGACGCAGACTCTGATGCTGCCCCCGAACGCCCCCTTCGAGGCGCGGCTGGCGGCGCGCACCTGGGCCGACGACCTGACACGTCAGGCAGCCACGGTAGGACGACAATTGGAGACGTTGCGCCGGGACGTGGAAACGCGGCGGCAGGCGGTGGTCACGGCGGCGGCGGAGCGGCGCGCGGTGGAAAAGCTGCGCGAGCGTGCCCTGGCCGAATATCTAAAAGAGATGCAGCGGCAGGAACAGCTTTTAATGGACGAGATCGCGTCCGTGCGGCATGTGCGGGCGCAGCAGCAGCAGCAAGGAGCGAGATAATAGAGGATGGGGATGGATATTCTGGGATTTGAGGGCGTGCAGGCGCGCATCGGCGACATTCAGCAGAAGATAGGCCAGGTCAGCCGGGCAACGGCGGCGCAGGCAGCGTCTGCGTCGTCCTTTGCCGCCACGCTGGCAAGCGCGCAGACAGCGCCTGCGCCCGGCGCGGCGGCGGCTACTGCCTATCCCACGCGTGGCCTGCCCCCCGCGCCCGAACCGCTCCTGCCTGGCTTAGCGCCCCCGCCCTCCCGCAGCAGCGGTGGGGCTGCGCCGGGCGGACGGCCCGCGCCACCGAACTTTGTCGGGCCGATGCCGGTTCTGCCGCGTGCCGCATCCCCGGCCAATGTCTCTTCCGGCGTTGCGCGCTGGGACGGTCTGATACAAAAATACGCCGCGCAGTACAATGTTCCCGCGAATCTGGTGCGCGCGGTCATGCAGATGGAAAGTGAAGGCAACCCGCGCGCCGTTTCCCGCGCCGGAGCGATGGGTCTGATGCAGCTTATGCCGGCCAACTGCCGCGAATCGGGCGTCACTGACCCCTTCGATCCGGAGCAAAATATTCGCTCGGGCGTCGCCCAGCTTCGGGAGCATCTCAGCCGCTATAAAGGTGATGTGCCTCTTGCGCTGGCCGCGTATAACGCCGGGCCGGGCAATGTCCGTAAATACGGCGGCATTCCCCCATTCCGCGAAACCCAGAACTACGTCCGCAAGATCATGGCGCGGATCGGCGACCAGGGCTAACGACCGATGGCGACCGCTACGCTTGTTCGCCCCCGAAGCAGACGCCGCATTCGTCCGCTCCTTCTGGCTGTCTTTATCGTCTTTGTCGCGCTCTTAGCCGCAGTATGGGGCCTGGCGAAGCTCGGAGTTCTTCCCACGGAGGCATGGGCCGCCAACAGCCCGGCGGCGAAACGGTTCTTGAGTTCGCTTGGCCTGGCGACTGAGCATCGAGCCGCCGTGGCAGCAGCGCCGCTACCGGTGGTCACGCCGCGTCCCGTCACGCCCTCCCTGCCGCTCCGTCCCCTGGACGACCGGATGGAGATGCCTGCTGCCGCACCGCCCGCGCCTCGAACGCCCCGCCGGGATAACGCTGCCCGCGTCGCCCGTATTCTGGCGACGATGGACGCCCCGGATGTCGCGCGCCTGTTCGCCGGAATGCCGGACGCCGAGGTGGCTCCATTATTGCTGAAGATGAGCGAGCGCACGGCGGGCGAGATACTTACGGCCCTGCCGACCCGACGCGCGGTCGTTCTGACACGGTACCTGCGCCGTTATGCAGGAAGTGGATAAAGCGTTTTTCGGTTTGTTTCTTCGGCGTTACCGGCTATAATAGGAGGGAACGGCGAGGAAGAATCGGGTTCTCGCAAGGAGCTATACCGTCACCTTATGTCCGCGCAACACCCTTCCGCTTCGCAGGCGAACGTCGCCCGTATTGTCGGGCTGCTTGTCTTTCTGGGCGGAATCGGTCTGCTTATCTTTGTCTTTTCCGCCGCCAATACGCTGTTCAACGCCCCCCGCCGACCGTTCCCGCCCCTGCCGCCGCGTCGGGAGCCGGTTCTGCTGTTGCTGCGCCGTCCGCCGCGATAGAAATGGGGCGCGGATTCAGCCTGCTGCTGCAAAAGATCCTGCTTCTTTTGTTGATGTGTGTCGCCGGGTCGCTTATCGCCTCGAAAGGCATTCAGCTTTTCTTTGCCGCCGGTGCCGTGCCCACGCCTCCGACGAATGCCGCGCCGCCTTCGCCCGCCTCCCGGAATCCACGCCTGCCGCCTCGAACCGTCCGGCAGTTCGCCCGCCTGCCGCCAAAACGAAATCCGCTGGGATTCATAGTCGGCGGGCGCGCTTCTTCACGAGTTTCTTAACAATTTCGTGAAGTGCAGAACCAAGCCGTCGTCCACAGTGATCTGCTCCCTGTAGGAAAGCAGCGGTTATCCGACACCAGGCGCGCGAGATGACCATCAACAACCATCCGAGCCGCTACTAGAACGTCATCCGTAACGCTGCGCCGCTCCATTGCCAGGATGCCGTCATGCCGACCCGGACTTCGACGATTGCTTACGGTGCTGCGCGGCGACCTTTTCCGCCTCGTCCATCAGCCGCGTTCCAATGCCCCGCCGCTGGAACCGGGGCACACATTGAAGTCCTTGATTTCCAAGAGAGTCAGATCATCCGCCGATACTGCGCCTCCGGTTTGTTCCACCCGATAGCCGTAAAGGCGTATCGGCTCCACGTCCCACGCAGGAAACGAATCTGTTGGTTCATCTGGCAGTGTTTGATGCATACCGTTATACGCCGGACATGGCAGTGGCTGTGCTATTTATGCGTCTGCCTCTGCTGGCTCTTCGCGATTTTGTTCAGCAGTCTTTGCCCTTCCGTATGACTATGGCAGGGACACGATGCGATTTCGAGGCGAACCCGGCGGTTGCTGAGGCGCTTTCCAAGAGCGAAACCCCAGCTAACGAAGCTGCCTTCTGTCTGGAATCGCACACCGTGTTCCGCCAGTTGCCGCGCCTGCTTCCAGGCACGTCTGTCTTCTCGCCGTTGCGGCTTGAAATACTTGCCCATGTTGATCAATGGCTCTTTGCACTCTGGGCAAGGATAATGTTGCACATCTTTGGGCTTGGTGTTGAATTCCCAGTGGACTCCGTTCCATCGTGATGGCTTTCGAAACTGTTTATGGCAGGAAAAGCAAACCCAATGTTCGTTAGTAAAACGTTTCATCAAAAATCCCGCTACGCTTCTTCTGCGGCGATGAGACGAATGGGGTCGTGGCCTTCGACGGTGATGATGTCGCCGGGGTGGAGTTTGCGACCGCGCCGATTGTCGTGCTCGTCGTTGACCTTAATAGAAGTTTCGGCCAGGTAGAACTTCACCTCGCCGCCGGTCTGTATCAGGCCCGCCACTTTGAGCAGTTGGCCCAGGGTGATATGGTCGCCACGCACTTCTATCTCACGCATGTTGTTTCCTCGATCCGGGCTGACGGGCTATTCCGTTTGCCCCTCTCTCCGTTGAAAGGGGGTGTAACAGCTATACCGATGCTTCTGCAAAAGCCTGCGGTGGGGCTTTGCAGAATTTTCCGTAGGACGGTTGGCTCCCCTTCCCTCGGAGGGAAGGGGCAGGGGCCGAGAGCGGAGGAACAGCACCTTGTCAAGTTCCGCGCGGCTTAGTTCGTCCAGCGCCTGCGTCCGCTATCTCGAAGCGGTTGCCGTCCACGTCGATAAGAAGGATATGCTGGTCGCTCAGCCAGACGCAGGATTCGCTCAGGCTCTGCACCACGAAGTCGCGCTCACCTTTGTTGGTGAGCACCCGCCAGTAGGTGACGCCGAACTCAGTGCGGATATTGGTGACGGCCTGCACGCGCGCCGTCAGGTAGCGGCGGCGTACCTCCTCCTCGACCACGGGCCGTGATTCTTCGGCAAAGTCCTGAAGGTTCTCGACCATGACGATCTCCGCGCCCTTTCCGTTTTGCAGGGACAGGTAACGCCCCGGTCGCGATAGAGGCGACGCCTGATACAGCTTGACGCTCGGATACGAATGGTCGTCCGCTACCGTCAGGCGCAGGGTTCCCGGCGGGTCATAGAACAGCCGCAGGGCCTGCGGGTCCGCCGTTTCGGTTATTTCCGTCTGCATACATGTTCCTTCGGGTGCTGGCCCTGTCCCCAATGCACCTTGACAACTTAAGGAACGGGCTGTTCCGTGGGCAGCAAGCCTGGCGCTGAAGCGAGGCTCGTGTACTTACCCGGCAGCCATCTCCCCCCAGCCCGGTGGCGGGGGCTTTTCTGCGCGAAACAGCCCGTTCCTTATCCAGGACGGGGCAACAGGTCACACCGCCGCCTTTTGCCTCCGCGATTGCCTGCGAGATGTCTGCCCGCCATACGCGTTACGACCAGTTTATAGAAGCTCGCCCTTCTTTTCCATCAGCCTGGCGTGTCGTGCCGACCTCGACGCAATGCGATGCCTGGTGTTTCCGTGAGAAACCACCAGGCGGTCGGCGTTTCGCAGCGTGGACAGGCGGTGCGCGATGGCATAGAGCAACGAGACGCTCCTGCACCAGCATCTGCTGGATGGCAGCGATGGCATAGTCGGGGTGAATCTTCTTCTCGGTCTCCACATCCACTTGAGAGGCCGCCATACGTCCAGAGTCGGTGCGAAGCCTCGGGGACAGTGCTGTGCAACAGGGGAGTGTCGCCCGCGCGATGGAGACGCGCTGCTTTTCTCCCCCGCTCAGCTTCCCCTCCCTTCGCCGACCTGCGTATCGTAGCCGTCGAGGCTTGGCGACGATGAAGTCGTGCGCGTGCGCCGCCTTTGCCGCCGTCATGACCTCCTCGAAGCTGGCCTCCGGGTTGCCATAGGCGATATTCTCCTGGATCGTCCCGTTGAACAGGAACGGCTCCTGAAGCACGATACCGATTATGCCGCCGCAGGTCCTGGAGAAGCGATGTCTTTGATGTCCACGCCGTCCACCTTCAGGCTGCCCGCATCGGTTTCGTAGAAGCGGCACAGCAGGTTGATGGTGGTGGACTTGCCCGCGCCGGACTTGCCGACCAGGCCGATCATCTCGCCCGCCTTGACCTCCAGATTCATGCCCTTGATGACGGGGTTGGATTTGTCGTAGCCGAAGCGGACATTTTCAAAGGCCTGCTAATGTCTCGACGTCCACGGAAGAATGTGGAGACGCCTTCATGTCGGGCATTGTTACCGCGCCGGGCTTGTCGTAGGCTTCCGGCTGGGCGTCGATCACCTCGAAGACACGCTCGGCACCGGCCATGGCGCGGCTGAACCACTGGTTGACCTGGCCGAACCATTGCAGGGGGCCGTACACCTGCCAGAGCAGAATCTGCGCCGCCATCAGCGTACCGAAGGTCATCTCGCCGGAGAGCACCAGATAGCCGCCGTAGGTCCAGTTGATCAGCGGCCCCCAGCCGCCGACGAAGTTCATCGCCGCCTCGAAGCGGTACCATTTGCGGTCCACCGTAATACCGGCCTGCGCCAGTTCCCGGTTGCGCGTCTCGAACTTCTTCCACTCGCCCTCTTCCTGCGCGAACGCTTTCACGACACGGATACCGTGCATGGATTCGTTCAGATGCGTGTGGAACCGGCCCCACTTCTGGCCGACCTTGTGGAACAGGATGCTCATCGGCTTCCACAAAAACACGCCGCCGAACGCGATAATCGGCACCGGAATCAGAATCGCGAGCGCCAGCTTCCACGACAGGATCATGCCGTAAACCAACCCGCCGACCAGGGTCGCCGTGCCGGTCAGCAGGTACGGAACGCCGTCCACCAGAAAGCCCCACACGCGGTCGGTGTCCTGGGTGACGCGGCTAGTGATCGCGCCGATCTGCTTCTTGTCGTAGAACGATAGCTGAAGCCGCTCCAGAGCGCGGTAGATGTCCGCCCGCAGGTCCTTCGAGATATTGCCCGACAGGAACGCGACATTCCAGCCCTTCACCGCCAGCGACAGCGCGTTGATGGCCTGCGCCGCCAGCATGCCTCCGACCAGCATAAACAGCAGCGGCATCCCCGTTTCCAGCGTCACCGGCGTTTTGCTGTTGAGCACCTGGTCCGTGATGGATTTTGTCAGGTACGGCGTCAGGAACGTCGCCGACATGGCCGTAGTCAGCGATGCCAGCACGACAATCGCCGCCTTCAGCTTGTACGGCCCCAGGTAGGACATGATCCGCAGAAATACCGCGCCGCGCTTGACACAGGCCGGACAGCGCCCGTCTTTTTCCGGCAGCAGGCGGCCACATTTGTCGCAGTGCGTCTTTTCGTACTTCAGCTTGATGGCGAGTTCTTCGCCCTTGGCAAGCTGCTCGATACCACGCGCCATCTCCGAGAAGCGCGCCGCCACCGATGCCGAAAACTCCGCAATCGGCAGTATGCCGCTCGTCGTCTTCAGCTCCAGCCGCGCCCCGCCGACCAGCGGCTCCGTGCGCGCCGACTTGATGTCGGTCATCGGGACGGACAAAATCTCGACACCCGCCTCGTCATGCACGCTGACCTTCGCCTTCGAGACGCGCACCTCACGCTTGCCGTAGCGGTGCCCGTCCTCGGCGATCAGGTCGGCCATCTCCTGAATCAGGATCTCCGGCTCACCCACAGGTTCTGCGGGCGTCCGCTTTTCCGCTTCTGCGGCTTCCTCTTGCTCTTCTTGTACCACTGCCATGTTTCGCATCTCCCTCCGACCTGCCACCCGGCCCGCTCCCAAGGGGAAGGCAGCCCGGCGGCGGTATCAGGACGTTTTCACGCAACGTTCACAAATCCAGGCAGGACGGTAAGCGTCCGCGCCCGGTATCAGGGTCTCCAGGTCGCGCTCGACAAAGACGCCGCTTTCTCCGCAGAAATCACATTTGCCCCGCTCTCTGGGCTGCCGCTGACCGAGCGCGCGAAGGGTGTGCATCTCGCGGTCGCGGCGCGGCCCTGTTACCTGGCGCATCAGGTTCTTTACCTGCTTGTCCGTCTCGTTCTTCTGCGCCCGCTCGATAATCGCATCGAGTGCCGGGTCTTCCGGGGTGCCGCCGTCTTCGAGGGTGTGCCAGGCGGCGCGGCGGACGCGCACGTCCGGGTCCTCCAGCATCCGGTACAGCGCCTCCCAGACCGTGTCGATACGCCGCCGCACATGGCACGGGCACAGGTTTTCCGCCGCCTCGCACCGTTCTTCCGGGTCTTCGCTCTTCGATTTTTCCAGCAGTTCCGCAATCTGCTCGCGGCCTGCCCGCCGCTCGCCCGGCTTATAAACCGCTTTCTGGTGCTTGTTCATGCCGAAAGTTTTACGCATCGGTCTCTGCTCCTCCTGACCCGGAACACGCGTCCCATAGAAAGGACACGTAAATGACGTACCTCGTTCCTTGTGCGGCAAAATCGCACTCAACAGTATCGCGCCGGAGCGGAACAACGGTAAAGGAAAAAAGAAAAAGCCCTCACCCCCTTCCCCTCTCCCAATTTTCCGCTTCGCGATCTACAGTGAGCACAACGACGCTATCCGCTCCGGCAGCGGTATTCTCGCCATCCACACCGCCAGCGACGGCGCGCGAACTATCCGATTGCAGGGCGGTGCGACCGTGGAGATTGATTTACCGCCCCGGCACACGACTCTGCTGGACAGTCGGACGGGCCGCGCTCTACGGGATTGATATATGGATACGACCGATCTCGCAACATACGCGCCCGGCGTGAAGACGCCTCTGCTGCGCCGGTACCATCCGGGGTGACGCAATACCGGTTAACGGCGAACCGTCACCGCAGATTCGCCGCCTGAAGCATGCGCCGGATTTTCCGTTGCGGGTAGGGAATGTCTTTTTTATATGTGGCGCGCATATCCGAATAAAACCGGCTCATGCAGAGGATGAGATCACCATTCCGGTTGACCTCTTCGACGTAGCGCGGGTCCAGCTTCATCCAGCCACGAGCGTGAATATCCTCGATCTTCTCCAGCAGGAGGGGCAGCGTCTTGTCGAAGTCCATCGGGGCCTCTATTCCGCAGCCGCGCGCCACCCGTTCCCGGGCGTGGGCGGGCAGATGCCGGAAGAGGGCATAGAGGTACGCCCCGAGGTTTTCCAGAAACTCGGCGTCGTCATAGTCGGTATGCCGCTGGAGGAAGGCTTTTTCCTGCTCGCTCAGGGTGAAGCTCTTATCGAGTGCCAGCCCGAAATCGGTGAGATACGGCCTGCCGTCGGTATCAACGAGAATATTGCCAAAGTGGGCATCGAAGTGGATGATCCCTTTTTCCCGCAGGAAGCCGGTCGTCCGGTACATCTCCCGCAGCACGATTTCCAGCCGGTCCAGGTTCTTCGCCAGCCACGAGTTAAGCACATGAGGGATATGCTCCAGGAAGAGGATGAGTTCGTATTTCGCGCTTTGCCGATCCGTCATATAGCGGCTGATGTTTTCATCGCTGTTCCAATACCGGACGTACCCGCTGTGCCGTTCCGCGTCTATTTGGGGATGTGTTCCGGCGAACGGGACGAGGCGGTAGTGATACAGCAGCGGGAAGTTATCGACAGCGCCGTCGAGTACCCAGTTTGTCGTCTTGATATGAGTGACAAGCTCACGAAACACGCCGAATCCTGCGGACCCGACGCCGTAGTTGTAAAAAATCGGCAGATCATAAAGATTCGCCGTGGAGAACAGGTTCTCGTACTCGATGTCTGTTACCGGGATTCGCTTGACAAAGACCTTCGACCGGGCAATCTTCAGGGTGTGCGTCCCGCCCCATCCCCGTATGGGTCCCGATCCGCCCAGCAGCGAATCAAGCTGTTTGTTATCCACCTGCGCTAATTGACTGCTCAGCGCGAAATATCTGTCTTTCCGCGACGGCGAAGAAAAATCCATAATTGGCACAATCCTCCTGCTGGCTTACCCGCCCCGCAAGGCGCTCAGCGGATGCTCCGCACCTTCTGTAAGAAAGATACCTTTGGGCGCGTCCTGGATAGTAACTCGCCCTTTTTCAGTTGGGGAATGTGCGGAACAGTTCGAGGCGCATGAAGGTGCCGAAAATGCTCCAGAAGGAGCCGGTGACAAAGTCGCCCAGGATGATGCCCAGGAAGAAGGGCAGCGCGCTGAGATACAGGCGCATGCCGCCATAGCGCAGGAACGACGCTGTGATGATCCAGGCGACGAACATATCGCACCAGAAAAGCTCGTTCGCCCAGGAGACGTTCAGCACATAGGCGGCGGGAGACAGCGGAAAGCCGACGAAGCGCGCCCGCACTGCCGCAAGCAGGGCCGTTATCCCCGCCCCCGCCGCCATGCCGCCGTACACCTGCCGCTCCGGCAGCTTCGGGTTGTCCAGCCAGCCGTCCAGGCGTCCCCAGGGAGAGTTGCCCATGTTGATGCGATAGCGGTTGATGTTGCCGGTGGCCGCGCCGTTGACATAGTAAAGCTGCAAGTCCCACAGCAGCGCGGCGATGATGGCGACGGCAGCCGCCAGCAGCATCACCCCGACCAGAGGGCGCAGCCCTCCTCCCGCGCGCTTCATTCCAACAAAGTTCTGAAGCATCTGGGGCATCGGCGCGGCGCGGTAGTCCAGGTTGAACCAGGTCAGCATGCCCATGTGCGCCAAATCTACCCGCGATAAAGCCCGTGTTCCGGTCAGGCCCGGCAGGATGCTTTGCGGGTCCACCCAGGCCAGCAGTGGCGAGAGCACCGCCGTTTCCGCCAGCAGTCGCGACAGCGCAACCATGATAAGCACATAGATGCCCAGGAACGCGAACGGCAGCCACCACGACGCCCCGGAGGACCAGACGAAGGCGCAGAGAATGAAGAAACCGGTCAGGAAGCCGACCAAGGCCATGCGTGGACTCATCGCCTCGGTTTTGTCTTCAGGGGACTGAATGTTGTTCCAGGCGCGCTCCCAATAGGCGCGGAAATAGCGCCGCCCCGTCCACAGCGCGGTTAAACTCACCGCCAGCCACGCGCCCCACGCCTGATAGCCGGTAAACGGAAACTGCGCCGCCTGATCGCCGTACAGGTTCACGTCGGCGTCGCGCCAGTTGAACAGCACACCCACCAGGTTCATCGATTTTTTTAACAGATAAAAGAACCAGAGCGAGAACAGCACGTCCGTATTGACCAGATAGCCAAAGCCGACGGCGGACGGGTGCAGCAGATAGGTGATCGACCCCAGCCCCGTCCACGGGTACGAAAGGTTCGGCACCAGGTCCTTCATCTTGTTTATCGGCAACGCGGGAAGGCTGGGGTACATGCTGTTCAGCGTGTTCAGGGTATGCAGAGCGCAGGGAAGCACGAAACCGAGCCAGAACAGCCTTTTGCGGTACAGCGCGCCGTCGTCGCGGGTCATCTCCAGCGGCAGCGCAATGACCGGGAATGGCAGATGCTCCTCGTCCTCCCAGCGCCGCCGCAGCAGGGCCGCCAGGCACATCGTCGTCCAGATAAGAACGAGGAAAAATAGCCCCCAGGCGATCAGCGGGTACGCCCACGCCGCCATTACCTCGGGCTGGAAGAAAGTGGAGCGCCCCTCGTAAAAACCCTTCAATATCTCCCGGTCGCGCGGTCCGATGTGGCCCGGCAGCAGCGGCCACCAGTCACTCCAGGCATTACTGGGGCTGGCGTACCAGAAAGCATTAACCAGAAACGGCGTAAAGAAGCCCAGATTGCCGATACCCGCCACCACACTCGACATCGACAGCATGGCGTACAGCGCCATCAGCTCCGGCTGGTTCATAGCCGCCCGCGCCCCGAACCAGCGGCGCACGCCCCCATTCAGCAGCGTGATGAGGAAAAGAAGAAAGGCGACCCCCATGAAGAAGGTAGAGATAGTTATCTCGGTGACACCCGTCTTCATTTCGGAGTGGGCGATCCACCCGCAGTTGACCACGATCAAGGGCAGACCGGCACAGATCGGATACAGCCAGCGTATGCGCCGCGCCTCCCCGACCGCTGCCGACGCCGCCTCATCCTCGGCTGGGTCGTCAGTGACCACGTTCGTTCGTTGATACATCGTCGTTGAAAAGCAGATTACCCCGAACCGGGCAGTGAAGTCACTGGAATAGCCCCTGTTTCCCTCTGTAATGGGGAAACGGGGGCTGACAGGGGAACAAGATCACCCCAGGATACGCTGAACCAATGCGCGCAGGCGGTCGTAGTCGGCGGGCAAAAGCGCGGCAAGCTCGCGGCCCGCGCGCACCAGGAACGCTTCGTCGCCGCCCCGAGCGCGCCAGGCATTTCGCAGCAGCGCGGCCACCAGTTCATCGGCGGGCAGGGCCAGGCCGGGAGCGGGCAGGAGCAGGCCGCGCAGAAAGTCCAGCCGCTCAGTCAGGGCGCGGGTTTCCACAGTGTCGCAGGCATAAACGCGGGCATGGGGGCGTGGGGGACGCGGCGGCAGGTACGGACGGACACTGCCGTCCCGGCCTGCGTGCGCGACCAGCGCGGCGCTAAAGCGTGTCGCCAGCAGTTCGTAGATTTGTGGCTGCTCGCGCCGCAGGTCCTCCTCCTCCAGCCCGAAGGCGGTCAGTGGGCGGTTCGGCTCCAGCGCCCCGGTCTCCGCGTGATAAACGACACCGTACAGCGTCAGCGGCCTGTCCTGGTCGTCCGAAGGCGGCGCGGGTGCCGTATCGAACGGATCGAAGTCATCCGGCAGCGCCTGCGACCCGGTGACTGACCCGATGCGAACGAACGATCCGAACGCGGGCGGATCAGGCAGCGCCGATACCTGGTCGGGGCGCGGCACCTCAATGCACTGCGCGACGAAGCCGGTGGTCGTGCCCGCGATCACCTCACCGACGGGAGACGCTGTAATCGTGGCGTTCATGTTCTCACTCGTTTGGCGGGCCTGTCATTTTGTCTCATCGAACGGGGCCATTTCGTCGGGTTTGGTGCGGCTGCCGCGCGAATAGGTGATTTTCCGGCGAATCGTCTCGCCGTCCTCCTCGTAATCGTTCCATACCCCCTCTTTGGTGCCGTCCGCCGAAACGCCTTTTATCTCGTTATAAAGCCCCTGCGTACGCCGCTTGCCGTTCTCATGGTACGACGTGTACAGGCCGGTGTATTTGCCGTTCACGAAGGTCGCTTCGCTCTTCTTGCCGCCGTTGGGCCAGTATTGCACCCAGAAGCCGTCTTTCTGGCCACTGCGGTAACTGCCTTCGCGCTGGACGTTGCCGTTGGCGTAATAGGACACCCAGCGCCCTTCTTTTTGCCGTCCACATACTCGCCGTCTTCCATAGCTGCTTCCTAATCCGTTCTGGCCGATTCCGGCTGCCAGCGCCCTTCGACACTCGTCTGCTTTTCGATGATTGGAAGATGCGTTTTACCCGAGCCAGGACTTGTTCGGCGCAGCGGGGGCAGAAGAACAGGGCGTTGCCGAAGCCGTCCGTCATCTTCACCCGCTCGCTGATCAGGAAGCAGAACACGCACCGCAAAGGCCGTCGTCGGATAGAAGCTTTCCGTTGAACAGCAGGCGGCCTTCCAGTTGGTCTCGGGCTTACTCCACCATGCCGACAGGAGTTGTTTCGGGTTCATGCGCCTCTTTCCTTTTGCCGCGTGTCGGCTGTTGTCGCGACTGCGCTGGGTTGTCTGGCCGGGGAGCGATTGCCCCGGCGACGCAGGCAAGCAGCGCAAAGACAAAAACAGTAAAGTCCCACAAGATATCCGGGGCCTTCCATAGCCGCTGAGCAGCAGGCAGTGCGAAAACGGCGGCGCGCCGACTCGGCGAAGCTTCCAGCGCGAGAAGCTGGCGCACCTGCCTTACTGCCAGCAGTGCAAACAGGCCCATGGCTCGTAGCGCGTCGGGTACTGCACTCCCAGCCGGGTCAGCAGCGCCTCAGCGACCCAGAAGTACACATAAACAGCGGCGGCAATAACGAGGCAGGGCACGAAGTATTCAAGCGTCTCTTTGATTTCTCTTTCGTTTCACCAGGTGTCTCCTGAATGGCTCTTCATCCGTATCTGTGAGCAGAACGAGCGGAAGTTCCTGACAATTATAGCCTGCGCATGCTTCTCTCCTGCCAGTTCGAGGTTATCTTTCATTGTTCGTGTCCTTCCGGCGTATCGTCTGCGTCGGCAGGCAGGGTGTCTGTACCAGCCACAGATTCCTGTTCACGGCGCAGGAGCACCCGGCGGCGTATTTTCTCACTCCTGCAACGATCACGGCCACAACCGCAATTATCGCCAGCGAAGTCCAGAGCAAAGAATAGGCCAGCGAAACCGACGGGCCGAGCCTTGCCCGAACGCTGGCAAAGACGCATTGAAAAAGAACGCTATACTGATGACCCGACCAGGTTCCCCAGCGCGTCCCATTGCGCCTGCCGCGCTCCTTCCTTCAAGGGTTCCGGCGGTTCCTGGTTGTAGTACGAAGCCGGAAGCACCGGAAGCGGCGGTTTTTGCGAACCGACCTCCAATTTCGGCTGATCCTGCGTTTCTTCGGTCATTTCCAAGTCTCCGCCTAACGTATCTCACCGGGGCGGCCTATGGGTTACAGCCGGAACTGCGCGCGAACGGAATACGGACGGGTTGCGTAAAACGCGATAGATAGGCCGCAGGTCGCCGCCTGCGAGGGCATCCGATAGTTTGGCGGCGTCCGGCGGGTTGGTGACTATCGCGGCGGCTTCGCGCGCAGAAACCAGGCTGTGTCCGTGGTTTCCTCGCCGGGCTGCGGCGTTCCCGAAACGTGCCGTCCGGTGAAGACGAGCATCACTTTTCCGGTGGGGCCGGATTGGTATAAACGCCGACCAGCCGCTCAATCTCAACCTCGCAGCCGCTTTCTTCGCGCACTTCCCGTATCAGGGCCAAAAAGGTCTTCCCTGCTCAACCTGGCCGCCGGGAAGCTCCCAGCTACGCCGGGGCGTCTTGACCAGCAGAATCTGCCCGGCGTCGCTGCGAAAAGGCCGCTGACGGCGACGATATGTCGGGGATAGGCATTCATAAAAGTCAGACGGCGCGGGTGCGCTTGGCCAGTGCCTTGCGCGTCGGGACCGGGGGTGTGCCGGTGTGGACGAGGGCGCGGGCAAGCAGGGCGAGAAACGCCTGCCGATCCGCGCCGCGCACCACGGCCCGCTCGTGCGCCTCGGCGAGCGCGACCGGGTAGCCGCGCCCTTGCGCGCCTGATCCAGACATAGCGCGTGAACACGGTCTACCAGAGCAGGATCGTCCGCAGCCCAGCCTGGTATCTCGATGCGGGCGATTTCGGCACCGACGTGCAGATAGAAAAACGCTACCCAGTGCTCGTCGTACTTTTGCAGGATACGGGAAAAGCCCGTCGTCTGGCCGCGCGCGGTAAAAACCGGCGAGCGTTCGCCGGGGGAAAGGAGACGGGCAAAGACGGCGGCGTCGGTGGCGCGGCGGACGGGGGCGCAGGGCAGCGCCTCCTTGGGGTGTGGGCAGCGGCGGCAGTCCACCGGGTTTTCGGGGCATAGGGTGATGCGCAGCGCGTTCACCACGTCCCGCGAGCCGGGGCCGGAAACATAGCCGACAATGGGAACCCCCAGATCCCGGCCCGCCTGGAGCGCGCCGAGCAGTGCGGCAAGCCCTTCGCCCTTCGCCGGGTCATCTCCCTGCTCGTCGTCCATCGCCCAGGCAATCAGCGAGCCGTCCGTGAGCGCGACGACAGGCAGACCCGCAGCAGCCGCCTCGCCCGCCAGTTCCCCCAGCGCGGCCATCTCCCCGACGAAACGGCGCGCGGCCATACCGGCGACGGCGGCGCGTTCCGCCTCCTCATCGTCGCCGTCAATCGGGATGATCTCGGCGCGCGAATCCAAACGGGGCCGCGCGCCGGTGCCGTAAAAAAGCTGGACGCGCCCGATATTCAGCAGGTACGCCGTCGCCAGTCCGTCATGGCGGTCCGGGGCGATCTGGGAGCCGTCCGTGGCGACAACGGCATACTGCGGGGGAATCGGCGGCGCGGGGGTTCGAGCGGCGGGTGGCGCAGGCGCGTGCGCGACCAGCCAGGAGGTTCGGGAGGCGCGCAGACGTGGAACGTGCGTCGCCCACAGTTCGCTATCCATTTGGGCCACGGCAGCCGCAAGCGCGGTCTCTTCCGCGACAAGCGCTCGCCGCTCCCGTTCGCGCCCTCCAGCCTCGGCTACCTGCCCCGCTATCTGTGTCAGGTCAAGCAATGGACTGTTACTTCGGCGGCTGGAAGGTTTCCAGTTCCGCCAGCGTCGTCGGCGGTTTAAGGGTTCCGGCGATAATCTGGTCGCGCAGGGCATTGATACGGGTCATGGTTTCGGCGGGAACGTCCTGCTTGGTGAACTTCATCTCCGACAGACCGACCCCCCCTTCCTTCAGACCGAAGATGCGCGTACCCGGCTCAAACTTATCCTGTGACAATGCCTGACAGGTATCGAAGACGGCGTTGTCCACCCGCTTGACCATGGAGGTGAGGACGCGGCCCTCGGCCAGATAGTCCTGATCCTGATCGACGCCAATCGCATAAAAGCCCTTGCCTTTGTCACGAACTGCGCTGATGACGCCCTCGCCGACCTTGCCCGCCGCATGGAAAACGATGTCCGCGCCCGCGCTCATCTGCGAGATGGCAAGCTCGCGGCCCTTGGGTGAATCTGTGAAGCTGCCCGCGTAGCCGACCACCACTTTGGCGTCGGGCCGCGTGGTTTTGACGCCCGCCTTGTAGCCCGCCTCGAACTTCTTAATCAGCGGAAGCTCCAGACCGCCGACAAAGCCGACCTTGCCCGTTTTCGTCATCGCGCCCGCCAGCGCGCCGGTCAAAAACGAGCCTTCTTCTTCCTTGAATTTCAGCGCGACTGCGTTGGGCCGCTCCGGGGCGTCGCCATCGATAATGGCCCACTTAACGTCCGGGAAGCGCGCGGCGACCTCTTTGAGCGCATCCTGCATCAAGAAGCCGACGGCGAAGACCAGGTCATAGCGGTTCTGGGCGAAACGGGAAAGGTTGCTGACGTAGTCGGCGGCCTGCTTGGATTCGGTCACCTTGACATCGGCTCCCAGTTCCGTTTTGGCGCGCTGAAGCCCGGCGTTCGCGGCGGCGTTGAAGCTCTTATCGTCAATGCCGCCCGTATCCGTCACCAGCCCAACTTTGAGTTGCTTACCCGCAGCCCTGGAACGTGTGGCCGAGGGTTGCGCGCCCGTCTTGCCGTTCGCGGGATCGGCAGCGTTCCCGCCACCCTCGGGCTTGTTCGGGCAGCCGGACAGAAGCAGCGCCGTGGGCGCGGCCACGACCACACCCAGCAGCGTTTTCAGTACGTCACGTCGCGTCGTAGACAAGGCGGTGGTTTCTCCTACCCTTTATCAATAGAAAGGCCGCGCACGTCCTCGTTGGCCTGTCCGATGGCCTCGGCCAGCGTCGGGTGCGCGTGAATCGTCCGCATCAGTTCCTCGACCGTGTTTTCCAGTTGTATGGAAACGACACCCTCATGGATCAGGTCGGTAGCGTGCGGGCCGATGATGTGGATGCCGAGTATCTCGCCGTACTTATCGTCGGCAACCACCTTCACAAAGCCGTCGCGCTGGTTGATCGCCATCGCTTTGCCCAGGTTGCGGAACGTGAACGTGCCGACCTTGACCGGATAGCCCGCATCGCGCGCCTGCTGCTCCGTCATGCCCACGGAAGCCACTTCCGGCTCGGTGTAGACACAGTTCGGAACGGCTTTCCAGTTCATCGTTTCGCCGTGCCCCATAATGTTCTCAGCGGCTACCAGACCCTCCATGGTCGCCACATGCGCCAGTCCCCCGCCATAGCCGCCGCGCTCGCCCGTCGTCACGTCCCCGATAGCGTAGATGCCGGGCACACTGGTCTGCATCCGGTTGTCAATGGCAATGTAGTTGCGCTCCATCTTCACACCGAGCGCCTCCAGGTTCATTCCCTCGACAAAAGCGCGTCGTCCCACGGCTACCAGTACCACATCCCCGGCGACCGTGCCGTCGCCCTTTTCACCCGTATAATGGACGATCTTTTTGCCGTCCTTATCCTCGACTTTGGTAACTTTGGTAGACAGATGCGTGGCGATACCCTGCTTTTTAAGCTGCTTTTCCAGCTCCGTTCCCATGTCAGCGTCCATCGGCGGAATCAGGCGCGGCAGGAACTCGATAATCGTGCATTTGGTGCCCAGGCCGCTGTACGTGTAGGCGAACTCGCAGCCAATCACGCCGCCGCCGATAATCACCATCTCGCCGGGAATGGTCTTGGCCGAAACCGCTTCGTTGGATGTCCATATCTGGCCCGTCGCCAGCGTCCCCTCCGCGAATTTGCGCTTGACTTCGACATTGGGGGTGAAGACATCGGCCTCGGTGATGCCGGGAATCGGGGGACGCACGGGCGTGGAGCCGGTGGCGATGATAATGTTCTTGGTGCGAATGCGCTCGGTGGAGCCGTCGGGCTTTGTCACTTCGACGGTGTTTTTATCGACAATCGAACCGGTGCCTTCGACATGCTGGACGCCGTGCTTTTTGAACAGATAGCCGACACCGCCCACCAGGGTCTTGACGACTTTCTCCTTGCGCGCCATCACCTTCGGAAAATCGACGCCAACGCCCTCGGCTTTCAGCCCGAAGTCCGCCGCGTGCTGGATCGTATGCAGCGCGGAAACGGTCCCGATCATGGTCTTGGTGGGGATACATCCCCAGTTCAGGCACGTTCCACCGGGGTTGTCGTTCTCGACACAGACCACGCGCCCGCCCAACTGCGCGACACGAATCGCCGCCGGGTAGCCGCCGGGGCCTGCGCCAATCACTACCGCGTCAACGTCCTGCCCGTTAGCCGCTGCCGTCATTATCTCTTCTACCTCCTGCGAGCCGTGGGCGCGAGCAATACGCGGCCCGGTATCTGGATTGTTTTCGTTGGGGAAAGCGAGGCGGGAAGTGTTCGCTTTTTCGCGCCACGGAGCGAGCGTCACACGCACGCTTCTGCGCCTCCTGTGGAGTATAGCATATCGTGCAGGAGGCCGTAAAGCGGCGATGGCGAAGGGAAGCCCATCCGTAGTGCCCAGGGCGGGACTCGAACCCGCACGCCCTTTCGAGCAGCGGATTTTAAGTCCGCTGTGTCTGCCATTCCACCACCCGGGCAGGAGATTAACGATATTTATCTTAACATGCGGTCGGCCCGGCGTCAATCAGCAGCTTGATATCAAAGCCATGACGACGGAATCGGGTTCAGCCCCGGCAAACGTTCAAAACCATCGGGCATAAACTATCTGCTCATCGCCTGACGATGTACCGGACGCGCTTTATAAAGGGGCCGGTGCATTGACCGTGACATTGACACCGGGCGTGTAGTCGCCGAACCACTCGACGTAGTCCTGCACCATGCGCCACTGGAACGGGTAGGTGCCTGATGCCGAAGGAGCCGTGACCGTGAAGCTAAAGGTATGCTCCTGACCCGCAGACACCGACACTCCCGAGGAAAGCAGCACCCGGTTCAGACCCCAGGTGGTGTTGTCCTGGGCGTGCTGAGAACCCAGACGGTACAAAGCGTCGCTCGTCCAGGTGGTGTTGCCCGTGTTCCTTATCGTGACGGCGACGGTGTAGCTCTTGCCCGCTTCCATCGTGGCAGGAACCGACTGCGACACGAACTGCGCCTGGTTGTGCCTGCCTTCTACCTGAACCATGACCGGCGGCGTGTAGTCGCCGAACCACTCGACGTAGTCCTGCACCATGCGCCACTGCAACGGGTGGGTGCCTGATGCCGAAGGCGCGGTGACGATGAAGGTGAAGGTATGCTCCTGATCCGGTGCGACGGGATGGGGCAGCAGCACCCGGTTCAGACCCCAGGTGGTGTTGTCCTGACCGTGCTGAGAACCCAGGCGATGGGCGCTGCGACCGGCAGGATACCAGGTACTGGTGCCGCTGTTGCGCAGCGTGAGCGAAACCGGGTAGCGGTGACCGGCTACCATGGTGGAAGGAACCGATGCAGATACGAAAGAAGCACCGTTTGAAGCCACGTTCTCCTGGATAGACGGCGTCAGTTCGAAATCATCGGCCAGGAGCCACTGGTTTGCCCCGGCATCCGACCAGAGCCATACGGTGCACTGATTGCTGCTCACGACGATATCACTGATCGTATACTCCTGAAAGTCGGCGTCACCCGTTGTCTGCACAAAACGCTCTGCGGCGGGATTCGCCGCATCGTAGCCCTTGACGCCCACTCCAGCCCACCGCTGCCCACCGCTGGAGAACAGCCGCACCTTTAGCGTATAGCTGCCGTTGGGAAGGTCGCTAACCGTCTGATAGGTATATTGCCGGTACGCTGTAGCCGCCCAATGACCGAGCCGGAAATGCCCGGAATGGACGGCTCCGTTATCCACATAGGCGCTTGAAAAAGGGGTGAGGCCAGTATCCCACCATTGCAGCCATCCCGCATCGTTGCCGGTCTCGAAGCCGGTATTGCGGAGGTAGTTCGTCGTCTCCACCGCACCGATGTCAAAAGCCCCGCCGGTCGGCGTGGCCGTGCCGGAATAATCGCGCCCACCCGGATTCAGGCCCTCCAGCAAAAGATCATTGCCCGCGTTGCTCAGCGGCGAGTAGTTTTGTATCCGGTAGGCGCTCAGCGCGGGCAGCAGGTGGGGGTTATTGATCGCGGTGCCCGTGCCGGGAGCACGGAAAAGCGGATCGACGTTCCAGCCGACATTGACGCCGCCTGACCGCTCCTGACCGGTGGCGGCCTGCCAGTCGGCGAAGCTGTTGTAGACGACGCCGTCCCAACGGACTACGAACTCATCGCCGCTGCTCCAGTAGTTATTGTTCCGCAAAACGAGGTTCGTCTGGCTGCCGGCGATGTCCACGAGCGGCAGCCCCCCGGTAGTCATGAAAATGTTGTTGTACAGACGAATATCCGTCAATCCGCTTTCCAGGCGCAGCGCGCGGGGCATGGGGTTCAGGGACGACGGCGAGAGGAAAACCGTGTTGTTGTAGACCTGGCAGTCGCGCAGGCCGCTGCCCGCATTCCAGAAATAAATGCCCGCCTGCCCGGTTTTGCGGTCGTCGTTCTGACTGATATTGTACCGGGCCACGTTGTTGTGGAAAGGACGCGCGCCCGGAAACTGCGCGAAGAGGAATCCCGCGCCGAAGTTATCATGGCTGTAGTTGTACTGCATCACGGAGTTGGTGACGCCGCCATCTAAGTCAAAGCCCCCGCCATCCAGGGTGGCGCTTTTATTGGCGTAGGATTCATTGTTCTGGATGGTGACGTTGTTGGCGTCCCACGCCCAGATGCCCACCGGCCCACCGGAAGTGTGGTTGTTCAGGTCGCCATTATTGTAGGAGACGCACCGTTCGATTACGCCGCCATCCACATCTCCCAGGATGATCCCGCTGCCGCTGTGCTGCCCCCGATTGACGACACCCCGGTTGTTGTACGTCCTGCAGTAACTGACGTGAATATTCTCGTTGGCATAGCCGGTGGCGTCCGTCTTGAAATAGCCCCAGGATATGATGCCTACATCGCCATTGTCATGGACGAGCGAATTAGTGATACGTACATCCCGAAACCCACTTTTGCCGCCGTCCGCCGGATAACCGCCGATGGCGATCCCGGCGTTCCGAAAGCCGCTGATCTCGACGTTGTCGATGCGGATATACGTCAGCTTGACGCTGCCGTTCAGGTCGTTATACGCATCAATCCCATTGTCGGTGTTGCCGCTCTGGCTGACGGCGCTCCATCCCCCGACGATATTCAGGTTGCGGATAACGAACCCCGACGTGTTATACAGAGAAACTCCGGTTCCGGCTCCGGCCCGAATGGTGGCGCGGCCCGTGCCGTAGGAGGCGACAGTAATCGGGGCTGCTCCGCTTCCGCGATCATCAGCGTCAAATTGCAGGCCGCCATCGAAAGTGTGGCCGCCTTCGAGGAAGATACGATCTCCGGCGGCGAACGTGACCCGGTTGATTCGCTTGAGTGTCTGCCAGGGACTTTCCGGAGAGCCGCCGGAGTTCGCGTCATTGCCCGTGGAGCTGACAAAGTAGTCGGCAGCCCATAGGGGGCAGGCCAGAAAAAGACAGACTACGAGGAGTCCGATCACCCTGCCCGAAATCCGTTTCTGATTTTGGATCACGCCTATCTACCTTTTCAACCAATCTCGCGATGGCACGCGTGCTGCTTGGTCGTCGTTTTTTGCCAGTCTACCCTACCAGAACCTGATGATCTGCGCCACCGTATTTCAGGGAAAATCTGTTTCGGCATAGCTACTGCCCGCACAAAACGCCGTAACCCGGCAGTGAGAAACGCTGGCATCAGAGCCGTTGTTCAGCGCAGACCGGCAACGAAGAGAAAATAGTAGTAGGCGACGGGGGCGGTAAAGAGCAGCGAGTCGAAGCGGTCGAGGATGCCGCCGTGGCCCGGCAGCAGCGCCCCGAAATCCTTGATGCCCAGGTCGCGCTTCAGCGCCGATTCGCACAGGTCGCCGATCTGACCCAACACTGCCAGAACCGGCCCCAGAAACAGGCAGTGCCACAGGGGCAGCGCGATCCAGGTGCCCCAGGCGAGTGACATAACGGTCGCCGCCAGAATCCCGCCGATGCTTCCTTCCACGGTCTTTTTCGGCGATAGTCGCGGCGCGAGCGGCAATTTGCCGAACCGCACGCCCGCGAAGTAGGCCCCGGCGTCCGTACTCCACGTCACGGCGATAACGTACAGTACCAGCCATGCCCCGCGCGGTGACTCTACGGCAACCGGCCCCAGCGGAACCACCACCTGGCCGGGAATGGAGCGCAGGAAGATCAGATAGGAAAACAGCCACCCGACGTAGACGACGCCAAGCAGCGTCACCCCGATATTGGTGAGCGGTTCGCGGTCGTGGCGCAGAATCTCCGTAATGAGGGTAACGATGGTCAGCAGGGCAAGCAGTGCGGGAAGAAACTGTGTCAGCAGATCACGGGTGTAGCCCCAGGCGGCAAACTGGAGCAATGCGATGGCGACAAACGCGAGGGCATCGGTGGGCTGGAAGCCGCGCAGCCGCGCGCCCCGGAAAAACTCCCACCCGCCCACCGTGGCGCAGATGGCTACCGCAAACGTGAAGGGCAGCGCGGTATACGGCGGCAGACCTTCGGCGAAGACCAGCAGAAGCAGCAGCGGTAAACCGACGAACGAGGACAGCAGACGCACCAGCAGGCCCGGCGGCATCGCCTCTGCCGCGCGCCGCGCGGCCTCCTGCGCCTCGTGCGCGCGTTCTCGCGCCTGTTCCACAATGCGCTGCTGCGCCTCGCGCGTGCGCTCCGGCATCTCGCGCGCCAGATCGCGGGCGCGCTGCCGCGCCTCATTCAATTGCTCCTGAAGGTTCGGCCCGTTGCCCTTCACCAGCATAGCTTCCTCCGACGAACCGGCAGGCTCATGGCGCGACCACCTTCAGCGCGGCAGGCTGAACGGTAATCTCGGCGGGCGTGGTTCCCGACACGTCGCCGTCCACGTTCAGCGGCTGCGGCGGGTCGCAGGTGATCGTCAGGCGGCGGGCGCGCAGCAGTTCCACCGCCGGGTGCCCGACGTGCTGTCCGGCAATCACCTTTGGGAAGAGCGCCAGCAGCTTCGGCTTCGGCATCGCCTTGATAATCATCACATCCAGCTCGCCGTCGTCCATTACCCCGTCCGGGCAGGCTTTCATCCCCGCGCCGTACATCGTGCCGTTCAAAACGGAAAGCATCATCGCCGACAGCGTTCGCGGCTCTCCCCCATCGACTGTTACCGTCAACGAAAACGCCTGAAAGCCGGGAAACATCTTGAGCACCGCCAGGGCGAACGCAGGCATTCCCCGCACGAAGCGAATGGATGTGTTCATCACCTGCATCACGCAGGCGTCGAAGCCCAGCCCGGCGTTGTTCAAAAACGGCGTCCCGTTGATACTGCCCATGTCCACGCGCCGCGTCTTCCCCACTGCCAGCGTCCGGCAGGCCACTTCGAGGTCGAGTGGGAGGCCCAGATTGCGCGCCACATCGTTGCCCGTGCCCATCGGGATAATACCGAGCGCCGACTCCGAACCCAGAATGCCGCGCGCCACATCCCCCACCGTGCCGTCGCCGCCGAATGCCGCAACCACCGGCTGCTGTTCGCTCGCCGCCTGCCGTGCAAGCTCTACCGCATGGCCGGGCCGCTCGGTCGGACGCCATTCCCAGGCAGAACCGAGAAGCCGTTCCGCTTCGGCGCGTAAAGGAGCGGTTTTCCCGCGACCTGCCGCCGGGTTGAAGATAACGACTCCTTTGGAACTGTTTCCGCTCATGCTGCGTCCCCCGGTTCCTTTTTCTTTGCGAAGTATAACAGGCGAAGGGAAGACGGTCAATGGGAACAAAGCCTTAAAGTCCGGTAAGCCTACCGGGGACGTTCGACCTATGTTTTCCGTATGGGAAAGCAAGGCTCGGAAAAATGTTTACAGGCGGACGCGGCGTGTGGTAGAATACACGCTATCCAGCAGGTTCCGAATCCTCCGAACGGGCGACCAGTGCGCCCGAAACACCCGCCGTGAAATCCGGTATTATAACCGTCTCGCGGCACGCACCTTATACAAACCATCGTATCCGAGGCATCCGGTTCTGTAGATAGAGAAAAATGGAATAGGGAGCGGCGGTTATTCCTACAATAACCGACGCGCAGTGACAGGCGGCACGGGCTATGCGGCCTCGGGCGATGGCTGATTAAATGAAGCAGACATCATCCGGGGCTGTTTTCGTCTTTAATCGGGCGCGCTGGTTCGGGAAACCGGCGTGCCCATGTCCACAGAAGGGGTAAGAACGGGGCATTATATGGCAACGTGGGACTTTCTGAAAGCTGCCGAAGAGCACCGCCTCCAGGCTGACAAGTTGTGCTGGGAGGGAACGTTCACCGACTATCTGGAGATCGTATGCAGAAACCCGCGCGTGGGGGGCCTTTCACACGCGCGCGTCTACGATATGATTATGGCTGCCGGGGTCGAAGACATCGACAGCAACGGCGTCACGGATTATCTCTTCTTCGATCAGGAACTGTTCGGTCTGGACCGGACGCTTTCCCATCTGGTCGAGGAGTATTTTTCGCCCGCCGCGCGGCGGCTGGATATCCGCAAGCGCATCCTGATGCTGGTCGGCCCGGTCGGCGGCGGTAAATCCACTCTGGTCACGCTCATCAAGAAGGGCATGGAGCGCTTTTCCCGCACGGACGAAGGCGCGGTCTATGCCATCGTCGGCTGCCCGATGCACGAGGAGCCGCTCCATCTGGTTCCCGAAGAGCTGCGCGCCGACTTCAAAAAAGAGTACGGCGTCTATATCGAGGGCGAGTTGTGTCCCGTCTGCCGCTATCGCCTGAAGCACGAATGGAACGGTGACATTTCCCAGGTGCCCGTGCAGCGCATCACCTTCGCCGAGCGCGAGCGGCGCGGCATCGGCACGTTCAAGCCCGCCGACCCGAAGTCGCAGGATGTGGCCGAACTGACCGGCTCGGTCAATATCCAGGCGCTGGCGGAACTGGGCAACGAATCCGACCCGCGCGTCTACAACTTCGATGGGGAACTCAATATCGCCAACCGGGGCGTGATGGAGTTCATCGAGATGCTCAAGGCCGAAAAGCGGTTCCTGTATGAACTGAACACGGTCGCCGGTGAGCAGACCATCAAGGCGTCACGCTTCGCCCTGATCTACGCCGATGTTGCCGTGATCGCGCACACGAACGAGTACGAGTACAACTCCTACTTCGGCAACAAGGAAAACGAGGCCATGATCGACCGCATCTTCGTGGTCAAGGTCCCGTACAATTTGAAGCTGTCGCAGGAGATGCGTATCTACGACAAACTGATCGGCCAGTCGCAGCTATCCGATGACCGGGTAGACCTGCGCGGCGTCCATATCGCGCCCAATACCCTGCGTGTCGCCTCCATGTTCGCCATCCTCACCCGCCTGAAGCAGTCGAAAAAATCCGGCCTGAGTCCGATGACCAAGCTGAAACTGTACGACGGCGAAAAGCAGGTCGGCGACTGGGATCAGAAGCACGTTCGTGAGCTTCAGGAAGAGTTCGGCGATGAAGGGATGCACGGCATCTCGCCGCGCTTTGTGATGAACCGGCTGTCGGCGGCCCTCGTGCGCGGCAACAAGTCCTGCATCAACCCGATTGACGCCTTGAGGAGCCTGCGCGACGGCCTGCACGAGTACACGTCCAGCGAGGAAGACCACCGCCGGATGCTGTCCTTTATTGACGAGACGCGCAAAGACTACGACGAAATGGCGAAAAAAGAGGTGCAGCGCGCCTTCGTCTACTCCTACGAGCAGTCGGCCAAGACACTGCTGGACAACTATCTGGACAACGTGGATGCCTTCTGCAACCGCACCAAAGTCAAAGACCCGATCACCAGCGACGACGTAGAGCCGGACGAACGGCTGATGCGCTCTATTGAGGAGCAGATCGGCGTCTCTGAGAACGCCAAGCGCGAGTTCCGCGAAGGCATCATGCGCTCCGTCGCCTCGAATGCGCGGCGCGGCGGCAGCTTCGGGGTCGGTTCGGATGAGCGGCTGAAGGAGGCCCTGGAAAAGAAGCTCTTCTCCGACCTGAAGGATGTGGTAAAAATCACCACCAGCACCAAGACGCCCGACGGCGAGCAGATGAAGAAGATCAACGATGTCGTGGAGCGGCTCTGCACCGACCACGGCTACTGCCCGATCTGCGCCAACGAGCTTCTCAAATACGTCGGTACGCTGCTCAACCGGTAACGCCCCTCCCCTGCCCCTCCCCCACGCTGTGGGCGACCGTCGTCTGCGGGAGAGGGGTAAAGGCGAGGAGTCAGGACAGGAATGACCATAACTCTTGACCCGGAAACCCAGGCGCGTCTGCAAGAGCGGACCGAGCAAACGCCCGACGCGCTCGCTAATGCCCTGCTCGATAATTACGTCAGGAGTTCGGCCTTCCGGTTGACGCCTCTGTTTTATCAGTGAAAACCAAAAAGGAGGGAACGAGCGAATGAAGGCAGACTTCACCCCTTTTGGTATGCTGGGGTGGTCGGCACCAGCCGAGATTTTCACTGACGGGGACGGCGTTGCCCCGATACGCTGGACAGTCCCCATAGTCTACGCGGCAATGGAGGCGGGGGTCCTGTACGAAGGCGCGCGGTATGAGCTGGTTCGGGGCCAGCTTCTCAGGCAGCGCAAAGCCGACGCGCCATTGTTCTATTATGCAAAGGACATCATGGCGGATGCGCTCATTACTGTGTTTGGTGACCGCTGCGCGCGTGGGCGCGGCGTCCTTCGTATCTCGGAAGAAACGGGTGAGCCGGAGGTATTGGTAACGCGCCGCCTGCGCGAATTCCGCAAGGCGCATCCGACGCCTGCCGACGCCCTGCTGGTTGGCGAGATTGCCGAAGGTATGCGAGGCTTCCTGTTGCCCCAGGTCAGAAGGCACTGATCTACGCGCAGTCGGAGATCATGGACTACTGGGTCGCCGATCTGACCAATAGAACTGTCTGGGTTCACCGCGAGCCGTCACGACGTGGCTATTTCGAAGTGACGCAACACCAGCTTGGCGAAACCATCAGCCCCCTTGGCGCGCTGGAGGTGGCGATTGCCGTTGCTGATTTGCTGCCGCGTCCCGCTGCGGCGACACCCACTCCGCTACCTTCGGAGTGACGAACGGAGAAAAAATGGCAGATAAGTTTTCGCTGTCAACCGATACGTGGGACCTGCACCGGCGCGCGGAGCGCGACCGGGCGCGGCATAACGAAAAAGTCCGCGAGGTCATCAAAAAGAACCTGGGCGACGTTATTGCCAGTTCGGATATTATCACGGCGGGCAAGGGCAAGGTGGTGAAGGTGCCCGTACGCGGCCTGGAACTGCCCCATATCCGTTTCGATCCCAACAGCAAAAAGCGCGTCGGGCAGGGGCAGGGCGGTTCGCAGCCTGGCGACGTGATTGCGCGCGCGCCGTCGCAGGACGGGCAGGGTGTCGGCAAGCAGGCCGGGCAGGAGCCGGGTGTCGACTACTATGAGGCCGAGTTCACGGTGGACGAACTGGCCGAGATGGTCTTCGAGGACCTTCACCTGCCGAACCTGGAAGACAAAGGCGTCAAGCAGGTGCCCAGCGAGATCATGGACTTCAACTCGCGCGCAAAGCGTGGCCTTGCCGGAAATCTTGACCGCAAGCGCACGATGATCGAGGCGCTGAAGCGTAACGCCCGCGAAGGCAACCCGAAGAAGTTCGAGATACGCGAACAGGATAAGCGCTTCAAGACCTGGGAGATGGTCACGGAGCCGCAGCGCAACGCGGTCATCTTCGCCATGCGCGACGTTTCCGGCTCGATGGGCGAGTTCGAGGCCTATATCTGCCGCTCGTTCTACTTCTGGATGCTGCGCTTCCTGCGTACAAAATACACCAACTGCGAGATCGTCTTCATCACCTGCCACACGGAAGCCAAGGAGGTGGACGAGACGGCGTTCTTTTCGCTGGGCGATTCGGGCGGCACGCGCATGTCGTCGGCGTACGCGCTGGCGACGGATATTATCGCGAAGCGCTACAATCCGCGCGAGTGGAATATCTACCCGTTCCTGTTCTCGGACGGCTACAACTGGGGCGATCAGGAGTGCGTCGAACTGGTGCGCAAGATGCTGGGCATGGTGAACCTGATCGGCTACGGCGAGATCGGCTCGGACGGCTGGCAAAGTTCGTTCGGCTTCGCCCCGCTCGGCCATGCCCAGGAGGACGCTTTCGGCGACGACCGGCGCCTGGCGCTGTGAAAGAACAACGACAAGGAAGATGTCTGGCCCGCGCTCCAGAAATTCTTCTCCAACAGCCCGGCGACACCTTCTGCTCGCCGCTGAAGAGCCGCCGGGCTGCGCACGATACTTGCAGGTAAGAGCGAAGCCGGCGTGCCCAAAACTACTGCGCGCCGCTAAGGGATGGCTTTTATGGAGACCGTTGCCTGTGCGCTTTGTGAAGTCACGGAAACCGCGAACGTGTTTCATCCCCCCCATTCGCCGGGGCCGGTGGTTCAATGCCAGCGGTGCGGACTGGTGTATGTTTCTCCACGCATGGACACCCGCGCGCTGATCTATGACGGGCCGGTGCGCGATTCCGAGGCGACGCCGAGCGACGATGCACCCTACCTGGAGAATAGCTGGGAGCTGGACATATTAAGGACGAAGCGGGCGGAGTTCCCTGCCCTGCAGCGCAACGCGGAGCTGGCGCTTGGCCGCATGGAGCGTTTCGTCCGTCCGCCGGGGAAAATTCTGGACTTCGGCTGCGGCGGCGGGTTCTTTCTTTCGTGCGCAAAGGATCGGGGATGGCAGACGTATGGCCTGGAGCCGCTTCCCGGTCACGCTATCTATGGCCGCACGGAGTTTGATCTGGATATTGTCTGCGATACGCTGCGGGAAGATTCCTATGATAACGACTTTTTCGATGTCATTACGGCTTTTCAGGTCTTTGAGCATTTGCCGGACCCGGTGGATAATCTGCGAAAGCTTACGACGTTTCTGAAACCGGGCGGCCTCGTCCTTATCGAGGTGCCGCGCATCGATACGGCAATGGTCAAGCTGCTGGGAAAACGCCATCGTCACTTCGTGCAGGATCATCTTTACTTTTTCTCCGGGGCGACCCTTTCCCAGATGATGGCGCAGTGCGGCCTGGAAACGGTGGACACCTACTATCCTTCGCGTCTGATGACGCTGAACCACCTTTCCAGCCGTTGGCTCAAAGGCAAAGTCCCCCTGCACAAGGTAAAAGGAATAAAGGACCTAATTCTGCCGATGAATCTGCGCGATATTGTCGCGGTAATCGGCAGGAAACCCGGAAGCGATAGCACAAACAGGAACGGGATACTATGATAACGCAAGCGGAACGGACGGAATTGGAGCGCTCTATCGAGGAGATATGGCAGATCGCGCTCGATATGGGTTACGATCCCTATCCCATCCATTTCGAGGTCGTGCCGGTTCATGTCATCTATGAACTGGGTTCCTACTCGCTGCCCGCGCGCTTCTCGCACTGGACCTTCGGGCGTGACTATCATCGCCAGAAAACCAGCTACGAGTACGGCATGAGCAAGATTTACGAGATCGTGTTCAACACCGACCCGTGCCAGGCGTTCCTGATGGACTCCAACTCGATGACCAGCCATAAGCTGACCATCGCCCATGTCATCGGCCACTGCCACTTCTTCAAGCACAACGACTATTTTTCGCACACCGACCGGCGGATGATCGAAAAGGTGCGCCTGCACCGCGACCGTATCGCGCAGTATGAGCAGGAGTTCGGCTGGCGCGAGGTCGAGGATTTTATCGATGCCGTGATGTGTGTCGAGGAGCATTTCGACCCGACCACGCCGCTGTTGCGCCGCAAAACCGCGGAGCAATTCGAGGCGGACCGCCGCCGTCCCCAGGGCCGCCTGTCGGAGTATGACGACCTGTGGAAGCTGATGGGCGAGGAAGCGGCCCCCAAGCCGCGCGCGCGCAAGTTTCCCGAGGAGCCGGAAAAAGACCTGCTGCTGTTCCTGGCGAACTACGGGCGCGACCTGGAAGACTGGCAGCGCGACATTATCGCTATGATCCGGGAGGAGATGCTCTACTTCCTGCCGCAGATGCGGACAAAGATCATGAACGAAGGGTTCGCCTCGCTTGCGCACGAGCGCATTCTGGAGCGTTACCTTTCCAAGCCGGAGGAGATTTGGGAGTTCCGCCGCCTGCACTCCGGCGTCCTTTCACCCTCCCCCTCGCGCATGAGCATCAACCCCTACTATGTCGGTTTCCAGATACTCAAGGACATTGAGCGGCGCTGGAACGGTGAGTTAGAAGTGGGAGACGAGCCGGAAACCGACTGGCTGGGCAACGCCAAGCCGCGCCCCGTCGGCGAAGGCTGGAAAAAAATCTTTGAGGTCTGCGCTGAAGAGAACGACGTGACGTTCCTGCGAAAGTACCTGACCGAGCCGCTGGTAAAACGGCTGGACCTGTACACCTATGAAAAAGACGAGGTAGACGGCGAAGAGGTCTGGGTAATCAAGAGCACGGACTGGGAGCAGGTGCGCGACGAGATGGTGGACGGTATGACGAACTTCGGCGTGCCCATTGTCACCGTCGAGGACGGCGACTACCACCGCCACGGCGAACTGTACCTGCGGCACGCCCACGACGGCAAGGACATCGATACCGACTACGCCGACCGCGTGCTGCGCGCCATCCACCGGCTGTGGGGTCGCCCCGTTCATTTGGAGACCGTCAGCAGCGGCGAAGCGACCCTGCTCATCTTCGACGGTAAAGAAAACATACAAAAGGCGCTATGAGCTGGGACCGAGTGCGCCGTTACGCGGAGAAGTCCGAACGCCTCGTCGTCGGTATTATGTCCGGCACGTCAGTGGACGGCGTAGACGCGGCCCTGGTTCGCCTGTCCGACAGCGGGCGGGAAACGCACGCCAGCCTCGTTCACTTCCTGACCCTGCCCTTTCCCGCCGACCTGCGCGCACAGGTACTCGCCGTCAACCATGGCGAAGGCAATGCAGAAACGCTGTCACGGCTCAACTTCGCCCTCGGTTCCCTATTCGCTGACGCCGCCCAGGCGGTAGTGGATGCGGCAGGCATCTCCCCTGCCGACGTAGACGCCGTTGCGAGCCACGGACAGACGGTGTCGCATACAGCGCATCGGCCCCCTCCCCCCAACCCCCTCCCCCACGCTGTGGGAGAGGGGGGGAAAGAACGGGATATGGCAAGCGATTCGGTTTCCGCCTCTGGCTTCCCCTCTCCCACAGCGTGGGGGAGGGGGTTGGGGGGAGGGGGCGCAACCCTCCAGATCGGCGAAGCGTCCCTGATCGCCCAGCGGCTCGGCGTCCCCGTTATTTCTGATTTCCGCACCGCTGATGTCGCGCTCGGCGGTCAGGGTGCCCCCCTCGTCCCCTACGCCGACTGGTGCCTGCTGACCCATCCGACAAAGACACGCGCCATCCAGAATATCGGCGGCATCGGCAACGTCACGTACCTGCCCGCCGACGCCGCGCCCGAACAGGTCATCGGCTTCGATACCGGGCCGGGTAACATGCTGATTGACCGGGCCGTTGAGTGGTTTACTGAGGGCAAGGAGACTTTCGACCGAGACGGAAAAATCGCGCGCGGGGGTAGTGTGTGGCCGTCACTGCTGGAATTGCTCCATATGCAGACGTTCCTCCATCAGCCGCCGCCCAAATCAGCCGGTCGGGAAGAGTTTGGCGAAGCGTTCTGGCAGGGTATGCTGACGGGCCTTAGTTTTCCAGGTATGCTTGCGGCTGCGGCAGAAACGACGCCCGGCGATAGGGTGGTGGCAACGTTGACACAGTTCACGGCAGAAACAATTGCAGATGCCTACGAGCGATTTCTGCCCACAATGCCGGACGAGGTGATTATTGGCGGCGGGGGGGCGCGCAATCCGGTTTTAATGGAAAAACTCGCAAAACGACTTGCTCCGGTTCCTGTGTTGACGCATGAATCGATGGGTATAAATAGCGAGGCTAAAGAAGCCATTGCCTTTGCCCTGCTCGCGAACGAAACGCTGCTGGGCAACCCATCGAACCTGCCCTCAGTGACCGGCGCGGCACGGCCTGTCCTCCTGGGCAAACTGACCTTGTCGTAAGGACGAGCTGCAAGACCATGACCGCTTCGAGAGTAGATGGCACGACAGAAAAACTGTCCGCGCGAGATCGCATCCGCCAGTGGATAAAAACGCTGTACCGCGACCCGACCGCGGAAGAGCAGGCCATGCAGGAGCGGCGCGAGCGGCTTCTGGAAGAGCTGAACCGCGCCGTCGCTGATGCCCCGGATGATGTGCCCATCAAGAACATCATCGAGCGTCTCAACCACCACCGCGACGATTAAAAATCCTCTTTTTCCTTGCTTCTAAAAAAAGTTCGCCTTTTCGCGACGCTTTTTGCCGCCTCACCCCGTCTACCCTTATAGGAGAGTTTTGTGACGCCCGACTCGTATGAGGCGCGCCTGGTAGCCCGGTTCCGTGACGGCGAGGCGCGGGCGCTGGAAACACTGTTCGACCGCTACGCTGACCGGGCGCTGGGGCTGGCGGTCCGTCTGACGGAAACGCGTGAGGACGCCGAAGAGGTCGCTTCAGAAGCCTTTGTGCTCGCGTTTCGCCGTGCCCGCACGCTGCGCGAGGAGGCGACGGCGTTCGGCCCGTGGCTCTTCGCCATCGTCCGCAATGTCGCGGCGGAAAAGCGCCGCCAGCTTCGTTTGCCCACGCTCTCGCTTTCTGCCCCAATTGTGGAGCAGATCGCCGATGCCGGACGGCGGCCCGATGAAGAGGCGGAGCGCCGGGCGGAGCGGCAAGCAATGCTTGCCGCTTTGGAAACGCTGCCGGAAGAATGGAAAGCCGTGCTGACGCTGTGTGACCTGGAAGATGTGCCGCATGCGGAGGCCGCCGTGGCGCTGGGCCGCTCGGTCGCCGCGACCAAATCGCTGCTGTACCGCGCCCGCCGCGCCCTGCGCGACCAGCTTCTGAATAACTGGGGGAACAACGACGAATGACCTGCCAAGATGCCGCCGATCTGATCGGCCCCTATGAGGACGACGATCTGCCCGAAGCGACACGCCGCCGCCTGGAAACGCACCTATTGGCCTGTCGTGACTGCGCATGGGATGCACAGACTCTGCGGATAACGCGCGAAAGGCTGCGTGGCGATATGCCGGATGTGGTTGCATCCGACGCCTTTCGCGCCCGGACGCTGGCCCGTCTCTATCAGGATAACCCGCACGCGGCGGAACACGCAAGCCAGACCGCCGATCCCGCGCAGTATCAACTGCCCATCACGATATGAGCAGGGAAATCCGACCCGCGACATATGCCGACGTTCCCGGCATCCTGGACATTTATAACGATGCCGTGCTCCATACCACCGCGACTTACGACTACGACCCTGATACGCTTGAAGGACGCACTGCCTGGTTCGCGGGCCATATCGAGCAGGACCTGCCGGTCTTTGTCGCCGTGGACGCAAACGGGCAGGTTGTGGGCTGGAGTTCCCTCAGCACCTTTCGCGCCCGCCCCGGCTACCGCTTCACGGTCGAAAACTCGGTCTACGTCGCGGCGAGCCACCGGGGGCAGGGTATCGGCAGGCTGCTCCTGCCGCCCCTCATCTCTGCGGCGCGCGAACGCGGCAAGCATGTTATTATGGCCGGAATCGATGCGGAAAGCGAGGCCAGTCTGCGCCTTCATGCCGCGTTCGGCTTCGTGCAGGTCGCCTATATGAAAGAGGTCGGATTTAAATTCGACCGCTGGCTCGATGTCATCTTTATGCAGTTGCTGCTTTGAAAGAAAGCTCCCCTGCCCCCCAATAATGGGCGGCAGGGAGGCCGCCAGTCATCACAACCCAAGGAGAAATGTTATGCAAGCTATGTGTCCCCGCAAGGACCTCTATGAAGCCGTTCAAACTGTCGGACGCGCCGTTTCGGGCCGCTCGACCCTGCCGATTCTTTCGCACCTGCTGGTCGCGCCGCAGGGTAACACGCTGAAGCTGACTGCCACGGACCTGGAGATGTGGATGGAGTGCTCTCTGCCCGCGCGCATCCAGGCATCGCTGGACGATACCGGCGATGGGGAAGGATTCACCGCGCCCGCTCGTGTCTTCACCGAAATGCTGGGGGCGCTGCCCGATATGGACGTGCAGCTTGACCGACCCGAAGGCGGCAACACCGTGCAGGTGCATTGTGGCCGCTCCGACTACAAGATTCTGGGCCTGCCCGCCGAGGAGTTCCCCGCCCCGCCCGATGTCACCCCCACCGCCACCTTCACCCTGCCCGGCGAGGTGCTGCGCGATATGATCCGCCACGTCCTTTTCGCCGTCTCCACCGACGAAACGCGTGTCATCCTGACCGGCGTCCTCCTCATATTCGAGGGAGATTCGGTCAAGATGGTCGCCACGGATACGCACCGGCTCGCCGTCCGCACGGCCACGGTCGCGGCAGGCGACGGCAGCGCCACGGCGGTGGTTCCGGCCCGCGCCATGAACGAGGTGCTGCGCCTCGCCACCGACGAAGACGCCGTCACTATCTCTCTCGCCCAGGGCCAGGCGCGCTTCGACATCGGCGGCACGACGATGGTGACACGGCTGATCGAAGGCACGTTCCCGAACTATGAGCGGGTCATCCCAACCACGCACGACCGCAAGCTGACCCTGGAAACCACCGAGTTCGCCCGCGCCGTGCGCCGCGCCGCCATCGTCGCCCGCGATAACGCCAACCGTGTGGTTATTGAAACCGAAGGCGCGCAGCTTGTCCTGTCCGCCGAATCCGGCACGGTCGGCTCGGTGCGCGAGGAGATCGAGGTAGCCCGCGAGGGCGACGACATTCAGATCGCCTTTAATGCCAAGTACCTTCAGGACGTTTTAGGCGTCGTCGAAACCGAAGGCGTCGTCCTGGAACTCACGGAACCGCTGCGCCCCGGCATCCTGCGCCCCATCGGCGACGGCGCGGACGACTACCTCTGCGTCCTCATGCCCATGCAGGTGATTTAGCACCTGTTACGGCCCGCCACTTTTCGATTATGTGGCGGGTCAATTTACCGGAGGTAAAACAGATGAACGTATCTGATTTGCTGAAGTTTCTCGATGTAAAAGAAGGGCTTTCTGGTTCCCTTTGGTTGATGGGCCTTCTAATTCTCATTGTGCCGCAGGGATTCGCGGATGCTCTCGAAATCAATCCGATTCCTACTTCGGCACGCGGTTACCGTGCCATTGGCACCGGAGTAATCTTCCTTCTTTGATAGTCAAAATCTATTACAGCGTCAAAGAAGCGTATAGTATGCACAAATGGCACCGAAAAACGCAGAAGGAGAAAAGAACGAGCGTAAGCACTACGCCTGATAAACGAAAGTTGTAGTACATGAGAGGTGTTAACGCATGCCCCACTCCCGATTCACCTCCGATGAGATTGCTCAGCGCGGCGGCGTTGTATGACGAGCGTATCCGGGCGAGGGTCGAGCCGGATCAAAATGGCAAGGTGCTGGTCATTGACATTGAAACCGGTGCCTATGAAGTGGATGACGACGGATTGGCCGCCGCAGACCGTATTTTCACCCGGCGGCCTGAAGCGGCACTCTATATGCTCCGTGTCGGTCAGCCCGCGATGGATCGCATCGGTACTCGCCTCACGATGGCGGCGCGCTCGTGATGGAGGGATATATTAGCGCAAGCCGAGAAGCAATCTCGCCCCACATTACGCGGCGCGGACGGCAGTGAGATCGAAACGGATGCGGCATTGGACACCGGCTTCACTGCCTTCCTTGACTTGCCGCCCGCGCTGGTTGAAGAACTTGCCCTGTTTGTTGCGGCAGCCGACGCGATGTTGGCAAATGGTGCTATCGCCCGTTTTGACGTGTACCGGGCTACGGTGCTATGGAACGGGAGCGGCGTCAGGTGCAGGCGTATGCCGCCGAAGGAGGCGCGCTTGTCTGGGATGTCGCTTTTGTACGGCAATATCGTAACTATTGAAGTTATAGACGGCGGCGCGGTAGCTGTCGAGCCATTGGAATGAGTTTTAGAATTTTCTGCCCCGTGTCGGCAACGGCGCGAATCACTGTCTGCAACCCGGTGGAGATTAAAAGCATGGCGACGATGGCTTTTCGGGTGATGGCGCTGCTGCTGGTGCAGGTGCCGCAGGCGGATGAGGCGACCCGGCAGGCAAGGCAGATCGCCCAGGCTCTTTCGGAGATACCCTACGGCCACGGCATCACCAGCGCGGTCCTATCGGTTCCGGCGAACGGGGCCGAACCGGACCCTCTGGGCACCGGATTTGCCTGCCCGCTTCAGGGGCATCTGAATGTGGAAGCGCCCAACACCACCAGCGCGCGACAGACGGCGCAGCGGTGGAAACAGATCGTGGAAACCAACCTGGGCCAGCATGGCTGGGCGTTCGGTCGATTTGACCTGCATGGCCTGTAAAGGGTTTTTCAGACGGATTGGGGGTGGGCGCGGGCGCGGCTGCCTTCGCGGGGCTTGCGTATCCAGTGGGGCCGGATGCGGCGGGCAGGAACGTTTGCCATCTCGTCACGGGTGCGGGCAATAGCAGCCATCAGTTCGCGCCCGGCGGCTTCCAGCGCTTCGCGGTTGGCGCGGCCTTTAGGGAAGGTGAAGGGTTTGCCGAAGGCGACGGTGACACGGGCGCGGCGCAGACGGCCTTTGTGGTCCAGCATTTTGTTCGTCCCGTCCACATAAACCGGAACGATGGGGCAGCCGGTCTTCAGAGCGAAAACCGCCGCGCCGGATTCAGCCTCGCCCAGCGTACCCTCGGTCATGCGCTTACCTTCCGGGAAGATGCACACGACACGCCCTTCTTCCAGCATCGCCAGCGTATTCTTGAAAGCGCCCCGGTCCGGCTCGCCGCGCCGCACGGGAAACGAATCGACGCCGCGCAACAGAAATCCGAGCGGCTTGATCTGGAAGAGTTCGTGCTTCGCCATAAACACCACCCGGCGCGGCGAAGCGTCTCCAATGGAAACGGGGTCGAGATAGGAGACGTGGTTGGAAACCAGAAGAACCGGGCCGGTTTTGGGGACGTTTCCTTCGCCTTTTACAAACAACCCGCCTAAGACATTCATCACCGCGAGCGTGACGCCCTGAAGAAGCCAGTAGGTATCCGGTGTTGCCCGACCTGCCCTCCTCCCTCGGAGGGAAGCGGCAGTGTCTCCCGCCACTGATGCCGGCTCCTCCTCGTTTGGCGCAGGAGCAGCAGAAGAAGAGGTCATTTCTCGCGCCTTCGGCGGTCTATGACGGCCAGCACCTCCTCGGCAACCTCTTCGGGCGTCATACCGTCCGATTCGATAGTCACGGCGTCCGACGCGGAAATCAGCGGCGAAACCGGACGTGTCGAGTCGCGCAGATCGCGCTCGTCCTGGTCGCGGCGCACCTCTTCCAGCGTCGCCTCGGTGCCGCGCGCCGTCATGTCCCGATGGCGGCGTTCGGCGCGCTCTTCGGGCGAAGCCGTCAGGAAGACCTTCACCTCCGCGCCGGGAAAGACGACGGTGCCGATGTCGCGCCCTTCCATGACCACGCCCCCCTGCGCGCCAACCGCCTGCTGAAGCGACACCATCGCGGAGCGGACGCCGGGAATAGCGCTTACCGCCGACGATAATGCGGTCACCTCCGGGGTGCGAATCGCTTCCGTCACGTCCTCGTCGTTCAGGAAAATGCGCTGCGCGCCGTCCGTGCCCGCTTCGGCGATCTGAAACCGGATGCGAGCCGCACGCGCCAGCGCCGCGATCTGGTCCGGCTCGGTAAGAGGAATACCGCAGCGCAATGTGTGCAGCGCGACGGCGCGGTACATCGCGCCGGAATCGATGTACAGATAGCCCAGCCGCTGCGCCAGCAGGCGCGCGACCGTGCTTTTGCCCGCCCCGGCGGGACCGTCAATAGCGATTGTCCAGGGTTTGATCATCGTACCGGCCTTTCCGTCACCTTCCCGCTATTCGCCGCCCAAGCCGTCACTTCCTGCCACCAGGGCGGATAAACGCCGAAAGTAGTCCGGGAAGGTTTTGGCCGCGCAGCCGGGATCGGCGATGCGGACGCCGGGGGCGCGCAGGCCGATAAGAGCAAAGGCCATCGCCATGCGGTGATCGTCGTAGGTCTGGATGACCGCGGGCCGGATGCGGTCGGCGGGATAGATGGTCAGGCCGTCCGGGCGCTCGTCCACGCGCACTCCCAGGCGTCCCAATTCCGTGGCGACGGCGGCAAGGCGGTCGGTCTCCTTGTGCCGGATATGGGCGACATTTTCGATAACGGTAGGACCGTCGGCGAACGGCGCTACGGCAGCGAGCGTCATTACCGTGTCGGAGATAGCGTTCATGTCCCAGGTGATGCCGCGCAGGTTCGCCGTTCCCGTCACCTCGATAAAGTCGTCCCCGCGCGTAATCACGCAGCCCATCGCCGCCAGAACGTCCACAAAGGCAGCGTCCCCCTGTAACGCTTTTGGCCCGATACCGGGAACCCGCACACGCCCGCCGGTGATGGCGGCGGCGGCCAGGAAATAGGAGGCGGCGGAGGCGTCCGGCTCGACCGCATAAATCAGCGGCGCGCGGTATTGCTGACGTCCAGGCACCACATAATTACGCCCGTCATCGCTTACCTCCAGGCTCGCTCCGAAGCGTCGCATCATCTCGGTCGTGATGGTGATATAGGGCGCGGAAAGAATGGGACCTTCCAGGTGCAGCCGGGTGACGGGACCGTCGGCGCAGGCAGAGGCCATCAGCAGACCGGACAGAAACTGGCTGCTGGTATCCGCGCGCACCGTGCAGACGCCACCGTGCAGACGGCGTGCGCGCACTCGAATCGGTGGATAGCCACCCGGAGATAGACTGTCGGCGTCCACCCCCAACTGCAACAAGGCGCGCAGCAGATCGCCCATCGGGCGCTCGCGCATCCGGGGAACGCCGTCAATCACGAAATCGCCGTGGCCGAGGGCGACCAGGGGCGTGATAAAGCGGGCAGTCGTGCCGGAGTTGCCGACAAAAAGAGTGGCGCGCTCGGCGGGAACCCGTCCCCCCTGCCCTTCGACCGTAATGGTTTCCGCCGCCTCGTTCGTCTCGACGGAAAAGCCAAGCGCGCGCAGACAGTCCACCATGCGCGCCGTATCGTCGGCGAACAGTGCGCCAGTTAAGGTAGTCCCGCCAGCAGCCAGCGCGGCCAGCGCCAGCGCCCGGTTGGTGATACTCTTCGAGCCGGGCACGCGCGCCGTACCGATCACGGGCCGGGGAGCGGGAGTTATCTCCAGGATTTCCATACGCCGAATCACTTGCTCTTCTTACGGACAGTAGTCTTACCGGCGATCTTCGACCACCGCTCGGAGTACTCTTGCTCCATCGTGCCGTCGCCCGCAAAGAACACGGTTCGTCCGTCGATCAATTCCTGGCCGGTTAACGTTACCGGCCCATCCACGGAGGCGGCCAATGTTCGCTGAAGATCGATGGCATGATAGAGGTCCCCGCTCTGGGTGAACTGTATGTTCATGGACCTGCTGGGCACCCTGCCGGAAACGGTGTACGACATCTCGATACGCGCGCAGGGATGCCCCCGGTAGGTGACAACCTCGGCAAACTTGGCCCTGAGTGTGGCTTTTTCCAATCCCTCTAAGCTCTCAAACATACGGTTGGCGTCCAGAGTCCACTCCTCGCCTATGGCCAAATCGCGGTCGGGAAAGAAATCATCTTGTGTCGAAGATAAATCATTGCTAACCTCTTTACGCTCATTCTCGCCGATTCTGCCCTTGGCGACGCTTACCAGAGTCTTGCCGCTCGCGTCTCGGCGAAGCGTTACGGTCTTTCCCTGAAGCAGCGAGACGGTCGGGGTCGCGACGCCACCGATTTCCGCTTCGATCTCGCGCGCAATGGAATAGGTGCGCCGGATTGCTGTGGGACGTTGATCCTTGTCCACCGGAAGCACCGTCGTTCGGTATTTGCGCCGCCCCCGCCGAAAATATTCTATGGGCGGAAGTTCCGGCCCGCCCGCCGAGCCGCGCAAATCCACTCGCAGGTTCATGCTGTCGTCCACGTCGGAAATATCTCCGACGGCGGCGATTTCCCGCAGTCGATATTTCTTCTCCTGCCCGCCTGCTCCCACCGACGCGGCGACGGTCAGGGCGACTATCATAAACAGCGCGAAGAGCCGTCCATAGTTGTGTCTGTGCATTTGTTTCTCCTTACTTTTCATTTGCTGCTTTGACGAACAGAAACGGCGGGCGGCGGCTTTCGTCCCTGAAGTCCGGCCTCAGATTCATATACTCCTCGGCGACTCCCGGTTCAGTGACGCGAACAATGCGGAACCCGTTATCGATAAGGCTGTTGATGTAGGTTTCGAGCGTGCGGTGGTACTTTACCACGCCATCCACGATCCAGTTCCCGACCCGCTTACCCTCAAAGCTATAGTCATCCACCGGCCAGTGCAGTTTCCGCCCCTGCGCGTCCTTTATCCAGCGCTGCTCAGTGGGCGCGGTGGTAATGGGATGCTCAACCGAGAAGACGAAAAGCCCTCCGGGCGCGAGCCAATCCGCCGCCTTTGCGAAGATAGCGCCGAT
>JAUJOK010000017.1:45945-98412 GCA_030447685.1 Armatimonadaceae bacterium
CGGTTCTTCGAGAACGTTGTTCAGCGCGAACTCGTTGCGGCGCAGCGCAGCGTAGCCGTTGAAGAATACGGGGTCGTCGTAGATGTTCTGCTTCATCGGCCCTTACCCCCGTTTCGCGTCGAAACCCGCCTGGAAACGGTCGCGCAGGACATCGGCGTTTCCGGCATCCAGGGCGGCAAGAACGGTGTCCAGATCGGCGCGGTAGGCCCGCAATACTTCGGCAAGCGCAGCGCGGTTCGTCAGAGCGACATCCTGCCATAAATCCGGCGGGCTTGCCGCAACACGGGTCGCCGACGCAAAGGAGCCTGCCGCCAGATCATACAGGTGCGGGCTGTTTCGGGCTGTATCGGCAGCCAGCGCGGAGAGCGCGTAGGCCAGAACGTGCGGCAAATGTGATGTGACGGCGACAGCGCGGTCGTGCTCGTGCGGATCAAGAACCAGTACGCGCGCGCCGACACCCTGCGCGAGCGCCTTTACACGGTCGAGCGCGTCGGGATTGGTGGCCGCTGTCGGGGTCAGCGCCCAAACCGCCTCGATGAACAGTTCCGGATTGGCCGCCTCCACCCCGGAACGCTCGGAACCGGCCATCGGGTGCCCGGCTACGAAAGTTCCGCGGGGCAGGGCCGCATCACCGGCACGGGCGATCTCGGCCTTGGTGGAGCCGACATCCGTCACCAGCGCGCCTGGCGAAAGCAGCGGCGAAAGCGTTGCCAGGTCGGCGATAATCTGGCGAATCGGCGTCGCCAGCACAACCAGATCGGCCCCGTCCACGCCCGCCGCGGGATCCGTCGCGATTTCGTCCACCGCGCCCAGCCCGCGCGCCGTTTCGAGCCGCGCTGCATCACGTCCAATGCCCACAATCGTTTGAGCCAGCCGCCGACCGCGAAGCGCCATTCCCAAAGACCCGCCGATCAGGCCGACACCTACGATGGCAACGCGGGAGAAGCCTCCGGCACCCCCATTATTGGCGGCGGGGGGGGGCGCCATCTTAAACGCTGCGCCCGACGACCGGGGCGAGCAGGCGCAGATCGGCCATCAGTTGATCGAAAACGGCAGGGGTAAGCGACTGCGCGCCGTCCTTGAGCGCCTTTTCGGGGTGGGGATGAACCTCGACAATGACGCCGTCCGCGCCCGCCGCGACAGCGGCGCGGGTTACGGCGGAAACAAGCGACGCTTTCCCGGTGCCGTGCGAGGGGTCGGCAATAACCGGCAGGTGGGTCAATTCCTTGAGCGCTGGAATAGCGTTAATGTCGAAGGTGTTGCGCGTATACGTTTCGAAGGTGCGAATGCCGCGTTCGCACAGCATGATGTTGTAATTGCCGCCGCTCGCGATATATTCCGCCGCCTGAAGCCACTCCTCCAGTTTGGCGGACATGCCGCGCTTGAGCATCACCGGTGTGCGGCACTCCCCCACCGCGCGCAGCAGCGTATAGTTCTGGGCGTTGCGCGTGCCGATCTGCAAAATATCCGCGTATTCGCAGACGGTTTCCAGGTCGCGGGCGTCCATGACCTCGGTGATGATAGGCAGGCCCGTTTCGGCGCGGGCAGCGGCCAGCATCTTGAGCGCATCGACGCCATGGCCGTGAAACGAATAGGGCGATGTGGAGGGCTTGTATGCCCCGCCGCGCAGGATATGCGCGCCCGCTTTTTTCACCGCGCGGGCCGATTCCAGTATCTGCGCTTCGGTTTCGACGGTACACGGCCCGGCCATGACCACGGCCTGCTTGCCGCCGATGACGACGCCGCGTACGTTGACCGTGGAGCCTTCGGGGCGAAAGCTGCGGCCCACCAGTTTGTACGGCTGGGAGATCGGGATGCACCGCTCCACGAAAGGCAGCGCTTCGAACTGCTCGGCGATCTGCGCCTTCTGCTCGTCCATTGCGCCGATGACGCCGATGACGGTTTTTTCGACCCCTTCGGATAGGTGGACGCCGAAGCCGCGCGCTTCCAGATTCTCAATGATGTCGCGCCGGTTACGGTCACTGGCGCTGGCGGTGAGAATGATAATCATGGTGGCTACCCGTAAAGCAGACCTTGCCGCACGAATGCGAGTGTTCGTGCGGCAAGGTCAGTGTAACATAACCGGTCGCGGGTGTGCAAACAACAGAGCCGCTGACGGATGCGACTATGTTCCCAGACTGGAGTCGGGGCGCTGGATCGGGGCGCGCTGACTCTCGGGCGTGACGGGAACCTTTTTATCGGTGATCCGGCTGATAAACCGCGCCAGAGCATCGGCCTGCTGGTGGGCGGTCGGCAGAGTCGTGCGGTGTGTGGGGCGCGGCGTGTTCGCCGTAAATAACCGCTCGCGATCAGGCGGCGCACGGCCTCGGCCCCGCTTGCCACCGGCGGCTGCGGGCGCGCCGCCGTCCCCTTTGCGCGCGCCGCCGCCACCACCCCTTTGCCGGTCGGCGCGCTCCATGTACTGCACGAAGCGATACAGGGTCACGGCCAGTTCGTAGCGGGTGACGGGCTTGTTGCCGGAATATGCCTGGCGCGACTTTTGCTGCGCCGACGCCGTTTTTCGATAGCCGCTGACAATGCCCGCCTGGGCAAGTTTGCGAACGGAATCGGCGGCCCAGTGGTTGTCCGGCACATCGGGAAACGGACTGCGCCCGCACCGGTGATGCGGTCAGCAGCACTGCGGCAGCAGCGGCGAGGGCCGCCGTTGCGCCCACGGAAAATCGGGTATTCGTCATAGCCATTGAATGCCTTTCTGGGGTGCGAAGCTACGTTCCATAGGGCAGCACAAAGTTTTCGCTTTCGCGGATCGCCGGGAACTCCTCCAGCGCGCGGCCCGTGCCGATGGCGACGCAGGAAAGCGGGTCCTCAGCCACCTGCACATCGATATTGGTCGCCAGCGCCAGCAGCCGGTCCAGGCCGCGCAGCGCGCCCCGCCGCCAGTCATCGTGATGCCCCGTTCAATAATATCCGACGACAGTTCGGGCGGGGTCTTTTCGAGAACGCCCTTCACCCGCTCCACGATAGCCGTCACCGGCTCGGCGAGCGCCTCGCGAATCTCCTGGCTGGTCACTTCGACTGTCTTGGGCAGGCCCATCACCAGGTCGCGTCCCCGCACTTCCATGCTCATCTCTTCGTCAAGCGGGAAGGCGGAGCCGATCTTCATCTTGATCTCTTCCGCCGTCCGGTCGCCGATCATCAGGTTGTACACGTTCTTGATGACGTACGATGACCTCGTCCATCTTGTTCCCGCCGATACGCAGCGACATGGAAAGCACGATGCCGCCCAGCGAGATCACCGCGATGTCGGTCGTCCCCCACCGATGTCAACGACCATATTACCGCCGGGCGTCGCGATGGGAAGGCCCGCGCCGATGGCGGCGGCCATCGGCTCTTCGATGTAAACGCCTCACCCGCGCCGCCGCGTCGCCTGCAAAACCGCCCGCCGCTCCACCGACGTCACGCCGGAGGGGACACACACCAAAACGCGCGGCTTGAAGGCCCGGCGTCGCCCGCAGACTTTGGAGATAAGATGCGCCAGCATCCGCTCGGTCGTGGTATAGTCGGCGATTACGCCATCGGAAAGAGGCCGGATGGCGATAATGCTGCCGGGCGTGCGCCCCAGCATCAGCCGCGCCTCTTCACCCACCGCTTTGACGTGCTTGGTATTCTTGTCGATGGCGACCACGGACGGCTCGCGCAGCATCTGACGCCCTTACCCCGCACGAACACGAGGATATTGGCCGTGCCCAGGTCGATGCCGATCTCAGGAGTTAAGCGGAACACAGTGCCAGCCTTCGCGCCCATCTTCGCCTTCGCGCCATGTCTGCGCGCCCAGACCCTGCAATTTTTCCACCAGATTCTCGTAGCCGCGTTCCAGATGGCTTGTCCCCGCGATCCGCGACTGGCCGTCGGCGGCGAGCGCGGCGACCACAAGGGCGGCCCCGGCACGCAGATCGGTCGCCTCCACATCCGCGCCGCTCAGGCAGGGCACACCGGTAATCACCGCCGTGCGCCCATGCACTTCCGAATGAGCGCCCATCTTCGCCAGTTCGGTCAGATAGCGGAAGCGCCCCTCGTAGACGCCGTCCGTGACGACAGAGGTTCCTTCCGCCAGACACAGCAGGGCCGTGAACGCCTGCTGCATATCGGAAAGCCGGGATGCGGCATCGCGCTCAGTCGGGTCGCGCCGGGCCGCTTTGCGGCCCCACGACACGGATTCCGTCCGACTTCTCCTCGATATGCATTCCCACCTCGCTCATCTTCAGCGTCACCGGGCGCAGATGCGCGGCATTGGCGTTTTGAAGAAAAACATCGCCGCCGGTAATACCCGCCGCGAGACCCAGCGTGCCCGCTTCCATCCGGTCGGCAATCACCCCATAGTCACAGCCATGCATCGCGCGGACACCCTGCGCGGTCAGTACACCGGTGCCGTGGCCGCGCACGCATGCGCCCATCGCGTTCAGGAAATTGCCCAGGTCCTCGACATCCGGCTCCTGCGCGGCATTCTCGACGACCGTGGTTCCTTCGGCCAGAGCGGCGGCCATCATGATGTTCATGGTCGCGCCGACCGAGGAAATCGAGATAAACGGACGTGCCGCGCAGGCCACGCGGGGCTTCGGCGGTAACATTGCCGTGTGTGGCATTGATCTCCGCACCCAGAGCCTGTAAGCCTTTGACATGCAGATCGATAGGCCGCGCGCCGATATTGCAGCCACCGGGCTGAGCGACCCGCGAGCGGCCCAGACGCGCCAGCAGCGGGCCGAGCACCCAGAACGAGGCGCGCATGCGGGCGACGATCTCCGGGGGCGCTTCGTGCGTGGTGAGATGGGAGGCGTCCACGCTCGCGGTGCCGCCGTTGTTCGAAAAGGAAACCGTAACCCCCAGGTGGCGCAGAACATCGGCCATGGTGGCAATATCACCGATACGGGGAAGATTGTGGATAGTGGTAACGCCTTCGGAGGCGAGAGAGCGCCCGCGAAGATCGCGAGCGAAGCGTTTTTGGAACCGCTGACGGGAACCGTGCCGGAGAGACGGTTCCCTCCGACCTCGAGATTGCGCTGCGAGATGTCCTGTCCTCGCTGCGCGCTATAATTGGGGTCAGGACCCGCCAGGCAAAAGATCGGCGCGCCGGGTCTAGTCAGTATACTCCGTCGGCTAAGGCTTGTCAAGACAACCGTCGCGCCGCCGGGAAGCTGTGATCAGGTGTGGGCAAGCACAATGATGCGGTCGCCTTCTGCAAAGGTCACTTCCTGGGATCTCGCCGGATTGATCACCACGCCATACCCCTTCTCGGGGTCCCCTGCATCGCGGTGGCGATGGTATCCTATCGTCACCTCGGCGCGCCGACGCGCCGAGGCGACCACCGTATAAAACGGCATCGGCTGGTTCAGAGAGACATATTCGTCCATCGGCTTCAGATATATCTCGGAACCGCCCGCATCCAGTAATTCTGTAAGCACGGCATTCAGGTACCGGTTCTCCGATACCTGGGCCAGCATCAGACTGATCAGCTTATCGCTGACGATAAAGTCATCGACACGGGTTACTTCCGCCAGGTCACGGTTACGAATGTCCAGCATCTCGCTGACGATACTGATGGACTGGCCGCTTTGCTCGACAATATGGCGCAGATGCAGCAGCGTGATCAGGGTCATCGTGTCCGCTTCCTGCGGCCCCCACGTTTCGGGTTCGCTTAAGACAACGACATGTTGATAAGTAGGAATCGCCAATCCTTCCAGCACGCGGCGTTCGGTAACATCGCCCTGCTGAAAGGAGACAGTGAGATTGCGCTGCTTCGAGGACAGTTGTTCTATTTCGCGGCATGCTTCTCCGGAAGCCACGACGACGGTTGCCTCCGAGCCGGGAGCCACATAATTATCAAGCTGGCTGATGATCCGAGACCCCCGCCGGTTCCAGCCCAACAAGAGCGTCCGTTCCGGCGTGGGGACCGGCGAAGCCATATCCCGCATCAGCGCCGTATCGATGAAGGCATCGATATCGGCTTTGGTGCGGGAGGAAACGGCGACATGGTCGTCATCTTCGGCAATCGCAATTATCTTATCCCCTGCGGCGATGCAGGTTTCCAGCGGCGGATTCAGTTCCACGGCATTCCCCTGACGCTGCAGACCGATTACCGCAGCCGTCTCATACGCCATCAGCGCGTCCCCGAACGTACCGCCGATAAGAGTTGGTTCCTCCTGAAAATAGATCTCGTTGCCGCTGAAATCCAGCAGTTCCGTATAGATGGCGCTCATGCCCGAGTGACGGCACGTCTGAACGGTTATGCGCGCGAGTACATCTTCGGACAGAACCAGATGCGCGACATCACGTCCCACGAGGCGCGCCGCCTCCAGGTTTTTCGGATTGCGTATTTCCGCGACAATGTGGTATGGCTTGACGGTGCCTGCGGAATTGCGCGTAAGCGCCAGCATGGTCTTGATGGCCTGCGCATCCGGGTTGCCCCTTTCCGAGGATAGAATGATGATTGATCTGGCATCCGCAGGGTTGACGATCTCCAGATCTTGTCGGTCCGTCGGGCAGCCGGTACGGCAGATGATGGACATTCGGCCCGGCACAGTGACGTTACTCCGAATTTCATCTTCCATCACAACCTTGTCCTTATCGGCCAGGACCACGACACACGCCTTCTTTTTATTAGCGTTCGCGGCGGCCAGTTCGGAAAGGATAGAGAAGATGTACGGGGACCAGCCCAGGATGAGCGTGTGTCCCTCCTCAATAACAAAGGAACGTCCTTTTCTCAGTTCTGCCAGCCTGCTTTCAATGCCGCTGGTCAATACGCCGATCAGACTGCTGACAATCAGGACCCCGGCTAACGTGACGCCGAACATAACCATGCGGAATGCCCAGCCCGTGTCGCCTCCCATGGTGCCAGGGTCCAGGGTACGCATCAGGCTCTCCCACGCTGCCTCAATGACGTCGAGCCTTTCGCCGCCTTCGGGCCGGATGCCGCCGATGGTCAGAATAAGGGCGGCAGTCACGATGACCGCGAAGGAGACAAGCGCCAGCCAGCCAATAAGCGCGACCGTTCCTGCGGCCATGCTTCTATCGAAGGCATAGCGCAACCGGTCAAAAAGGGTGATCTTTTTGCTTTTCGGCAAAGTTTAAAGCCTTTCGGGGAACGACTGCCTCACAGCGCCGTGGCAGCGTTACAGATTCAGTTCCAGGCCATCGTAGGCGACGGCGATGTGGTCGGGGGCGAAGAGCGCGGACATCTCTTCGTGGAGGAGCAGACCCGTGTGGGCGATATGGGTGACATAAAACGGGGCCGTTTCCGAAAGCCCACCGGCACGCACGAGGCGCTCCTTGAAAGCGCGCACCTCATCGACATTCAGGTGGCCCATATAGGCGTTCTTTGATCTCCCCTTGCCGCACTCCACCACGACGGCGGAAAGCGGGCGGCCCTCCAGAAATGTCCAGGTCGGCTCGTCGTACCAGCCGGTGTCGGTGGCGTACAGCAATGTCGTTTCGCCACTGCGTACCAGATAGTTCAAGCACAGTTCGTCGCTCTTATGATGCGCCGGGACGGGCGTTACCTGAAGAGGCCCGATGCTGATGGAGTGAAAGGGAGCCAGCGGGTTGAACTTGAGCGGCGCTTTTTCAAAAAAATGTTCCATTTCGGGAAGCATTTTGCGGATAAGCTCCGGGGTGGCCCAGACATTCAGGGGAGCGCCGCGGCGGCAGGGGGCGAAGTTGGGTGACAGGTATTGAAGTTCCCGCACGGCAAAATGGTCATCGTGGGAATGGGTGAAAACAAGATGCTGAAGGCCGGAGAGATCAAGACGGTACGCATGGACATGGGCAAGGCTATCCGGGGGCAGGTCTATCTTGACCACATCGTCGATAAGCACGGTGGAGCGGGTGCGGCAGTTGGGGCCGCCCCGGCGGCGGGCTTCGACGCAGACGCTGCAATCGCAGAAAAGAGCCGGTATCCCTTCCGCCGAGCCGGTTCCCAGGAAAAGCAGCTTCATCGTTCTCCCAGCGGCGGCACGCGCCGCATTTGCGCTATTATACACGAAAAACAGCGGGCAGGCTGTGAAATACTACGCAGCGCGGCTACAGGTCGTGATCCCCGGCAGGCTGCCAGGGGCGACCGGTGGCCGAACGCAGTTCGGCGGCGTTCCAGGTGCTGACGGCGGAAGGTCTGTCCGGGTCGGGCGCGCACAGGTATATCTCGTGACCGGGATACCCGGTGATTTGCAGACCCGCCGCCCGCAGCATCGCCTCGACGCCCGCATGGTTGGGCACCCACCAGTTGGTCGGGTCGCCCGCGAAGTGATGCTCCAGAAACGCCATCTTCGGCCAGCCCGGTTCCCGCATCATCTCTCGGTCGTTGATGCTGCGGTCGTAGGTTTCCGTATACACCTCGTCGCCGGGCATGGTCAGCGTCTGGAAGACCAGAAGGCGCGACACCCGCTGCGCGACCAGGTCCAGACCGAGCATCGGGTAGCGCAGATGGTAAAACACACCCATAAACAGTATCAGGTCGAACTTTTCTTCCAGGCGGGCCAGGTCGTACACCTGCATCCGCTGAAACTCAACCTGGTCTTCCAGCCCGAACTGTCGCGCGGCCCAGCGCGCCTGCGCCAGATAGTGCGGGTCCACATCGATGCCCGTGACATGCGCCCCCCGGCGCGCGAGTTCAAAGGTATAAAAACCCGCGTTGCAGCCAATATCCAGCGCGCGCCAGCCGCTCAAATCCTGGGGCAGATGCGGCCCCAGTTCGCGCCACTTAAATGCGGGAAAGTCCCCCAGGAAATGATCGGGCGCGGTCTTGGTGCCGTCGGGCAGATGCAGGTTATGGAACCAGGGACCGAGCGCCGCAATCTCCTGCGGTAGATTGGCAGCCGCACCGCCGCTTAACATGCCGTCGTTCCCTTCCCGTGGCTGTGGATTTGCGTCCCCGAAATTACTTCCCGCACGCAGCTTTCCAGTTCGGCGGCGCGGTGCGCGGCGGTATGCGCGCCCAGGACGCGAACACGGGCGCGCTCGCCGATAGCGCGGCGCTCCTCATCGGGCATCTCGCGCAAAAACCGCAGCGTATCGTTTTCCGAGCGCGCCATCAGAATCTCCTTGCCCGACGCAAAGAACGTCTCCAGCCCTTCCCAGCAGTCGCTGATGATCGGCGTACCACAGGCGGCGGCCTCGAACAGGCGCACACTGGGCGAGTACCCGGCCTCGATCATATCTTTCCGCGTGATGTTCAGCGTAAACCTTTGGGAGCAATAAAAGGCGCGATGCTCGGCGGGCGGCAGATGCTCGCGCCGCTCTATGTTCCCGGGCCAGACAATCTCAGGCGGATATTGCGGCCCGGCCACCACGAAGCGGCCCTGCGGGAAGCGGCGCGCGGCGTCAAGCATCAGGCGTTCCAGCGGCGGCTGCCGGTCGTCGCTGTAGGTGCCCATATAACCGAGATCCCACAGCGGCGCGGCCTCTTCCGGGTAGTATAGCGCCGGATCGACCGCGCAGTACAGGGGCCGGGCGCGCGGCGAGCCGAACTGCTTTTCCAACCGCTCCAGTATCGGCCCGCCGGTGAACGACAGGTACAGGTGATAGCGCGGAATAAGCGCGGGGGACAGGTATTCCGTATCTCCGCGGCCCAGCTTCGCCAGCGTCACCGGCGTATCGATGTCGTAAAAGGCGGTCACGCCCCGCGCGGTTTGCGTCACCCACTCGCCCACCGCGACGCCCTCGGGAACATAGGAGCCGACCAGCACGCAATCGGCATTCCGCACCGCCTCACCGAAGCGCGCCTTCAAATCGGCCAGGTCCGTATATAGCTTCGTGCTGCCATAGGGAGGTTCAGGCAGGTCGCGGTTCTGGGCGTACCAGGGTACGTCGCGCTCCAGAAAAAGCACCTCGTGCCCGCGCCCGACCAATTCACGCATCAGCCCCCGGTAGGTGGTGGCGTGCCCATTGCCCCAGGAGGAGGTGATGGACAGACCGAGGAGGACGATGTTGAGACCTCTCCCCCCTACCCCCTCCCCTAAAGGGAAGGGGGAGTATATGGAACGAAACGCAGTTGTCGTGCCGTGGACAGCGGGAGAAGCTGGTGCGTCAGGCTCCCCCTTCCCTTTAGGGGAGGGGGTAGGGGGGAGAGGTCCGCCCAGCACCCGCTCCAGTTCCACGGCGCGGTGGGCATAGGTGTGCTCGGACAGGACACGGCGCAGGGCGGCGTCGCCAATATAACGCGCCTTGTCCGGCGAGAGGCTGCGCAGATGCTCCGCCACTTCGGAGCCGTTTTCGGCGACCAGTACCTCCCGGCCCGGCTCCAGAAACGAAGCGATTCCTTCCCAGGCGTCAGTAATCAGGCAGGCTCCCGCGCCTGCCGCTTCAAAAACGCGGGTCGCGGGTGAAAATCCATAGCGCGCCATGCTTTCACGGCTGATGTTCAGCACGGCACGCGGCGTGCGGTTAAAAGCGTTGTGGTCCCGCGTGTAGACGTGGCCGACATAGGCGACATTGGCGGGCGTGGGCTTGCCGTCCCAGCCGCTCCCGCCGAGCAGAAACCGACCTTCGGGATAGGCGGCGGCAGCGTTCAGGAAAAACTCCTCGACACGCGCCTCACGATCCGGCAGGCGGTTGCCGAGAAAGCCGAGATCGCCGGTGAAGCGCAGGTCGGGCGGGGCCGGGTGGTGCGTGGATGGGTCGAGCGCATTGTAGATGGGAACGCAGCGCCGCGCGCCCAGCGCCGAATAAGTCGATATTACCGGATCGCCGCCGCCGTAGGTAAGCACGAGGTCGTACTGAGGAATCAGGCGGCGGAACGGGTCGGCAGGATTATTCTGAATGCGGTCGAGCGTGGCGGGGGCGTCCACGTCCCAGAAGGCGACAAGCGTTTCCGGCCTCTGCAAATCGAGTACGGCAGCCTCCAAGAGTTCGTCGAAGACGCCGACACCACTGGCCTTGACGATCAGGTCTGCGCCACGCGCGCTTTCGAGTGCGCGCAGCACGCCCTCCTCGCCCTCGCCGGGATACACCACCACGCGCGCCCATTCCGGGTCGGGCAGATCGCGGTGCTGCTGGCGGTTGTAAGCGTCCGGCTCATAAAAGGCGACATGGTGCCCCCGCTCGTGCAGAGCGCGGATAATGCCCCGGTAATAGGTGGCCGCGCCGTTCCAGTAGGCGGACACCAGGCTGGAGCCGAAAAACGCGATATTCACGCGCTCAACTCGCCGTAAATAGCCAGCAGTTCGCCCACACGATGGGCGCAGGTGTGGCGGGCAAGGATCGTTTGCAGGCCGTGCGCGGCGAGCGACTGCGCTTTATCCATGTCCGCCAGCAGCGCCTTCAGGTGCGCCTGCATCTCATCGCCGTTCTGCGCCACCAGGAAATCTTCGCCGGGCGTGAAAAGTCCTTCGGCATCCTCCCACGGCGCGGTAACGAGCGGAATGCCGCAGGCCAGCACCTCGAAAACGCGGATGGTGGGAATACCGGGGAGCGCACGGACATACGGACGGCGCGGAACATGGACAGTAACACGAAAGCGGGCGAACACCTGTGGCGCTTCGAAATTGGGCAGCCAGCCGCAATACTCGATACCGGCGTCTTTGAGCGCCTTGCGGGCGTGGTCCGGGTAACGAACGCCGTGGACACGGGCACGCAGTCCCAGCGCCTTGACGGGGCCAAGCAGAAACTCGTGCAGCTCCGCCGTGCGCTCTTCATCGCCCCAGTTTCCGATCCAGACCAGATCGCCTTCCCGCTCCGTGCCTTCCAATGGGTGGAAAACGCGCGTATCCGCCGCCTCATGCCAGGTCCAGGCGCGCGCCGCCCAGCCGCGAGACAGATATAAATCCCGGATCACGCCGCCGAAGGCCAGCACCCCGTCATAGTTTGACAGGTCGTAGGCGGCCATGCTCTGGGCGTCGGTGACGGCGCGATGGTGGGTGTCGTGGAAAAGCAGCCGGTAATGACCCACCCGCGCCCGGTGCGCCCCGATGCGCCGCACCAGATCGTGGTCGTTCCATTCGTGGACAAGCGCCAGGTCCGCACCGTCCAGCGCCGTGTCCAGATCGAGCGTCGCCGGATCGTATTGAATGCTGTCCAGTCCAGGGTACGCCGCGCGGAAACCGGCAATGGGGGTATCGCCATGCTCTTTGCGGAGATTCTGCAGACTCCAGGCGTCCTTCGGCTCGTACACACGTACGTCGTGGCCGCGCGCCAGAAGTTCCCCGACCACGCCGCGCAGAAAATGGGCGTTGCCGTGGTTCCAGTCGGACAGGAGCGAGTGATAAAACATTACGATGCGCAAGCGGGCACCTCGCCGGTAACGGGAATAGTATGGCTCCCCAGCGGTGCAGCCGCTGGGGGGCAGGGGGGCTTACCCGACCGCTCGCGGACAAGCGCATCGTAAACGCTTCTATAACGCGCCGCCATCGCTTGCGACGAAAGATCAAGCGTCCGGAAGCGGGCGCGGGCAGCCATCGCGCGGCAGCGGTCGGGGTCATGCATCAGGCCGGAAATGGCTGCTTCGAGAGCGTCCGTATCGTCCGGGGGCACGAAGACGGCGGCCTCGTCCCAGTTCTCGCGCAGGCTGGGAATATCGCCCAGCACCAGTGCGCAGCCCGCCAGCGCCGCTTCCAGCACGGAAAGACCGAAGGGTTCATAGCGCGCGGGCAGGGCGTACACGGCGGCGCGGGCCAGCCAATCGGCGACGGCCTCGGGGCGCAGGCGGCCCAGGGGCCGCACGGAACCGGCAGGGGCGACGCCGCCCTCCGGGTGCGCCTGCTCGCCCGCGACATACACCGGCCACGCAAGATGGGGCGCGACCTGTTCCAGCGCCGCCAGATTCTTCGCCTGGTCCCACAGGCGGCCCGCGCTGAACACGAACTCCTGCTTTTTACCGGGCGCAAACAGGGCGGCGGTGCGCCCGTTGGGGATGACCTGCGCGGGGGAAAACGGGCCGTAATGTTGTTCCAATGCGCCCAGCATGGCCGCCGTCGGCGCAATCACGCGGCTGACGGAGCGCAGACCCTGAGTCACAACTTCCCGATATCGATCCCATTCCGGTGGCGCGTCCTCGCCGCGCACGGCCTGCCACCAGGAAAGGACACAGGAATGACCGACCACCAGCGTTGGTGCACGCCAGGGCAGCGCGCCGTGCGCGTAGCCGTTCAAATGGATGATGTCGGGCTGCAAGGAGGCTTCCAGGTCAAGCAGCCATTCGCCCGCGCGCTCGACATCCTGCCATGGGTCGTCCATCCATTCCAGCTTGAACGCGCTTTCAAAGATTTCCAGGTTCGGAACCGCCGCCGCCGCCTCTTCCTTCTGGTCACGGGTCAGGGGCCTGCCCATCGTCGCGAGCGCAGTTTGGACGCCGAGGCAATTCAGCGCGCCCGCCAGTTCGAGAGAATACGTCCACACGCCGCCGACCGTATCGGCGGTCATCAGCACCTTCATTGCGCGCACGTCACCAGCGCCTTGAGAAATCCGTCCGGGCGGGCGTCGGTGAGAGCGAGGGCGTCGCCGAGATTTTCCAGCGGGAAGGTGTGCGTGTAGAGGGGCAGCGGATCGAGTTCACCGCTCTGCACGGCGTCTACGGCGGCGCGCATACCGTCCAGGTAAAGCTGCGGGTCGCGCTCATGGGCGTTGATCACATCCAGGCCGCGCCAGTTCCAGAGCTGCATGTTGACCTGCCGGAGGCCGTCCTGATGGTATCCGGCGACGATCAGACGCCCGCGCACGCCGGTCAGCTCACCCGCCAGATCGAGCGGCCACTGTTTGCCGACCGCTTCGATGACGCACTCACAGAACGCCCCGCCGGTCAGCTCCCCCACCCGTTCCATGATACGCCAGTGATCGTCCATCGGGATGGTTTCCGCCGCGCCCAGCGAACGGGCGATATCAAGCGCGAAGGGACGGCGTGTGATGGCGATAACCCGCGCCCCGGCATTGGCAGCAAGGCGCGTCAGCAGCGCGCCCAGAAAACCGATGCCGATGATGGCGACGGTCTGGCCGGGTCGAACGTCGCTGCGCCGGAAGATATTCAGCGCACAGCCCAGCGGCTCGCCGGGAAAGGGCTTGTCCTCCAAAGCCGCCGGAAGCTTTACTACGGTGCTTTGCGCGGCCACGTCGTACTCGGCGTAGGAGCGCTGAGCAAGCGTCGCCACCCGGTCATCAATGGCAAGACCAGTGACGTTAGCGCCGACGGCGTCTATGCGTCCCCAGCCTTCATGCCCCAGTCCGCCCGGCTCCATCGGGTAGGAAAACCATTCGCGGCCTTGCCACGGCGGCAGGTTCGAGGCGCAGACACCGCAGCCCTCCAGACGGATGCGCACTTCGTCCGGCCCCGGCTCGGGAACCGGCGCATCTTCGATAACGATACGGCCCGGCTCCGCCAGAACGGCGGCGCGCATGGTACGGCTCATTTCGCGCCTCGCCGCGCCTGGAGCAACCATTCGTACAGCGTTTCGACGCCCTCGCAAAAGCCGGTGCGCCGCGTCCAGCCGGTCGCCTGCTCGAATTTGCGCGTATCGCTGACATAGTATCGCTGGTCGCCGGGCCGCCAGTCATCGCGTTTGACGCCGGGCTTCTTGTCGTGCAGCCGCCCGATCAGGTCCACCAATTCGATGAGGCTAGTCGTGTTGGTTGGGCCGCCGCCGATATTAAACGCCTGCCCGGACAGCGCTCCAATGTTCTGCTGGGCAAGCAGGAACGCCTCCACCAGATCACCGACGAACAGTACGTCGCGCACCTGCATACCGTCACCGTACAGAGTAATGGGCCTGCCTTCGAGAGCGCGGATCAGGAAGTGCGCCACCCAGCCCTGATCCTCGGTGCCGAACTGGTGCGGGCCGTAGATACAGCTCATGCGGAAGACGACGGCGGGAATACCGAACGTGCGCGCATAGTCGATCACGTACTGGTCGGCCGTCCCCTTCGAGCAGCCGTAGGGGCTGTGAAAGTCCAGCGGGCGCTCTTCACCGATGCCGCACGCGCGCAGTTCAGCATTCTCCGGCTCGTAGCGCCCGCCTTCCAGGCGCAGCGTAACGTCGTCCAGCCCGCCATAGACTTTGTTGGTCGAGGTGAAGACCAGCGAAGGCGGGTCGGGGAGGCCGCGCAGCGCTTCCAGCAGGTTCAGCGTACCCCGCGCATTGATCTCAAAGTCGCTGATGGGATCATTAAGGCTGGTGGTCACCGCAACCTGCGCCGCCAGATGAAACACCTGATCGGCGTTTTTTAACGCAGGCCGCAGCGCGAACGGGTCGCGCACATCGGCGACCTCGATACGTGCCCGGTCGCCATGCGTCGCGCGCAGCCAGCGCAGGTTCTGCTCGACGCCGGGCCGCGACAGATTGTCGTACAACAGGACGGAGCGGTCGTCCTGAAGCAGACGGTGCGCCAGATTGGTGCCGACAAAGCCCGCGCCGCCGGTGATCACTACGGGGCGCTCCTGCGCAGACGGCAGTGTCGCGGGCCTGCCCAGCCAGGCCCATTCACGCACCGCAGGCAGACCGCCATCGGCCCACAACCGGCCCAGCAGCTTCGGGGTGCCATTGGCGCGACGCAGCCCGAAATGGTATTCGCGCTCGTCGGAGTGAAAGCCGTCCACGGTGGGCAGGTTCGGGTCGAGGTCCTGCGCGGCGTACCAGTAGACGCGACTTACCGGCGCGTCCATCGCCTCCACAAACGCGGTTAACTGCTGCCGTTCGTCATTGCGAAAGGTAGAATATCCGGTTTCGGTGATCCAGATTTCGGCGGAGGAGCCGTGATTGTCCAGCACCTCGCGCACCCGCGCCACATTGCTTGCCCAGCCTTCCCACCAGAACTCGAACGTAATCGGAAAGCTGTGTATGCCGACCGCATCTATCTGCTGCATGACGCGCCGCTCGCACATCAGCCGTATCCAGTGCGGGTCTACGGGGCCGGGGCCGCCCAGCACGGTCTTTTTGCCGCGCTGCTTCGCCCAGTAGGCCGCGCCGCCGACCATGTGGCTGAAAAGATACCATTCCGGGTCGAGGGTCACGTCCCACTCGCGCAGGTTGTTCGGCTCGTTCCAGAGTTCGACCCACTCGAAATGCTCGCCGAAGCGGGTGATCATCTGATCGAGAAAGTCGGCGTACCATTTGGGGTCACGCGGCGGGGAAGACGTTTTCGAGACGATGCCCAGCGAGGGCGGCGTGTACAGAAAACAGGGGAGCAGATTCACCTGCGCTGCGAGACGGGGAAACAGCCACGAATACCAGTCTTCGCCTTCCGGTGTCAGCCAATCCGCCCATGAAATGCCCGTCCGCAGTTCCCGCACGCCCAGGGCCTTCAAGTCGGCCAGCACCCGCTCCACCCGTTCGTGCTCACCTGGCCGAAACCATTCCAGCACGCCAATCAACGGCTCGGTCATTTCGTCGCTTGTCCCCACACGGTTATGATGAATTCCTTTTCAGTGCGTTTTGCGGCGCGGGCGCGCACACGCCCTGCCTGCCCTTCCCGGCGTCGGGATATGTTCTTCGCAACGTGGTTCTGCGGCTCAGGAAGACCCGCCTGCACAGCCGACGCGGATACCGGAGGAAGCGCCACGCGAGGGTACGTGGTCGTCTGTGAATCGATGAAACGCAGGGATAAAGCACATGTCACTCGTAAAACAGCCTTGCTTGGCGCGGAGGTTCTTCTTCCCACCCGCTAAACTACGGGAAAGGATACCCGAATCCAGCGAATAAGGCAAGCAGTGACAGAAGATACAGCAGAAAATGAGGAAGATGGCCCGTTTCCGGGGCAGAAGCACCAAAACGGGATCGAAGCGCATTCTATAGTGCGCCCCGGCAGGTATCATAACAGGGTGAATCACACTTTAATGTTCATCCGGGCTTGCTAAACAATAATGCCCTCCAATGCAACCGGACCTGCTGATGGGAAAAAGGCTCAATCAACAGCGCGGTTGCTGAGGGCCTATGCCGCCGCCTGGCTGCTGACAGTAATATTACTGTGCCTTCCGAGCGATTCTCATCTGGGGGGAAAGGCTGAGGCTCCGCTGCCGATCCCGATACCGTATCCACCGGTGGCGGTAGGTTCGTCCATGTACCACGTCCTGCCCTATTCCCTCTTCCTGTTCTTCGTGTTGATCCTGCTGCTCAGTATTTTGCTGTTACGCGGTAGGCAGACGTGGCGGCTCAGCCTGGCGCTCACCACGGGAGGCAGCCTGGCGGCAGGGCTATCCTTCTCCTTAGCGCATTCTCACGCCGCCATTGTCAGCGAGATCTGGATCGGCCTGCTTCTTGGTGTGAAGATTCTGGCAGCTATGGCTGCCGCTTCGGCATTGCTCGCGTTCTTGATCCATTGGGTTCGCCGCGCCGCTCCCCCGCGCGCTGCCGAACCAGGCTCAGCGAGTCCCAAGTAGGGACGAACAAGTAAAACGAGCCGCCTCGTCTGAATGTGCAATCTCCGACACTTCCCGACTTTTTTCCGGAACAGTTGACATTGCGCCTTATTTATTCCATAATTAGAAGAAATTGACAGCAGGACGGGTTTTATGAAACCGACAAAACAACTGGGCGACCTGGACGAATTGGTGCTCCTGGCGATTGCGCGACTACAGGAGGATGCGTACGGCGTGAGCATCAGAAAGCGGGTTGAGGAGGCGACGAATAGACCAGCTTCGATTGGGGCTATCTACGCGGCGCTGGAACGGCTGGAAGACCAGGGCTTTATCAGTTCCCGGCAGGGCGAGCCAACTGCCGAGCGGGGCGGACGCGCGAAACGGTACTTCAAAGTCGAGGGGGCAGGCATAGCGGCTCTCCGTGAGGCGGACGAGATTCGCGCGAAGATGCGGGAAGGCGCGAACCTGGGATGGCTGCCGCAAGGAGGTGTAGCGTGAGCAATGAAGATCCGAAAGGGCGCGTTCACAATGATGCCATAGTAAAAAAGGCAGAACGTAAATGGCGAGCGTTTACCAGGCAGATTTTCAGGCATGGTCATGGTTTGACCAACGACCGGCTAAGAGCCAAGATTGAAGAATACTTAAAAGGCTTACCTGTGGAAGAACAGGAAGCGACCTATACCTTCTTCCAATCCTCCTTGAGAGGCACCGATGTTGAAGTATACCACGATACGGATGCTACGTTCACTGCCGAAATGACGACCGAGTTCCCACCGCGCATGGGAGAATACGTGCTTTATCTCTTCGTCAAGAAGGAATACCGAGAATCGCTCCTCGGCGATCTGGAACAGGATTACCAGGAAGTTCTGGAAAAGTTCGGGGTTCGCAAAGCCAAGTTTTGGTACTATGCTAAAGTTGCCCAGACAATTGGGCCGCTGATTAGGCCGACCCTGAAGCGGTTCTTCAAATGGAGCGCCGTCGCGTGGATTGGCGACAATATCCGCCGATTCATTCCCTGACGACTCGCAGCAGATAGTGAGGGTCAGGACAGGGCGAAATGTGAGGCCGAATCTTCACGGGGTTCTGCGAACAGCCAGCCGATGGCGTGAAGTAAGGGAAGGAGTGCGAGCGCACAGGGTATGAAAGTCGCCGACGTTAACACGACCAGCATTCGGGAGGCGATCACGATCGGCTGCCACGCCATGAGCGACATCTTCAACGCGGACGACAACGACATCCCCTTCTTCGGTTCCCTCGTCCGCCTCGACGCTGTGCGTCCCGACGCTGGCTTCAGCTTTCATCCCTTTCACTCGGAGGCACATATTCCGGGACGCCATCTGAATGCGCTTCTCAGCGCCGAAAACGCTCTGGGGCTGCCGCCGCTCGTCGATGAGGCGGTGATCGAAAAGCACGCGAAGGCGGCATTCTTTTCCTACAGCGGTCCCGTTGCTTTCCCGCTGAACCGGGAGGCTATCGGCGGAAAGCTCGTCAATTTCGCGCCGCACAACCTGCGCGAGGGTTTTCATGCCCTTTATGCCCTCACCGCGTACCGGGGGTCGAGCCGAGCACATGAACTGGCCGAAGCAAGCATCGCCGCTATCTTCGACCTCTGGGACCCCGACCGTGGCTGGAACCGGCAGCGGCTCGAAGGCGCGCTCGGCCTTCGCATCATCGACTTCGATTCGCCTTTCATCGGCGGGATCGCTCGTGCCATCGGGCCGCTCGTTAAATATCATCGCGTCACCGGTTCGGCTGCCGCTCTGCACCTCGCCACGGCACTCAAAGACAAAGCCCTCGGCGAGTTTTTCCCCGCCAGCGGAGAGTGCGATCTTGCGCGGCTGGGCACGCATACCCATTCCATCACCTGCGTTCTGTCTTCCCTGGCGCAGCTCGCCGACGCGACGCGCGATGCCGCCTTGATGGAGAGCGTGAAAGCGTTCTACGATAACGGGCTGCGCCAGATCAGCAGCGACCTGGGCTGGTCGCCCGAAAACGCGGGACCGAACGCCAACCCGGATCGAGGCGAGGCCAACAATACCGGCGACATTCTGGAAACCGCACTGCTCCTGGGCCGGTGGGGTTATACGGAGCAGTATCAGGACGCGGAGCGCATTCTGCGCGCTCATCTGCTGCCCAGCCAACTGCGCGATGTGTCTTTCATCCGGGAGCCGGACAATCCGGACGGCGCGGACGCGAAACGCAGCGTGGCGCAGCGGCACCGGGGGGCTTTCGGCTTTCCCGCGCCTTACGGGCACCAGCCTCTGGGCATAAGGGAGATCAGCTTCAACCTGGATATTATCGGCGGCGCTGTCGGCTCCCTGTGCGAGGCGTACCGGGAAGTCGTGCGTTTCGACGGGCAGGTTCAGCGGGTCAACTTACTGTTCGACCACGAGACGGAAGCGGTCAAGGTGCAGTCCCCTTATGCGAACGGCGTATTGCAGATCACGGCAAAGCAAACAGCGCCTCTGATGGTTCGGGTTCCCCGCGGGGTTCCGACAAGTGACATCCGTGTTGACGGTGCCACGGCATTGCCGCGTCTCGTCAACGGATACCTGTATATTGCCGAGCCGCCGCTCCATTCCGCTATTTCCGTACGCTTCCCCCTGCTCCGGCAGGAGATCGTCCTGCACTACCGAACCAGACGTATCCGGGTCCAGCTTAAAGGCGATCAGGTCGAGCGCATGGAAAACTTCGGCCAGGACCTCACCTTCTTCGACCCGCAGCCGTCCTTCCTTCCGCCGTAGAAACAACGAAGGGCCGGGAAGCAGCATCGCTTCCCGGCCCCGGTTCGTTCTGCCGTGCGCTACGTCAGGCTTTGCGGCGTCGCCTTTTGAGCAGCGCGGAACCGAGCGGCAGCAGGCCGGTGCCGAGCAGGGCAACGGTGCCGGGTTCGGGAACCACGGTAAGCGTGAAACTGCCCTGGTTGTCCACACCGCCGCCGGAAATTCGGTCAAAGGCCGTGACAACATCCTGGTTCCTGACCGTGGAGGCTTCCCACCGATAATTCGAAATGGTGGCGGTCATGCCGTTCGTCGTGAAGGAGGTGGAGCCTGAGCCAGGCGTTGAGGTGACGTTCAGAGCAAGTGTGTTGGGGGCGCTGTTAGCGCTGAAGGCGGGGCTGCCGGTATCGGTGGCAGTCGGGGCAAACACCGAGATGCCTGGATTCGTGTTGTTGCCGTTGAAGAACAGGTTCAGCCCGTGGCGAGGTTGGTTGGTACCCGGATTACCGAATATCTGGAAGTTGTAGGTGCCGGGGGCGAGGGCGACGTTTATAGAGGCAGACGCTCCATTTCCGCTGTTGATCGGCGTACCATTCATAGAGACGTACAGGTTGTAACTGAAGTCGCCGCCAAGCGTATTCCAGAATTCTGCTCCGGCGGCGTTACCAGAGGCATCCGTGGAAAACTCGATAGCGCCGGTGAGATTGATCTGGGCGAAACCGGCGCGGGGAAGGACAAAGACGAGGCCGGTGGCAATCAGAGCCAGCAGCAAAAAGCGCAGTCGAAAGTAGGACACGAGCGGCTTCTCCTTTTCCGCCGCCTGCAACGGTCTTACTGGGTTGTATTGGTGGACGGCACGGATAGGATACGAAAAAACGGCGAAGCTGTCAAGCACTTTTTTAGGACAGATGGGTGCTGCTGTGGTGCGTGTTGTTCCTGTCAGCCTTTGGCGGCGTCCGGGGGGAAGAGGCGCAGAGCGGCGGCGGCGAGGTCGGCGGGGGCGGATTGCGCCGCCTGCGCGTTTTCCTGCTCCACCTGGGCGATGAGTTCGGCGCGGTGGATGGAGACGCTGCGCGGGGCCTGGATGCCCAGGCGCACCTGGTCGCCGCGCACTTCGACTATGGTGATAACGATGTCGTCGCCGATACGGATGCTCTGGTCGGTGCGGCGCGTGAGTACCAGCATCGGGCTATTTCCGGCCCGCCTCGGCAGCATCGGGAAAGACGCGGTGCCGGGTGGTGAAACGCTCGCTGTTCTCCAGAATGACCTGACGCCCCTGGTTCGTGGCCGGATCGACGACGATGGGGCCGAGCAGGTTTGCCGTCATGTCGTGCGGGCGGCCCGGCGGCAGGGTGACAATCACCCAGAGACGACCGTCGGCGGGAAGGTCGGGCGGCAGCGCGGGGCCGTAGCCGGGAAAAACGAACTCCGGGGGCAGCAGCAGGAACGCCGTTTCGGGACGCTCAACCGATTGCAGCCAGACGAACGGCGATTCCGGCTCGTGCGGCACGGCGACGAAGCGGCGCAGGTCTTCAAAGCCGATCAGCCCCGACGCGAACGTTAGAACGGCTTCCGGGGCGGCGGAAACCGTGCCGAAGCGGGTCGTCTCTATTTGCAGTGGTTCCGTCATCTCGTTAGCGCAGGTAATCCATCAGACTCTGCTCGAACAGGCGGGCGGTCCCGGCAAGCGACGCCTCATACGCGTTCTGCGCGGCCTGCATCTCGACAATCGCCTGGGCCATATCCATATCTTCGGTGTTGGACAAAAGAACGCGGAACTCCTGCTCGGCGGCGTCCAGACGGTCGCGCGTCTGTGTAATCTGATTGCCCACCGCCCCCAGCGTGCCGCGCGCCGTCAATACCCGGTCCAGTCCCCCACTCAGCGCCGCGATGCCGTTCGCCGATGGTTTCCCGGCGGCAAGCTCAGTACGCACCGAATCCAGGTCATCGAGAAGCTGGCTGAAAACGGCGTCGCCGGAAATGTTGATAACGGAATATTCGCCCCGATCCGTTTCCACCCGCAGCGCTCCGGCGTCGCCGCGATAGGTGTTGGTCGGGTCGGCAGCGTCGAACGGCGGCGTGTCGGTCTTCTGGCCGGAAAACAGATAACGCCCGTTGTGGGTCGTCCCGGCGATGCTGACCACCTGCTCTTTGATGCGCGCGATCTGCTCGGCGGCGGCGGCGCGCGCCTGCGGCGTGGCCGTGGCGTTGTTCGCCTGAAGCACCAGGTCCTTTGCCTGCCGCACCATGTCGCCCAGGTTTCCCAGCGCGCCGTCCGCCAGATTCAGGACACTGGTCGCGTGCTCGCCGTTGCGCCGGTACTGGCCCAGATCGCCCAGCGTGCTGTTCAGCTTCTGCACCTGCGCGGCCCCGACCGGATCATCCGAGGCGCGCAGGATTCGCTTGCCGGTCGTCACCGCCGTCTGCGCCTCGTTCATTCGGCCCAGTGCGCGCGCCATCGCGCTTTGCGCCGCCTGCGCCTGCCCATTGGAAGTTACTCGCATTGCCATTTTTCGTTATCTCGCGCCGAAGTCCTTCGTTTCCCGGAGTGTGGACACTCCGGGGCTGCTGCCAGGCAACTCCGTTATCTCGCGCCGAAGGTCGCCAAAAGCCCTTCGGTCAGCTCGTCGGACAGGCTGATAAGCCGCGCCGCCGCCTGATACGACCGCTGGAACTTCACCAGATCGGCCATCTCCTCGTCCAGGGAGACACCGGAGACAGCGTCGCGGCGCGCCTCCAACTGCGCCACAAAAGCGTCCGCACCGTCCGCGCCCTGCTCCAGCGCCCGTACCTCCGCGCCCAGGCCCGCCGTGACGCCACTCCAGTAATCGCGCAGCGTCTCGTTTCGCACCGGCCCCGCCGTCACCCGCCGATTCGCCAGCCCCGCGATAGCCAGCGCCGTATCGGCGTTGCTCGCCGCCGCTGAAGCCGCGCCGGAGGCGGCGATACGTTCAGGCCGCCCGGCAACCTCCAGGTTCAGCGCGATGTCCTTTGCATTTGTGCCGGTGAACAGGGCCAGGCCGCTCGCGCCGGTTCCATCCCGCCCCGCCTGATGCAGCGCGTTCACCTGCTCCGCAAAGGTATTCGCCAGACCGTCCAGTTCCCCGCGCTGCTGTTCGATACGCCCGCGCGCCTCCAGCAGGCCGCGCAGTTCCCCGCCGCGCAGGTCGCCGGTCGCGGTCAGTTCGGAAACGTCGGCAATCGGCTCCGCGAACGCGCCGCGCACCAGAATCGCGCCGCCGATCTGCACCGACAGCGTGCCATCGGCGGCAGGCAGAACCGTCGTATTCACCTTCTTCGCCAGTTCGTCCAGCAGCAGGCCGCGCCGGTCGCGCAGATCGTTCGGCTGGTCCCCCTGCGCGGTAAGCTGCCGTATCTCGGCGTTCAGCGCGGCTATCTGTGCGGCCAGGCCGTTCACCTCGCCCAACTGCCCCTGAACGCTTGCGGCCAGGCCCGCGTCAATGTCGTCGATCTGGCGGCGTATCTGGCGGAACGACCCGGCCACCTCCGCCGCGCCCGCCAGGGCCGCGCGCCGCGCCGCCGCGCTTTCGGGGTCGTTGGCAAGGTCTTGAAAAGTGTTGAAGAAGCGGGTCATGCCCGCGCTGAGCGCGTCCTTGCCCGGCTCGCCCAGAACCGCCTCGATTGAAGACAGCGCATCGCGGCGTGCGAGCAGTGCGGCGCGGTCGCCGTAGCCCACGCGCGCCTGCTCGTCCAGGGCGTAATCACGGGCCTGCTGAATGCTGACCGCCTCAACCCCCGTGCCGATCTGGTACGCGCCGACACGCCGGTTCGCGGCGGGAACCGTGTACGGATCGGCGGCTTTACGCTCGGCGCGCTGGCGGGAATAGCCCGGCGTGTTGACGTTGGCGATGTTATGCGACGCCGTATCCAGCGACGTTTGCGCCGTCCGCAGCGCGCGCAGCCCGGTTTCGATGCCGAAAAAGGAACCGGAAGGCATCTCAGGCGGCCCTGTCCAGCATGATCGATGCGGCGTCTACGCTTCGCAGCGGGGCGTGGTAGCCACGGCGCGGCGCGGCGGCGCGGGCCAGCACCTCCAGCGACGCGCCAACATATTCCAGTTCGTTCTGGAGCAGGCCCCGGTTGATCTCGCCGGAGTCGCGCACCTTTTGCGCCGCCGTGATAAGCAGTTCCCGCAGGACGCTGATCTCGACGGCGATGTCACCGGGCAGGCAGTCCATGACAGCGGAAAGCGTCAATCCCTGCGCCGGAAAATGCTCCGCCCCCGCGATGCTTTCGGACACCTCCATCCGCTCCCCGGCCAGGCGCTCCGCTTCCGCCAGCAGTTCCGCCTGCTGTACCTGAAGCCCGGCCAGCGTGGAAACTTCGCGTCCAATAATGGCTTCGCGCGTCCGCGCCGCCACCGCAATCACCCGGTGCTGGACCAGCAGTTCATTCCGCAGCAGTTCCCGCAGACGCCGCCCCAGGCGACGCAGAACCGGCGATGTCGCAATTACCGAAATGTTGTCTGCTTCATTATGCATCCGTGTTCCCCTTCCCCCCTTCGGCGCGAGCATGCGCCGCACCCAGTTCCCGGTTCAGCATATCGGCCAAGCCAAGGCCGCCGGTTTTGCTCAGCGAGCGGGCCGTCTCATCGTCTAACATATCGCGAAACATCTTCTCGCCTTCGGACGGCTTGAACAGTCCGCCGCCGTCGCCCGCCGTTTTCCGCATCTGCTTCAAAAGGTAGCCGACAAAGAACGCTTCCCATTCGCGGGTGGCTTCCTGAAGCTTGGGGTCGGCGTGGCCCCCTCCCCCCGTCCCCCCCCCCACGCTGTGGGCGACCGTCGCCTGCGGGGGAGGGGGGGAGAAGCAGAGGTGTTATCGTCGGCTGCTCCCGCTCCCCGGTGTTCTCCGTAGAGGAAGCGCGCGGCTGAGAAGAAACCCCAGCGCGGGAAAATGACTCTTCCCCCCCTCTCCCCGCAGGCGACGGTCGCCCACAGCGTGGGGGAGGGGGACGGGGGGAGGGGGCAATTGAAATTTCACGCCGTTCTGAAAACGCGGCGGCGCGGGGACCCCTGGAGCGGGGTGCGTCCGGGCTGCGCGGGCAGGAGCGGCATTGATTGTTTATGGGCTTCGACATCGGCTTACTATTTATCTTCGGCGGCTTGCGGCGTTGTCGTTACTGAATTTCCAATTCGGCTTTCAGCGCGCCGGACGATTTGAGCGCCTGCAAGATCGCTATCAGGTCCCGCGGGGTAACACCCAGGCTGTTCAGCGCCTTGACCACATCCTCGACCGTCGCGTTCGCACCGGCTGAAGGCGACCGCCCTCGTCGCGGCGCTAACACGGGAATTCGGCGTGACCACCATTTCGCCGTTCGGGGACAGCGGCGCGGGCTGCGACACATCGAAGCGGGTGCGGATACGGACGGACAGACTGCCCGTGGGCGATGGCGCAGGGGCGCGACCGAGACATTCGAGCCGATGACGACCGTGCCGGTGCGCTCGTTGACCACCACACGGGCTGCGGCGTCGCTGGTGACATTCAGACCCTCGATACCGGCCACGGCTAGAACCGGGTCGGCACCCGTGGGCAGACTCACCGTAACGTTTCCGGCATCCACTGCCCGCGCCGAAAATCCGAGGCCCGCGCCGTTGATCGCGGCGGCGACACGGGGCGGCGGTGGTAAAGTCGGCGCGGTTCAGGGCGATACTGAACGAATTGCCGCTGCCGCCGCTCATCGCGTCGTCGGCACCTCGCGCTCCACCAGCGCACCGGAGGGCACGCGCCCGCGGTCACATGGTTCTTGCTCTGCACAAACGAAACCGCCCATTCGCCGAATACCCGCCGACCGATACCGCCCCCTGCGCCACGGCGTAGACGCCGCCGTCCGCCGCCGCGCAGCTTCGTCTGCACCAGCGTCCCCAGCGGAATAGAGCGCGCATCCCCAGCGACGACACCTGAACGTCCAGCGTCCCCCGTTTCGAGCGAAGGCGGGCAGATCGCACGTCACCATAACGGCGGCAACGTTGCGCACTTTCAGGGCACCGGTGGGCAGGGTGACGCCGAACTTCTCCAGCATCGACGCGACGCTCTGCGCCGTGAATAAATTGCTCTGCGTGTCGCCCGAGCCGTCGAGGCCGACCACGAGGCCGTAGCCGACCAACTGGGTTGGAGCGAACGCCGCCGACGCGCGCAATGTCCTTGATACGCTCCGCGCCGCGCCACACAGAATCGTCAGCGCAAATGCCACCAGAACCGTACAGAGAGTCTTCATTGAAAACCTTTGGAGATGAAAACGCCAGGACGCCAAGCGCGCCAAGACCGGAAGAGAAGAATGATTAAAATCTCTCCTCTGAACTTGGCGTTCTCTGTGTCTTGGCGTTTTCATCTTTACTTAAAACAAGAACTTGAAGATGCGCGAGATAATGCCGGGGCGCTGCTTGTCGCCGATGACGCCTTTGCCGATGAACTCGATAGTGGCATCCGCGACCAGCGACGAGGCGACCGTATTGTCCGGCTGAATGTCGGCGGGGCGCACCAGTCCCCGAAAGACGATGCGCTGCTTTTCGGCGTTCAGCGTAATGTCGCGCACGCCTTCCAGCACTAAATTACCGTTGGCGTCCACTCTTTTGACCGTCACCGCGATGCGCCCGGTCAGCGAGCCGTTGCGCGAAGTCTGCCCCGCCGCGTTCATGCTGGTTCCGCTGGACAGGCCGAACTTCTTTATCAGGTCCACAATAGGCCCGATGCCGGGGCCGAAGGATACATCCTCGCTCTTGTTCGTCTTCGTGTTCGCCTGCGCCGACGACTGCGTCTGCTCGACAATGCGAACCGTCAGCACATCGCCCGCGCGCCGCGCCTTATTGTCGGAAAAGAGGCTGACGGAATCGGGTGCCCACAGGGAATCGGCGCGCGTGGAGGCAGGGGCCGCCGCACTAAGCGCGGACAGAGCGGCAAGCGTCAGAAAAAAGGTTCGGGAGCGTTTCATGATTTCATTCCCCTACGATTACGGTATCGGCGCTTTCGACACGGCCACGTACAACGCGCGCGGGGCCGGGCCTGGTCGGGTCGGGCAGCAGGCGCACGCGGATAACCTGTCCTATCCGTCCCTCCTCGGCGGCGGTTCCGGTCGTCGTCACCTCCACCAGTCCGGCGACGACACGCACGGTTACACGGGCGTTCGCAAGGAGAACCGGCGCTTCTTCAATATCGCTTTTAGACAAACGGCGACCGGCGGGCAGGCTGCTGACGGCGCGCTTACCGACCGCATCCGCGACATTCGCCAGTGCCGCGCCGGTGCCGCTGACCTCCACACGAGCCAGCGTCACATCCTCCGGCCCGACAACCGCATGGCGCGCGATGGGCCGCGCCGCAACGACGGCAAGCGCGGTCACTTTCAGACGCAGGGTCACATCGACCGTGCGCGTTTCGCTCCCCAGAGCCACGGTAACGGGGACGACGGCGGTGCGCGACGAGCGCAGAACCGGCGCGCCCGCCGTGACCGTCGGAGTGCCGCTTCCCCGGAATGTCGGCAGGCTCGGCACGAAGGCAGGCTCGATGGTAACGTCTGCGGCGGGCCAGGGCAGCGCCTTGCGTACCGCCTCCGTTGCCACCTTAATGAGTGGCGCACTTCCCCCGGTCACGCCGCCGGTAGTCGTCACCGTCACGGCGGGCGGCAGCGAAAGCGCGTTCGGGTTGTGGCCCGCCGCGCGCACCCGCAGCCGTATCTCGCCCGCCGTAATCTTGCAGGAACGACCCGGCAGCGCCGCCGCGCCCAGCGTCACGTCACCCAGCGTCCCATTCGCAAACGGAGCGATATCGCGCAGGCGCACCGTGCGGCCCGCAACGCTCGCCTCCGTCCGCACAGTGATTCTGGGCGCGGCGTTCAGAAGGGAGGGAAACGCCAGGACGCCAAGCACGCCAAGATAAGAAAGAGAATATTTGAACCCTCTCTTTCCGAACCTGGCGTTCCTGGCGTCCTGGCGATTTAATCTTGGCATCGTTTGTTACCGGCGCAGATTATTCGCAGTGCCCAGCATCTCGTCGGCGGTCTGGATCGACTTGGAGTTGATCTCATAGGCGCGCTGGGCCGTGATCATGTTGACCATCTCCTCGACGATCTGCACGTTGCTCATCTCCAGCGTCCCCTGCGCGATATTGCCGAAGCCTTCCGCGCCGGGCGTGCCGTCCGCAGGCTGCCCCGAAGCGGCTGTCGGCACATAGGCGTTGCCGCCCGCGTGGGACAGGCCGGACGGGTTGGTGAAGCGAACCAGTTGGATCTGCCCGATTACCGTCGGCTCATTGCTGCCGCTCAGCAGCGCCGTGACGGTGCCGTCCTTGCCGACACTGATCTGCTGCGCGCCTTCGGGGATGCGGATGTCGGGCTGAAGCTTGTAGCCGTCGTTGCTGACGACATTGCCCTGGCCGTCTATCTTGAACGCGCCGTCGCGGGTGTAGGCGGTGCCGTTGGAGGTCTGCACCTTGAAGAAGCCGTCCCCTTCGATTGCGATGTCCAGGGGGTTGCCGGTCTGCTGGAACGAACCGCGCGTGAACAGCGTCACGGCAGCGACGGGGCGGACGCCCAGGCCGACTTCCAGCGGCGCGGGCACCTGCGCGCCCTCGGCGACGGTGGCCCCGGCGGGGCGCATGGTCTGGTAAAGAAGGTCCTGGAAGTCGGCGCGCGACTTCTTGAAACCGACGGTGTTGACGTTGGCGAGGTTGTTGCTCACCACATCCATGTGAAACTGCTGGGCGATCATGCCGGTCGCCGACGTGTACAGGGCGCGCATCATGGCGATACGTCTCCTCTTTCGTCTGTTATTTTGCGCCCCGTCAATCTGTCGGGGGCGCAGTGTCGGCGTCCGGCCCGCCCACTTCCGGGGCTTCTATGGGGCGCGGTCCTGCCGTTTTCGACTTGTATTACTCGTGTATCGGTATTTCCGGCCCGCGCCTTTACCCGGCATAAAGGCTGTCCTGAGGAATTTTGCGCCGCCATCGAGAATTTCATTGCGCGGGCAGCCGTTTCAGAATCGCTCTTTACAGGATTTTGCGGCCAATGGACGTTCGGATAGCGAGGTCGGCCCCTGCCATGACGCGGAGAGGTATCGGCAGTCTATGAGTTTGAGAAAGAGCAGGCTGCAAAGCCGCATTGAAAAAGCCTTGAAGCCTCTCGTGGGTCTGCCGCTGTCAGACATGTGGCGGGCAGGGTGTCAGATTTTCGAGTTCGGTCAGCAGCACCCGTTTCAGAACCGCAAAGGCGAGCAGGTTATCAGGGCAGACTATGGTTTAGACGTCTCCTGTCCGTGGCGCATCATCGCACCGGAAGGCATGGCTTTGGCTTCGTGGGACTACCTGTCCGATGACAAACGCACTCGTCCGCGACACGCCCGCAGCAGAGCCTTTTTTGAACAACTGCGCGCGGCAACATTGACCGTGGAAGCGATAGAGGCAGATTCGGTGGGTGGCGTTCGTTTCAGGCTGAAGGGCGGCTACGTGTTGGAGGTTCTGCCCGTCAGTACGTCGCGTTCTGACGAATACTGGCGAATGGTAACGCTACAGGAAGAAGCGCGCCACCACTTCGTTGTCACAGGCGGGGGCGTCCAGGCAAGCAGAGCCCGGTTGTTGGCTGAACAAGGCATTGCCCCGGACGCGAAAGCAGACCATCTGCCGCCGGGTGAAAGCAGTGATGATTGAAACCGAGCGGCTGAGTCTCATACCTCGGTTACTCGGTTTCCCCCTCGACCAGCGGCAGGGCTACGCCACCGAAGCCTGTGCGGCGCTGACGGCGTGGGTAGAGAAGGAGCAGTGCGTCACCTGCTTTGTGGTAAGTATTTCCCCGAATAATCTGCCATCGCTGCGTCTCGCGCAAGACTTCGGCTTTCGCAAGATCGGCTCTCATATCGACGCGGAGGATGGGCCGGAGGACATTTACCGGCGGGATGGTGAAGCATAGCCCCTGCGCGTGCCAGGGATAAACGTCCAAAGGCAGTGCGGCCCCTCTCTTGCCGGGAGAATTCCTGTATCAGGCGCGGGCTACTTCGTTGAAGGCACGGCCCAGGGTTTCGTCCTCGCTCTGCAAAGCTTTGGCGGCGGCTTCGTAGGCGCGCATAGCCCCGATCATACCGACCATCTCCTCAACGGCGCTGACGTTGCTGGCTTCCAGGGATTCAGGCAGCAGGCTGGGGCGATTGACGGGAGTGACCGAGGCCGGGTCGGCGTACAGGAGGCGGCCTCCCTCTTTGACCAGACGCGCGCCGGGCGCGACCGAAACCACATTCAGCGCGCCGACGACACGAAGCCCGCTGAGCACGTTGCCCTGGGCGTCGATAGCCACCGTAGCGCGGTCGATAAGGCGGATCGTGCGCCCGTCCGCCCCGACCACCGGATGCCCGACCGTGTCGGTGAGAACGCCGTCGCCGCCCACGGTAAATTCACCGGCGCGGGTCAGCCGGTCGCCGCCGGGCGTCCGCACCACAAAAAACTGGTTGCCGGTCGCGGCCACATCCAGGGGGTTGCCGGTGCGCTTGACCGGTCCGGCGGAAAGGTCTAACGAAACAGCATGGGGAACCGCGCCGCCGCCCAGCGTGCCGATAGCTGCACCGACGCTTGCGCCGCCACCCGTGCGAACCATCGCGCCGAGACGAAAGGCTTCAAAGGTGGCAACATCGCCCTTGTAGCCGGGGGTATTGACATTTGCCAGGTTGTTCGAAATAACCGACTGGGCGGTCTCCTGGGCCAGCATAGCTGAGGCCGCCGTGTACACACCGCGTATCATGTGGCTTTTCCTTTGAAAACGCACATCGGGCGTTTCCGTCTGGGGCAGTGCCACCGGCATTCGCGCGATGTCCCACCGTTCCCGTCCCCATTGTCGGCGGCTGCGGGCGGATTTTGAAGGGTGCGACGAGGAATGTCCCCTAATATCCGGGGGGCAGGTCAGATGCAAGCGCAGCAGGAACCTGAAAACGACCTTGCGCAATAAAACCTCGTGCCCTGTTCGCCTGCTGGGAACGGAGAAAACCATGAAAATTGCCGGAATCCTCGTCGCGGCGTTTTGTGTTGCCTTGTCGCTCGCGCGCGCCGTTCATGCCGACGGCTGTATGTTTCCCCGAATGGAAGACTGGAAGCGGCTGCGGGAACGCGCGCTGATCAACGAGGTCGATCAGAAAGCCGTCATCCTGTTCCGCGATGGCAGGCAGGACCTGATCATCAGCCCCAGCTATCAGGGACCGGCGGCGGGATTCGCCTGGGTGGTGCCGGTTCCGGCGCGTCCGCAGGTAGCCATTGTCAAAGGCGCGCTTTTCCACGAACTGGCGGAACTGGTGATGCCGCGCCCACCTGCGCCCGGTGCGGCGGATGCCGCTGCCGCCGCGCCCGCCGCTCGAAAGTCTGCCGTTCAGGTTCTGGAGCGCAAAACGGTGGGCGCGTACGATGTGAGTGTGCTTGCCGCCTCAGACGGGCAGGCGCTGGTGAAGTGGCTGGCGGCGAACCGGTACTATCTGCCCCCGAACGCCGTGCGTCCCATCCGCGAGTATGTGCGGGAAAAATGGACGTTTGTGGCCTGCCGCATCAAAGCGCCGCAGTCCGCGCGTGGGCTGAGCAGCGGGACGCTCGCGCCGCTGCGTCTGACGTTTCCGACACGCCGCCCCGTCTACCCGATGCGGCTGTCGCAGGTGAACCCGGAGCCGTTCAAGGTGCTGCTGTACGTCCTGCTACCGACCCGCGATTACGGCATCGGCACCCGGCTGAAGACGGTCGCACAGCCCGCCGTCCGGCGCGGAAGCCATTATAACCAGGCCACGCGAGGCATCCGCCTTCAGCGCGCCCAGTCCCGCCTCCCAACGCTCGCCCGTCTGAACCGTGAGGAGATGCGCGTCTTCCTGGGGCGCGGCCAGTTCCGCCCCGGCGACTGCGTCCGCGACTTCGTCTGGTCTCTGCCCCCCGCCGGTGAAGATGTCGCCGTTGCTACCGCAAGGCAAGGGAAGCCATGATACCACCTCAGGTTTGGCACTGGCTTTTGCTTGCCGTCGCCGCGCTGACGGTGGCGGGTATAACGTACCGGGTGGAGCGGCAACAGGCGATTCCTTGGTGGCACTTTCTACCCGTCTTGGTTGTGCAGATAGCCCTGTTTGTGATTCTGAAGCAGTTGGCTGAACTGGACTGGTGGACGGCCAGCGTATTTGGCGCGTTAGGTGTGGCAAGGATCGCGGGGAGCATAACGGCAGAAAGAACTAAGCCCCGTCCCTAAAGGAACGGGCTGTTTCGTGGGGAGAAGCCCGCTAAAGCAGGCTGTATCAGCCGACGAGGGTTCTTCAGCCCCATTTATGGGGCTTCTCCGCTTTTAACAGCCCGTTCCTTTAGGGACGGGGCCACCGCCCCGCAACCTTTGGCTGTGATTTTCCGTCTCTCCAGTGTATAATATCGGAACCGGACGGTCTTCCCCAACGACACTTCAAAACGGTCGAACCATGTAGGGAAACCCTTCGAACGGAGGCCCTGGACGATGGCAGTCATGACACCGGCGCTTTCCCGCACATTGGCGCAGGCAGCGCGCCGCGTGCGTCTCCTGCTCGCGTTTCGCGCGGGCGCGGTCGGCCTGGGCGCGGGTGCGATTCTATCGGGCGTCCTGCTTGCCCTGCTTCGGCTCCGGGTTCTGGGCGAACCACCCGAAGAAATCCTTTTGCTTCCGCCTCTGCTGGGTCTGGCTGCCGGTGTCACAGCGGCTCTGCTGCGGCGTGTTACCGCGCTGGATGTGGCGCGCCTCACCGAGCAGCGCCTTGACCTGAAAGAGCGTTTTTCCACCGCGCTGACGCTGACCTCTGCCGGGGACGACCCCCTCGTTCGCCGCCAGATCGCCGATGCGGAGGCGCACGCGGCGCGCGGCATCGACCTCAAGACAGCCCTGCCCCTGTCCCCACCCCGCCCGGTCTGGGCCGCGCTGGCCGTGACGCTGGCCGTCCTGCTGGCCTGGTTCGTCCCCACCCTGCCCTTTTTTCTGTCCACCCAGGAGCGCACCGAGCGTGCCGAAGTGAAGCGTGAAGGAGAACGCATCGTGCGGGTGGCGAAGGCGCTGGAACGCGAAGCGGCGGGAAAGAAATTGCCGAATACACGGCAGGCCGCGAAGCAGATGAACGCGCTCGGACGCGAGTTGCAGCGGGGCAGCCTGAACAAGCAAAAGGCGCTGATGAAGGTGGCCAAGCTGACCCAGCAGATGCAGAAGACGCAGCAGGCGATGGCGGCGGCGACCGCGCCCAAGTCACTTCCCGCTGCCGGTAAAGAATTGCAAAAGGCGCTGGACGGGGCGAAGGCGACCCCCAAAGACGGCGCGCAGAAGAAGACCGACGCGCTGAACGCCGAAGGCGACGCCAAAAATAAGCAGGGTGACCAATCGGGGACGCCTGCCGCGCAGCAGGCCGCGCGTAAGATGCAGGCGGCGATGCAGAACGGCGATGTGCCGTCCTTGGCCGAGGAGCTATCGAAAATGGCGCAGATGGCCCAGCAGGGGCAGCCCGGCGATAAGCAGGGCCGCGAACAGATGGCGAAGCAGCTTGCCGCGCTGTCCCAGGCATTGAAGGGCACCAGCTTCGAAAAGGCGTCCGAACCGCTGAAGCAGGCCGCCGAGGCAATGAAAAAGGGCGATATGGCCGAGGCGAGCCGCCAGCTTCAGGAGGCCGCGCGTCAGGTAGCGGAGGCCCAGCGCAAAAAGGAAGACGCCGAGGGGATGCGCCAGGTGGCCCAGGCGATGCAGCAGCAACAGGGCGAGCAGGCAGGCGGGGCGGGCACGGAAGGCGAGACGCCGGGCGACAGCGGCGAAGGCGAGGGCCAGAACGACGCGTTCGGCAAGAACGGTAAGCCCAAAGAGCATAAGCACGAGCCGGGCGGCACCTGAAACTCGCCCGGCGGCACCTGAGAGGGTGCAGGGAACGGAGCCGGCGGCTCCGGTAATGGAAACGGCGCTCCCAAGGGCGGCAAACGCTTCGGCGCGGGGCCGCAGGCGGGCAAGGGGCGGGCAAACTTCCGGGTGACACAGGGCGGGCCGCAGGAAGGCAAGCGGCGGCAGGACCCCGATTTTAAGCCGGGTAAGGACGACAAGTACGCGCGTCTGTACGCGCCGGACGGCAAGACGCCCAACACGCGGGTGAAAGGCAAGCGCGGCGAAAAGGGCCGCGAAACAATGTCGTACTTCCGGGGTGCGCCGGATCAGGCGACGGCTTCCGTGCCGTACTATGATGTGTACGGCGATTATGCCCCCGCCGCCGAAAGCGCGATGAACCGTGAAGATATACCGGCGGCGTATAAACGCCAGGTCAAGAGCTACTTCGACTCCCTACAGCCGAAGAAATAGCGAGACAACAAAGGAGTTTCCGATTGCGCAGTACCTTTCTGGCGGCGTCGGCGGTGGCGCTGCTGATGACGGTTGGCGTTGCGGGGCGCATTGGTGCGCGCCCGCAGGCAGGCTCCGGGGGAACGGCCCGCTCCGGGCCGTATCAGGCTCCCACGAAAATGCCGCATTTCCAGGACGCACGGATCAGCGAGTCCTCGGGTATCGCCGATTCGCGGCGCAATCCCGGCATTCTGTGGACGCACAACGATTCCGGCGACAAACCCATCGTTTACGGCGTGGACCGACAGGGCAACACGGCGAGCGCTTTTCTGGTGCGCTCTGCCCAGGCGCGGGACTGGGAAGACATGGCCTACGGCCCTGGACCGGGAGGACGGGCGGGACATTTCCTGTACCTGGGCGACATCGGTGACAACGACCGAAGGCGGACGGACTGCGTCGTGTATCGTCTGCCGGAACCCCGGATTACGGCGCAGAGCGGCACCCGAGGAAACCCCGCGCCGCCGCCGTCCCCCACGCCCCCCCCGACGGTACGGCACGCCGTTCGCTATCCTGACGGACCCCATGATGCGGAGGCGCTTCTCGTCCATCCGAAGACGGGAACGATCTATATCGTGACCAAGGAAAACAACGGGGTCGCTGGAGTGTACAGATTCCCTGCCCAGACTTCAAAACGGGCACAGGTTCTGGTGAAGGTGGGAACGGTAGCGATTCAGGGTGAGGAGCACCCGTTCCCGAACCGTATCACGGGTGGGGACATTTCGCCGGATGGCCGCAAAGTCGTTCTCTGCACCTACGCCGCCGCCTACGAGATGGCGCTGCCGACGGGAGCGCGCAGCTTTGAGGCGATATGGAAAACCCGGCCCGTTCGCATCGAACTGCCGCCGATGCCGCAGGGCGAGGCGATCTGCTACACGGCGGACGGTAAATCGCTCCTCGTGACCAGTGAGCAGACGCCCGCAGCAGTATATCGCCTGGACGCGGCACGCTGAAGCGAAACAAAGAAACCTAATGGTGGCAAACGAATTCGCGGACGGCGATATCGACGCAAAGACGGCGGCTTTTACGACCGCCTTCGCGAAGGTACGGGCGGAGATAGGCAAAGTTATCGTCGGCCATGAAGACATCGTGGACGGCGTGCTGATCTGCCTGTTAGCAAGCGGGCACGTCCTTTTGGAAGGCGTTCCCGGTCTGGGCAAGACGCTGCTGGTCCGCACGCTTTCGCAGGTGCTGGACCTGAGCTTTTCGCGCATTCAGTTCACGCCCGACCTGATGCCCGCCGATATTTCCGGCACCACGATCCTGGTGGAAGAGGAGGGCAGGCGGTCGTTCCAGTTCCAGCCCGGCCCCGTATTCGCCAATATCGTCTTAGCCGACGAAATCAACCGCGCCACCCCCAAGACCCAGAGCGCGATGCTTGAAGCGATGCAGGAGCATTCCGTTACGGTCGCGGGCAAGATGCACCGCCTGCATGAGCCGTTTTTCGTGCTGGCGACCCAGAACCCGATTGAGATGGAGGGGACTTATCCCCTGCCGGAAGCGCAGTTGGATCGCTTTCTGTTCAAGCTGATGGTGCCCTCGCCCACGCTGAACGAACTGTCCGTAATCGTGGACCGTACCACCGGCGCGCAGACGCCCGGCGTCGAAAAGGTATTAGGGGGCCGTGAGATTATCGAAATGCGCGACCTGATGCGCGCCGTGCCTATCGCGCCGCATGTGCGCGATTATGCCGCCTCGCTCGTGCTGGCGACCCACCCGACTTCCGAAGGCGCGCCCGACATCACGCGCCAGTTCGTACGCTTCGGGTCGTCGCCGCGCGGGGCGCAGGCGGTCGTGCTTTCCGCCAAAGTAAAGGCGCTGCTGGCGGGCCGCTACAATGTGGCTCTGGAAGATGTCAACGCGGTCGCGACCCCGGCGCTGCGGCACCGGGTCCTGCTGAACTTCGAGGGTGAGGCGGAAGGCATTGCCACGGAAGATGTGGTTGCTCGTATCATCGAGCATGTCGGAGCGCAGCAGCGGGCAGCGCTGCGGGTATAATACGGCAGCAAGTCTATGTTTGACAGCGAAATCTTGTTCTCTCCTCTGCTTCTCCTGGGACTGTTGGGCCTTCTCGCAGTCGCCTATACGGCTGCGCCGCTTATCCCGGTACGTCAGCGGACGCGTACGTCCGTCCCCGTCGTTACGCTCAGCCTGATCCTCCTGAACGTCTTCGTCTTCGTCTTTACCTCCGAAGGCGGCCAGATACAGGCGGAGGTCGCCCAGTCCTGGGGGCTGATCCCGCGCTCCGCCTCGCTCATCACCCTGCTCACGTCCGTCTTTCTGCACAGCAGTTGGTGGCATCTGTTCTTCAACCTGCTCGGCCTGTACCTGTTCGGCACGCATGTCGAGGAGGCGCTGGGACGGCTGGAGTTTCTGCTGTTCTTTATCGGCTGCGGACTGGCGGCGGGCCTGCTGCACGTCATCATGGCCGCGACGCTGCTTCCCGCCGCGTATGGCGTGCCGATGGTCGGGGCGTCGGGCGCGCTGTTCGGTATCCTGGGGCTGTTCGCCGTGCGCTTTTACCGAGACCGCGTGCGCGTTCTCGTGGTCGCGCAGGTGCCCGCTATCTGGGCGGTGGGCGGGTTCGCGCTGCTTCAGGTGGTTTACGGCATTTTGTCCGTTTCCGATGGCGGGCGCTCCGACAACACGGCCAACTGGGCGCATGTCGGCGGCTTTTTGTTCGGCATGCTGATCGCCGTTCCCCTGCGGATGCGCGAGGAGGGCAAGCGCGAATACCGTCTGGAAGACGCCGAAACGGCAGTCAGTGCGGGGCGATTGGATCAGGCCGCCGCCTTTTATCGCTTATCGCTGACGGAAAAGCCCGACGATGCCGAAACGCACCGGCAGCTTGCGCGGGTGTGCGTGCGTATGGCGCAGGGCGAAGCGGCCCACCGGCACTATCTCGATGCATTGCGCCTGCTTTTGCGCGCCAACGAAGCCCCTGCTGTCTCCGATGTTTACGAGGAGGCGTGCCGCAGTTTCGAAACCTTCCCGCTGCCACCCGCGCTGTTGTACCGTGTGGCGGGCGCGTGTGAGGCAGCTCATAAGTTCCCCCTGGCCCTGCATGCCTTAAGCGAAGTGTGCCGTTGTCACAAGAACTCCGCCGAAGCGGAGATTTCTCTGCTGCGAATGGGCAAGCTGCACCTCCAGCGACTATCCCAGCCGCGCAGCGCGCATGCGATTTTCGCCGAGTTCGTGCGCCTGTACCCGGAGTCGGAATGGCGCTCGCATGCGCTGCGCCTTCTTTGCGAGGCGCGGGAGGCGCAGGGTTACGAGCCGGTTCCCGCGCCGCAGGGGTAATGGACCCGTTCTACCGGGTGCCGCTGTCTTCCGCCGAGGCACTGGCGACGCTCGCCGCACTGCGCGCGCTTTCCGAACTGGGGAAGGCAGGATTTCTGACAGCGGAGATTGAGCCGGGTATCCTCGAAAGCGCCGCCGACCGCATTGCCGACGAGGTGCCGGAGTTCGTCGCCCGCCGTGCGGAGACCTTATCCGGTTCGCTCGCCGATGCGCTGCGCCCCAACTTCGGTGCGCCCACAAGCGACGAAGAAGAAAGCGGTGACGAGCCGCCGTTCCCTATCCGGCGCACGCGACGCCTGCTGACGGACGCCTACGAACAGGAGTCACAGGTAGAGATCGAATACTTTGTTGCGAGCCGGGACGAGTGGACGACGCGGCGCATAGACATCCGTGATGTGCAGGAAAGAAACGGAACCTGGTACTTGAGCGGCCATGACTATCTGCGCGGGGAGCCGCGTCTGTTTCGCCTCGACCATATCCGCTCGGTGCGCGTGCTGGATGAACCGACGCTTCCGGACCCCTTCATGGAAGAGTAGCCGCTGGAAAGACGGAAAAAGAGATGGCCTCGAACACAGAACCGCTGCTGGACGCGGACTTTTTGAAAAAGCTGGAACGGCTGTCCATCGTCCCGCGTCGCGCCTTTTCGGGCCGGATGAAGGGCGAAAAACGCTCCCCCAAGCGCGGCACCTCCATAGAGTTCGCCGACTACCGCGAATATGTCTCCGGCGACGATCTGCGCTACGTGGACTGGAAAGCCTACGCCCGCCTGGAACGAGTCTTTTTGAAGCTGTTCGTCGAAGAAGAAGACCTGTCCATCCATCTCTTAGTGGACGCTTCACAGAGCATGGTCTTCGGCAAGCCGTTTACCAAGTTCGACTATGCCCGCAAAGTGGCGGCGGCGCTGGGCTATGTCGGCCTGATTCGCTATGACCGTATCGGCGTCACCGGCTTTTCGCAGGCGCTGGGGCGGCGCATCCCCGCCCTGCGGGGTCGCCCCGCCGTGCCCCAGCTTTTCGAGTACCTGCAAACGCTTCAGCCCGGCGGTGGCACGAACCTGGGCAAGGCGCTGCAAAACTACGTGCTGCGCGCCCCCTCGCCCGGCGTCTGCGTCGTCCTTTCCGATTTCTTCGACCCGACGTGGGAAGCCGGTGTGCGCGCCCTCTTGGGCCGCCGCTTCCAGGTGATTTTATTACAGATACTTGACCCGAAGGAGGTCGAGCCGGATTTGCTCGGCGATCTGCGTCTGGTGGATGCCGAAACCGGCGAGTCGCGCGAGATCAGCATCACGCCGAACCTGCTGACCCGCTACAAAGACGCGCTCGAACGCTTCTGCGGCAGTCTGTCTGACATGGCGAATCGGCACGGCATGGACTATGTTCGCACGACCACCGACGCTCCTTTCGAGGATTTACTGCTCAAAACGCTGCGCGGCGCAGGGCTGCTGCGAAGTTGAAACCGTCGGATAAAGCCAAGCTCACGCTGTTCGCCGTCCGGCACCTCGTCGGCGCGGCAATCTTCGTCTGGCTCACCTACCTGGCCTGGCAGTTCGACCGCAGCGGCCCGTGGTATGTCGTCGCCCTTATCGGCCTGGCCTATGTCGCCTTCGCCGCCTTCATGTGGCGGCGTCTTCTCTACCTGTACCAAAGACGACGCCCCTAAACCTACCGAGCGGAGATGGACGCCTGTTGAAATGCGGTATATGCGCAAAGCCTACATCATGCTTTACCGCATACTTGTCGTATAATTACAAAACTGGGCCGGGCAGTTTGAGTGTGTATTCGAGTTATTCGAACAAGGAGGTTTCCATGTCTCTCATCAAGTGCCCTGATTGTCAAAAAGACATATCCAGCGAGGCAGAAGTATGCATACACTGTGGCAGGCCAATATCATCAGTTCGCAGGCCTATAAACATGACACACCCTTCTGTCAAATCACCTCAGATTTCAAATAATCAAAATCGAGTCATGAATGACGACGATAGGGAGGCGCTTCTTATAGGACGCTTTCTGATTACACATCATTAAGATCGAGTGTCACAAAAAATTTGGGTTATGTCGCCAGTGGGCAAATTAGGCGCGGCTGCCGTCGTTATTTCACTCTTTCTTCCTTGGGTGCATACGGCGTCGACTTCAGTTTCTTACATAGCCATAGTCAAGGTAGTCTTCAGTCTCAACCTCTTTAGGCAGATACTAACAAGGGATATACCCTGGATATACCCCTATTTTGTTTTCGCGTCAGCACTATGCCTTTTTGGTTCTATTCTTTCCGTCATGTCATTTTTCATTGGACCAGAATATACTTCAAAAAAGAGCATAACAAAAGATATTCACATGGGACTCTTCGGTTTGTTCGCTGCCGCGTATATGTATCACTCTGTGAGTGGAGGCAACACATCTGGCTGGATTTTTAGTGGTGTAGTCGGTGCCGGGTTTTACCTGTTTGCAGCGGGCGCAATGGCGATATTATTTACCAGCTTAGTATGGCTGGAAGTGACACTATCCATTGAGGAGAGAAAGACTATGCCGACTTGGCAGGCACGGGATATTATCAGGAGGCGGAAGGAAACCGGGGGGCAGCCGCCGAGTGGGGGTGGCAAGTGACGGGAAAGGAACAGGGAACGTTGGTTGAGCAGAACGTGACGTACACGCTGGAGATAAATGGGAAGTTCTTTCTGATCGAGGACGTACCGGCGCGCGTCAGCGTAGAAACGGGCGAGCAGCTTTTTGCGCCCCAGACGGTGGAGCGCCTTCAGCAGATCGTTCTGGGCGAATCCGCGCCGCTCCGCGTGGTGGAAACGCCGGTCTTCAATTACGCCGGATAACCACATTACTGTCTTCCCTGTAGGGCCTGCCCTGTCTCGTGCCGATTCACAGCGTGATGGTATAGCGATTGAATCTCAGAGGCGACGATGACGTATTCCATCAACCTTGAACCTAAGCTGGAAGACCAACTGCGTGCGGAGGCAGCGCGGCTGGGTCAGACCCCATCAGAATTCCTGAAGACTATAGTAGAGGAATATCTGCGCGCTGCACGGAAAGCAGACCCCGCCTATCTGCTGACACGGCCTCAAGAGGAGCAGGACAGAAGTCTGACCGCCCAAGCTGGACGCGCCGCGCCTGTTTATGAGGAGCAGGTGTGAACTTCCTTTCTCCGTGGAGCCTGCTGTGGCTCGTGCCGATTGGCGGCGTGATCGTGGCGCTGTACCTGCTGAAACTGCGGCGGCGCGACGAGATCGTGTCGTCGGTGATGCTGTGGGAAGCGGTGGTGCAGGATACGCAGGCGAACGCGCCGTTTCAAAAATTGCGGCGGAACCTGCTCCTGCTGTTGCAGTTGCTCGTCGCGCTGGCCCTGGTGTTCACCGTTGCGCGCCCGTTTTTGTGGGCGTCAAGCCTGGGCGGGCGAACATCGGCGATTGTGCTGGATGGGTCAGCCTCGATGAAGGCGACGGACGAGCCGGGGAGCCGCTTCGCGCGGGCGGTGGCCGAGGCGAAGACGCTGATAAACCGCAAGCAGCCCGGCGATCAGGCGCTGGTGGTGCTGGCCGGGGAAAAGCCGGAGGTGCTCGCGCCGCTGACGACCGATAAGGACAAGCTGATGCGCGCGCTGGATAAAGCCAGAGCGAGCGATGCGACCGGCGACATCCGCGAGGCGATTACCGTGGCGGCGTCGCTGGTGTCGTCGCGTGCCGAGGCGCAGGTAAGCGTCCTTTCCGATGGCGCATTTCCGAAGCCGGATGAGATGAGCCTGGGAGGCGTGGAGTTGCAGTTCCTGCCGGTCGGGAAACGGGCGGAAAATGTCGCCGTGACCGCCTTCGATGTGCGCGATACCGTCGGCGGCGATGCGCGTCAGACGTTCGTAACCGTGCAGAACTTCGGCAAAAAAGCGCGGACGTTCCCGCTGAATATCGAAGTCGATAATAAGTTAGCGGACGCCCATGAAATCACGCTTGCGCCCGGCCAGAGCAAATCCGAGGTGTTTGACCGTATCGGCGTGCGGGCTGGTGGCGTTGTGACGGCGCGTGTCGATCTTGCCGACGACCTGACGGCGGACAACACGGCTTCCGTCACCGTTCCGCCGCGCCGAAAAGTTAAGATTCTGCTGGTATCGGAGGGGAACTTCTTTCTGGAAAACGCGCTGAACATCGACCCGAATGTGGTGCTGGACAGCGTCCGGCCCGGCGGCTATAAACCCGGCACCGGCCACGAAATGACCGTCCTCGACACGAACAGCGCGCCCAAAAACCTGCCGCCGGGCCGCTACCTGTTCTGGGGCGCGGCGTCCGGCGGCGAAGTTCCTGTCACGATAACGGGCGCGGACGCCGATAAGCCGCAGATTCTGGATTGGAGCCGTACGCACCCGCTGATGCGCTTTGTAGACTTGGCGAACGTCCATCTGCGCCGCGCCAATGCCGTGTCTCCCCTGCCCTGGGCGACGACCCTGGCGGAAACGGACAACGGCCCGGTCATCGTGGCCGGGGAGCGTGGCGAGACGCGCGCGGTGTACGTGGGCTTCTCAGTCTTCGATTCGGACATGCCGCTGCGCTATGCGTTCCCGATCTTCCTGTCCAACTGCGTTCAGTGGCTGACTGCGCGGCCCGGCGAAGGCGGCGGCGTTCACCGCCCCGGCGAGATCGTGCCGCTCAGCGCGAGCACGGAGCAGGGAGCGCTTACCGTCACCCGGCCCGATGGCCGCCGCGATGTTATTGCCCCCGCCGGGGATGCCCGCCGCGCCGCCGCCCCCTCCTTCTATGAGCGCACGGATACGGTCGGCGTGTATAAGGCTGAGGGCAAGAGTTGGTCACAGTCGTTCGCGGTGTCGCTGCTTTCCCCGATGGAATCGAATATCGCCCCCGTCGCCCGCCCTGCCTTCCTGATCGCCGACGCCGGAGTAACAAAGGAGCAGAGCGGCCCGCGCGTGCCCGTCCGCCGTGAAATCTGGCCATGGATCGCTGCCGCCGTCCTGTGCGTCCTATGTGTCGAATGGCTGGTCTACCATCGACGGCTCGGGTAATAGGAGGAGAAGATGCTGCCCGCGCCGAAAAAAGCGAGCAGAACTGCTTATTTAAGGAGTCATTTGTGCCCGTTGTATTGTCATACCCACGCCGCGCTTTTCGTTCGACCGCCGCGCTTCTTCTCGTTCTCAGCCTGACCACAGCAGCGCCGGGATGGGCCGTGCAGGAGAAACCGGCGGCAACAGCGCCGTCAGTCGATCCGGCGACGGTACTGGCGAACATCAATGATCTGGGCCTGCTCCGGGTTCTGGTGCCTCTGAAGCTGACGACAGAGCAGATAACGCCGCTCCTTGCCCTGATGCGTAAGCTGGACGAGGAAGCCCGAACCCAGGTGAAGCAGGACGGCGACGTTCTGCGCTCGCTGGCCACCGACATCGAAAAGGCGCGCACGGAAGCTCTCAGCGGCACACCTGTTCCCACGGCGCTGGAAGACCGGGTCGCCGCCGCCTCGAAGGCAGCCGAGACGCGAAAAAGGCGGCGCGCAACCAGGCCGTGGGGCGGCTTCTGGAGGTTGTGAAGGCAAACTTCACCACTGATCAGCAGAAGCTTATCTCCACGCAGACCCAGAAGGTGCTCAAAGGGCGACTGGTGCCGCGCCAATATCAGAAAGAGCCGTCAAAGGCCCCGCCGGAGATGGTGCAGGACCTGGAAGTCGCGTATTTCATCGACAACGTCCTGCTCAATGAACGCGCTATCACTGTGCTTTCGCAGATGAAGTCCCCGGTCGCGGGCGGTGTGCGTCCCGCAGACGGTGTGCGTCCCGCAGACGGCGTCCGTCCTGCTGCGGACGGCCCGCGCCCCCCTGCCCCTCCGAAGACTCCGTGATCGACTCCCAGGAGAAGCACGAGCCGCAGCCCTACAGCGAACCGCATGGCGGCGAACCGCGTGGCACGCCCGTTCCGAACGCGGCCTGGAACTTCACGGTGCTCGTCGCCGATGTCACCAGCTTTTTTATCGGCCTGTCGTTTCTGGATGCCGCCACCGCGCTTCCCGCCGTCATCAAGAGCCTGGGCGGCGGGCCGGTCATACTGGGCGTCTTCGCCGCGATAAAGCAGGCCGGGTTTCTGCTGCCGCAGCTTTTCGTCGCCCACCAGCTTCAAGGGCGTCGGCGTTACCTGCCGTTTCTGCTTTGCGTCTGTTTCTTCGGGCGCGTCGGCCTGTTCGGCGCAGCGGCGGCTCTGTTCTGGCTGGGAACGCCCGCGCCCGGCGCGGCACTGGCGATACTGGGCGCGGCGTACGCCCTGCTGTGGCTGGGCGACGGCGCGGGCGTGGTTCCCTGGACAACTCTTGTCGGGCGGACGATCCCGGAACGGCGGCGGGGCCGCTTCTTCGCGATGACGCAGATTTTCGGCGGGCTGGGGCGCATCGGCGTCGGCCTGGTGGTGGTGCGCGCGCTTTCCGGCAACTGGATGCCCTTTCCCGCCAGCGGCGCGCTGCTTGCCCTGTGCTGCGCTATCTTCATGTCGGTTTCGTTTTTCTTTCTCGTCCTTATCCGCGAGCCGGTTCCCGACACGCCGGGAGAAGCAGCCGAACCGGCGGCTCGTCCCCCGCTCACGACCTATCTTCGCGAACTGCCTGCCCGGCTGCGCGCGCGCCCCGACTTCCGACGCCTGGCTGTGGTGCAGGTCTTGGCCGGCGCGATCGGAGCGGCGTTTCCGTTCTATCTGGGCTATGCCCAGGCCAGTGTTCCCGATTTGCCGCCCGGTATCGCCGGGTCATTCCTGATTACCCACACCGTCGGCGGGCTGGCCTGTGCGCCGCTGTGGGGATGGCTGACGGACCGGCACGGGCCGCGCCGGGCGCTGCTGGCCGTGATGGGTCTGGCGCTTCTGTCACCGCTTTTAGCGGGCGTGGGCGGTCTGGTGTCACAAAGCGTACTGCCGTTCTTCGCCGCCTATTTTTGCCTCGGCGCGGTGACGGAAGGCGGCTGGGCCATCTTCACCAATTACGTGCTGGAAACCGTGCCGGACCCGGAGCAGCCGACATATATCGGGCTGATGAGCCTGCTGAACGCGCCATCGCTTATGCTCCCGCTTCTCGCCGGGGTTATGGTAAGCTTGTGGGGAGCGCCCGCCGTTCTGCTTCCCTCCGCGCTGCTCCTTCTGGCGGGCCTGTGGATCGCGCGCGGCCTCACTGACCCACGGAAATAGGCCCTCACCCCCGTAGCCACCTTCGGTGTCTGTGCCCCTCTCCCGGCGGCGCAGCCGCATTTGAGCCGCCCTTCGGGCGTGGGAGAGGGGTGCCTGTGGCACTGCCAACCCCGGCTTCGCCCGTTACCTTTGGCATCCCTGTAACGTTACCGACCTCGGCTTCGCGCCGTGACAGTTCTCCCTGTTTTCGTGCGAAGCCGGGGCCGCTTTCGTGGCAGGCTCCCCTCTCCCGCAGCGGGAGAGGGGCAGGGGGTGAGGGCGCGCTCCTTTCACGGTACAATAAGGCATCGAACCCGTGTTGAGGAGCCTGCCCGTGCCATCCGATTCCGCTCTTGCTTTCCTGCGCCGCCTGGTGGAAACCCCGTCGCCATCCGGTTTCGAGGGGCCGAACGCCGCCCATTTCCGGGAATATGTCGCCCCTTTTGCCGACGAGGTGCGTACCGACGCGCTGGGCAACACGCTGGCGGTGGTGAACCCGGAGGGCGCGCCGCGCGTGATGCTGGCGGGTCATATCGATGAGATCGGCTTCATCGTCCACTATATCTCCGACGAAGGCTACTGCTATTTCCAGACCATTGGCGGGCATGACAACGTCGTGTTGGTCGGGCAGCGGGTCGAGGTGCATACGGCTAACAGGCCGCTTCCGGGCGTCATCGGCAAGAAGCCTATCCATCTTCTGGATGCGGACGAGCGGGACAAGAAAGTAGAGATGCACGACCTCTGGGTGGATTTGGGCGCAACCGGCGGGCGGGCCGAAGTCGAGGCGGCGGGCGTGCGCGTCGGCGACCCGATTACCTATACGTATGGGATGACGAACCTGCTGGGTGACCGCGTCACCGCGCGTGCGCTGGACAACCGTATCGGGGCGTGGGTGGTCGCCGAGGCGCTGCGGCGCGTGAAGGAGCGCCAGCCCCGCGCCGCGGTGTTCGCCGTCGCCACTGTTCAGGAGGAGATCGGCCTGCGCGGCGCACGTACCGCCTCTTTCGGTATTGACCCACAAATCGGCATCGCTGTGGATGTCACCTTCGCCACAGACTTTCCTTCGATGGACAAGCGCAAGGTTTCGGAACTGAAGCTCGGCGGCGGCGCGGGCATTTTGCGCGGCGCGAACGCCAACCGCAAACTGGCGGATCGCCTGGTAGCTGTAGCCGAGCGGGAACGTATCGCCCATCAGCTTCAGGCGGCTCCCGGCGGCACGGGCACGGACGCCAATGCGATGCAGATCAGTCGAGCGGGCATGATAACGGGCCTGGTAGAAGTTCCGCTGCGCTACATGCATACGCCCTGCGAAGTCATCTCCCTTTCCGATGCTGATGCGGCAGCGGAACTGCTGGCGGCTGCCTGCGCTTCGTTCGGTCCGGAGGATAATTGGACGCCGTAGCCGCCGCTCCCGAACGGGTTTCGTTATGGGCGCGTGCGTTCCACCGGGCGATTCCCTTCCTTTCCGGCGCGGCGCTTACCCTGGCGTTCGCGCCGTGGGGGATCTGGCCGCTCGCCTGGGTCGCGCTGGTTCCGTTTTATCTTGCCCTCACGCCTGTTTTGCCCTCACCCCCGGCCCCTCTCCCATGGATTCCGCTTCGCGGTGGGAGAGGGGAGCCTGCTGCGGAAGCGGCCCCGGCTTCGCACGAGAATCAGGAGAACCGGGTTGGCGCAAAGCCGGGGTTGGTACTGCCACAGGCACCCCTCTCCCGCAGCGGGAGAGGGGCAGGGGGTGAGGGCAGAACGGGCATCTCCACCGGCTTCCTGTTCGGCCTGGGCCTGTTTCTCTGCGGCATTACCTGGATGACGGAACTGGGCACGGGCTGGATGCGCGTGCTTCCCTGGATTGTTTTATCACTGATACAGGCGCTGCCGTTCGCGCTGCTCGGCCTGGTGAGCGCGCTGCTGCTGCCGCGCCTTTCCCCCTTGCTCCGCCCGTGGGTCTTTGGGGCGCTGTGGGCGCTGTGCGAGGGGCTGCGCGCCTGGGGGCAGATTTCGTTCCTGTGGTTTCCTCTCGCGGCGACGCAGGTGCGCGCTCTGCCGCTGGTGCAGATTATCTCCGTGACGGGGGCGTGGGGGCTGGCGTTCCTGATTGCCGCCGCGAACGGTCTGCTCGCGGAAGCATGGCTTCGATGGCGACAGGAGCATCGGTTAATAGCCGCGCGCTGGGCGGCAGCGGCGGCAATCATTCCTGTATTACTGGCGCTGGGGGGAACACTGGCGATGTCTGGTGCAAAGAGCCAGAACGAACCGGTGTGGCGCGTGGCCGTGGCGCAGGGCGTGGTGCAAAAATCAGGGCGCTACACGGAAGAGGCGCGCGCCGAGGCGCTGCGCGTGTATCTGGATTTGACGCGGCAGGCGCTCGCGGAGCAGCCGCAGTTGGTGCTATGGCCGGAAACCGTGGTGCCGGGCCAGGCGCTCCGCGATTACCGTCTGTACGATACGCTTTCCGGGCTTGCCCAATCCACGCAAACGTCGCTGCTGGTCGGTTCGGTGGATCGGGATGAGAAGAACAAGCTGTGGAACACAGCAGTTTTGTTCAACCGGGAAGGCGGACTGGCCGGGCGCTATGATAAGACGCTGCTGGTGCCGTTCGGCGAGTTTTTCCCGCTGCGCCGCTTTCTGGGGCCGGTCTTTGCTGCCTACGGCGCGGGCGACGACGATTTCCAGCATGGAACGCTGCCCGGCGTGGTGACGGTGGACTCCGGTGCGGGCGGCCCTGTCAAAGTAGGCGTGCTTATCTGCTACGAAAGCGGCTATGGACGGCTTGCTGCCGCGAACATTCGAAATGGGGCGCAGGCGCTCGCGCTGCTGACCAGTGACCAGGCGTTCGGCACGTCCGCAGGCCCCTACCAGCACGCCGACTTTTCCGTCCTGCGGGCGGTGGAGACGCGGCGCTATCTGGTGCGGGCGGCGTCCACCGGCGTTTCCGAGATTGTTGACCCGTGGGGGCGTATCCCCGAATCGCTCGGCATCAACAAACGCGGCTATCTTACTGGCGACATTCGACTGCGGAACGACCGCACACTGTACGCGCGCTGGGGCGACTGGTTCCTGGGCGCGTGCCTGGTTTTCGTCGCGGGAACGGTTCTTGTTTTAGCGAAGCGGGCGACCAAGCGAAATAGACGGTAAAGGAACGAGCGCCATGACTGCTACCGATCTGGAACAGCATATCCGGGCAACGCCGCTGATAGATACGCACGAGCATATGAACACGGAAACGGAGTACGTCGAGAACGGCCCGGACGTGCTCCAGAGCCTGTTCCAGAACTACGTGCAGGACGATCTTGCCTCGGCGGGGGCCGCGCCCGAAGCCATCAAGCGGCTGCACGATGCCGGCGACCCCGATATTGCTGGACGCTTCCGGGGCATAGAGGATGCCTGGCAAAAGTGCCGGTTAACCGGCTATGGGGAGGCGGTGCGCCTTATCGCCCGGCAGGTGTACGGCGGTATGGACGAGATAACCGTCAAAGGCATCGAGGCCGCCGCCGAGCGGAACCGGCTGCTGCGCCGCCCCGGCGAGCGACTGCGGCTGCTGAAGGACGTGGCGAACCTGGACCATATCCAGACCGATAACTTTTCCTGGGCCTGCCTGCCTGACCCCTCCGGCCCCGATTTCTTTCTTTTTGACATCAACTGGTTCGGCTTCTGCAACGGCCACATTAATCCTGCCGAACTGCACGGCGAAACGGATGTCGAGGTGCGCGACCTGGAAACGCTTCGGGGCCATTGCGGCGCTGTTCAGCAAGTACGGCCCGTGCGCCATCGCCGTGAAAGCGCAGCACGCGTACGCCCGGACGCTGCAATGGCAGGAGCGCAGCGATGCCGATGTGGCGCGGGTGCTGGAAAAACAGTTAGCGGCGGGCGGCGATGAAAAAGGCGCTGGGTGAGGACGAGCGCCTTTGCCTGGGCGACTGGTGCTGGGCGCGCGGCGTCAAGCAGGCGATAAAGCATAACCTGCCGTTCAAGATACACACCGGACATTATGCGGGAACCGGCTCCATGCCTATGGAGCGCATCCGCCCCGCGCATCTGTGCCCGCTGCTGGCGACATACCCGCAGGCGCGCTTCATCCTCATGCATATCGCCTACCCGTATAACGATGAGCTGGTGTCGCTCGCCAAGCACTACCCGAATGTGTGGGTCGATATGTGCTGGGCCTGGAGCATCGACCCGTACAGCGCGCGGGACTTCGTGCGGCGTATGATCCACGCCGTACCCGCCAACAAGCTGTTCGCCTTCGGCGGTGATACGTTCTGGCCCGCCGCCGCCGTCGCCTATGCCGAGATGGCCCGCCAGTGGCTCATTCGCACGCTTCAGGCCGAGATAGACGAGCGGATGCTGAGCGAACGCGAAGCGATAGGTCTGGCGACCCGCTGGATGCGCACCAACCAGCAGGAGTGCTTCGATCTGGAGGGGACGCGCGCGGCAATTCGCGCGGCGGCTTCTATACCCGCACCTTCCGCCACCGACCCTGACGGAACACCACCACGGTAAGCAACCCCGCCGACGCCGTCGAGGCGGCCATCGCGTACCAGCCCCCGACCGCGCCGTACCCCAGGTAGATCGTCAGCAGCCAGGCCAGCGGAAGGCGCAGGACCACCATCGTCAGAATTGTAATCAGTGTCGGGGATTTCGTTTCGCCCGCACCCTGGAGCGCGCCGGTCAGCACCATCCCCAGCCCCAGCAGCGGTTCCGTCCACGCGGCGATCTTCAGGTACGCGACCGTCAGCGCAATGGTGGTCTCCATCTGCGCCTGCTCGTGCGGCGTTTTCGCTTCGCCGTGGACAAATATCCGCGCGAACGGTTCGGCGAAGGTCCAGAAAACTACGCCCATCAGGCTCATTACTGCAAGCGCCTGCCAGGTCGCGGCCCATGCCCCGTCGTTCGCGCGGCGCACCTGCCGCGCGCCCAGGTTCTGGCCGACAAACGCCGACGCCGCGATAGAATAGCCGAAGCCGGGCATGAAGGCGATGGACTCCGATACCAGTCCCACCCCCAGAGCGGCCACGGCGGCGCTCCCGGCGGGCGTGCGCGCCAGAATCCCCTGAAAGGCGATCATCGAGCCGACACGCAAAAGCTGCTGCGCCGACGCGGGCAGGCCGATGCGTGCGATACGCCGCGCCCAGTCCCCATCGAGTTTCCAGCCGTGCGGCGAAAGCGCGTCCCGCAGCGGGGAGCGGTGCAGAAAATACAGGTACAAAGCAAATGCTACGGCCTGCGAGATGACCAGAGCCACCGCGCCGCCCGCCAGGCCCAGGCGGGGAAACCCGAGATTGCCGAAGATCAGCAGATAGTTTCCGATGACATGGACGACGTTCGCGCCCAGCGAGACCCAGAACGGGCGCACCGTGTCCCCCAGCCCGCGAAACGCGCCGTTCAGGATGAGCATCCCGAACAGGGTCGGAAGCCCCAGCAGCACGATGTTCAGATACGTGGCGGCAAGATGGAGGGTGTTGGATTGAAGGCCCAGCGCCGCCAGCAGCGGGTGTCGCAGAAAGAACATCAGTAGACCGACAGCGGCGGCCATCAGCAGGGACAGCGTCAGCGACTGCTGGGTCGCCCGGTCGGCCTGCAAAGCGTCGCCTTCGCCGACAAAACGCGCGACCAGCGCCGTGGTTCCCACCGAAATCGCCATCGCCGCCGACATCAGGGCGAAGTTCAGCGACATCGAAATGGTCACGGCGGCAAGCGCGTCCGGGCCGAGCGAGCCGACGAAGAAGCGGTCCAGCAAGCCGTTGGTAGTTTGGAGAAGCATCGTCGCCACGGAGGGCACAGCGACACGAAATACGCCCTGGTGGATCGAACCGTTCAAAATATCGGCGCGGCCCGGACGGCCTGCTCCCGGCAGGACGGGAAGGGAAGGCGTATTCTCCTTCCTTTCCGACAAAGTATTAACGTTACCGTTAGAAACCAGAGGCGCGCTTTCCTGCGCGGCCTCCGGTTTTGCTTCCACTGCATCTGCTTGTTTTTTCAACGGAACTCCTGCCCGCGCGGCAAGTTCCCGCGCCCTTCTGTTCAGGACGCCGGGACGGCTAATCGGGTTCCCACCGATAACCATGGCTGAAAAGCCGCTGTTTGGCGACCAGAGCGCCCTTATCCTTGATGGTTCGGAAAAGCTGGGCGTCGATTTTGCCCGGCCCGCGCCGTCGGACGCGCCGCCGCAGGGTCACGGTTCGGCCATCGGTTTCTTTTCCGTACAGGGTCGCGTTCAGCCGCTGGCCCCGGAACGTGTAGCTTATATAGACAGGCGCATTGGTGTTGTTGGTGAATCTCAGGTCTTTCTGTCCATAGGCGACCGTGGCGTCGCGGCCCAGCCCCAGGTAGGCGACCGGGCGCGAATGCGGGTGAACCTCTTCGATCTTCAAGCCCGCCAGAGCGGCGGCATTGAACAGGGTACCCGTCACCTGCGACACGCCGCCCCCGATGCCTTCTACCTTTTTGGCGTCCACGAAGACCGGCGCTTCTTTATAGCCGCGCGCTTTCGTGCGCCGCCCGACGGTTTTGTTCAGGCTGAACGTCTCCCCCGGCGAGAGCAGCGTGCCGTCGATTGCTTCCACGGCGATCTCGATATTATTATCGCGCGGCGGATTCCGTGCCGCCGTGGTCGCGAAGGATGCCAGCCGCCCGGTAATGCCTTTCAGCTTGTCCGCCGTAACCGCCGGAGGCGTTTTGGCGATGGCAACGCGGAAAGAACGGAGCGCCGGGTCCTTTTCCACCTGCTGAACCAGTTGCTCCGCCGTGGTGGGGACGTTCAGCGCGCGCTTGTATCTTCCTTCCAGAATACGAAAGCTGCCCCGGTAAAAATAGGGCTTGGCATTGACGGCGGGCTGCTCGAACTCGTCCGTCAGGCGTTCCAGGGCGTTTTTCAGGGCAGCTTTATCCACCTCCAGAATGAGCGGGACGAACTTCTGCTTTGCCCTGACGCCGCGCATCATCCGGTCCATGTCCAGACGGATTCCCAGGTCGGCGCGCGTGCGCTTGACGGTTTTGACACCGTCCGACAAAGCAAGCGAGGCTTCCAGCTTGGAAGCAAGTCTTTTTTGGAGCTGGGCACGTATCTCCTGGGGGGTGCCGGAACCGACCGGCACCCCGGCGACAACCGTTCCGGCATTATTCTCGGCGGTAGGTTTATCCTGAGCAGCGACAGTGAGCGGGAAACGAAACAGCAGCAACAGCAGCAGCGGGAGAGTGGGAAACGACAACAAACGATTACAGGTCACGTTGACCCTCCTTCCGCCTGTTTTCTACCCGTCCCCTCTCCTTTGCCAACCAGCCCTGACCTCCCGACAGAAATTTTCCGTTCTTCGTGCAGGATGGCAAAAGCCGATACCGTGAGATTTTCCGATCCATTGAAGGAAGGCACGGCCACCGGGGTCTTTATGAGGAGAATCTTCCAATCTTGTGCCAGACCCCACCGCAACGGCCTCGCTTGCGTTGTCCGGTCCATTTTTTGTATAATGGTGCGTGCGTGAGCTAACGCTGCCGCACAAGCGAATGTCGCCTGCGAGCCGGAACGTAGCCGGTCTCAGCAAACGTCAATGTTTTACCGAGGAGGAGGATCTAATGATTCTCGGCAGATGGCCGCGAAAGCATTTTTTCAAGGTGACCCGCTGTGGGGCGAGTGTCGCCGGCGCGGCCCTTTTTCTGTTGGCTGCCGGCTGCGGCGGCGGCGGCGG
>JAUJOK010000017.1:98512-105572 GCA_030447685.1 Armatimonadaceae bacterium
GTGTCGCCGGCGCGGCCCTTTTTCTGTTGGCTGCCGGCTGCGGCGGCGGCGGCGGTGGCGGCGGCGGCGGTGATATAACCGAACCGCCCCCGACCGGCACCGTTGTCGTTACCGGCAAGGTAGTCAGCCCGGTGGAGGCCAACCCCATCGTCGGCGCAACAATTACCTATGGCGCTGCGCAGGTGGTGACGGACAGCAACGGCGAGTTCCGTATTGAAGTGCCCGCGCCCTCACCCGCGCAGGTCGTCCGGATCACCGGCCCGGATGGCCCGGACCCTGACACGGATCCGGACTATTTCAGTCGCGGCACCTACGGGGGGAGTTCGATTCTCCTCGGCTCGGAAGGCATTGCGGTGCCGGAATCCGCTGCGGGCGCAACGTACGACTTTCGCCCCATCCGGCTGTATCATGTTCGGGATGATCCGCCCCCTCCCCCGTTCTAAGCTCGATTCCGTTCCGGCGGCTTCTATTTTTGCCGCCGGAACGTTTATTATCTCCTCGCCATGACCGACAAAACACAGCGCCTTCTGTTGTGGATTCTGGCAATCCTGCTTGTCGGCGGAACCGGTCTCGCACTGCGCTACGCCCGGGGCTATCGCCCACTGACAGGCTTGAGCGGCGGTTCGAGCGCGCTGACGGGCGATGTGGGTATTCGATTTGAAAAGATCAAAGTGATTGGCCGCCATAAGGGCAAGCGCGCCTGGACGATTACGGCAGGCCGTGTCGAAACGTCGCGCGCCCAGAACCGCTTCACCTTCTCCGGTGGTATCCAGGCCCGTCTGCTGGCGGTTTCGGGACGCCCCGCCGCGCTTTTGACGGCGCCCACCGCCGTCTATGACGACCTTCTGCGGGTTCTCCAATTGTCCGGCAGCATTGTCTGCAAAGTGCGCGATTTACAGGTCACGGCCACGGATCTGGATTGGAACACGGGTTCCAAACAGGTGCGCTGCAAAGGGCCGGTGCGCGCGACGCACCCGCGCGGCGAACTGAACGGCGAACAGCTAACCATCAATATCCAGACCCGCGAGACGACGCTGCGTAACGCCAGAGGCCGAATTCGCGTAGATACGTTAGAATCGGAGGAGTTCGGGTTATGACACGGGTAAAACGTCTTCGCAAAGCCGCCCCACTGCTTGCCGCTGTCGGTATTTCGGGCCTCGCGGTATCGCTGCTGTACGCGCAGCCACCCGCGCCGCGCCGCGCTGGCGCTGCTGCGCCCACAGCCGGTAAGGATCGGTACGTAGACTATGTCGGGCTGCGGATGAACCGCAGGCAGACGAACGGTGGCTGGGTCACGTCGCTTTCCACCGGCGTAAAGTTCACCTTCGAGGACACCATCCTGCGGACCGATATGGCGGCCTTCAATGAGAAGACGCAGGTCGCCACGTCGCCGGGCCGGGTTCAGATAGACGACGCGCAGAACACCATTGTGGGCAATAAAGGCGTCGCGTACTATGGAAAGGCGCGGGCCGTTCTTACCGGCAATGTTCGCGTCCTCGCGCGCCCCCGCCCCCAGAACGCCAATGCGCCGGAAGGGTCGCTGCGGCGTGAGTTCCGTGACCCGGTAGCGATCACCTGCGACCGGGTGGAGTACAGATGGCGCAGGCGCGTCGCCGTCGCCACCGGCAACCTGACGTTTCGCCAGAGAGACCGCACCCTTACCGCCGAGAAAGCCGTTTATGATGGCCGCGCCGAAACGGTGCTGCTGACCGGCAAGGTGCGCGGCTTCGACCGTTCCGACGAGATTCGCTCGCCCTCCGCGCTGATCGGCCTTCGAGAAGGCGAAGAGTTCCTGGAGCTTACCGGTGGCGTGCAGGGTAAGATTCGCGTGGACGACGAGGAGCTGGAAGACGAACCAGCGGCGACACCTGCCGCGCCTGTCAGCCCCGCGCCGGTGACACCCTCCCCGACGACGCCCGCCCCACAAACGGCGCCGCCGCCGCAGGTGCCGCGCACTGAGGGCCGTCCGTGAATCTGCTGCACGGGGCGGGACATGGCGACAATGTTGCCGTGGCCCGCGCCGTTCCGGTTCAGGAAGATCAGGGTCGCCCTACGCTGCCACCGGACATACTGACCGAGGCCGCGCGCCGCGCCCGCTATAAAGGCGATGGCCCGCTGGATGTGATACTGGTGGTCGGAGACGCCGCGCAGGCGCTTTTCATCCGTCTTCCCGGCCTTGCTGTCGTCGGCGTCGTCGCGGAAGAAGAGGTGGCGCAATCCTCCTTTCCCCCGGACATGGCAGTCATTACCGGCGTCGCGGGGGCGCGTGAAGCCATTCCGGAAGGTGAATGGGTCATTCTCGATCCGGCGCGGGGCCGTGTCGTGGTAGAGCCGGACGCCGCCGCTATTGCGCGGGCGCAGGCCGCGCCGGAGCGTCCGCGCGTGCTTATCGGGGCCGCGCACTTTCCGGCTCGGACGCTGGGCGGCGTGGAGATCGCGGTGTGGGCCGTCGTCCGCTCCCAGACCGATGTTGAACAGGCGCTGGCCGATGGCGCGGATGGCCTGGTTGTCACCGCGCCCAGCGATCTGCTGCCTATGCTGATGGAATCGCCCGAAGCGCAGACAGCCCGTCTGCTGCCCCTGATCGAAGCGGTCGGCGGCGGCGCGCTCGCCTTCGATGCCTCGCCGGATGTTTTGGACCCGGCGGCGGTGGTGGCGCTGGCCGCGCGCTGCGAGGCGCGCTGGCTGCTGCGTCCCGGCGACCTGCACCTGCCCGCCGCCGACCTGCGCGAGGAGTTGACTGCCCTGATCGCCGAGGAGCAGGAGCGGGACCGCGCCGCTCGGATGCCGCTTTTCACAGCGGTTCTGCCCGCCGCCGCCGACGGCGCGGAAACCGAAACGCTGCCGGAAGACATCGCGGCCTACGACGACATTCTGCTGCTTCTGCCGTCCGATGCCCCCCCGCCGCTTCCCCCATTCGGGAACCTGCCGCTGCGCGTTTATCTGGAAAACGACCTGGAGACTCTGCTGCCGTTCGTGGTGAAGCAGAGCGAGGCGCGCGGAATCGTCGTCGAACCTCACGCCGTGGCGGCGGCAAAAAACCTCATTCGCAATCAGGAGTAGCCGAAAAGATGCCTTACTCCACGCCGCCGAAGGACCCGCTTCGCCTGGTCTGCCTGACAACGGATAACGAACTGCACGAAAAGCTGGAACAGGCGCTGGAGGCGTACGGGAGCGCCGTCCGCCTGGAAATGACCGATCCGAAATCGCCGGATACTGACATCATCGCAGACGCCGACGCGCTGCTCTGCGGTTCCCTGCCCGACGCACTGCGCGCGTCCGCCCGTAACCTGAAGTGGGTGCAGTTCTGGAGCGCGGGCGTGGACGGCAAGCTGTCGCCCGCGCTTTTTGTGGATGGCGTACAGGTGACGACCGCATCGGGCATCCATGCCGCCGCCTGCTCCGAGCATGTGCTGGCGCTTCTGCTGGCCTTTGCGCGGGGTCTGCCGCAAAGTTTCGCCGCCCAGCAGGCCCGCGACTGGTCGGCGCGGCGTGCTATCAGTGAAGCTCTGTTCGAACTGGAGGGGAAGACGGTCGGGATTGTCGGCGCGGGGGCTATCGGGCAGGCGGTGGGCGTGCGCTGTCAGGCGTTTGGCATGCGCACCATCGGACTGTGCCGTGATGTATCGAAACCGACACCGGGTATGGACGTGACGCTTCCCCATCTTCAATACCACGACCTGATTCTGGCCTCCGATGCGGTCGTTCTTGCCCTCCCGCTCACGCCCGATACACGCATGATGTTCGGCGAGGACGAGGTCGAGATTATGCGAAAGGACGCCTACGTCATCAATATCGGGCGTGGCGGCCTGGTTGACGAGACGTGGCTTCTGAAAGCGCTGCAAAACCGCTGGATCGCCGGGGCGGGCCTGGACGTTTTTGTGGACGAACCGCTGCCCGCCGACTCGCCGTTCTGGTCGCTGCCGAACTGCATCATCACCCCGCACACCGGCGGCAATACGCCACTGTACTGGCCACGCTTCGCCCGTCTGGTCGGTGAGCAGACGGCGCGCTACCTGAAAGGGGAGCCGCTGGCAAACGTCGTGGACCCGGCACTTGGCTATTGAGTGCCGCTGCCGTATTACCATTGAAATACCTGCACCAGTTCGGGAGCCGCTTTTCCAAGCTGTACTCCTGACATCAGGTGCGAAGGATATGACGGTATGGCAACATTACTCGATCAGCTATCGCAGAAATATAAAAATCCCTATTACTCGGAGATAAGTAGGCAAGCCTTGGCTCATGAAGTATCGATTGTTGAGCGAGCACTTGGTTTTCGCCTGCCCAGCATTCTTCTTCGTGACATCTACATAGAGATAGATAATCTTAATGTTGGCCCTGGTATCCATGGTCTTTTTCCCTTACCAAGCCGCGCTATCAACTTTCGAGGTCATTCTATTGTTGAGCATTACCTGAGTTCGCGCGGTAGTCATGAGGTTGGAAAGCCTGAATGGCCTGAAGGTCTCTTGCCGATATGCGACTGGGGCGGTAGCATTCGGTCGAGCGTGGACTGTACGAAGACGGAAGCGCCCGTCATACGAACTGACCCGAATCGTGATATAGACGACCTGATGGAACTGGATGATTTCCACACTATGCAAAAGCAGCTTGACCAGTATGGGTTTCATCGCGTATACGGTGCCGTGTCGGATGCTTCCTGGGTAGAGTCGAAGTCATTAGCAGCTTGGCTGAAAGCATGGCTCGATAATCGTCCCCTGTTCTTCGTCGGCACGCCAAAGTCGCTGCGCCCGCCTGAGTTGCGGAACGTTCCTTATATAGGGTAGCCAAAGCAACAGTAGAAATAGCAGCCATAAACAATGATGACTTGACCGCTTTTACTCATTTTCCCGTAGGCGGGATTCGTAGGTACCCCTAAAAGGAGAAAACAGGCCGATGGAACAAGAAAATGCGGCGCGGTGGCTTACTGTGGAGTTGGTTCCGAAAACCTGCTGGTTCTCCAATGTCCGCGACCATGTGGACAAAGAAACGTGGGACCGTCTGCGAAAGCAAACCTATGCGAAAGCCGGAAACCGGTGCGAGGTGTGCGGTGGGCGCGGCCCGAAGTGGCCGGTGGAATGCCACGAAATATGGCACTATGACGACGCGCGGCAGGTTCAGACGCTTGTCGGCCTTATTGCGCTCTGCCCGGCCTGTCACGAGGTCAAGCACATCGGCCTAGCCCAGATAAACGGACGATACGAGCAGGCGCAGGCACATCTGGCCCGTGTGAACGGATGGTCGGCGGACGACGTTTCAGCCTATCTGGAAGGTGTTTGGGAACTCTGGTACCGGCGCAGCCGCCACGAATGGAGACTTGACCTTTCCTGGCTTGAAGGGCTGGGAGTGTCGGTCACGCCCAAGCGCTGAAGCGAACGCAAAGGCCGGGACGCTCGCTGGTCCCGGCCTTTGCCGCATGTTCCTGAGCTTACTGCTTGTCCGTGGGCACGTAGGCAGTGCCGGTTTCCACCTGGGCAGGCTGCTCCACGTAGCGCCCCTGGTCGGGCACAGCCACCCGGTCGAAGTCGCGGGCAAGCGCATGGAGCGCGGCGCGCATCTCAGCGCCATGCATTGCCCGCCCGTGACCCGAAACGACCAGTTCCGGCTCCAGCGCCGCCAGCCGCTCCACCGAGGCGCGGGCGTCCTGCCAGTTCTGCGTGAAGTACATCGGCGGGCCGTGCATCTCCGGGGCCTGCGTCATCGCCGCGTACGCCGATTCCTGTTTGGTGGTGATAAATGCGTCCGCCGAAATGAGAGTCCGGTCCGCTTCGCGCCACAGCGAAACCTGCCCCGGCGTATGGCCCGGTGTCGGTATCCAGCGCCAGCCCGGCATTCCCGGCATGCTGCCGTCATCCGGCAGAGTTTGCAGGCGACTGCCGACGTTGACCGGGCCGCGCGGGAAAAAGCGTGAAAGCTGCGAAACCAGCCCGCCGCCGACACCGGGGTCGGGCGGCGGGTAGGCCGCGCTGCCATTCAGGTACGGCAGCTCCAGCGTGTGCGCGTAAACGGGCGCGTCCCACCGCTCGGCCAGTTCCTCCAGCGCGCCCACATGGTCGAAGTGCCCGTGCGTCATCACAATGGCGGCGGGACGAGAATCCGGCCCAAAACGCTCCTCCGCCGCGCGGGCGATAAGACCGGTGGTGCCCATGACACCCGCATCGATGAGTACCCATTGGCGGTCAGCCGCGTGCGGAACGCCGTAAAAGACGACATTGACAATGGCAAGCCGTTTATACGCCAGGTCCGGAGTGACCTCATGGGTGCCGTCGTCACGTAAGTCGTCGTGGTGCGGGTCATCCGCGCGATTATTTGCATCAAGCGGTATCTGGTGCTGCTGCATGGCTTCTTCTGCTTCGCTCCTCACATCTTTGATTGCCTGCTGCCCGCAATTTACCCAGGATTGCCCCCACCCATGCCCGGCTTCCGTTTACGTCTCTTCAAACAGAGCCAGGCTGAAGTCGTCCGGCAGCCTGCCGCCGCTGGCGCTGATTACTTCCTGACGCAGTGCGGCGGCGAGTTCTTCACCCGGATATTGTGCGGCAGCGGCTGCGACAGCTTCCCACCCGATATACTTCCACACGCCGTCGGACAGGACGAGCAGTTTCCAGGGAGTCTGCGCCCGCGCCCCAAAGGCCACCGGCAGCGCCGCGCCCGAGCCGATGGGCGGGTTCTTGCGCTGGTTCTCGGTAAGCAGGTAGTCGCGCCCGCCGCTCAGCAGGAAAGCCGCGCTGTCACCGCAGGAAGCGCCGCAAATGTAATTCTCCGTCACGCCCAAACAGACAAGCGTTGTGAAGCCCGCGTCCGCACGGTTTCGAACGCCCGCATCCGCCGCGCGCAGAATCTCCTGCCAGGCCGCCGCGCGCAGAAGCACGTGGGCGGGGCGAGAAAGGGCTGCTGCACGGCTATTTTCCACCGCTGTCTGCGCGGCTGCCGCGCCGCCTGCCTGCCCGCCCTGGCCGTCCGCCAGCGCGCAGACCCACAGGGTCGGCTCGGCTGGATGCTGCTGAACGGCTAAGAGACGGTTTGAAAATTCTCAGTTTCTCGCCAATCTTCGCAGCATGAG
>JAUJOK010000082.1 GCA_030447685.1 Armatimonadaceae bacterium
CACTGGCACAAAACCAGCCGTTGCTCCAGGAGCTGATCTTTGCCGAGGCGCTGCGCGAGATGAAACGTCACGAAGGCGAGTGGACGGCACACGAGATCGCAATGCAGTCGCAGGAGATCTGCCGGGAACTGGGGCTGCATCTAACGCCCGTACCGAGTCCGACAATTCATCTTATGTGAGTGTGTCGGTGGGGGAGACGCCCTGGATGCCGAGGAAGATGCCTTTGAAGGCAGCGGCAGCCTTCGAGGAGCGGACGCTCGTGAGCCAGGAGATTCGTGCCAGCCTGGGAAGCGCAGCGTTAGGAGAGAGCAACTCCGCACTTCCTCCGGAGCGCGGACCACAGCAAATACGAAAGTAAAGGCAAGAAACCGGATGGAAACTCTTTACCGAAACAACCACGAGGCGACCACCACTCCGGGAACGCTTTCCGCGGAGACGATTGCTTCCTACCGGAACAATGGCTTTGTCCACATCCGGGGCATCCTCACGCCCGAGGAGGCAGCCCATTACCAGGCGGCGGCACTGTCGGCGGCAAAGCGGCTCAAGCCCCTTTCCGCCGGAAGCGTCTTTGACCAGCTCGTGAACGTGTGGCAGGAAGATGAGGCGATGCGCGCCCTGACGCTGCACCCCAATGTCGCCGCCGTCGCGCAGGCTCTGGCCGGTGTGCCATTGCGGCTCTGGCACGACCAGATCCTCATCAAACAACCCAAGAAGAGCACCCCGACCGAGTTCCACCAGGACCAGCCTTACTGGCCGCATGCCAACTCCGCGAATCCCATCTCCGCCTGGATCGCGCTTTGTGATGTGCCGGTCGAGCGCGGCTGCATGACCTTTCTTCCCGGCTCGCACCGGCGCACCGACCTGCCCGCGCAGAACCTGGGGGATGCTTCGAGCCTGTTTAATCTCTGCCCCGACCTGCGCTGGTCGCCGCGCGTGACCGTGCCTATCCGAGCCGGTGACTGCACCTTTCACCATGCCCGCTGCGCCCACATGGCTACGCCCAACGTCACGGAGGAGCCGCGCGTGGCGCACATCGTCATCTTCATGGACGAGACAACCACCTACACGGCTAAGCATCATGTGGTGACAGACCCGCTGGGGCTGGAAGAGGGGGCGCCGATTGCAGGCGCGTTGTTCCCCGCGGTGGGGGAGCTTATTCAGTGCCGATAAAGTCCGGGACAACGACAAGCATGGAGACAATCACCATGGATACATCCGCCCCGCATGGCATTTTGCACTGCGAGTTCCTTTTCGAGGTGGCTCCGTTTCCCTCGTGCCACGCCTCCACCCTCGCCGAGGTAAATGGCTCGCTCGTCGCGGCCTGGTTCGGCGGCAGCCACGAAAAGCATCCCGATGTCGGCATCTGGGCAGCACGCTGCGAGGCCGGCCGGTGGAGCGCGCCCATCGAGGTCGCCAATGGCCTCGTCTCACCCGCTTCGCGCCATCCCTGCTGGAACCCGGTGCTTTTCCAGCCCCGGGAAGGACCGCTCCTGCTGTTTTACAAGGTTGGCCCCAGCCCTTCCCGGTGGTGGGGAATGCTGCGGCGCTCCGACGACGGCGGAAGGAGTTGGTCGAAGCCGGAACGCCTGCCCGCGGGTATTCTGGGGCCGGTCAAGAACAAGCCGGTGCAGCTTCCCGGCGGCGACATCGTGTGCCCTTCCAGCACGGAAGACGGCGGCTGGCGCGTCCACTTTGAGCGGGCGAATGCCGGGTGTACGACATGGCAGACGACCGGGCCGGTCAACGACGGCAGAACTATCGGCGCCATTCAGCCCAGCCTCCTCGTCCACGGTGATACTCACCTGCAGGCGGTGGGCCGTACGCAGCAGGGCAGAGTCTTTACGGTAGAATCCTGGGACGCGGGAAGAACCTGGGGCACGATGACCCTGCTCGACCTGCCCAACCCCGACTCCGGGACCGATGCCCTCACGCTTGGCGACGGGCGGTTTCTGCTGGTGTATAACCACACCGCCACGGGCCGCAGCCCGCTCAACGTCGCCGTGTCCGAGGACGGCAGGAGGTGGATGCCGGTGCTGACACTGGAGGACACACCCGGCGAGTTCTCCTACCCGGCGGTGATACAGACAAGCGACGGTCTGGTTCATATCACCTATACCTGGAAGCGCCGGCGCATCCAGCACGTGGTACTGGACCCGGCGCGGTTACAGACACCAGAGCATCCTGCACCTTAACCACGGGCAAAGAAAGATCTGCACTATACCGGAGCTGACTCCCGCCGCAGAAGTGGCCGTTAAAGGCCCTTAGAAGCCGATTCTACGGGCACGTAGGGCATCCGGGGGATGCTCTCCCCCCCAGCCGCGTTCGGCTGGATCGAGGTTTGGTACAGCCGAAGGCGACGGCATTGGGCACGGGGGGTATCTGAATCCCGAGGAGTTCGAGCGTCAAGCCGCAGCGGCCAACACATTGCCGGTTGCGGCTTAACCGAGGCTCCACAAAAGCGGGGAAAGGCCAAAATGCAGAGTCCGTTACCTGTACCGTTTAGCCTCTACAACTTCCGTGACACTCTTGGTACGCCCTGGCAGTTTGCCTTTGCACATCCTGAGCACGTCATCTCAGCCGTGCGCACGGACGAAGTAGAGCCAGCACTTCAGGCGGTCCAGGAATGTGTAGATCAAGGCTTTTACGCCGCTGGATATGTTGCCTACGAAGCTGCTTCTGCATTTGATGCCGCACTCCCCGATGGTCCCCGTCCTAACGTTCCCCTGGTGTGGTTTGGGCTTTTTCGCAACCACCTGGCGTTTCCGCCAAATATAGCTGCCACACCAGAGGAAGACGCAGTTCCGTCTCTGACATGGCAGCCATCTATTAACCGCGCAGATTATGACAACGCGATTGCCGCCATACGAGAGGCGATTGCCGCCGGAGAGACCTACCAGGTAAACTTCACGTTACGGTTCCTATCCCGTTTCGAAGGCGATAGCTTTTCCCTCTATCAGCGCTTGTGCGCTGCCCAGCGTGGAGCTGGTTATTGTGCTTATTTAGATATAGGAGACCACCAGGTTCTATCGGCCTCGCCTGAGCTTTTCTTTCACAAACACGGCAGAACCGTCACCACACGTCCGATGAAGGGAACCCTCAGGCGTGGCCGGTGGCTGGGCGAGGACGAGGCTCAGATAAGACAGTTGAAAGCTTCCGCAAAGGACCGCGCGGAAAACCTCATGATCGTCGATCTACTTAGAAACGACCTGGGCCGTATCGCAGAAATCGGTTCGATTGAGGTGCCAAGCCTGTTCGACATTGAGAGATATCCCACGCTCCTGCAAATGACATCGACAATCATGGCGCGTACTCGCCACGATGTGACTCTGATCGATATATTCCGGGCGCTGTTCCCGTGCGGTTCTGTCACTGGTGCCCCTAAAGTGAGCACGATGCACCTGAGCTCGGCCTTAGAGGACACGCCCCGCGGCGTCTATTGCGGGGCTATCGGAATGATAAAGCCAGGTGGCGATTGTCTGTTCAACGTTGCTATACGGACTATCGTGGTAGACGCGGCCGAGGGTAATGCGCGGTACGGCGCCGGTGGAGGCGTGACTTGGGACTCGACCAGCCAAGGTGAGTACGAGGAGCTTACACTAAAGGCGGCCATTCTGACCGAGGCCGCGCCTCCGTTCAACTTGCTCGAAACCCTGCTTCTAAAGGAGGGGGAATTCGTTCTTCTGGCGCGGCATCTTGAGCGCATTGCGGCATCAGCAATCTACTTTAATGTTATCTTCCCCCAGAACGAAGCCGTTCGCGCCTTAAACGCGTTCGCCCGTACGCACCCTGAGGGTCTGTACCGTGTGCGTCTACTCGTCTCGCAACAAGCTCAGGTGCGGGTGGAGGGCAAGCCTCTTGAAGTGCTCTCCGATGGGCTCCAAAAGGTCGTCTTAGCGGCGGGACCTGTAGATCGTAGTGACAGATTCCTCTATCACAAGACGACCTACCGGAAGGCACTGGATCGGTTTCGGGGTCCTTGCGCGTGCGGCGAAGCATTCGATGTGCTTCTATGGAACGAATCAAGAGAGCTAACAGAATTCACGACCGGCAACCTGGTAGCGGAGATTGAGGGAAGGTTATGGACACCACCCCGCGACTGTGGCCTGCTCGCTGGAACGTACCGAAATGAGCTCATAGACAAAGGAAGCATCTTTGAGCGTACTATCGGGATAGCCGATATAGGCCAGGCCACGCGAATGTGTTTCATTAACAGCGTACGGGGCTGGGTACCAGTGAGTTTGCAACCGAGTACATTTGGTCTAGCTCAGAATGAATCGAGACCATAACCGTGCATCGAGAGCGATGGTACGGTAGAGCACCCGTCTCCGACACGCGTGCAGAGCGATCCTGACACATCCCTGGAATTTGGATTCTCCGGCAACTTTGGTGACGACCGTTCCGAGCAAAGCACAACCACCCGATTATCAGGTCTCACCGGGACATGAGTCTGCTACCTGATCCCGCCTGCCTAACGCTGAAAGTAATGCGCCAGAATGGAGACGCCATCGTGATTGACGCACAGACCACGACCGCCATGGCTACCTGTCCGCTTTGTGGGTGCGTCTCCGGGCGCATTCATAGCCGTTACCGGCGCACACTGCTGGACCTGCCCTGGCAGGGGGTGCCTGTTCGCTTTCACCTGACGGTGCGTAAATTCCGCTGTCTGAACCCAGACTGTGCCCGGAGCATCTTCGTTGAGCGGATCCCTTCTGTAGCTGCCTGTCACGCTCAGAAGACGACGCGCCTTTCTTACGTGCTGCTCCAACTCGCCTGGCTAACAGGCGGTGAAGCCGCCGCCCGCATCGCCAGGCTTGTAGGACTGACACTGAGCCCGGATTCCCTCTTGTACCGCCTCAAAGCTATAAGCAATGGAAGATTACCCGTTGTCGCGCCGCGGGTACTGGGAGTAGACGATTTTGCTTTCCGCCGGGGTCACGTCTATGGTACGATCCTGATCGACCTGGCAAAGCGCTGTCCCATTGAATTGTTGCCGGACCGGGAGACACGCACCCTCCAAGAGTGGCTGACAAGGCACCCTGGGGTGGAGATTCTCTGCCGTGACCGCAGCCCCGCGTACACGGAAGCCGCTATGAAGGCTGTACCGGAAGCGATACAAGTTGCGGACCGCTGGCACTTGACCAAGAATCTGGCGGAGGCAATCACGCGCTTCCTGGACCAGCACCGGGCAGAGGTGCGTCAAGCAGCACCAGTACTGGCCGCTATCGACGGTGACCTGCCGGCTGTTTGGCCGCCCACTAAAGGCGCCGCCTAAAGGGCCGCCACCGAAGAACACCGGCAAAGGCAAAGAGAGCGGCGGCACAATCATTACAAGGTCGTGCTGGCCTTGCACGAGCAGGGAATGTCGCTGCGCCGGATCGCCCGAACTCTGGGCCTGTCGCGTGGTACGGCCCAGCGTTTTGTTCAGGCAAGCACCTTCCCGGAGAGACCCCTGCCCAAGCCGTTGCCGACATCCTTGGACCCATTCAAGTCCTACCTGCACCGGCGGCGTTGGCTGGAGGGATGCCGCAATGGTCAACAGCTCTTCCGAGAGATTCAGGAACGAGATTTCTGTGGCAGTTGCTCCTGGGTCAGCCGGTACGTGACGGGAATGCGTCGCGATATGGCGGAACAGATCGCCTCTCGTCCTTGCAAGCCGCCCTCCTCTCGCACGGTCACTGCGCTCTTTCTGCGCCGCCCAGAGGACCTGAACTCGAGCGAAACCGCCTTTATCTCGCACCTGCGGGAGACCCATCCCCTGATGAAGACTGTCTGTGACCTGTCTGGGCGTTTCCTTTCGATGGTGCGACAACGCGCTGCTGGTTTCCGGTGAAGAACTCAGCAGCCACAAGAGCAATGGTCATGACTTCAGCGGTAGAGAGTTGTTGGGCTTGGGAATCGTCTTTATGTCCGAGCGCTCTGAGCAGTTCATCGAAGAAGCAGTAAAGCGTTATAATCTGTTCAGGCACGGCAGGCTCCGGCAGAGGGGTTTAGGCAACTTCACTCTACCGATAAGCCTGCACGGCCTACACAACGTAGCAACTTGGATTTACTTTATATCTCTCGGGCGCAGCGCGTTCTGAAAACCGCGCGGTGTTACGTAGCGCGTGTGATACTTTTGCCAGTCCGCACGGTGGCGGCGGTATACCGGGTCATCTTCCAGGCGGGTGGGTGGCGTGGCGTACTCGGGACGCCCATGCCTCGGCAGCGGCAGCACCGTTTTGCCGAACGTCGTGTTGTAGTCGCCGTCCTTTACCCAGCCGTCACCGATAAGCACGAAGTCGCGCACCCATCCGGCGGGCGGCGCGGGCGGCGCGGCGAATTCAAAGCGCATCTCATCGCCCGCATTCATGATAACATAGCGGTCGTCCACCCGCCCAAGAAGCTCCCGAACGTCACCGAAGCGGGTGTAGTAGCCGATCAGGTCGCGCCATCGCTGCGCGGTCCCGGCGAGCCGCTCGTAGGATTGCGGAAGCTCCGGCGATGATTTATCCTTAGCCGTTACTACGGAAAAACCCCGGTAGCGAAGTTCCGCCGTGCGCAGGTTCAGGCGGCGTGTTGTGATTCGCGCATTGTCCCGGCCCTCGGCCCAGGCAAGCGCGTCCCAGAATATCTCCAGATTGGTTCGCAGGCGCAGGCAGCGCCGCCGTTCCTCTGGGAAAACGCCGTGAGGCGGATAAGGATCGTCTTTACTGCCGGTGGGAAGCCTTGGTCACGGCTTGGCGGCGATCACCAGCCGCCTTTGCCGTCAGGAACTCAGGCTCAGACTACCACGGGCGGGATTATTGCCTGGCCGAGCGCGACGTTGATCGAGCTGTCGGTGGATGAATCCAGCCGTGGGCAACCAGAAAAAGGGAGTCGGTGCGGGACCTCATCGCCGAGTTCTATCTCGACCCAGTGATCGCGTGTGACCCCTGGTAGCGCCCGCGTCCAAAGGTATCAGGTAACGGTTGTCACCGCGCACGGATAATCTGCGCGTCACGTCACCACCCCCGGTCATCTGCTTGCCGCGGTAACGAACCCGGGAGGCAGGGTGGTCACGCCACCACCTTCAGCAGCAGGGCTGGAAGCAGGCCATCATCCACAGAATATCGGTGCCAGCCGGGTGATCCACCGCCAGAAGCGAGACATGGTCGAAGAAGTGCGTTTCCCGTGCTCCGCCGTGATGCGCACGTCGTAGACGCCGCTGCGGGGCGCTAACTGGTCGCCGCGTATCTTCGCAGTCTTCCGTCTGGGCGACGCCTGCCGTATCCTGGGCATTGATCTTCAGGCCCAGCGGCGAGCGCCAGATACAGTCGGTGACGAAAGCCATCTGCTTCCGTCCCAGGTGAACAGAAACGGGCACGATCCCTTGAGGCGCTGCTCGGCCAGAAGAACCTGATCGACTTTTAGCTGGTTATTGGTCGCGTCGAACTCGCCCGCACCGAGCCGTTGGGCCAGATGATGCGAACCACGTCTGCCGCCGCGCTGTCCCAGGCCGAAATGGACGACGGGCGCGGTGATGGGCTGCTTTGAGTGAGGCGGAGCGAATCTCCATCTCACCGCCGATGCCGAAGGAGTTGATACGCTGATCGCCGGTGGTCTCCTTGGCGCGCGGAGCTCAGGACCTGCCAGTGATAGCTTTTTCGTGCCCTGATTCGCCAGAACAACCGGCTTTCCTTCCGGCGATACCCCAGGAAGTCTATGCGCCGTCACGCGTTCCGTTTCCGCCAGCGCCGTAATGCCCGCCTTTATCAGCGTCTTCGGAGCTGAAGATTGTTCTGCGCATCAGTGAGCAGAATGCCGCTCACGCTGCGCCCGGAGAAGACCAGGTCAACTGCGCCGTTATTGTCCAGATCGGCGGCAAACAGGCGAACAGGGCTGTCGCCACCGGGCAACGTTGCCTGCCCGACAGCGGCGGTCTCCAGCGTTCCCGTCGCTGCGGCCTGAAACACGGGTAACGGCTCCCCCGGCGGCAATGGCGACCGTCCAGAATGCCGTCCTGGTTCATATCGGCGATCTGGTGAGCGCGCCCGGCGCGGTGTTCAGAGTGTCGGGGAGCGGGCAGGTGGCCGGAGCCTTCGTTCACGAAGACATGAAGCTGGTTCATGGCATCTATGAGCGCGGGATCCGGGGTCGCCGTCGCCGTCTATGTCCGCCCAGGCGAAGCTCGCCAGACCGGAAACCACCGCCGAAGAGCTGAAGGACTTTGAATGTGCCGTCGCCGTTATTGCGCAGCACGGGGACTGGGCCGGGGCCTCCGAGAACTATGTCAAGGTCACCGTCCGCCTCGATGTCCGCCGCCCACGCGCCGGTATAGGTAGCTTTGACGACGGCAGGAGGCAGGGCCGTTCTGGGGGTAACGTCTGTGAATCCGCCGCTGCTCGTCTGCTGAAAAAAGGCGCACTCCACTCGCGCCCGCGAGGCAGGTCCGTTCGAAAGTCGTAGTTCGTATCCAGCGGCAGCACGCCGTTCGCTCCCGGCGCTGGCACGCCGGCGCCGCCGAAGGAAGCGGAAGTCCCGGCGCGTTTACCCGGCGTACTTCTTTGTTGTTGGCGACAAAAGTGCGGGGCTGCCCTCCCCAGTGAGCCAGGCCGGAGTCACCTGATTCCCATTTCCCCAATCCGCTTCCCGGGACGGTCTGGGCGGTGAAGGAAGACCGGTGTCGGGCGGGGCGGGGGTGGGACGCGGCGTGGGTAAAACCAGAAACTGTTCCAGAGGTTCCCCACCTCACCCTCGGCGGACCGGAGCACGGCGAGGCTGGCCCGGTGATGGGGCGCGCTTCAAGACGTTGCTTAGAAGACGGCGCGGGTAGCGGCGAGGCCAGATTGTCCGTCGCCTGGGTGAGACTGGTGAGATTCTCCCGGGCTTCGGGCGGCCACGCGGCGAGCAGCTCGCCCAGCCGGGGATCATCCGGCGCAGCGTTTGCGTATCTCCGCTCTTGGCGGCAAGGCGCGTTCGTTCGAGCAGCGCGGCCGGATTTTCGGGCTGCGCCTGGGTATCCGGTCGAGCAGACGCGCCGCGCTCGGCCTGGGCCTGCGGCCCGCCCTGCCGTTCGACCTCCTCGGCCAGCGAATACAGTGTCCGCAGGTTCGTGGGGTCAATCTCCACGGCGCGGCGCAGATGGCTCACGGCTTCTGAGAAACGACCCCGCCGGCTTTCCAGCAGCCCAAGCATGACCTCGATCTTGCTGCTGCGCGGGGCAAGCGTGCGCGCCTTCTCCAGATCCCGAGCGGCGGCCTCGTAATCGCCACGGCGCAGTCGCACCAGCCCCAGGTTCGCCCAGACGGCAGGCTCTTCGGGCGCGATTTTCGTCGCCTCCACGAGCCGCATTTCCGCGCGTTCATCGCCGACCTGAAGCGCGGTCACGCCGGAGTAGAACGCCGAGACGATATTGCGATACGCAGGGGAAGCGGGGTCAGGTATTTTCCGTGCAATGCGCGATGGGCACCCGGCAAGCGCAGTGGCGGCGGCGGGATACGGAACCGTTGTTCATGATGGCAGCGTTTTCTATGCCGTTACCGGGAGGACGAAAAACAATGAGGAAAGCTCCCGAACCTTCGGGAAAAGCAGCGTCCTCCGTTGGACGGGCGGCGGATGGCAAAAGGATGCCTTTACTGTACCATAACAAGCGCGGCACGAAGCAGGACAGTTCGTCCGTCCAGGCAAGAAGCCCCGGAGAGTGCGTGCATGGTGCATGATGCTGATGAGGCTGCTTGTATGCAACAGGACAAACTACCCGCTCACGTCCATTTTCTTCCGTTCGTGGTGCTGCCGGGACGATTCTTTTGTGGGCGGCGCTGTCACGGCGGGGCATTTTTGCGTAGGCGGCTTTCCCTTCCCCGCTGGATGTGGTGCGCGGCTTCGGCGAGCAGGTGCGCAGCGGGCGGTTGTTCGATGATCTGGTCGCGTCCCTATTTCGTGTCGCCGTGGGTTTCTCTCTGGCGGCGGCTCCGGGAGTGCCGCTGGATTTGCGGATCGGGCTGCGCGCCCGTTTTCGGGCCGCTCTGATGCCGACCATTAACTTGTTCCGCAGTCTTTGAGTGACTACAGTTTTGTCTGCGCCCACGGCGCCGTGTCGATAATTTCGCGGAGCCGTTCTTGAGTCAGGGCAAGCTTCGCTGCCCCGCGAACGACATCGGAAAGATCTACTTCGTACCAATTTCGCTTTTCCGGGTCGTGCAGGCCTGCGATGTTGCGCGGCGCAATGGCCTCGGCCACCTTCCGCCGGAAGCTCTCGTCCTCTTTGGGGGCACCGATATTCCCGGCACACCATTCCACACCCGCCCGGAAGCCCGGATCGTCACCTGCCAGGAAACACCGGGCGAGCTGCGGCTGGCCCAGGCGCCGTGCCATCTCGGCGAAACTGGCGGCGGCGAAGTAGAAATGCGACAGAGCGACGAAGCGATCAAAGCAGGGCATTGCAGCGTAACAGGTACCGATGTAGCGCGCGACCCAATCCGCCTCCTCCAGGGTAATACGCCCGTAGTCCCTGAGACCCTGCCCGACGACGTTACCTCCCCTCGTGTCTTCCAGAAGGCGGCTCAGGCGCTCGATGCCCAGGAGCGTCAGAGGAATGCCCGTGCTGAACAGCGGGTCCACGAAGGCCGCCGCCGAGGGCAGGAGCGCCCATCCCTGTCCTGCCGCGACTGAGCACCGATACGCGAGGGCCGGAGAATACCGGAACGGCTCCACGGCTTCCGCTTCGGCGAACTGCTCTTCGACCGTAGGAAAGCGCCGGAGAAACCGCGGCCATGTGGACTCACCTTCCGACAGCTTTAACTCTTCCGCAGCGGCCCGGGTCAGGGCCACTCCGGCGCTGGTGACGCCGTTGTTGAAGCGCAGAATCCACATCCATCCGCCCGGAAACACATGGTGTAGGGCGGCGTCATCGAGAGGATAGGGAGGCGTGCCTTCGACCCGGAACGCGTCCATCCTGTCACAGCGCCGAACGCCCCTGAAGTGGGAGAAGAGGGTCTCGGTCGCCGGGTAGTCCGGAAAGGATGCTTCTCTCAGGCCGAGTGTCCGGCTCAGAAAACCGCGTGGCCCCGTGGCGTCGATCACGAACCGGGCCCGCACAGCGAAGGAGCTTCCGTGCCGCTCGCCGCGCAGGGTCATGTCGTTATCGGTACTCGGCTCCGCTTCTGTCAAAAGCGTCTCATCCTGGTACTCCGCTCCCAGCGCGATGGCCTCGTGTACGAAGAACTGATCCACATCCGCGCGGAGCCAGTGCGTGTCGGCTAGCTCGTCGCATGGGCTGGCCGCGACCGCGAGCTGATTGCTCCTGTCCGGGAGGGCACACCACGGTTTCCCCGGTTCATGGTGAAAAAAAGTGAATCCGCGCTTGAGGCCGCAGACGACTTGCGGATAGGTGCGCTGCCACAGGCCGTAGCTCGTGAACGGCAGGAGCCGGGGCAGGTCGTAGCGCCGGGCCAACTCTTCCAGGAGTAGGTTCGCCAGGGGCGAGGTGGACTCCCCGATGGCAAAGCGTGGGTGCCTGCCCCGCTCCAGGAGAATAACAGAATAGTCGAGCCGACGGGCGATCATGGCCAGCAGTGACCCGGCGAAGCCGGAGCCTATGATAGCAATATCGAAATCCCTCACGGCTGGTCGTAACCACATGCGGCGCATGCCATGGCAGGCAGCACCCGCTGCGTCTGGTTCATCTCGGCCAGCCGCGCGGCCCGTTGCGGGGAGCACGCACAGGTGAAGAACCGCTGTATATCCCACAGATCCGAAAATACCCGTGCCTGCCTACCCGCGCGTTCTAACCCGTAGCGTTGTGCTGCTTCGAGTGAAGCAAGGTGGGGCGGCGTGAAATCGCCGGCCTCATGAAGCGCGTCCATAGCCCCGTTTCCGGCGCGCGTGGGAATCAGCGCGCAGACCGTTGCCCCCGCCTCCAGAGCGGTGTCGAGGGAGCGCTTCGCCCATTCCACCCCCTCGTGCTCTGAAAGAAAAGGGGGTCGTAC
>JAUJOK010000018.1 GCA_030447685.1 Armatimonadaceae bacterium
GAATAAACGCCTGCCGAGTTACTTAACGAGTCCCTCAATCGCCAAACGTCCATTAGCCCTCTGAGGGACTCGTTAGGTATTTCTAAGCTTGAACGCTACTTCCTCTATTGCGATGGCTACAGCCCCAGCCCCTGGGCGGCATTGTCTCGGAAGAGGCTCCCTTCCCGGATGTAGGGAAGGGGCAGGTGGCGGAGTCACCGAAAACGCAAGTTTTCGGGCACAGTGGCAGGACCCACCAGGGTGGCAGCCTGCCTGGGACGGATCGAGACACGGCAAGGGCTCAACACGACGGCGGCGTAACGGGTGATGGCCGAGGCGACCGACGAGCGCTGCCCAGGCATCGGGGCCGTTCCCGAGCGTGAGCGTTTCCGCACTCACTTCGGAGGAGGCGGGCGGCAGAGTGGAAGCTACGCCTTGTCAGACGCACAAGCCGAGGTTATAATCCGACCATGCACAGTCATTCCCCTTCAGCAGCGACATACACGATCTTCGATTATGCTGATAACCGTGAAGCGGAAATCAGCAAAGCGGAGCTGAGGCAAAGATTTGACCGCGATGGGGTTGTGGTCATGCCAGGCTTTCTCACGGAGTCACAAATGCTCCCGCTCCGCCGTGAGCTGGATGCCCATTACGCGCCGCTCGCAAGCAAGGCGGCGACCTCGCACAACGGAGCGGGTATTCTGGCAAGGTTCGAATGCGACGTAATGGTCTGGGCGCCTTTGAAGGATGGCAACGCCGCATTCGTGGCTCTGAGCGAAATGCGCGAACTCGCGGAGGTCACGGAAGCTCTTCTGGATACCGGCTACGCGACGAACCCTAATGGATTGGTGATGTATTCCGTGGGCGGAGGACGCGGTCAGGCTTGGCACCAGGACTGTCCGCCCGGCGGCCCGGAGAGCAAAGAATTCAACCTGAACCGCCTGATCTACACGGACGACGTGGCGCTGGCCGATGGAGCCATTGTCTTCGTGCCAGGCTCGCACTGCTTCAGGCGTATCCCGTCCGGCGGGCATCAGGAGCCAATTGAAGGCGAAATCACCCTGGAGCCGCGCGCGGGCACTGTCATCTTCCTGCACGGCCACGTTTACCATCGTGTGACGCCCAACTCGAACATGAAGCCGCGCACCTCAATCAACTTGCGAGCCTATCCGGCTGGGACGGACGCCGCCGTAAACTGCATCGGCGTTTATCGGAATGGTGACGTAAACTTCTGCGAGACCTTCAAGCAACACGACGGCAAACCGGTCGAACTCGTCGCCAATATGCGATGACGCATCGCCCTCTGATCACCCGGAACCACCTGGTAACGAGGACGTGCCGTGCAGCAGCAAGGGCGCGCCGCTAGCGCCGGGTAAATCTTTTGAAGCCAAAACATTTTCTGATCGTGCCAGTGCTGATGGCAGCAATGTATTTCGTTGTGCCGGGAATGGAACCCGTGGCGGAGGCTCAGGAGCCTGTACCGCAAGGCATACCCCTGCCGGTAGAAATTGAAAGCGGCAAACGCGCCCGCGTCAACCTGAACGGCCCCTGGAAGTTCTCGCCCGCGCGAAGCATCAGCGGGCAGGCCAATGCCGCGCCGCAGCAAGGCTGGGGTCGGATTCAGGTGCCCGGCTCGTGGCGTCGCAGCCAGGACATAATCGAGGTGGGTACCGGCCCGCAGTGGGCAGGTTTCGATGGCAGCAAGTTGGCTGGCGCGTGGTATGAGCGCCGCTTCAAAGTGCCCACCGACTGGAATGGTCGCCACATCTCGATTGATTTTCAGCGCGTCAGCACCGACGCTACCATTTGGATCAACGATAAGCCGGCGGGAAAAATCGACTGGCCCGAAGGCGAACTCGACATCACCCCTCTGGTCACGCCCGGTCAGGAAGTGACCTTGCGTGCCTTCGTCGTAGCTACCCTTGATAAAGCGGAAGCCCTGGTTTTGATGGGCAATGAACCCGGTCAGAACTACACGGCCAAAGCCGAACTGCAATCCGGCGGAATAGTCGGCAGCGTGACCCTGAAAAGCCGCCCGCATGGTGCCCATATAAGCGACGTTTATATCAAACCGAGTACTCGCAGGAAGGAGTTGGGTACCGATGTCGAGCTGTCCGGCGTGACGCAGAGCGGGCCGGTGCAGATTGTCGCCCGTCTGCTGGATGAAAATGGGAGCGAAGAAAAGCGCTTTACGCAAACTGTCAACGTGGTAGCTCGGTCGAAGCAGAGCGTGCAAATAGCCTGGCCGTGGACGAACCCGCGTTTGTGGGATTACAACAAGCCCAACCTGTACACGATGCGACTGAGTGCAAAGGGTGCGGGCGTCGATGACGAGACGGCTCAGAAATTTGGATTTCGTGAAGTATGGGTACAGGGACGCGAGGTGTTCTTTAACGGCACGCCGTTTCGTATCCGTCCGTTCTTGTTGGGTGCGACTGGGGCTAACGAAGGGGCCAAGCGCTTAAAAGAGGCGCGTGAACTGGGCTATAACTTCGGCGAACTGTGGCCGGAAGATATAGAATCGCGCAGCCGCGACGCCCGTTATACCGACTGGTATGATGTCGCCGACCGCGAAGGTTTCCCAATTTCCGGCGTCATGCCGCACATGGGTTGGATGGGCAGCCAGATCAACTCACCTGACAAAATGGCCACATATCGCGCAAAAACCGAGCGTCTGATGCGTCGCTATCGCAATCACCCGTCAGTCATCATCTGGGGAACATCGGGCAACATGATGGGCGGCTCGCGTGATCCGCGCTACGTCGGTCTGCGTGAGGAGTCCATAGCCTCAGAGACTGTGCGCGGGTCCCAGAGTGCTCGGACAATCCCTTTAGCTGAAAAAGGCGTCAATATTATCAAATCGGTTGATCCGACTCGTCCTGTTCTGATCCACAATGGGGGCGCAGCAGGAGATATTTATACGCTCAACCACTACCTCAACTTCATTCCACTGCAGGAACGGGAAGAATGGCTTTCCAATTATGTGGTGAAGGGCGACATGCCATTGATGTATGTCGAATTCGGCACACCAGTCAACATCAGTTTAATGCGCGGGCGCAGCGGTTTTCTTAATGCCTACGTCAGCGAAAATTTGCTCACCGAGTTCACCGCGATCTATCTGGGCAACGAGGCATACAAACTTGAACCCGCCGATTACCGCAAACGAACGGCGGAACGTTTTGTGAAAGACCAGGCCTACCAGTGGTCGCAGAGCATGAAAGAGCGGGATTTCTCGCCGAGTTGGATGCAGTTGCAGGATTTGTTCATTAGAAACACCTGGCGTTCGTGGCGTACCATGGGCATAACCGGTGGAATGGTGCCGTGGGACGAGGGTTACGTCAGGCTCAACGGACAGCTTACACCTGCCGGAAAAGCCATGCGCGCCAACAATAGCGACACACTGGCATGGATCACGGGCGCCGCCCAAACCGGCGACATCGCCGCCTTCACCTCTAAAGATCACTCTTTCTTCGCCGGAGAAAAGGTTCGCAAGCAAATCGCGCTGCTCAACGATGCCCGTATCGTGCAGAAGTACACCTTGCGATGGACGGCAACCATCAATAACAAGATCGTTGGGAGTGGCAAGATGAGCGGCAGCCTGGCCGTCGGCCAAACTCTCTTTGTGCCGTTCGAGTTCGCTGCCCCCACCACAACGAGTAAGGCGAACGGAGCGATTACTCTCGATGCCGCCATCGGTGAGAACAAGCACTTCGACCGCTTCGATTTTCGCGTCTGGCCGCGCGCTGTTGCATCCAAAGGCACCATCAGCATCTTCGATCCTGAAGGCAAAACGAGCGCGATGCTGCGTGCCCTCGGCTACACCGTCGCGCGGTGGAACGGAAAATTCAGCACTCAATTGCTGGTGATTGGCCGCAACGCTTTGAAAAACGGGGCCAAGCTTCCTGGCGACCTGAAAGCTTTCGTGGAGAACGGTGGCCGGGTGCTTCTTTCGGGACACGATCCGCACTGGCTGCGCGGAAATATGGGCGTGCGCGTGTCCTACCATCAGTCGCGGCGTTTGTGGAATGTCGGTGACGCCCCGATTGTGCGTGGGTTGGACGAGTTGGATTTGCGCGACTGGCGCGGCCACAGCACTTTGCTTAATCCTCGCCCGGACTACAATAACCAAAAAGGTCCCGATGTCCGACTCGCAAAAACCACCTATCCCTATGCCGGTTGGCGCTGGGGCAATCGAGGCACCGTGGCTTCGGCAGCGATTGAAAAGCCGCATCGCTCTGGATGGAGACCGTTGCTGGAAAGCGAGTTCGATCTGGCGTATTCGCCGTTGATGGAACTCGATTTCGGCAAGGGCAAAATGATTTGGAGCCAGCTCGATTTGGAAGATCATGTGACGCTCGACCCTGCCGCGCGACGTCTGTCACAACAACTCATCGAGTACGCGTCCAAAACCCCGCTCGCACCGCGCGTTTCGGTCACTTACATCGGCGGCGAAACGGGAAGCGCGCTGCTGAATTCACTGGGTGTGCAGTTCAAAACGAGGACGACCCTGCTCTCTTCGGGTCTGGTTGTTGTCGGCGCGGACGCGACAATCCGCGACGCGCAGCTTGAGACTTTCGCGCGCGGCGGCGGCAAAGTGATGTTTCTGCCGCGACGCGACGCCAAAGGCGCGGCGGGCCTGCAATTGCAACAGAAAACCGATTTCGTCGGTTCGGTGCAGGCTCCGAGGTGGCCCGAAGCACGCGGCTTGTCCGCTTCCGATTTGCGCTGGCGCAACGCCAGTAGCGCGTGGCTGGCAGCTTCGGGCGAAGGCTGGCAAGTCGGGGCCGATGGCCTGCTGGCGCGGCGCGAACTCGGAAAGGGCGTAATGATGTGGTCGCAAATCGACCCCACCAGCCTGCCTGCCGACGAAAAGACCTACTTCCGCTTTACGCGCTGGCGACAAACTCGCGCTCTGTCGCAGGTTCTGGCGACCCTTGGCGCATCCTTTACCACCGATGAACGTATCTTCTCGCCGCGCGCGGAAGTTAACGCGCCCGTGGTCGCCCTTGGTGGGGAATGGCGCGCGCGTCAAATCCAGCGTTTTGAGGCCGCGCCTTCATCCGACAAAGGGCACGAAGATAAAGGCATCAGCGCAGAAGCCAAAAGCGCGATTGCAGCCGATTTCAACGACGCCAACTGGCAAGTTGTGCAGGCTCCGCGCGACATGGATTCTTATGGCGGCACCTGGGCAAACGCCGACGGTGAAGCCGTCTTCCGCAAAGTCATCGAAGTTCCTGCCGCATTGGTTGGCCAGGACCTGAAGCTGTCGTTAGGGTCCGTTGACGATTTCGACGACACCTATTTCAATGGCGTGCGCGTCGGCGGCATTGGCAAGGAGAACAATGCGGCTTGGGGCGTCAAGCGCGAATACACCATTCCAGCGAATCTGGTTAAAGCGGGTAAAAACGTAATTGCAGTGCGCGTGTGGGATCGCTACGGCGGTGGTGGCTTTACCTCAAACGTGCCAGCTGAGCTTTTGCTTCAATCAACACGCGTTCAGGCCCGGGCGGCGGGACTGTATCACCCCGATTACCGTGAGGATTGGGAATTGGGCGACGAGCCTTATCGCTATTACAACTGGTAATCCGAGAGCAAACATCGATTTATATGATTTGGACGGCGCGCCGGCCCTGCCGTTTGAGATCGGTGAGCTCCCGCTGCTACGTCCACACCGCCGAGGACGCGCGCTTCGTGGCTGTTTTGCGGCAGGGGGGAACATGACTTCGTATGACGAATTGAAACAGCGCCTCGCACGCGGCTGGAACACGTGGAACACTCGCAGCGTGCTGTCGCATGTCCTGCTGCCTTCCGGCTTCGCCCTGAACCTGTGCCTCAAGGAGTACGCGGACGGCCAGTACCTGAAGGAGGCGCTCATCGGACGCCAGAACAAGGATCAAGAGCAGATCCATCCCGGTCCGCACGCTTACGACGGCGCCTACACGGAACTGACACTCGCCTGGCGGGGAATAGAGATCCGCATCCAGAGCGCTACTGAGAACGACCATCTGGTCCTCTTAGTGACGCCGCTGCGGAACCAAACAAAGCCCGCCCTGCTCGTGGTCGAACCGGGCTTCCTTTGGAACCGACCCGGTGTCGTTCAGCGCGACGGTGACACGCTCCGGGCCACGATCCCCGACCAAACGGTAACCATTTACGCCACGGGCGCGAGTGTTGTGGAAACGCAGGTCGCCGCCCAAACGCCGTACCTGGCTTTGCCCCTGGACGGGCCAGTCGGCCTTTCCACGGGGCGGCCCCGAACGCTGGCGGAGATCGAGGCGGTTGTGCGGCATCAGAAGGAAAAGCACGACGCGGAAATCGCCTCGTTTGGCGATCTGGCTGAGGTGTATGCGGCCGTACAGACCTGCCTGGCCTGGGACACGATCTATGATCCTTCCAAACAGCGCGTCGTGTCGCCGGTCAGCCGGATCTGGAACGTGAACAGCGGCGGTTACGTGCTGTTCTGCTGGGACAACTACTTCGCCGCCTACCTTGCCGCGCTCGGCAGCCGCGACCTGGCCTACGCGAATGCCATCGAGATCACGCGTGAGCGCACCGACGACGGCTTCGTACCCAACTGCGCCTGGGCGAACGGCGTGACGAGCCGTGACCGCTCACAGCCGCCGGTTGGCGCGCTGATGGTGCGCGAGCTGTATCGCCGATTCGGCGAGCGGTGGCTGCTCGAAGAGCTCTTCGACGATCTGCTTACCTGGAACCGCTGGTGGGCCGAGCGCCGGTGCCGTGACGGACTGCTCGCCTGGGGATCGAACCCGTACACGCCCCGGGTCGGCAACATATGGGAAACGCGAGGCGTGGGCGGTACCTTCGGCGGCGCGCTGGAGTCGGGCCTCGACAACTCGCCAATCTACGACGACATCCCGTTTGATTCGGCTACGCACACCATGCAACTGGCCGACGTTGGCCTGAACGGTCTGTACCTGGCCGACTGTTCCGCCCTGGCCGAGATTGCCAGCGTGCTGGGCCGGGCGGCCGAGGCGGGCGAACTGCGCGAGCGCCGAGATGCTTTCGCGGCGAACCTGCAAAGCCTTTGGGACGAGCCGACCGGCCTATTTCTGAACCGCCGACTCGACACGGGCGCATTCAGCCGCCGCCTGTCGCCGACGCACTTCTACCCCCTGCTCGGGCAGGCGGCCTCGCCTGCACAGGCCGCGCGCATGATCCAGGAACATCTGCGTAATCCTGACGAGTTTTGGGGCGAGTGGGTGCTGCCCTCCATCGCGCGCAACGACCCCGCGTACCCAGACCAGACCTACTGGCGTGGCCGGATTTGGGCACCCATGAACTTTCTGGTGTATTTGGGCTTGCGCAACTATCCCGACCTCAACGAAGCCCAGCAGGCCCGGCGCGATCTTGCTGAACGCTCCGTCGCGCTCCTGCTCAAAGAATGGCAAGAGCACGGCCATGTCCACGAAAACTATTCGGCGGACACCGGCGAGGGCTGCGACAAAAGCAACAGCGACCGCTTTTATCATTGGGGTGGCCTGCTTGGCCTCATCGCCTTGATCGAAGCCGGCCACCTGGATGGCCCGGAGCGGCCACTGATCGATCTTTCCAGCAAGGAAAGCATGACAACGGAATGACGCTTCACCACACCTACTTCATCCAACCGCGAGCGGTGCGGGGCTATGCCAGCAGGGTTTTAAGGAGAAGGTCGCGGGCGGCCTCTGCGCGTCCCTGTGCCATATCCACTGTCACCTCTGCGTTGGACTCGCCTTCACCTAAGACGACTGTCCTGCCTCGTGTCTGTTCGCTCTGCGCCTGGACATGGATCCGCATCGGCTGGGTTTCGTAATGGCTGCTGCTGCCGCCGCTACCCGTCGTTTGGTCCAGACTCCACAGGATCGGCGCCAGGTCGTACATGACGGGTCCGGGTTTGCCGCCCTTGTGGGGCCACCACAGATCGATGCAACGGGAGAGAGCAACCGTGAGCGGTGTGCCGCGTTCGCGTATCAGCGCGCAGTGCTCCGGCATCAGGACGACGCGACGGGTGACATCCCACGTTCCCATGAAGAGCGGCACCCCCGAAGTCAGAACGACCTGGGCTGCCTCCGGGTCCCAGGCCACGTTGTGTTCGGCACGTTCGAGGCGGACCTCACCGCCCATCATCGCTATCCACTTGATCTTGCCAGCAATATCAGGTTCGCGCAGCAGCACCTTGGCAAGGTTGGTCACAGGCCCGATCGTGACCACAGCCACCTCACCGGGGTACTCTTCCACGGTGCGCAGGATCAGGCCGACCGCATCTGGGTCTACAGGCGGCTCCGCGGCGGCCTCGCCCGGTGAAACGATGGAATAATGGTTCAGCATATAGCCGCCGCCGCTATCGCCGCCGCCGTTAAAGTTGTCCTCACTGTCTGCGTGTCCCAAAGGTGTTGCCGCGCCCGCCGCGACTGGAATGTCGGTGCGCCCCAATAGGCGCAGCAGTTTACGGACGATGTGTACGCGCCGATCCGGGAAGGGAGTGACTGTCGTGATGGCGCGCACGTCCAGATCCGGTCGCAGCAACGCAAACGCGAGGGCGAGCACGTCGTCCACGTCATCACCGGGATCTGTGTCGATAATTAGCTTCTGTGGGAGTGGCATGGAAATCTTCCTCCGTCGGCACGGGCAGGCACGCTCTACTGTCGCTGTTCTGCGGACTTCTGATGTGCCTTCCCGTATCCCGGCGAAACATATCAACCGCCGCCAAGCCCGCGAGCAAGAATCCACCAACGGGCGGGCTGCCCACCTGCAGAAATGGCTAAACAGCAGAGGTTTCAACTGGTTAGCGCACTGGGCCGCGGTGGATGGCTCCTGTACTCAACAGCGGCAGTGAATATGGGTAGTCGATGCTGTGCCAAGGACAGGAATTTACCGCTTCGTGGGCGGCAATCCTGCCTTGGGCGGGCGTGTTGCGAGACCCTCCATCATCTCGGCAAGCACCTTCGCGGCGGCGGGGTCCACCAGTTCCGACGCGTAGCGCTGGTTCGGCGCATCCGGCTCTGCTATCCATGCGTTCCTGCCCACTGCATCGATCTCGTTGTGGCCTGTCTCCACCACCTTGAAGTGCGGTGCAAGCCCGCGCACGGCCACGAACACAGCGATGGAGTCCGCCGCGTGCCGCACGGGGCCACTCCTGGTGTTATCGAAGTAGCTTCGGTAAGCGCGGCTGATGGGCCAGACCTTGGGGTCGAGCGTGGTGATCCTGCGCCCGATGGCCATCGACTCGGCAAAGCGTCCCCCGCCGGTGAAGGTAATCATGGTCGGCCAGCTCGCTGCCACTTCGCGCGCTGATTCCGGATCGGTGCGGAAGTTGCCCCAGCGTCCGGTGCCTGGGTCCGTGTCTGCTGGGTAGCGGCTGCCCATGCACACGTACTGCGCCACCTTGGCCGCCACGAGGCTCCTTCCGTCCAATTTGCTGTGCCGGTCCGGCGGGGAGCGCAGCAGCGCGGCAAGGTTCGTCAGGTCACCGACGCTGATGATGGTGACGCTGTGGTCCGGCTGCCCCGCCAAGACCTTCCGGTACAGATCGACTGCCGAGACCCGGTCGCGGCCACCCTCTCTGAAGTCTTGGGAGAACTCCTGCGCGACCTCACGGGCATAAGGACTGGACTGGAGGATGGCTCGTTCTCCGAAGGGGCGGCCAATTGGGATGTCCGGGCGAGCATAAAAGGTGTTTACTGCGTCGGCGCAGGGTCCGGACCATTCATTGTGACCGGAGATCATGACCGCGAGCAGCTGGACCTCACCCGCATCGGCCATGGCATGCAGCTGGCAGAGCGCGGCCACGTCATCCACATCCGAGTCCATGTCCGTATCGAAGATCACAGGCATCAGCGATCCTGCCACTGAACCCTGCGGAACAGCAGCAGAAATAGAAGTAGAAGCGCTGCTTACTGGCGCGTGAGATGCCAACAAGATGGCAAATGCCACGGTCGCGAGGCGAAGCGCGAGGGACACGACATGACTTCGCCTGCGCGCCGAGTCGTGTTTTCGGGAGCCAGTGCCATCTCTTCTGGCGTAGCCGTCGTTTGAATCGTTCATCTGGTAACAGTATAACGGATGAGTAAAGACAAAGCCACAGGCAGAAAGCCGTCGCTCCGAAACCGCACTACACATAAAGTTTGCTCGCTTGCCCTCTCCCCTCTCGTCTTGTAACGTCCTGTATGTTGGCCATGCGGCCACTCAACGCACCCCGCCCGCCGGCGTACGACCGGTCCGGATGGCTTTCACGGGTGCTTCCATTGCACGGTAAAGGCCGAACTGTCCTTGATTCTCAGGACCTCGCTCACTCGATGGCCAGACCCGGCGGGGGCGGGATCGTCGCGCCCACATCCATGGCCGGGCCGCCGGGCTTGCGCCGGTAATCGCCGCGGGCGGGGTCCCGGAACAATACCCCCAGGTCGCTGATCACCTGGCTGCCCGTACCCAGGTAGGGTTTCTCCACCTCGCGGATGTAGATGTTGTTCTCGATCTTTCCGGAAATATCTTCCGCCAGGCCGTGGAGAATGTTATTGCGGATGATCAAGCCCTGAGGGGCGCTGGGGCTGCCGGCCCGCTGGCCGAGGATGCCGGTGGCCCAGGCCACGTTCGGATTCATGTTCACGAACGTGTTGTTGATGAAATGGATGTCCTTGATCTCCCGTCCGCCGACGCTTCCGCTGGTCCACATTGCCACCGATACGGCGGATCTCCCCCGCCCGTCGATCACGTTGTTGCGGAAGGTGAGTCGTTGCGCGTTGCGGTTGATGGCGATGGTGTTGTGAACGTAGTTCCCCTCGAAGAGAATGTCGCCGCAGCCCTCGTAGAAATTGAGGCCGGAGGAGTGCATGCCGAAATGGTTGAGCACGACATTCCCCTGCAGCACGCCGTGTTTGGCCTCGTAGTGCCGGATGCCGGAGCCGGAGTTCTTGTCCAGGCGGTTGCCGGTCAGTCGGAAATGGTTCGTGCGGTTGACATAGATCCCCACGGTCCAGCCGGGGCACTGATGGATAAAGCAGTTCTCCACCGCCACGTTGTCACTGTGGTTGAGGCTGATACCGGACTGCCCGCTGATGAACCGCACCTCGCAGTCGGCAATGGCGATATGACTGGGTCTTGCTGCTCCGCGCGCCTGGGTTGCCACCGCGCCCGCTCCGCCGGAATAGCGCTGAATAAGGAAGCCCCGGACCTGGACGTGGGACGTCTGCCCGATCAGCCGAATGCCGGTACCCAGCACGGGATAGCCGATGTTAACCGGTTGTCCGTCCTGCAGTCGCTCCGGCAGCAGGTACACCCGCGTCCGGCCGCCGTCCAGCGGCACGAGGCACCACTCGCCCGGTCGCTCGATAAAGCGCGGCGAGTTATAGAGTGCGTACCGGGTCGTGTCGTAGGTCGTGGCCTGGAAATGGGGCACAAACAGCTGGTGGGTTTGCGGATCGTAGCGTCGGACCCGGGCAAAATACACATGATTGTTGCCGCCGTGGACGCCGACGAACATGCCGTCGTACCCGTTCGGTTCCTTCTGCACCAGGCGCTTCTCGTCGCGGATGATGCTGGAGACCCGATGCTCGATGACATTGGTTCCGTCGGGGCTAAAGGCCGCGATCTGCTGGAGATTGGTCCAGGTATGCTTGCCGGGATTGGAATGCCGCAGTTGGAATGTCAACTTCTGTGCCTTCACCGGCTGAGGCAACTTGAATCGCTGCATGGCGGTTTGCCTGGGATCCACTTCCGCCTTGAAGATTTCCTTTCCGTCAGCCAGAAAGACAATGTGTTCCGGAACCGGTGTGCTCGCCGGGCGGAACAGGGTGAAGCCGATTTCCGAAATGGTGGCGGGCTCCTTCATTTCCACCGAGACGCCGCCTCCGTTGAAGGGTTGGATCACGGGCGCGGCGGCGCCGCCGAAAGTGATCGCGATCAGGGGCAGGGACCGGTTGCCGGTCGTGCCCTCCTCGTAGTAGACGCGGTGCGGGTAATTGTCCGTCAGCCGGTGGGGAGATTGGTAAAAATCCCCCGGAAGGTCGGGATAAAAAGGATCCGAGGGCTTAGGCTCCTGGGCAATCGGCAGGATCCGGCGCTCCCCGTCAATCAGGAAGAGGCGCTGCCACGGGGCCTGCCGGGCCGTCCCGGCGTCCCGGTGCGCAACGAAGTTGTCCTGGTTGAAGTTGCTGGATAAATCCACATCCAGGTCTGCGTACATGATCTGGTTCCATTTGGGATTGCCCTGGACCTCTGCCGCCGCCCCGACGCGCTGCCAGTTTGTGATCATGCGTGCGCCATCGAGAATGGCGCGCCCCTGGCCGAACGTGCCGGCGGTGTTGCCGTCGAGCGTGATCGGTTTGCCCTCGCTGCCGGAGACGCTCAGTTGGATTTCGCCGTGGTAGGCTACGCCTCCCTTGAACAAGATCGTGTCGCCGGGATCGATCTTGGCGGCGTGCGGTTTATCCGTGGCATTCCGGTCGCCCGGGCTGTGCTTCCAGGCGGTCTGCGGAGTCAGGCCGTCCGCCTGATTGTTCCCGCCGGCGAAATCCACGTAGTAGGTAGCGCTGAAAACGGGCAAGGTCATCGTCATGAGAAAGGCGAAGACCGCCGGCAGGATCCATAGCCGCAATTGGCGGCCAGACAATTCGAGTCCGACCCGCCGTTCTGTGTGACAGATCATCATTGCTCCTTGTTACTCCTTCGCGGGGCAACCCCTGGCACTCCAGAGCCTTCCACGGCTCTGTCCTGGTTCACCGGCAACGCTCCGGCGCCCGAGGGCCACGTACCGTTGCTCCGCCTACATTATACAGATTATAGATAAGAGCGGCAGCTTAATCCCGGCCGAGCATCCGCAGTCGGTCTTTCTCCACGACAGCCAGACCCTTGGGTTCCTGAACGCTACCAGGGACCAGCTCATCAACACGTCGGCGCTCGACTTCTCGTACGCAACCCCGCACCCGACCGACCCTGACCTGGATTAAGATGACCAAGGCACGGGCTAGAATCCCCAACAGCGCCGTCACGGTGAGCTCAACCGCGGCACACCTGGCGGTGACGACGACGTTCCCGGTCTATCGCTACGTCGTGAACATTATCACTGCCGAGTTCTAAAGCGCTAATCTCCCCGCCGGAGACCCAACGCGGTGCTGTCATGCCAACTCTATGACCTGGACGCCGCCGTGTCAGAAAACGCAGGTTTTAGGGAACAAACCGGGCACATGCCGCTAACGTACAATGGTGTGATTCTTAGGGAGGAGCGTGTACAAGGCTGAGTCCTTCGCCAGGAGGCTGTGGTACCATCCAAAGTGGCTTCGCACGAAGAGGAGGACAACGATGGTTAGTAGTACGGATAGCCGTGATCTGCTCACGGTAGAACAGGTGGCGGCCCTTCTGCAGATGAGCCAGTCCAGCATCCGCTCCTATATCCGTCAGGGCAAGCTCTCCGCCTTTCGCATCGCCGGAAAGCGCAAGGTGCTCATCGCCCGCCCCGCCCTGCTGGCGTTGCTGGAGCCGGCACGGACAGACCAACACGAGGCGGCATAATGCTCGCTATTCGGCGGGCGCGTCTTCACGGGTGGTGACAACCATGGGCAGGTCAGCAGCGCTGCCTCCGGACAAGCTCCTATTTCTCTACCCCGTTAGTAAGGCAACGGACTGCGGGGGCGTCGGCCCAACGTCCTTCCAGTGAAACATCCGGTTCTGCACGACGATCCGCATGACAGAGAATAAATTGCACCCCAACGTTTACATCGGCTGCGCCGGATGGAGCATTCCTAAAGAGCACGCCGAGCAGTTTCCTGAAGCTGGCAGCCACCTCATGCGCTATGCCCAGCGCTTCAGCGCCGTCGAAATCAACTCTTCCTTCTACCGCTCTCATCGCCCTGCCACGTTCGCAAAATGGGCAGCCTCGGTCCCTGATCACTTTCGGTTCGCTGTCAAGGTGCCCCGCCAGATCACCCATCTTCGCCGCTTGGTGGATTGCGTAGAACTGCTGGAAGGCTTTCTGGCAGAGGTCGGGGCACTGGGCGAGAAGCTTGGGCCGCTTCTCGTACAACTCCCGCCCAGCCTTGTCTTTGATGCGGCGATTGCCTCAGCGTTTTTCGTCACACTGCGAGATCGCTTTGCCGGAAGCGCTGTCTGTGAGCCGCGTCATCCGAGTTGGTTTCAACCTGATGCCGCGCAGGTTCTGGTAGAGTTCGAGGTAGCACGTGTCGCCGCCGATCCCGTTGCCCCTGTTCCTGAGGCAGCACAGCCGGGCGGGTGGAGCGGCCTGGTGTATTACCGCCTGCATGGCTCCCCGCGCATCTACTACTCCGCCTATGAGGAGCACTACCTGGAGACGCTGGCAGGAAAGCTGCATGTACCGGCGGCTGCTTCGGCTTCGGTCTGGTGCGTCTTCGACAACACCGCGCTGGGCGCTGCGACGGCCAATGCTCTATACATGGCACAGAGCGTGCAGTAGGGCTTCGGCAGGTGAAGAAAGAGAGAACGTGATGATAGCTTCAAAGGCTTTATCGGGGGGGAAGAATTGAAAAATCGAGCCTGTGCTTGAGGAACGTTGCGGGAGGGAACGACATCCGCAGAAAAGCAAAAAAGCGACGGCACCGCCAAAGTGCTGTCGCCTGTGCCTTCCCCGCAGTTGAATATGTTCTTATTATAACACGGTGCACCCCCCTCTGTCAAAGCGGCCCTCGCTGAGCACAATCTCATTGGTTATGCACATCCGAAAGATTATCGGCTGGTCAACAGCAAGAATCGGACGTTGAATAGCACCACCTTCAACGATAGAAAGGGTTTGGCTGTCTCTTATCTGTCTCCTGTTTCTTTTTTACTGTCTCTTGTCTTTTCAAGAAAGCTGTGCTCGGTTCCGGATGCACGACCAGGCGGGCGTCCTGATCCTGCTGGGACGTCCCGCGGACGCTCTGGAGGCTTTAGAGCAGTCGGCAGCGCTGACGGCGTTGAATGCCGACGCCCGCGTGCATACAGCCTGCCCAAAGAAAAGGACAAGCAAAGAGCAGTCGAAGCACTGCCAACAGATCGGTGACAAGGCATTAGAGCGTACCGTGACGGACGAGCAGAAGAAACCGGCGCTGCCGCGATTCGGGTACCCGGCCCAGAACGCGCGATGAAAAAGGGGCAGAAGCGGAGGGCCCAGTAATCGAGACCTACCCGATGACGGCGGGTGAATGTGTTGTTGAGTTCAGTAACAGTGGCAACGCTTGCTATTAGTTGCACTGATGCTTTCTGTCCGGAAGAAGATCCGGCGTCAGCCGTTACTCGGTGCATAAGAGCGTCCGCATTAAGTGGCGTGGCCGACATCGAGCTGTTCTTTCTGCCGTCCTGTCAATCATGCGAAATCTTCAGAAGCGCGTTCATAGGCGCACGTCAAATCTATAGAACCGCGAACAATCCCGCGGTTGCAATCTGATTTCGGTTAAAACAGTGACCGGGCAGGAAAAACCGCCTGCTTCCCGGAAAACAAAGGGCAGTCAGCGCCTTTGGCGGCGTGCCCATTGTCCCCTGCTCCCCAACAAAAAAGAAAAGAACGACATGAATAGGAAAACGCCCGTCTTTCTGCTCGCCCTGCTGCTGTTCACCGCTTTGGGCGCAGCGGGTCGCGCCGCGCCCGTCACCAGTCCGAAAGCGTATCTGGGCTTTACGCCCGGCGATGACTACAAGCTCGCCAACTACAAACAGTCCTTCGGCTACTTCAAAAAGATCGCCGGGGAAACGGGGCGGATGAAGCTGTTCGAGGTGGGAAAATCCGCGATGGGTGAGCCGATGCTGCTGGCGGTCATCTCCTCCGAGGCTAACCTGGCGCGGCTGGAGCGGCTGAAGGAGATTGCACGGCGTTTAGCCGACGGGCGCGGCACGACCGACGATCAGGCACGAACGCTGGCGAAGGAAGGGCGCGCGATGGTCTGGATCGACGGCGGCATGCACGCCACCGAAGTAGGCCACGCGCAGCACATGATCAATCTCGCCTATGATATGGTGACGCGCGACGGCGACGAGTACCGCAAGATTCGTGACCGCGTGGTGCTGCTGCTCATTCCTTCCATCAACCCCGATGGCCAGAACATGGTCGCCGACTGGTTCATGAAGAACTATGGCACACCGCGCGAAGGAACGCCGCTGCCCTGGCTGTATCAAAAATACGCCGGGCACGACAACAATCGCGACTGGTTTATGCTGAACCTTCCCGAAACGCGGCATATGACGAAGCTTTTGTACCACGAGTATTTCCCGCAGATCGTCTACAATCACCACCAGTCCGCGCCGTTCCCCGCGCGCATCTTCATTCCGCCCTACGCCGACCCGATGAACCCCAATATTCCCCCGCTGGTCATGCGCGGCAACAATCTGGTCGGCACGGCCATGCACCAGCGTTTCGAGGCGGAAAACAAAGCGGGTGTGATCTCGGAGCAGACCTTTTCGGCCTGGTGGAACGGCGGCATGCGGACCACTCCCTACTTCCACAACGTCATCGGCATCCTGACGGAAACCGCGCACGCCTCTCCCTACCCAGCCGAGTACAAGCTGACACCGGAGCAAATGGAGCCGACCGGCTGGTACCCGAACCCGTACAAAGGGGGTTCATGGCGCTTTCGGGACACGGTAGACTACATGAATACGGGGAGCATGGGGGTACTGTACATCGCCGCCGACCTCTCGGAAACCTTCCAGTTCAACCGGTATCTGATGGCGAAGCGCGCCGCACAGCAGGGCGAAACGGAGGCCCCCTACGGCTTCATCTTCCCGCTCGACCGGCGCGACCCGAACACGGCGGCGGATTTCTTGAACCGGATGATTCTGGGTGGGCTGGAGGTTCAGGTCGCCAGAACCCCCTTCATGCAGGACGGCGTCACCTATCCGGCTGGCACGCCGGTCATACTGGCCGCGCAGCCGCACCGTCCCCACCTGATGGACATGGTCCTCCCGCAGAAACACCCGATGCGCCTTCAATACCCCGGCGGCCCGCCTCTGAAGCCCTATGACATTGCGGGCTGGACGCTGACCGAGCAGATGGGCGTCACCGCGATTCCGATGAGGACGCGGCCCTCGGCGCAAACGCGACAACTGTTTACCCGAGTTGAAACCATTCAGCCGCCCGCCGGGCACGTCACCATGACGCAGGGTAAAGTGACAGCAGCGTTCCTTCTGCCCCACGACCGCAATATCGCCGTCACCGCCACAAACCGGCTGCTCGCTCTGGGCGAACAGGTACACTGGCTCAGCGAAGACGCCGCCATTGACGGCGTGGCTCATCCGGCGGGGACGGTCTTCGTCCCCACGAAACCAGGCACCGATGAAAACGTCCGGCGGATTGCGGGCGAACTTCGTTTCCCGGCGCGCGCGATCAGCCGCCTGGGACCGATGAAGACGCTGCGGCTGAAAAAGCTGCGTGTCGGCACTTACGATCCCTACGGCGGGAATATGCCGCAGGGCTGGACGCAGTACGTGCTGGAGCAGTTCGGCTTCGCCCATGTGCCGCTCACCAACCCCGACATTCGCGCCGGAAACCTGAAGGAAAAGGTGGATGTGCTTATCCTTACCACCTTTCCGAATGTTATTGACCGGCGCGCATCGGGGCAGGCCGGGCCGGGCACGCTGGGCGGCGGCTTTCTGGGCGGCCCCGCGCCGAAGGAGCTTGCGCCCGAAGTGGCCGCGCGCCTTCAGGGAATCGGCGACGCGGGGCGCGAGAACCTGGTTGCCTTCGTTCGCAGCGGCGGCGTCCTGATCGGCCTGGAATCGGCTAACGAGCCGCTGGTGAACCTGTTCAAGCTGCCGCTGCGCGAAGTGACGAAGGACAGCAAGTTTTACTCGCCCGGCTCGGTCTTTAAGGTGGACGTTGACCCGACGCATCCGTTCGCCTGGGGAATGCCCGCCGAGGCCAAGATATTCTTCAGCGACGGCGCGGCCTGGGAATCGTCGGTGTCGTTTCCGTCGGCGTCTCAGGGCGGCGCGTTCGTGCGCTACCCGGCGACCAATCCGCTGGTGTCGGGCTGGATCATCGGCGACGAGGTGATTCATAACAAAGCGGCGGCGGTGGAGTACCGCATCGGGGCGGGGCGGGTGGCGCTGTTCGGCTTCGATGTCACCTTTCGAGCGCAGCCGCACCAGGGCTTTTTGCTGCTGTTCAACGCCATGCACGCCGGGGCGGCACAGCCCGCGACACTGAACTGATGCCGCCAACCTCATTTGACCTGGAGATGTGGCCGTGGATACTCGCGGCAGCCGCCTCGTTCGGCATCGGATTGTCCAAGACCGGAATCGCGGGCCTGGGGATTCTGGTCGTCGCCGTCTTCGCATCCGTGCTCCCGACGCGCTCCTCGGTCGGTGTGGTCCTGCCGATACTGCTGGCGGCAGACGTGGTCGCGGTCACGGCGTTCCGTCGTCATGTGGTGTGGGCGCAGTTGTGGCGTCTGTTCCCCTGGGCGGCAGTCGGCGTGGTTCTGGGATATTTCGCGATGGGCCGCATCAACGATCAGCAGACCGAGAAACTGATCGGTGTAATCATGCTGGCGATGATCGTCGTTCACCTGGTGCAGCGTCACCGCGCGAGCCGCCAGACCGACCTGGAGGCCTCCCTGCCCCACACCCTCTGGTTCGCCGCCAGCATGGGCATCCTGGCGGGTTTTACCACGATGGTGGCAAATGCCGCCGGGCCGGTCATGATCCTGTTTCTGCTGGCGATGAGCCTGCCCAAGATGGAGTTCATCGGTACGGCAGCCTGGTTCTTTTTGACGGTCAACCTGTTCAAAGTGCCCTTCAGCTACCACCTGGGCCTGATTACTCCCGCCAGCCTGGGCCTCGTCGTCCAGCTTGCGCCGTTCGCGGTGGCGGGCGCGCTGTGCGGGCGGATGCTTCTGCGCCACATCGACCAGAAGTTGTTTGAAAACGCCGCCCTCGTTCTGACCGTTATCGCCGGTCTGCGCCTGTTATTCTGACACGCCTGCTTTCCGTTTCGCCGCGAAACCCGGCGGGTAACAGGTACAGCAGCAGCAGAGGAATGACTGCTGGAAAGAAGACAGGCTATAGACGTGATGCGTTCGGAATCAAACCCGCCGGTTGACAGACATCCTTCCGGGCTTGCCCCGGTTGTTGAGCGAAATATTCAGGCCCTGCTGGCCCGACGCCGGGATGAGGAGCAGCAAAGGAAAACGCAGGATCGGGTCGCCGACAGTATTACCGGCTTCACCGGCAGCATGCATTTCGTGTATCTGCACCTGCTTATCTTCGGCTTCTGGATCGTCGTTAACCTTGGCTGGCTGCCCATCAAGCCGTTCGACCCTTCGTTCGTCACCCTGGCGATGGTCGCTTCGGTGGAAGCTATCTTTCTGTCTACCTTTGTGCTGATCAGCCAGAACCGAATGGCCGCCTTAGCCGATAAGCGCGCCGATCTCGACCTGCAAATCAGCCTGCTGACCGAGCACGAGGTGACCCGGCTGGTAACGCTGGTGGCGGCGATGGCGGAGCGAATGGGCATTGACGAGGCCCATGATCCGGAACTGGCGGAACTGGCGCAGGACGTGGCACCCGAAAAGGTTCTGGACGAGATGGAAATACACGAGCGGGTATTTGAGGCCCAGAAGACCGAATCAGCGGCGTAGCCGCACGACCAAAAGAAACGGGCCGGAGGAAAAATCCTCCGGCCCGTGGCGATTGCCACCTTAGCGGGCTGCGCCCGCCGTCAGGTACCGACTACTCCTCGTCAATCTGCAGACCCGGCGCCGCGTCACTCGCGCCGCTTTCCGCGCCCAGTTGAGCGGCGGCGGCGGCCATCAGGCTGTCCATCGCGCCCAGTTCCTCGTCCAGCCCTTCCAGGCCGTCCCCGCCGGAGCGATCCAGGGCAGTGGCGCGGGAGCCAATCGCCTTGCCGTCCGGAGAAACCACTTCCAGCGCCCGATACTGCGCCAGGCCCGTGCCCGCCGGAATAAGGCGTCCGATAATGACATTCTCCTTCAGGCCGACCAGCGAGTCGCGCTTACCGCGTACGGCGGCTTCCGTCAGAACGCGGGTGGTCTTCTGGAAGCTTGCCGCCGACAGGAACGAGTCGGTAGCCAGCGACGCCTCGGTGATACCCAGCAGCACCGGGATGGCGACACCGGGGCGACCCGACATCTCCAGCGCCTCGATGCGGCGGTTCTCGTCTTCCAGTTCGAAGCGGTCCGTCTGCTGCCCGTGCAGGAAGCGGGTGTCGCCCGGCTCGATGATCTTGCGCTTGCGCAGCATCTGCCGCACCACGACCTCGATATGCTTGTCGTTGATATCGACGCCCTGCTGCTTGTAAACGTGCTGCACCTCGCGCACCAGGTACTCCTGAACGCCGCGCACGCCCTGAAGCTCCAGGACTTTCTGTGGGTCCAGCGGGCCTTCCGTCAGTCGGTCGCCTGGCTCCACGGTATCCCCGACATTCACCTCCAGTTCGCCTCGGTAGGGAACCAGGGTCTGCTTGCGGACGAGAATGCTCTCGTACCCGGCGTCACGGATCTTACGGGCCTCACGGTCCGTAATCTCCTTGCCCGCCGGGACAATAACCTCGCCGTTTTCGGCGCTGATGATGTCTTCCGCCGCAACCTCGCCCGATATGCTCTTGGCATCGTCGCTGACCTTGAGCGGCGTGTGAATGGTGACACGCTTCAGACCCTCGATGGCGATGTCGGCCACCAGTCCGCCCAGTTCGGTGACAATGGCCTGCCCCTTAGGCTTGCGCGCCTCGAAGAGTTCGACCACGCGCAGCAGACCGCCGACCTGCTCCTCGGCGACCTTCAGCAGCGCCTGAACCGCACGGGCGCGCTCCCGCTCATGGCCGGGTTCGGTTCCCAGCGAGATACGGCCCTGCTCGGCGTCGTCGTAGATATACTGAAGGTTCTGCGACCGCGCCCGTTTGACGTTGGCGACACCGGTAAGCTGCGTCGCCGACGCAACGCCGCCGGTGTGGAACGTACGCATCGTTAGCTGCGTTCCCGGCTCGCCAATCGACTGCGCCGCAATGATACCCACCGCGACACCGATCTCGACCAGCTTGCCCTTCGCCAGATCGCGCCCGTAGCAGGTTGCGCAGACACCCTGCCGGGATTCGCATCCCAGCACCGAGCGCAGGCCGACACGCTTGACGCCCGCCTTCTCTACCGCCATAGCGGCCTCGTCGCTGATGATCTCGCCCTTCGGGGAAAGCACCTCGCCCGTTTCCGGGTGGATGATGTCTTCCAGCGCCGTGCGCCCCTTGATGCGCTCGTTCAGCGCTTCGATCAGGTCGTTGCCTTCCTTGATCGGGCCGACATGAATACCCGCCTCCGTGCCGCAGTCGATCTCGCGGATAATCACGTCCTGCGCGACATCCACCAGGCGGCGGGTCAGATAACCCGCGTCCGCCGTTCGCAGCGCCGTATCCGCCAGCCCCTTGCGCGCACCGTGCGTCGTCACGAAGTATTCCAGAACCGACAGTCCTTCATGGAAGTTGGACTTGACCGGCAGGTCTTCGATGATGTTGCCGAACGGGTCGCTCATCAGGCCGCGCATACCGGAAAGCTGCGAAATACGCGTCGGGCGCGCTCCCGAGTCGGTGATGATGAAGATCGGGTTGAAGCGGTCGATATTAGCCATGATCTCATCGCCGATACGCGCCGTCGCTCCCGTCCACAGTTCGACGACTTTCTGCTTTCGCTCCGAGGGCGTCATCATACCACGCCGGAACTGGGTGTTCATATGGGCGACCTTCTGCTCCGTCTCGGCCAAGATTTGGGCGCGCGATTCCGGGCTTTGCATGTCGGTAAGCGAGAAGGTGATTCCCGCCTTACAGGCCCAGTAGAATCCCAGCGCCTTCATCTCGTCCAGCAGCGTGATCGTGTGCTCGTCGCCCAGTTCGTCGTGAACTTCGGCGATAAAGCGCGTCAGCGACTTCTTGTCCATCGTCCGGTTGACGTAGCGCATCTCCTCGGGCACGATCTCGTTGAACAGCAGGCGGCCCGCCGTTATGCGCTCCGGCTTCTCGCCCGGCTTCAAACGCACGTCAATCAGTTCGTGCAGATCGAGAAGTCCCTGGTTGTATGCCTGCATGGCGTCCTGCGCCGACGCGAACGGCATGTGGCGCGGGTCGCCGGGCTTTTCCATGGTCAGGAAGTAGCAGCCCAGAACGATGTCCTGCGCGGGCGTGACGATAGGATCGCCGTTCGCGGGCGAGAACAGGTTGTGCGTCGCCAGCATCAGCACGCGCGCTTCGGCCTGGGCATGCGCCGACAGCGGAACGTGCACGGCCATCTGGTCGCCGTCGAAGTCCGCGTTGAAGGCATGGCAAACCAGCGGGTGAAGCTGAATCGCCTTGCCGTCCACCAGCTTCGGCTCGAACGCCTGAATACCCAGTCGGTGCAGCGTCGGGGCGCGGTTCAGCAGAACCGGGTGCTCCGAGATGACCTCTTCCAGAGCGTCCCAGACCTCCGGGCGCATCCGGTCGATCATGCGCTTGGCCGTCTTGATATTGCTTGTATACTGGCGCTCCACCAGCGTCTTCATCACGAATGGCTTGAACAGTTCGAGCGCCATCTCCTTGGGCAGACCACACTCGTGCAGCTTCAAATCCGGCCCAACGACGATAACCGAGCGGCCCGAATAGTCGACGCGCTTGCCCAGCAGGTTCTTGCGGAAGCGCCCCTCCTTGCCCTTGAGCATGTCCGAGAGCGACTTGAGCGGGCGCCCGTTGGAACCCGTGACCGGGCGCGTGCGGCGTCCGTTATCGATCAGCGCATCCACGGCTTCCTGAAGCAGCCGCTTTTCGTGGTTGACGATGCTTTCGGGGGCGCGGATTTCGGTAATCTTTTTCAGCCGGTTGTTGCGGTTGATGATGCGCCGGTACAGGTCGTTCAGATCGGACGTGGCGAAGCGCCCGCCGTCCAACTGCACCATCGGGCGCAGTTCGGGCGAGATAACCGGCACGGCATCCAGAATCATCCACTCCGGGCGCGACTTGGATTCCAGGAACGCATTCACGACCTCGATGCGCTTGATGGCGCGCAGCCGCTTCGGCCCCTGCGTCTCCTCGATCTCTTTCTTCAGTTGGCGCTGAAGAGCGTCCAGGTCGATCTCCTGAAGCAGCGACTTGATCGCCGCGCCGCCCAGGCCCGCCTCCACCACATCGGCCAGACTCTCGTCCACGCGCCGCGTGAAAACGTCCAGCAGCCGCTCCACCGCGCGCCACTGATCCTCGTTGATAAGCATCCGCTTTTCCAGCGTGCGGAGAAGTTCCAGCGAAGCGACCAGCTCTTCCGAGCGCTCCTTGGTGTCCTTCTCTTCCTGGCGGATACGCTCGTCCAGAGACTTCTGACGGTCCGTAATTTCGTCTTCGGTATACGGTTCGCGCTCCGGCTCCTCATCCTCGTCCAATTCGACTTCGGGATCGTTGTGGATGATCTTGCCCAGAGCAATATCGCGGGCGAACTCGTCGCGGTAGTCACGAATCGCTTCGTCACGCTCATCTTCCAGGCTGGCGACCTCTTCATTCACCGAATCACGGAACTGATCCTGACCCGCCATGATCCGCCCCTTATCGACACTGGTGACGATATAGGAGGCGAAGTAAAGCACCTTCTCCAGTGGGCGCGGCGTCATGTCCAGCAGCAGCGCGAGCGGCGAAGGAACGCCTTTCAGATACCAGATGTGGCACACCGGTGCGGCAAGCTCAATATGGCCCATCCGCTCGCGGCGCACCTTGGAGCGCGTGACCTCGACGCCGCAGCGGTCACAGATGATGCCCTTGAACTTGACCTTCTTGTAGCGCCCGCAGTGGCACTCCCAGTCTTTCACCGGGCCGAATATCTTCTCGCAGAACAGACCGTCACGCTCCGGCTTGAACGTGCGGTAGTTGATGGTCTCCGGCTTCTTTACTTCGCCGTAGGACCACGTCCGGATTTCGTCCGGCGATGCAATGCTGATTCGGATTTTGTCGAATGTACTTGCGTCAGCCATTTGGCTTTTAGCTCCTCGAATATCGAGTGTGGCCGTGCAGAATGATTCCGTCACGGCAATACCCCCTCCCCGGCCCCTCCCCACGCTGTGGGAGAGGGGAGAAAGAGGGGTTAGTTTTACGGTAAGCCCTCCGTTCCACCAGTTTTAACTCCCCTCTCCCACAGCGTGGGAGGGGGGGGAGGGGGCGGCCTCAGTCGAGCAGCGGCTCTTCCCGGCTCCAGTCGCCGCAGGGCGGCGCGGCGACGGGCGGACTCCTCGTCCATATAGTCCTCGTCGCGGTCCTTCAGGTCGATAGCCAGCCCCTTCACGTCCTCGACGGTGACTTTCAGACCCAGAGACTGAAGCTCGTTGACCAGAATCTTGAACGACTCCGGCACGCCCGGCTCCAGCATCGCATCGCCCTTGACAATGCTCTCGTAGGTCTTGACACGCCCCAGCACGTCGTCCGACTTGATGGTCAGGATTTCCTGAAGCGTATAGGCCGCGCCGTACGCTTCCAGCGCCCAGACTTCCATCTCACCGAAGCGCTGGCCGCCGAACTGGGCCTTGCCGCCCAGCGGCTGCTGCGTCACCAGCGAGTACGGGCCGGTTGAGCGGGCGTGGATTTTGTCGTCCACCAGGTGGGCCAGTTTCAGCATGTAGATATGGCCTACCGTGACCGGCATATTGAACTTGTCGCCGGTCTTGCCGTCGCGTACGTCCATCTTGCACGACTGCTCATGGAAGCCGACGCGCCGGTATACCCGCGCGCGGATTTCTTCGAGAAGCGCGGCGAAGTCATAGTCCGCCGGGACGCTGACCTCCGCCTCCTCATCCGTGCCTTCCGGAATGACCACCGGCCCGGCCAGAATGCGCGATACCCGCTCCAGTTCACGCGGGCCGAGGTCGCGCAGAGCGGCCTCCAGCGGCCCGGTCAGCTCTTCCAGCAACTGACCTTCTTCAGGATCGACATCCGGGAAGTCCACGTTCACCTTCAGGTCGGACGCGACGAACGACGACAGCATTTCGCGGCGCAGGCGCTCGCCGTAGCGGTGCATCTCTTTCAGGATTTCCGCTTCCGTAGACCCCTCGAAGATCGGCTCGACGTACTGGAAGTCCAGCGCCTTGGCGACCAGTCCGAGGTGCGTTTCCATGATCTGGCCGATGTTCATGCGCGACGGGACGCCGAGCGGGTTCAGCACGATGTCCACCGGCGTTCCGTCCGGCAGGAACGGCATATCCTCTTCGGGCAGGATTTTGGAAACCACGCCCTTGTTGCCGTGCCGACCGGCCATCTTATCGCCTTCCATTACCTTGCGCTTCTGGGCGATGTAAACACGCACCAGCTTGTTCACACCCGCCTGAAGCTCATCGCCGGGCAGGCGATCCAGGTCCGCGCCGCACCGCTCGCAGTCGGTCTTGTCGGGCCGCTTCGAGAAGTTATACTCGTGCTTGCAGGACGGGCATTTGAACTTGAAGCGCGAAAACACCTTGACATCGACGATCTTGCCCTTTTCGCCGTGCGGCACGCGCAGCGAAACGTCGCGCGTCTCTTCCGCCTTTTTGCCGAAGATGGCGATAATCAGGCGCTCTTCCGCCGTCAGCTCGCCCTGTCCCTTGGGTGCGACCTTTCCGACCAGAATGTCTTCGGGCCGCACCTCGGCACCGATGCGGATGATGCCGTCCTCGTCCAGGTCCTTCAGAGCGTCCTCGCCGACATTCGGAATGTCGCGGGTCATCTCTTCCGGCCCCAGCTTGGTATCGCGCGCTTCCAGTTCGTACTTCTCGATATGGATCGACGTGAATACGTCGTCCTTTACCAGCCGCTGCGACAGCAGGATGGCGTCCTCGTAGTTGTAGCCGTTCCAGGGCATGAACGCGACCAGCACGTTCTGGCCCAGCGCCAGTTCGCCACCATCGGTGCAGGGGCCGTCGGCCAGCACCTGCCCCTGCCGGACACGCTGCCCCAGGTCCACGATAGGGCGCTGTGTGATACAGGTGGCCTGGTTGGAGCGGATCATGTTCAGCAGCGGGTACGTGTCGATGCGCCCGTCGCTGGATTCCACCACAACCTCCTCCGCCGTCACCTTGCGGACACGCCCGCCACGCTTGGCGACAATCACCGCGCCCGAATCCAGGGCGGCGCGCCGCTCGATTCCGGTCTTGACCACGGGAGCGTCCGGGCGCAGCGCCGGAACCGCCTGGCGCTGCATGTTCGCGCCCATCAGCGCGCGGTTGGCGTCGTCGTTTTCCAGGAACGGAATCATCGCCGTCGCCACCGAGACGAGCTGCTGCGGCGAAACGTCCATGTAATCGATTTGGGCCACCGGCACCGTCGGGTACTCGTTGTTATGACGTACCTGAACGGTTTTATCGACGAAGATATTGTCCTCACCCAGACGCGCATTGGCGGGCGCAATCCGATAGTGATGCTCATTGTCCGCCGGAAGCCAGTCAATATCGTCCGTCACCTTGCCGTTGACGACGCGGCAGTACGGCGATTCCAGGAAGCCGAACGCATCGACGCGCGCATGCACGGCCATCGAACCGATCAGACCGATGTTCGGCCCTTCCGGCGTCTCGATGGGGCAGATGCGCCCGTAGTGCGAGTGGTGCACGTCGCGCACTTCCAGCTTCGCCGACTGGCGCGAAAGACCGCCCGGCCCCAGCGCCGACAGACGCCGCTTGTGCGTCAGTTCCGCCAGCGGGTTCGTCTGGTCCATGAACTGCGACAACTGCGACGAACCGAAGAACGACTTGATCGCCGCCGAGATCGGCTTCACCGAAAGTACGACCTGCGGGATGATGTTCTCGGCATCCAGCGCGGTCATGCGCTCCTTGGCGACCTTCTCCATCCGCAGGAAGCCCATACGCAACTGCGAATACAGCAGTTCGCCGACCGAGCGGACGCGCTTGTTTTCCAGGTGGTCGATGTCGTCGGTCGTATACCGGCGCTTGTCCTCATCGGTCGCGTTCGGGTTCGTGTTGACGTTTTGCAGACCGATGATGTACTCGACGATGGCGATCAGGTCGTCACGGGTAATGGTCCGCAGCGACAGCGGCAGGGAATGGCCCAGCTTCTTGTTCAGCTTATGCCGCCCCACCTTCGCAAGGTCATAACGCCGCGAGTCGAAGAACATCGACTGAAGCAGCGAAACGGCGGAATCGGGCGTGGCCGGGTCTCCGGGCCGGATCTTGTGGTAGATGTCCAGCATCGCCGTCTGGCGGTCGACCACTTTCGGGTCTTCCATGTCCAGCGTGGCGGCGATATATTTGTGGACTTCCAGCACTTCCAGGCTCGGAAGCTCCAGCGCGGCCAGACGCTTCGCCATCTCTTTTTCGATGCGGCTGTAGGCAGGAACCAGTGTCTTACCGGCAGCGTCGGTGATGTCTTCCACCACATACTTGCCGGTCAGCATGTCGGCATCCGGCGCTTCGAGTGTCACGCGGCTGCCGAACCGATCCAGAATCTCCCGGTCGCTTTCACACGACTGCGCGGGCAGTTCCACGGTCGCCCGCAGAAGACGAACCGCCTCTTCGCCGCCGAGCGCCCTGACCGTGGTTCGGTAGTTGTCCCGATCCACACGCGTTCCCGCTTCCAGCAGCACTTCGCCGGTAACGGTGTCGATAATCGGCTCCGCGAGCGTCTTGTCGAGCAGTTCGGTGAAGGCGACCTCGAACCGTCCCTGCGGGGTCGCCGCCGGGAAGTGGTGCAGCGCGCGCAGCAGGGTGGTAATCGCGAACTTCTTGTTCTGGCCGATGCGAACGGTGATCGCATCCGACGAATCGGTTTCGATGTCCACCCACGGGCCTTCGCCCGGAATCAGGGTGGCGAAGAACTGCCAGTTCAGCGTCAGGTCAAGCTGGTCGCGGAAGTAGATGCCCGCCGAGCGCGAAAGTTGAGACACGACGACACGCTCCGCACCGTTGACGACAAAGGTGCCCTTGTCGGTCATCAGCGGCAGGTCGCCCAGATAGACTTCGCTTTCGATAACTTCCTGGCCACCGATCAGACGCACCCGCGCCTTGATCGGCGATTCAAAGGTGACGTCGCGGGAACGGCATTGCTCCAGGGTGTATTTAGGTTCACCTAAGGTGAAATCGATCAGTTCAATACCGGTATTGCCGGTAAAATCATAGATAGGAGAAAAGCTGCGGAATAGTTCATGCAGACCTTCTTCTAAGAAAGCACGGTACGAATTGAGTTGCAGTTCAACGAGGTTGGGGATAGCTACCGCATGCGATGCGCGCTTCGCGGTGTGCTGAATTTCCATACAGGTTTGCCCTCCTGGCAGTGCGCCTGGTGGTGCGGCACGAAATAGTACGATACCACTTTACAATGGCAATGTCAATACTGGTTTCCTTAAATATTTACGCAAACGGCGCAGAAAGGTTCCCGCTGGCTGCTTTTCGCGCTTGCCGCTTCCCACACTTCTTGGTATAATCCACCAAACGGTTGTCCCGGCCCCAAAACCGGAACCCAGACAGCGAACGGACCATGCCCCGCATAGCGGCGGGGCTTTTCGTTTGCCAAAAACGGTCATCAGGAGAGCAATAGAGTATGGCAGACGACATCCTGCTCACCCCCAGTGGTAAGAAAAAGATCGAGGACGAGTTGGTGCGGTTGAGAAGCACGGAGATGCCCGCGCTGTCCGAGCGCATTCGTGTCGCGCGTGAACTGGGTGACCTTTCCGAGAACTTCGATTATCAGGATGCCAAGCGGCAGCAGGGATTTATCGCGGGCAAGATCGCCGATCTTCAGGCGACCCTGGACCGGGCGCGCATCGTCGATGAAGTAGCGCCGGGCACCGAAGTCGCCGGGATGGGTTCGACGATTACCGTGCGCGACCTGGACTACGGCGACGAATTCTCCTACACCCTGGTCGGAGCGTACGAAGCGGACCCGGCCAATGACTGTATCTCGGCCTCCTCGCCGGTGGGCAAGGCCCTGATGGGCCGTAAGGTCGGCGAGACGATTCAGGTAGACACGCCCGCCGGCAAGGCCGCATATCAAATCATCGCCGTTGCGTAGGCTCCTGCCGCGCTCTTGACCATGCCAAACCCGCCGCTCCGCGCCAACAACCCGTGTTTTCGCCCCCCTGCGAAATCGCCCCACTCGTGCCGATAATGAGAGATATGAGACGATTCCACCGAAAACGGCGAAACGTGGCGCTGGCAAGCGCCCTGCTGGCGGCGCTGACACTGGCGCTGACACTCGTGCCCCGCTTAGCCCACTCCGAGCTTCTTCTGACCGAAGGGGCCGCGCAGGCACCGCGTAAAAATTTGTGGCAGCAGTTGTTCGACAGCGTTCCCGCCGCGCTTCGCCCCACCCGGGATGTGGTGGTGGACGAAGTGACCGATGCCCAAATGGACCAGATGATCCGCGATGACCCCAGCCAGGACGCGCGCGAAGAGGAAAACTCTTCCGTGGTCCGGGGCATGTTCTTGTTCGACGAGGACGATCAGGCGGTTATCGCCCTGCGCCGGTCGCTGGCCGCCGACGAAGCGCGGGTCGTTTTCGTCCATGAACTGGGTCATCTGGTCTGGGAAACGCACCTTTCCAAAGGTGAGCGCCGCCGATACAATGAGGCCTACAAGCGCGCGCGCTCCGAAAAGTGCCTGATAACGGCTTACGCCGCCGATTCGGTGGAAGAGGGTTTTGCGGAAGCCTTCTCCTTTTACGTGCGTAAGCCGGAAACGCTGCGCCGCCGCGATCCCCATTCCTACGCCGCCCTGAGTGAAATCCAGGCGGAACGTGACGAGCGCGCCGCCGAAAAATAGTTTCCTCAGGAAGATTTCGCGCGGCGCTTGGCTTCCATAATGTTCTGGCGGCTTTGCTGGTAGGCCGGATCGTCGGGGGCGAGGCGCAGCGCCTGTTCGATTGCATGGGACGCCTTTCCGAAGCTGCCGGTATGGGCAAGCGAAACGGCCAGGCTGTGGTAGGCGGCGGCATGGTCGGGGGCCTGGCGTATGGCCGCGCGGCAGGCGGTGGCAGCAGCTTTATGATCGCCCAGGCAGGCAAGCGTGATCGCCAGCGCGTGGTGCCGGGCGGCGTCCTCCGGGTTCAGGCGCAGGGATTCCGTATAGGCGTCCACTGCCTCCTCGTGCCGCTCCAGCGCGGCCAGAGCCTCCCCCAGCGCGAAAAAGGCGTCTGCGTCCTCCGGGTCCAGTTGAGTGACCGTTTCAAAGACAGGCACGGCTTCCGCCCATGCCTGCTGTTCCCGCAGGGCGATACCCAGGTTGAAGTGCGCGGCGGGATCGTCGGGCGCGCGGCGGATAGCATCCTCGTGCGCGGCGATTGCCTCGGAAAAACGCCCCAGATGCCGCAGCGGAATGCCCCGGTTGTTGTGGGCAGCGACTAAATCGGGATCGCGGCGAAGCGCCTCGTCATAGGCGGCAAGCGCCTCCTCGTAGCGTCCGAGTTCATCCAGGGTAATACCCAGATAGTTGCAGACTTCGGCATCTTCGGGAGCCAGGCGCATCGCGGCGCGCAGCGGGACAGCGGCCTCTTCCCAGCGCTCCAGATCGCCCAGCAGATACCCCAGGCGGCGCTGAATCAGCAGATCGTCCGGGGAAAGTCGCGCGGCTTGGCCCAGCGCGGCGGCGGCCCCCTCCCCGTCGTCCTGCTCCTCTAAAATCAGCCCCAGGTTCGCCTGCGCTTCGGCGTTCGCCGGGTCGAGACGCACTGCCTCCCAGAACGCCTCCGCCGCCTCGTCATCACATTCCAAACGGCGGAAAGCAAAGGCCAGGTCGGTGTGAGCGGAGGCATCGGCGGGGGCGATACGGGACGCCTCGCGATACGCGGTAACGGCCTCTTCGTACTGATCGCTCTCTTCCAGCGCCGCGCTCAGCGCAAAGCGCACGGCAAAGGAGCCGGGGTCGCGGCGCAGGGCCTCGCGATAGTGGCGCACGGCCTCCGTCCATCGCCCGGCCTCGCCCAGCGTCTCCGCAAGCTGCGCGTACGGTAAAGCATCCGACGGGTCCCGATGATACCGCACCGCTTTTTGCAGCGCGGCAATCGCCTCATCCAGATTCCCCGTTTCCCGCAGCGCCACCGCCAGGCTGATATGCAGGTCCGCGCTTTTGGGGTCGGCGCGCAGACCGCTCCGGCACGCCTCGATAGCCTCGTCCCATTGTCCCTCTTCGACCAGAAGCGCGCTCAGCTCAGCCCAGGCCGAGGCGAAGTCCGGCGCGAGCCGCACCGCTTCCCGGTAGGCGGCAATGGCTTCGGTTTTGCGCCCGCAGGCATCGAGCGCCTGCGCCCGCTGGAACTGAAGGCGGACCTGGGGTTTGCTGGCGGACTTCACGCGCTGGCTCTCGCTTCCGTATCCGCAAAATCGAGGCACGGTCAAAAAACTACAGGTGCAGTACGACGCGCCCCGCCTCCACCGTCACCGGGTAGGTCTGCACGGCGGGGTCTTCTTCCTCATCCCCTCCCCCATCTTCGGGCGGCTCCACCGTCACCTCATACGCTTTGACGCGAACCCGGTGCGGGTTGAAGAGAGAGCGGCCTGTGAGAATATCGAATTCCCAGCCGTGCCAGGGGCAGCGCAGAATCTCGCCTTCGCGCGCCCAGAGATATTCGCCGGGCGCGGACGGCAGCGTGGTTCCCTTGACACTTCCCAAACACAGCGGCGCGCCCTGGTGCGGGCAGCTATTGCGGAGCGCATAATAGGTGCCGCGCACATTGAACACGCCCACGGAGACGCCGTTCACCTCGACAATCCGTCGCTGCCCCGGCCCTATCTCCGCCACCGTCCCGACAATATGCTTCGCCATAGGTATCGCTCGATTCCGCCCTCATCCGTTTTACGACTGCGGCATGGGCAGAGGTTTCCGCAGTCGGGCTTGCTTTACTTGCTGCCTTTTGCGGTGCTGCTGTCCGGCAGAAAAGGCCGCAGGCAGCGCGGCGGAAAATCTTTACCGCCATGCAGGTGCGCGTCCAGAAACCGCTGAAGACCGCGCAGCGGTTCGTGGAGCGTCCGACCGCAAACTTTCCCGGAAGCCAGCGCATCGGCCAGATCGTCCAGGTCGATCATGCGATAGGTGGGGCCGTTCCCTTCTACGATCACGTCGATGTACAGATCGTCCAGATCGATAGTCGCGTCATCGGCCCAGCCGATAGCGACCAGGTCCGCCTGCCAGCAGTCCCGCCAGCCCCACGGCTCGTGCATCAGCTTGACCGATTCGTCCAGAAGCAGGTAATGGCGCATCACCGGCCCGCCCGGTTCATAGGCATGGTCGAAGGCGGCGACCACGCCATCGGTTCGGCCCGTAATATCGCCGAGCCGCGACCGAATCCGCAGATTTCTCAGAGACGGTACCATTCGCGGGCATTCGTTTCGAAGATGCGTTGGCGCATGGCTTCGGGCAGCTTCGGAAAGGCGCGGGCAGGCGAATCGAAGTCCCAATGCGGATAGTCGGAGGCGAACATCAGCACATGTTCGGCGTCCATCATCGCCAGTAGCTGCAGCAGTTCCTTATCGTCGTCGGGCCGCTCCAGGGGCTGCGAGCTGAGGCGCACATGGTCGCGCAGATACGCCGAAGGGCGCTGCTTTACCCACGGCACCTCGGTGCGGAGCGCCTTCCATTCGGCATCCAGACGCCACAGCAGGCCGGGCAGCCATGCGACGCCCCCTTCGACCAGCACGACCTTGAAGTTCGGGAACTTCTCGAAAACCCCTTCGGTGAGGAAGGAGACCAGGTGCGCCTGAAAAGCGAGGGATAGACAGGTGTGCCACTCGATATAATGGGTCGGGTAGCCGGGCGAGGGCTGACTGTTGATACCCATGCCATCCGTGCCGGGATGGATGGCAAAAGGCAGGTTATGCTTCGCGCAGGCTTCGTAGATCGGATAATACTGCCGCTGGCCGAAGGGAGCGCGCGCGCCGGAGTCGGTCATTACCTGGACGAAATGCGGATGCCCCGCCCACCGCTCGATCTCTCTGGCGGCGGCCTGCGGGTCCTGGTGCGCGACCGTGATACTGCCCTTGAACGCGCCGTCGGCGTTGTACGCACCGAGCCAGGTTTCGGCCAGCCAATCGTTATAGGCGGCGGCAATCGCGGTGCCGAAGTCGGGGTCGGGATGGTGGTTGCAAAAGGCGCGCGGCAGCAAAACGGCGTGCGCGATACCGTACTCGTCGATAAGCTGCTTTCGCAAAAACTCCGGGTCGGTGCCCGGCCCGCCGCCCGACGGCGGCTTGCTGTCCAGACGCGCCCCGTGAACCGGGTTACCGAAGAACCCGCGCCCACCGCCGTTCCAGCGGTTGCGGAACGGCAGCGGCATGTGCGCCTTGATCTCATCATTCGTGCGGGGGCCGGGGTGGACATCGCAGTCGATAATCCCGGCGCGGCGCGGAGCGGTACTCTGCGCTGCCGGGCGTTCCCTTGTCGCGGTGGTCATGGTTCCTCCTGAGGCGGATCGAAGTCGTTATGTAGATGATACCGGAAAACGGCGCGTATGGTAAGCTAAATTATCGAGAAAATGCACATGCCGGAACCGAACGCAGCAGAAGGAGCGCCCCGGCGATGGCGACGGCGTCGTCTGATCGGCCTTGGGGTCGGCACTATCGCGGCGGCTGTTTTGACGGCCTGCCGCGATGAGCAGGTGACAAAGGAACGGGTGGGAATGAGACAGGAAAGACAGCCGTCCGGCATGCCGGAGGCTGAGGCAGGCCGGCTGCGGGCACGTCCCGGAAAAATAACAACAGCAGCGGGACCAGAGCGGGGCCTGCAAAAACTGAAGCTGGGAGATACGCGCGACGGCCTGCTGTACGTGCCCGCCGGGTATACGCCGGAACGGCCCGCGCCGCTGGTGGTGATGCTGCATGGTGCCGGGGGCAATGCCGACCATGGCCTGAACTCGCTGCGACCGCTTGCCGATACCGCCGGGCTGATTCTGCTGGCGCTCGATTCACGGGGCCGGACGTGGGACATCATCCTCGGCGGGTACGGCCCGGATATCGCGTTTATCGACCGGGCGTTGGCGCACACGTTTGCGTGTTATGCCGTCTACCCCGCCCATATCGCGGTCGAGGGTTTTTCCGACGGCGCTTCCTACGCGCTTTCGTTGGGCATCACCAACGGCGACCTTTTCACGCATGTTATCGCCTTTTCGCCGGGGTTCATGTCCCCCGCCGGGCAGCAGGGCAAGCCGCGTCTCTTTATCTCGCACGGAACGCACGATGGGGTGCTTCCGATTGACCGGTGCAGCCGCCGGATTGTACCGCAGGTGCAGCGCGCGGACTATGACGTACTTTACCGGGAGTTCGACGGCCCGCATACGGTTCCGCCGGAGATAGCCCGTGAGGCAGCGACGGAATGGTTTCTGCCGGAGCCTAACGCCGCCGCGCCACGATAAGGCAGGCATCGTCGTGGAGTGAGCCGCCCGCGAAGTCACGGGCGGCATTGAGAATGGCCTGTCCCAGCGCGTGGACCGAAGAACCCGATGCCTGCTGAGCAACTTCCACCATGCCGTCGTAGCCCAAAAAGCTGCTGCCGCGCCGCGCCTCGGTGATACCGTCCGTCGCCAGGATGATCGTGTCGCCTTCAGAAAGCCGTACTGTCGTAGACTCATAGCTCTGGTTGGGGAATGCGCCCAGCGGCAGGCCCCCGGTCGGTATCTCCTCCACGCGCTTACCCCGCGCCCGCAGCACCAAGGGCGGCTCCGCACCCGCCGAACCGAAGATCGCCTCGCCGGAGTTCGTGTCAATCACCACCAGCGCCAGGGCAACGAAGCCTTCCTGCTCGCGCGCATCCAGCCGCTGGGCATCGCACAGGAAGTCATTGAGGCGGGCGAGGATACGCGCCACAGCCAGGCCCCTGAAAGAGCGCAGGAAAGCTCGCAGCACGTCCTTCACTTCCGATGTGCGCGCCGCCGCCTCCAGCCCCTTGCCCGAAGCGTCCCCGACCACCAGGGCCACCCGGCCCTCACCCAGTGCAAATGCATCGAAGAAGTCGCCGCCGACTTCGGATTCCGCAAAAGCGGCGGCGTAAAAGCTGGCCGTGAAAAGGCCGGGAAAGGCATCCTCGGCCAGTTCCACCAGAAACGACCGCTGAAGCGTCTCGGCGATGCGGTGCTCCCGCTCGTACTTCTTTTGCAGGTTTATCTCCGCCTGCTTGCGCTCCGTAATATCGCGCAGCACCTTCACAAAGCCGCGCAGGTTGCCGTGCGCGTCCTTCAGCGCGGTAAGAACGCCGCTGGCAAAGAATCGTGAACCGTCCTTCTTCAGGTGCCAGCGTTCGTCCTCGGCCCGGCCTTCCCGTATTGCCGTCTCGGCCTCTTTTTCCGGCTCGCCGCGCTCGCGGTCTTCAGGGGTGAAGATAAAGGAGCCGGGCTGTCCCATCGCCTCTCTCTCCGTGAAGCCCATAATCGTTTCCGCACCACAGTTCCAGTGCACCACCCGGTTGCGCGCATCCAACATGAAGATAGCGAAATCTTTCACCTCTTCCACAATCAGGCGGTAATGGCTCTGTTCGGTCTGCTTGCGCTCGGAAACGTCGCGCACCAGCCAGCGCAGGCCGGTAATCTCGCCGTCCGAGCCGTGCGCGGGAGCGACCGTCAGCGCCGCCGTAATATCGGATGCGCGGCGGCGTTTCAGGCACACTTCCCATTCCCGCACGTTCGCACCTTCCGACAGGCGGGAAAGCAGAGACCGAAAATCCGGGCGCTCGTCCTCATGAACGAAAGTGATAAGGGGTTTTCGCAGCAGAAACCGTGGGCTGATTCCCAGGAGTGCAGCAGCGGCAGCGTTGGCTTCCTGGACCACACCGGCAGTATCGGTAACCAGATAGGCGTCCGGGGCGAAGTTGAAAAGCCCCGCATAGCGCTGGCGCTCGGTTTCCAGCGCCTCGTGGGCGTGCATCAGCTCCTCGTTCTGCACACGCAGCTCTTCCTCGGCGACGCGAAGCTCTTTCAGACTGATGCCCAGCTCCACAAAGGACTGCTGCAACAGGCCGTGTGGCTCCCCGTGGCCGTTGCCCCGCAAAGCGGCCAGATGCGCTTCCATGTCCTTTATCTGCTTATCAAGGCGATCCATACCGATATCTTCTTTCGTAAGAGCCTTCCTGATAGGTTCAGACCGCGAATACTTTTCTCCTGCTTTTTTATGGGTGTGGATTATGAGGGTCTTTGGGAGCAGCTTGCCGCGTCCGTGAAATCCACCTGTTGGCTGCCGCACCAGGCGCTGCGCAAATGCAGCATCGCTTCGGCACCTTCCTCGCTCCAGCGCATCCCTGCCCCTTTCATCCGTGCCTGCACCACGGCCTTCAAGCCGCCTCCATCACCCCGCTGCCGATGTGTCAGCCTGCTTGACGCAAACTGCCGTAGCCCATCCGGTGTGCATGGGTCTCCAGATAAGACACGACCTTGCGACGCACCTCACGCCCCTCATGCGTCACGGGAACCCACTGCGCCACCGCGTGACGCACCTGCTCGTCTTATCGCGCAAAAGGCGCTCCTTCTGCTCCTCCATCCAGGCGGCGGCCTCTTGCGCTGCCCTGGCCAAAGCGCAACCGAGCCACCTGCCATAGGTGCTCACAGACATGATAGAAGTCCAGCACCTGCACGCTCTGAGGAAAGTGCTTGCCCGTCTCCTGCCATATCCAAGCCGCCCCGTCAGCGACTATGCCCACCCGCGAGCAACGGCCCGAACCGGCCCGGTGCGCCAGTGTGCGCACCCGCCGTCCAAAAGAAGCAGAGCGGGCAAGCGTAGCACAGTAACGCGCCGTCTTCACACCGTTGGCTTGTCCGTGCGCGTCCTTGCCCGTCTCATAAGCCACCGCGCACTTAACCTCGCGCCACTCGCCCCCAACGAAGAGGAGTACCCCGTCCATCGACAGGTGTAAGCTGCGCAGGCAGGGGAGCCTTGTTCTTGTGCACTAATTGCTCCTCATGCGCGCCTGCTCCAAAGCACGCCCACCGCCTGCGCCTCGCGCCGCACCGTGCTTGCCGACAGGCGCACCCGCATGATCTCACGAGCCGCCGTGCCAAAGGGCAGAAAACTGGCGAAGCGAGACAGCCGTGCTCGCACCGCCGACGTGCATTGAGAGCGTCCCAGACCAAGATGGGCATCAAGCGGGCAAAAGCCTTTGCGGCAGGTTGAGCAGTAATAGTAGGCACGCCAGACGGTGGCTATCCCACACAAAGTTACCATCTGCTTCTTGTAAAGAGCCACATACCGGGCGCTCCTTTGGCAAGAGCAGAGGACGCTGCTACCCACGTAGCCCGTTCCCGCCAAATCCAGCAACTCCTTCTGCACCGCTTCCTTAACCTGCTCGCCCAGGCGGTCCGCCCGGCGCTCTATCTCCTCCAGCGTCACCGGCCCCATGGGCATCTCTTGGCGCAGGCGCTTCTCGAACTCTTCGACCAGTTTCTGGATGTGCGATTCGGCATCGGCAGTGGGTGTGTCATCAGGGGTAGAATCTGGTTTCTTGGACATCGGTAACTCCCGTGGCAGTGTTACCCCTGTCTTCGACGTAACCGGCAATACATACTCCTGACAAAGCGACACTACTCATAATTCTGAAACGCACCCTTTTTTATGGGGGATTACATCGGGCTGAAACAGCGTCAGATACCGGTCAGCCAGGAGGGTTCCGGTTCCGCGCAGTCCTGCTCCAGCACGACCCTGGTACCTTCCGGCCCCGTCAGCAGCCACACGCGATCCGCCGATCTCAACATCATCCAGAAGCCATGCCCCAGACTTCCCGCCGTCGTGTAGCCGCGCTCCAGCGTCGCGCGCGGCAGCCGCTCCACATCGATTCCGGCGCCCATATCTTCAATCCAAACCTGAATCGTACCCTGCGCGCTCGCATGGACGCGCGCCCAGCCGCCGCCCGCGTGAACGACGGCGTTCATACTTGCCTCGCCCACCGCCGTTAACAGATCATGCCACCGCTCCGGCGGGAAGCCAAAGGAGATAGCCACCTCACGGGTTACCTGCCGGAGCCACCGCAGGCTCGGCTTCGATAGCTCTATCGGTTCGGCGGCGGCGGGCAGGGGCGCGGGCAGGTCGGACGCGGCATCGCACAGGCGCAGCTTTCCCTCGGTGACACTGGCCAGAACATCGCGCAGAAAAACGCGCTGCCGGTGCTCGTTTTCGATCAGGGTATCCTCGGCGTGCTTGCGCTCCGTCACATCGATACAGGAGCCGATAAAGCCCGCGAAGTGCAGATCTTCCAGAAAGCGCGGCGTTCCTATGCCCAGTATCCAGCGGTACTCGCCGTCGTGGCGGCGCAGACGGTACTCCATCTCGAACGGTTTTCGCGCCTCAAAGGCGGAAAGGTAGATGTCCAGGCAGCGGGCCAGGTCATCCGGGTGAACCCCTTCCGCCCAGCCACTACCCATCTCCTGCTCCAGCGTCCGGCCCGTGAAGTCCAGCCAGGGCTTATTGAAATAATAACGAAGCCTGTCTTCTCCGGACAGCCAGATCAGGACGGGCGCAGTATCGGCCATGACCTGGAAACGCTTCTCGCTTTCGCGGATCGCCTCCTCAGTGCGCTTACGCTCGGTAATATCGGTACAGACACCGACGGCCCGCCATTTTCCCGGCGCGAGCGGCTCGATCTGCACGTCTTCCTTGAACCAGCGCACCTGCCCGTCGCTTCCCCGGCAGCGGAACTCCTGGCTGTAGCTATTGTTCGCCCGCACCTGCGAAGCTCCATAGGCTTCCATCGATTCTTTATCTTCGGAAAGCTTGGACAGATGCCAGGCAAACGTGTACGGCATCTCCGGCGGGTCCGTATCGAGCGGAAAAAAACGCTGCGCCGCCTCTTCGTCGGCGACATGCATATCCCAGCGCAGCCAGTACTTGCCGGTCTCCTCCACAGTCGCGTGCCATAAGATGCATTGGGCGCGGGCGGAGATCAGGCGCATCTCCTCTTCCGCCCGCTTTCGCTCGGCAATCTCTTCCTGCGCCTCGCGGTACAGTCGGGCGTTATCTATGGAAAGAGCGGCCCGTCGCCCCATCTCCTCGGCAAGCGCCCGGTCATCCGCATCGAAACGCCGTCCCGACTCCGCTGTCGTCACCAGAGTAATCGCCCCAAGCGTCCGGTCACGTACCGTGAGCGGCACACACAAATAGGAGAGCAGGTTTAATTCACGCAGCAGGTGCAGGTGGTCGGCGTCCTGCGCCAGGGTTTGCAGATCGGCGTCGGAAACGTCAGCGGCGAACTGCGGCTGACCGGCCAGACAGCTCAGCACCGGATGGGAGCCATGAGGGGCAAGCGGGTACTGTCGCTGCACCTCACGGATGATTTCGGCCTTGGCCGGATCCACATGGGCGACCGCCAGCCGCTGCACGGCACCGTCGTCGCTCTTAATATCAATCGCACACCAATCGGCAAGCTGGGGAACAAGGAGGCGGGATATGGCGGCGAGCGTGGTTTCCAGGTCCAGCGAAGCGGCGGCGACGGCGGCGCTCACTTCGGCTAAAAAAGCCATACGCCGCTGCGCCGCTTCCGCCGCCCCCAGCGCCTTCACCGCATCGTCATAAAGCCGCGCCCGTTCCAGCGCCTGGGCGCACTGGCGGGTAAGCGCCAGCATATACACACGGTCATCGTCGCTGAAATCGCGCGGGTGCGGGAAGGTCAATCCGATTGCGCCAACGGCACGGTTTTTGATGACCAGGGGCAGCGCCGCCCACGCTTCATTCAACTCCTTGCGGATGGCGCCCCCGTCAATGTCCGGAAAACGCGACAGCCAGGCTTCCCGGTTTTCCAGATAGACCGGCTCCCCGGTACGCACCGCTTCCGCAATAGGCACCGGCGCTTCCACCGAAAAGCGACGCCATCGCTCCACCAGAGCTTCGGGATAGCCGACGGCGCGCACTACCTCCAGTTCCGTGCCGTCCTCGGTCAGCAGCACCATGCTCCCCGCGCTCGCCTCCAGCGCGGCAACCCCCTCTCCCACCACCACGCCTCCCACCTGCGCCGGGGTAAGCGATTCGGAAAGCGCGGCGGTGACGGATTGAAGCCTTGCGATGCGGTGGGTAGCCCGCTGCATGACCGGATCGAAAACAAGGGGATTCGGCACGGCTTCCTGATTGGGTTCTGGAGCACTCATCGGGATAGGAATTCTTGGATATGGCGACTGGCGTATGCAATTCTTCCCGCCCGCCCGACTGCCGAAACGCCATTCAAGAAGCCCGCGCGTGCATCGATTGTGGCGCTGGATGCTGTTACGAAAGTCCGTCGTGGAGCAGCGTCAGGAACGCCTGCGTCACCTGTGGGTCGAACTGCTTCCTGCTCTGGCGCGCGATCTCCTCCACCGGCCATGTCTGCTTGTACGGGCGCGCGTGCGTCAGCGCGACGAACACATCCGCGACGGCCTTTTTCGGCGGTGAGCGGCGAAAAAGAAGCACGAATCGCGTATCTCCGGCGAACGTGCCGCCGTGGACTGGCTTCCACGGCGGAGACGGTGCGTAGTGCGGTTGACAACAGAGAACGGCAGACGACAGTTCCCGTCGACTGCCGCGTACCGGAAGCGGCGCGGGGAGCCGTCGCTTGCCTGCGGGAAACGACGCGGCGCAGGGGCGGCGGGCGGGTGCGCGTGATTCGGCTGCCGCCCGCTGGACGACGGCCCGGTTTGACGGCGCGGGCGCTGCGGTTCGCGCGGGGGGCGGGCGAACTCGGCGTCTTTGGCCGGTGCCGGGGCATTGTAATCGAAGCCTGGCACCGTCCGCCGCTCGATGGCGTACCCTACCGCCCGCTCGATAGCCCGCACCATCGGTGCGTCTTCCAGGGTGACGAAGGTAAAGGCGTCGCCGTTATGAACGGCATTGTCGGCAGCGGACATGCGCCCAGTGCGCCCGATGCGGTGGATATACGCATCCGTGGTATCGGGAATATCATAGTTGATGACGTGCGATACGCCCGCCACGTCGATACCCCGCGCCGCGATGTCCGTCGCCACCAGAATCTGGAACGTGCCGTCGCGGAAACCGTCGAGCGCCGCCTGCCGCCGGTTCTGCGACAGGTTACCCTGAAGCGACGCGGCGCGGTACCCCGCCTTTTCCACCTGCTCCCCGATGCGCCGGGCGCGGTGCTTCGTGCGCGTGAAGATCAACACCGAGCCGGTGTCCGTCTTCGCCAGCAGTTCCAGCAGAAGCTTCGTTTTCAGATGCTGCTCGACCGGATACAGCGCGTGCGCGACCGTTTCGGCGGGCGCGGTGCGGTTGATCTGCACCGTAACGGGGTTGTGCAGAGCCTCGCCCGCCAGCTTTTCGATGTCGGCGGGCATGGTGGCGGAAAAAAGCAGCGTCTGGCGCTTCGAGGGGACCTGCTTCAAAATGCGCCGCACATCGGGCAAAAAGCCCATGTCGAACATCTGGTCGGCCTCATCCAAAACCAGCACTTCCAGCCGTGAAAGGTCGATGGTGGTCTGCGCCAGGTGGTCGAGCAGGCGGCCCGGACAGGCGACGACGATGTCCACGCCCATGCGCAGCTTTTCGATCTGCGGGTTCATGCCGACCCCACCATAGACGGTCATGCTGCGAAGACCGGTATTCGCGCCCAGCTTAACGAAGGAGTCGTTGATCTGCTCCGCCAACTCCCGCGTCGGGGCGACGACGAGCGCGCGGACCTGCCTGCGCGGCCCCTGGTGCAGACGCTGGAGAATAGGAAGCGCGAACGCGGCGGTCTTGCCGGTGCCGGTCTGGGCCAGGCCCATTACGTCGCGGCCCGAAAGAACCGGGGCGATAGCCTGCGCCTGGATCGGCGTTGGCTCCACATAGCCGGAAGCGTCAATGCCCGCCTTGATAGAGGGGGCGAAGTCAAACGAATCGAATGTCATGATTGTCCTTCTGGCCGAAACGAAAGCCACTGTTCATCCAGAAGGCAATTTCCGACCCGCCTGCATTGGCTGCAGACTGCTCCTATCGTATCACACTTCGCAGTCCCGCGCCCGTTTTGCGGCATTCACCAGCGGGGGGCACGCGCCCGAAGCACCTCAGCGGCTTCCGCAGTGATCGGTTCGGAGAAAAAGAACCCCTGGCCGTTCTGGCCGAGCGTAGCAGCGCCGGATGCTCCGCCGTCTCCACCCCTTGCGCCACGACCGCGATATGCAGGCCCTGCCCCATGCTTCGTTTTACCCGGCCCAGCGGCGGTCATCTTCCTGGTAAATGCCGGCGGTTCGCAGCGGCACCTGGGACAGGTCGAAGTGGGATGCAAAACCGGCGGCAATCTGAATATTGCGATCCACCTCGTGGGGCCAGCGCGCGCCGACCAGCGCCGTATGGACGCGCGGGTCGGAAAGCACGAAGCGCAGACAGACATCGTACGGGTCGCGGGCGGCGAGCCATTCCGGGGCCAGGTCGCGCAGAATACGCGGCAAAATCCCCGAAGTCATCGGGCGCATCACGGCGATTCCGATGTTTGCCGCGCTCGCCTTCGGCAGAGCGTGCTCCGCCGCCTGATGGTTCAGCAGATTGTAGCGAAGCTGAACCACGTCGAACGCGCCGGAGGCGATCAGCGGCAGCGCCGTGAACGGTTCTTCACAGGTGAAACCCAGAAAGCGTATCTTGCCCTGTTCCCGCAGGCGGTCCAGTCCGTCCAGCGGACCATCTTCGAGAATATGCCGCGCATCGCTTTCGGTGAACATGCCGCCGTGAAACTGAACCACGTCCACGGTCTCACGCCGGAGCCTTTTCAGCGACGCTTCCACGCTGGCTATGACCTCCGCCGCCCCGACATTCGCCCACGGGCACTTGGTCGCCAGCGTATACGAAGCCGTCACCCCTTCGAGCGCCTCGCCATAGATGCTTTCGGAGTTGCCGTCGCCATAGCCAGGCGCGGTGTCGAAGTAGGTGATGCCCGACTGGAGCGCGTGCCGGATGGTAGCGACCGCCTGCGCGCGGCCTTCCAGCGTGAACGGGTTCCACCCCTGCACTTCATTGACACCTCCGAAGGGGAAGCCGCCCATGCCGAGTTGCGTCACCGAAAGACCGGTTCGCCCAAAAATAACCGCAGGTAAGTTCATCGACGAGTCTCCTTATCTAATGCATCTACTGCCAGAGCGTCGGCAAAGAAGCGGGAGACGCGTTTTTCGTACTCCGCCTGCCGCAGTGCATAGCCGCCGACATGCCCCGCCCTCTCGATGCGCCATAGCTGTTTAGGTTCCCCGGCGGCGGCAAACAGCAGGCGGCTGTTTTCGGGCAGCACCAGCGTATCTTCCGTGCCGTAAATCAGCAGCAATGGGCGCGGGCTGATCTGGGACACATGGCGCAGCGGCGCGACCGTCGCCGTATCCGTTCCCAGAATACGCTCGCCGAACCAGCGGGCGGGAACGCCCATGATGTCGCCGCTCGCTCCCGCGTAGCGCCGGAAACGCTGAGCGACGGCCCGGTCGAGGCTGGCATACGGGCTATCAGCGGCAACGGCCCGGATGGCCTTTGAGCGGGCCGCCGCCTGCAAGGCCACCGCGCCGCCCATCGATACGCCGAAGATTCCCAACGGCTGCCGCCGCGTGTCGGGGCGCGCCTGTAGATAGGCCACGGCCCCCAGTGCATCGCGCACCTCCTCGTAGCCGATGGTAGTGGTATCGCCGCCGCTTTCGCCCAGTCCCCGGAAATCGAAAGAAAGGACACTGAAACCGGCGCGATGGAGAAAGGCCGTGAAGGGCAGCAAGTCGGCGCGATTGCCAGGATAGCCATGGCACAAAATAATGACACCCCGGCTCCGTTTGTGAGGAACGAGCCAGCCCTTCAGCAGCAGCCCGTCGGTCGAGGGGAAGGAGACGTTCTCATAGGGCAGGTACAGCGCGGCGGACGGCGTGCCCACGAGCGCCTGCCGGGGTGGGTGCAGCGAGACGTGCACCAGTGCGTAAACAGCGGCGAGCCAGCCAAACAGAGAGGCCAGAAGGATGCTCAGCATCAGCCGCGCCAGCCGTTGTCTCCACCGTGCCTTTGGTTCCACTTCCGCCCTCCTCGCTCACAGGTTGAGTGTACCCCGCGCGGCGGAGCAGACGCCTGGGCCGTAAGTCCCGGTTTTCGTCAGAATTCACCCAGAAGCGCTTCGGCGGACTCGGTACCGGCGCACGCTTCGGGAAACGAGGCCGCAATGACCTTTGAGTCGGCGTACCCGAGTTTCCCCTTCAATGCGGCGAGGACCGGATACTCCCCGGCGACCGTCGGCTGGCGCATATCGAAGAAGTACAGCACGTTCCCGCCGTCGGATGCGAAGGACAGCGCGCCCGGCAGATACTGCGGCACATGATAGCCCAGGAACAGCTCCCGCAATTCGCGCGTCGGGAAAAAGTGAAACCAGCGCTCGCCGGTGCGAAAATCGCCGCCGTTCGACCACTGCAGAAAGCTCAGGTACGACGGCGGCAGCAGCCCATCGGGTATCGTCCAGGCCGCCGGATCGAAGCGGCGGTACGCCGCATGCCAGGGATCATCGGCGGGAAACGGGTTCCACTGGGTGACATTCACCGCCGCGATCTCTTCGGGCGACAGGGGCCGCCGGATGCGTGCCATGATCTCCGCAAGCTCGTCTTCCCAGACACCCGGTTCGCGGTAGATTTCATCGAAAATGTCCGACCAATCCGTGCTCATGGTACACCTTGCCCGCACTAACCGGCGCGTTTATTGAAGAAGTAGTTGTCGTGGCCGGGAAGGATGACATCGGCTTCCGCGCGCAGGCGGTCGATGCTGTTTGCTACCGCTTCAAAGTCGTGCGAGTTGAAGTAACCTGCCCGTGCCTCGAAGAAATCGCGGGTCATAGCGGCATCGGCGGCAAGGACGACCCGGAACCCGTCCCGGTCGGTGAAAGCGAGACCGGCAAGGCCCGGCGTGTGGCCGGGCAGATGCATGGTGACAATACCGGGCGCGATCTCGCTGTTTTCAGCGGGCACGGGCAGCAGACGCTCCAGCAGCGCCCGGTCGGGAGAATCAGCGGCAAGGCGTCCGTCCCAGAAAACACATTCGTCGTCGGGCATCAGCCATTCGGCTTCCGGGAAGGCTTCCAGACCGAAGCGATGGTCGCCGTGAAAGTGCGTCAGGTAAACGTGCGTCACATCGGCGACGGCAAGGCCGGCGCGCCGGTCCAGCAGGCCCGGCATCTCCTCCGGTTGCATCGGGGGGTCAACCAGGATGACGGCTTCACCCGCCCGCACGAGTGCCGATGTGCAAAGCGCGCCGCGCCGCGCCGTTTTCTCGTCTTCGCCCCAGAAGCGGTTGCGCGACAAATGCCCAATCGTGAGCACATGCCACTGAATCTGCGTCGCGGCGCTCATAATGCCTCCCGATTCTTGATCCCGTAAAGGCGCGGCAGATCGTCCAGCAGGCGCATCGCCTGACTGCGCGAGCCGACGCCGTCTCTTAACTCTCGTCCGACCTTGAGCGATTCATCGAGATCGCCCTCGCTGCTAACGCGCCGCATCAGGTAAAGAAAATCATGATAGCGACTTGGTTCGTCGCGCGCCTTGAGAACACGCCTCAGCGCGGCGTCAAAATCGCCATCGGTTTCGGATTCGGCAAGAGCGGCGCGCAGAATGGTCTCCACCTGGCGGTAGTTTTCTTCTCCGGCAGAAAAGTCGAACAGGAAACGACGCAGACGCTCAAGGAGATTGCCTTCGCCGGGTGCAGCCATCTACTTCGCAGCGTCCTTTTGCGCCGGTTTGACAGCCTGGCTCCCACCGGCATAAAGAACGCGGAAGATTTTTCCCGCGCCGTCGTCGGTGATAAGCAGCCCACCCTGACTGTCAACGGCCACATCCACGGGGCGGCCCCACACCTTCCCGTCCGCTGTTTTCCAGCCGGAAAGGAAGTCCTCGTAGCCGCCGGTCGGCCTGCCGCCCGCATCCATCCGAATACGCACCACCTCATAGCCGGAGCGCGCCGAGCGGTTCCACGAGCCATGCAGGGCGACAAAGGCGCTGTTCTTATACGCGGCGGGGAACTGGCTGCCGGTATAAAAGTCGATTCCCAGCGCGGCGGTGTGGGACGTGAACAGAACATCCGGGACAAGCGTCTTGTCCTTCAGTTCGGGCCTATCCGGGAAATCGGGCTGATCGTTGCCGCCGATATAGTACCAGGGCCAGCCGTAGAAGCCGTCGGGCTTCACCGCCGTCGCGTAGTCCGGCACCAGATCGTCGCCCAGGCCGTCCCGCTCGTTGACCGCGCTCCACAGCGCGCCGGTAACGGGGTTGAAGGCAAGGCCGACCGGGTTCCGCAGCCCGGACGCATACACGCGGTAGCCGGTGCCGTCGGGGTTGTATTCCAGAATCGCGGCCCGCTTCTCTTCCTCCACCGCGACATTGCCTTTCGAGCCGACGCTGACATACATCTTCGTGCCGTTGGGGCTGAAAACGACGTTGCGGGTCCAGTGCTGGTTATAGCCGCCGCCGGGCAGATCGGAAACGATGGTCTCAGGCGAACCAGAGGCTTTCGCATCGCCGTTCTTGTACGGAAAGCGCACCACGGAGTCCGTATTCGCCACATAGACATGCGTCGGGTTCGGGCCGGGCGGATAGAAGGCGATACCGAACGGCTGGCGCAGTCCGTCGGCGAAGCGCTCGCGGACCTCGGCCTTGCCGTCGTTATCCGTATCACGCAGCACCGTCACCCGGTTGGCTCCGCTTTCGGCGACGAACACATCCCCATTCGGAGCGACCGTCACCACACGCGGCGTCTGAAGGTCACGCGCCCACTCATACACGGCGAAGCCCGGCGGCACGCTTAGCTTCGCCCCTTCCGGCTGGGAAACGACATTGGGCGGGTTGTTCACCGAAGGCGTCGCGCCCGGCGCGGGCAGATCGGAAGCACGAACGGTGTGTGTCTGCGGCTCCCGCGTCTCAACGGGAAGCGCGCCGGAAGGCAGAAGCAGCGGACCGTTACCCGGCTGGGGAGAACCACCGCCGACCGTCGAACCGCCGCCGGGAGAGCCGCCGTTACCCGGAAGCTGGGGCGTCGGCGTGGACAACGTGCGCGGCGTCTGCCCGCAGCCGCTGGAGAAAAGAAGCGCCGCCGTACCCAGCAGTGCCGGGAGCATCCGCCGAAACGTGTGGGAAGGATAGACTTGCATTGTGTGTACCTGCTTCGGCGCTCGTGCGTGCGTCGCCTTATTCTATACTATACCGCACCCCGGTCTTCCGGCTTCACACGAGCGTCATTGCGCTCCATCACGCCTCCCAGCGCCTCGGCCACGTTATAGCCGATTCGGATGCCGTATAGGCGTGCGTTAGGACGCTTATTTTTTAGGTCGCGCGCGGACGCGATACCGGTTTCGTCCACCTCGAAGTCCCCGGTTTCGATGTCAATGATGACCATCTTGCCGATGTTCTCTTCCGTCTCCACCTGCGCGCGAATACTCTGCTCGTACAGTGCCTTCGCGCGCCGCGCCACCTCCTCGCGGCTCAAAAGCAGCGTTTCCATGTCGTGCCTCCCCTTCCGATTGTACCGCTCATTGGTTGACCTTCCGAACTGGGCGGCACTTCGTGATCGTTGGGCGTTGTCATGCTTGAGGGCGCGGGGCAGGTGCAAAGGCCACCAAGTTTGGTACGCGGGCTTCAAGCCATGTCCTGGTTCTCTCTGAGACAAATGTATAGCCCCAATCTTCCACCCGAAACCAGTCCTCGCCATTCCAAGAATCACTCTGCTGGAAAATATTATCGCGATTGGCAGTCGTGGACACAGAAACACGTAGCTCCCAAAGCAGCCCGACTTGCTCCGATAGTTCCGGCGAGTGTGGCCGCTCCAAGAGGTAGTCTTCTGGCTCACCACTGTCTGGATACTCCTGCGGTTCATCAGCAGAAATGTCCCACCGATGCCAATCCAGATGAACGATGCGTGCCTTGATGACGGGAACAAACGAGAAGCCCGTCAAACCAGAGGTTTCCAGTTCCACCTTGAAGGAATCGGTAACAACGATAACATCAATGTCAGGAAAAGAAAGATTTGGTATAAAAGGGGCTGTCCGTTCCAATTGAGCCAAGCCATCCTGCCTATCAAGATGAGAGGCCATACCCTGCATGAGAATATCGCCGTAATCTCCCCAGGGAGGTTCAGGAGCAGAAATGACGTAAATGCTCATAGTCTACCTATAGTGTCAGTCCAGCCCGGCGGATTGCTTTCCTTCGTGGAGGGCGCGGCTGTGGGTGATGATCTGCTGCGCTGTTTCCACGTCCTGCCAGCCCAGGATCGTCACCTCTTTTTCCTCCAGCGTCTTGTAGACGTCGAAGAAGTGCTCGATCTCTTTGAGGATATGCTCGGAGACGTGGGACAGGCGGCGGACGCCGTGGTAGCGGGGGTCGTGGACGACGCGGGCGAGAATCTTCTCGTCCGCGCCTTTTTCGTCGCGCATCAAAAGGACGCCGAGTGGGCGGCAGGAGACGAGGCAGCCGCAAAAGGTGGGGTGCGAGGCGATAACCAGAACGTCCAGCGGGTCGCCGTCGGCGGAAAGGGTGCCGGGTATCCAGCCGTAGTCAAACGGGTAGAACAGCGGCGAATACAGGGGCCGGTCCAGCTTGAAAACGCCCAACTGCTGATCGTACTCGTATTTGTTGGAGGAGCCGCGTGGTATCTCAATGACGGCATTAACCTCTTCGGGAGCGTTGTCCCCGATAGGTAAGTTATGATAAGGCATCGGTTCGGATCAAATCTCCTGCGTCGGTTCCGGCGTCGTGCGGGGCCGGATGTCCGCCGCCTGCACCGCGCCGATTATCTGCCGTACCTCGGTAAAGCCGTTTTGCGCCAGATATGCGGCGATACCGTCGGCGACCTCGTGGACGGCGGTCGGGTTCACAAAGGTAGCCGTGCCGACCGCGACCGCCGTCGCCCCCGCCAGCAGAAACTCCACGGCGTCCGAGGCGTCCATGATACCGCCCATGCCGATTATTGGTACCGTGACGGTTTGAGCGACGCGATACACCAGGTTCAGCGCGATGGGCTTGATGGCCGGGCCGGACAGCCCCCCGGTGCCGTTGGCGAGGCGGAAGCGGCGGCGCTTGATGTCGATGCTGGTGCCGACAAGCGTATTGATCAGCGATATGGCGTCCGCGCCCGCATCCTGGGCCGCCTTCGCGATGGGCCGAATATCGGTGACATTGGGCGAGAGCTTGGCAATCAGCGTCAGGTCAGTGACTTTTCGGCAGGCGGACACCACTTCGGCGGTCAGGCGCGGGTCGGTGGCATAATCCAGACCGTGAGAGACATTGGGGCAGGAGATATTCAGTTCGATGGCATCGGCGACGCCCGCTTCGGTAAGCCGCCGCGTGACGGCAGCGAAATCTTCGGGGTCCTCGCCGGGCACATTGACAATAATCGGGCAGTCGAACCGGCGCAGGAACGGGGCTTTCTCACGGATATAGTTCTCGACGCCGCCGTTCTGGAGGCCGATGGCGTTCAGCATCCCGCCGGGCGTCTCGACAATGCGGGCGGGCGGGTTGCCGATACGGGCATGGCTGGTGGTGGCCTTGACGCAGACCGCGCCCAGGCGGTTCAAATCCACCAGGTCGGCCAGTTCGGAGCCGAAGCCGAACGTACCGGAGCCGGTGGTTACCGGGTTGCGCAGGGTGAGTTTTCCGATCTGAACGGATAGATCGGGCGCAGCAGCAGCAGTCACGGCAGCAGCGGTCATTGCCAGACCACCTCGCGCCCATCGAACACCGGGCCGTCCACGCAGCCGCGCGCATAGGTTCCGTCGGTTCGATGCACGGCGCAGCCCATGCAGACCCCGAGACCGCAGGGCATGAACACCTCCATGGAAACCTGGCAGGGAACGTCGAACGCGGCGGCCATCTCCGCAACCGCCTGCATCATGGGAGTAGGGCCGCAAGTGTAGATATGCGCGGGGCGGCTCCGGTCGCCGAGCAGGTCGGGAAGCACGCCGGTAACGCGCCCATGATGGCCGCAGGAGCCGTCATCCGTGCACAGCCACAGCGTCACCCCGATCTCCTCCAGCCCGTCCGTGCCGACCAGGAACTCCTTGGAGCGCGCGCCGTCCACAAAGTCCATCAGGGCATGGGGGTCTGCCGCGTGTATCGTCTTCGCCAGGAAAACGAGCGGCGGGACGCCGTAGCCGCCGCCGACGAAGATATGACGAACGCCGGGCCGGGAGTCCGGTGAAAAGACGCGCCCGCCCAGCGGCCCCACCAAATCGAGCGCATCGCCGGGGCGCATCGCGGCCAGCGCCTGCGAGGTCGGGCCGTGGACGCTGAAAAGAATGGACGCTTCCCCCGTGGCCGGGTCGGCGGTGAACACGGAAAAAGGTCGGCGAAGCACCTGGACGCCGGTGTCGGCGGCGACCGCGACGAACTGCCCGGGGCGGGCGTCAGCAACCAGAGCGGGCGCAAGGAAGGTAAGAACGCGGTGGCCCGGCGCGGCGAGCGGCATGTTGGCGATAACCGGGGCAAGGAACTTACGAATCACGACGTTGCCTTTCCTCGCAAAGCACAGGCGTAAAAGAACGCCGCGCAGAAAGGAAAACCGGCGGGTGCGGGGCGTCTACGGCATTATACCCGATGACAACGGCTGAACCGGTTACTATGCGAAGCAGGAAGACGCGCCTAAAGGGAGAACTAAAGAGCGGCAGGACTGCGATGCGAAGCCCTGCCGCAAGGAAAGAAGGAGGACGTTGAGATGAAGGCTCGTCGTAGCGACGACGCTAAACTGCTGCGGCGCGATTTTCTTCGCGCCATCGGGGGGGAACCGCCTTACTGACCCTGGGCGGACTTTTGAACGGGTGCGACAGTGGTCGGATTGGCTCGGTAACGCCCGATCCGGGGCCGGGGCCGACGCCAGGGCCGGGGCCGACGCCGGGGCAGACGCGGGTTCTGGTGGCCCCGAATTCGCTGCCGGTGGGCCAGGACAATGGCCAGACGGTGGCGCAGGTGGCGACGCTGGAAAACGTGAACGGACGCAACTATCACGTATTCGCTGTGGAGGACGCCGAGTTTCTGCCGCAGCGCATCGTTCAGACTATCGCCTGGCAGAACGACCCGAACCAGTTCGCGCGCACTATTTTTGACAGCCAGAGCCGCCCCGCGCAGGTAGTACATGGCCCGACCGGCCACTTCGCGACGCTGGGATGGAACCTGGATAACTCGGTGGTAACGGTCCGTGCGTACGATCCCCAATCGAGGGTGCTTGGCGGCGCGCGGGTTCGCCGCCAGGGTGACAGCTATTTTATCGAGCCGCTTGAGGGTGGCGACGTTCTGAGGTCGGGCGTTCGGGCCGCCAGCGTGGCGGCGGCGTCGGTATCGGTGGACGAGGTCACGCGCTTCGTGGCAAAGGAGTTCGGGGTGAACGTGCTCACACGCCTGCTGGCGCTCACGAATCCCTACATTCTGCTGCTGGGAGCGCTGGTGCTCCTGCTGAGCAATGCGTCCACGGGGGCGCTGCTGTCTCCCAACGCGCCTGCCATCGCGACGCTCCTGGTCACGTTCCTGATCCTGGCGCTTTCCTTCGGTGGCGATTTTGGCACCGCGCGCGAACGGCTCAGCGGGGGCAGCGCCCTTGCCGCCGCTCTCACCGCAGCCGTCAATCTGTATATCGCTCACCGCTTCGATCCGGCGACGGGCTTTTATATGACTACATAGAGGCCCCAATTCATCGGCAGGGCGGGAGAATTCCCGCCCTGCTTACAGCGTGGTGAGGTTTCCCGCATCATTTCCTGCCTGCGTGCGGCCCGTGCGGGCGGAGTCCCGCGCACGCTCCATAACTCCTCCACCATCGATACGCCGCTCGTTCAGGAAAATACCAGACAGCGCCGACTGGTGGTCATAGAAGTTATGCATTGCGCCATGCTCGCGTCCCATCGTGTCGGCGCGCTCGGGCACAATGTCGCAGACCGCTCCCGGCACGATCCCCCGCTCCGGGTCGTGCATCCCCGGCAAATTCGACTTGCCAGCAGGGTTCCCTGCCCCGCCGGACATTTCTTTCCCGACGCTTGACATCTCCGGCAGGCATCGAGTAGTATGTGTGTAATGGACACTAACTTGACAGGTGGAGCGGGAACGTACGACGTGTCGGCGTTCGACCGGCCTTCGGTAGCGGTGGACGTTGCAGCGATAACGGCGCGCGGCGACCGGCTGCATATACTGCTCGTGCGGCGCGGCGTCTGGCCGTTCGAGGGACGCTGGGCGCTGCCGGGCGGCTTCGTTAAAATGGACGAAGACCTCGATACCGCCGCGCACCGCGAGTTGTGCGAGGAGACCGGGGTCGCCGGGGCGTCGTATCTGGAGCAGTTGTACACGTTCGGCGCGCCCAACCGCGACCCGCGCACCCGTGTTATCTCGGTCGCCTACTACGCGCTGCTGCCGGGGCCGGACAGCGCGCTGCGCCGCGAAGGCCGCGCGATGGTCGCCTGCGAGCCGGAGGCCGGAACGGACGCCGCCGAGGCGCGCTGGTGGCCGGTGGATTCGCTTCCCCCGCTCGCCTTTGACCACAACGCCATTGTCGCCACCGCCCTATCCCGCCTGCGCGCCAAGCTGGGCTATACGTCGGTCGCCTATGCCCTGCTGCCCGAAGAGTTCACACTGACCGAGCTTCAGCGGGTGTACGAGGTGATTCTGGCCCAGGAACTGGACAAGCGAAATTTTCGCAAGAAGATGCTGGCGGCGGGTATTCTCGATACCGTCCCCCGCCAGAAGCGCGAAGGGGCGCACCGTCCGGCGCAGCTTTACCGCTTTACCAAACGCGAAGCCGTTTTTCTGGACGACTGATAAAAAGATGCTTCTGGAACTGGCTGTCGGGGACGCTTACGGCGCGGGCTTCGAGTATGCGGGACGTGATCTTATCGAGGCGCGCAACGACCTTTCGTGGTACGTGAAGCATCCCCGGCACGAGACGCCGCCGGGGTTCTACACGGACGACACCCAGATGAGCCTCGCTATCGCCGAGGCGCTGGTGTCGGGCGAGCCGTGGACGCCGCAAAGGCTCGCGGATCGGTTCGTGGAGGTCTTCCGGCGCGACCCGCGCACCGGCTACGCCAGCCGGTTCTACGACTTCCTGCGGCGTATGGAGAACGGAGCGCAGTTTCTGGCCGAGATCGTCCCCAGAAGCGACAAAAGCGGCGCGGCGATGCGCGCGGCTCCGCTCGGCGTGCTGGCGTCCGTCTCCGAAGTGAGGCATAAGTGCCGCATCCAGGCGGCGATAACGCACGACACGCCGGATGGCATCAACGCCGCCGTCGCCGCCGCGCTGATGACCCACTATTTTCTGTACGACTGCGGCCCCAAGCGCGGCCTGCCCGACTTTCTGGAGACACACGTCCCCGGCTATGGGTGGAGCGAGCCGTGGCAGGGCAAGGTAAAAAGCAAGGGCTGGATGAGTGTCCGCGCCGCCGTCACCGCCGTCACCGCGCACGACCGGATGAGCGACCTGCTCCGCGCCTGCATCGCCTTCACGGGCGATGTGGATACCGTAGCGACCATCGCCCTTGCCGCCGGTTCGTGCAGCCCGGAGATTGAGCCGGACCTGCCCCCATCGCTTATTGACGGTCTGGAAAACGGCGCGTTCGGCAGAGACTATCTGATTGCTCTGGATGAAGAACTATTGGAGATTGCGACAAAATGCACCTGATAACCGAGCCATATCTGGTTCAAAAGTCCCGCTGGCCCTGTAGTGGAAAGCACATTCTGGCGCAATACGATGACGAAAGCATCATCGTGTATCAAGCCTACTGTCGGTCAATCGGCCAGTTCGCCGCGACAAACGGTTACTTCGGAAGTGGGTTCAGCTTGAATCGGATGAGCTGGATCAAGCCGAATTTCCTCTGGATGATGTTCCGATGTGGCTGGGCATCAAAGGATAACCAGCAAAGCGTCCTGGCGATACGACTGAAGCGAGCGGCGTTTGACACCATTCTCGAACAGGCCGTCCATTCCAGCTACGTGATGGAAGTCTATGGCAGCCAGGAAAACTGGAAAAGTGCGCTTGCTCAATCTAATGTACGTCTTCAGTGGGACCCCGACCATACGCCAAGCGGTGAACCGGTGGAGCGTCGGGCGATTCAACTGGGCTTGCGCGGGACAACGCTGGCGCAATATGCACGTGACTGGATTCTCGGAATCGAGGACATATCCGACTTTGTTCGAACCCAGCACAAGCATGTTGTGACGCGCGATTATAGCCAACTCGTGATTCCGCGCGAGGAGGTGTATCCAGTGAATGAGATTGTGGCGGCGAGGCTTGGAATGGTCGTATCTTCTCAGGAAGCAAAGGGTTGACGATGAACGAACCGGAAACCATTACGTTGTATCGCCCGGTCGGGCAGAAGGAGTGGGAGCTTATTCGCGACAGCGGGTGGCGCGCATTCCCACCACGCCTGCCGGAGCAGCCCATCTTTTACCCGGTGCTGAACGAGGAATACGCCACCCAAATAGCGCGGGACTGGAACACCAAAGACCCCGATGTCCGGCCATGTCGGTTACGTCACCCAGTTTCGCGTCCGCGCCGACTTCGTGAGCCGGTACGAAGTAAAAACGGTGGGAGCCGCGCTTCATCAGGAATACTGGATTCCCGCTGGCGAATTGCCCGCGTTCAACGAGGCTATCGTCGGGCTGATAGAAGTCGTGGCCGAGTACCGCCCCGTGTCGGAGTAATCACGTTCTATGGAAACAAATGCAGACGCTCGGCTTGAGCGTGCCCGATGCTCGCTGGAAGGGCTGTCGGTCGGTGATGCGTTCGGCGAGCAGTTTTTTATCAACCTGAATATCGTTAATGGTCTTATCGAACAACGTGCGTGCGCTGCGGACGCCGCCGTGGCCTTTTACGGACGATACACAGATGGCGTTGTCTGTCGTGTCTATTCTGCGGCAGTACGGCAGAATCCGAGCAGGACAGGCTGGCTCAGAGCTTCGCAACGCGCTACGATATTTCTCGCGGCTACGGCCCTGCGATGCACGGCCTGCTGCAAAACATCAGCCTCGGTGTTTCCTGGAACGTCGCGGCGCGGTGGCTGTTCAACGGTCAGGGGTCGTTCGGCAACGGTTCGGCAATGCGCGTCGCTCCTATTGGTGCGTATTTCGCGGACGATCTGGATGCCGTTGTCGAACAGGCTCACCTTTCCTCGGAAGTGACCCACGGCCATCCTGAAGCGAGCGCGGGAGCGATTGCCGTCGCCGTTGCTGCGGCGCGGGTGTGCAGGCTGCGCGGCTCCGCACCTCCGACACGCAAGAGTTCCTGGAGAACATCCTGCCCCTGGTTCCAGATAGCGAAGTGCGGGAACGGATTCGGCACGCCCGGAATCTGGACACGAGCGCATCGGTGCGCCTGGCGGTGGCGGCACTGGGAAACGGCACCGGCGTTTCCGCGCAGGATACGGTTCCCTTTCGCGCTCTGGTGCGCCGGGGAGTGCCTGGATAATTTGAGGAGGCGATGTGGCTGACGGTAAGCGGGCTTGGCGACCGCGACACCACCTGCGCTATCGTCGGCGGCATCGTGTCGATGTTCACCGGCGCTGAAGGCATACCCTCCGAATGGAGGGAGGCGCGCGAACCCCTTCCTGACTGGCCTTTTGAGGAGACAGAACCATGACCGTAGAACCGACCGACGCTCTGCTAATCGTGGATGTACAGAATACCTTCTGCCCCGCCGGGACGCTGCCCGTTCCCGATGGCGACGCCGTGGTGGAGCCGCTTAACCAGATAATGGCGCTGTTTGCCGGGCGCGTGTATGCGACCCAGGACTGGCACCCCGACAACCACTGCTCGTTCGGTGCGCAGGGCGGCCCGTGGCCCCCGCACGCCGTCCAGAACACGCCCGACGCCGAACTGCACCCCGGCCTGAACCGCAGCGGCATCACCGAGGTGGTGCAGAAAGGGACGCTGTCCGAGCGAGACGCCTACTCCGGCTTCGAGGGAACGGATTTAGCCGGTAAACTGCGCGCGGCAGGCATCACCCGCGTTTTCGTCGGCGGGCTGGCGACGGATTACTGCGTGAAGGCGACGGCCCTTGATGCCCGCGCGGCGGGACTGAAGGCGGTAGTCCTTGCGGATGCCTGCCGCGCCGTGGACGTAACGCCCGGCGACGGCGAACGTGCACTGATGCAGTGCAGGCAGCCGGGGCTACGATAGTATCCACAAATGATCTGCTGTGAGCGTTCTCAGCGGCGAAATCGTTCTATCCAGTACAGTACGCAGCAGGCCAGAATCGCCAGGCCGCATAGCAGAAAAAAGACTGCCAGAAGCCTGGCTTCCGTCCCGGCTATTTCGACGAAGAAATTGCCGCCACGGGTCCTGCTGACATAGGAACCGGAAATAAGGCTCTTGATGCTGCCTACAATCATCATAAACGCCACCATGAAGACAAGGTATCTCCGAACCCGATCCGTATCTCATGCCTGCTCTCCCATAAAATCAGCCTTTTTCCAGGACTGTTTTCTACCACGTTTCCTGATGTATGCAGTTGAGTGCGACGGCGACACAGACCATTTGCCAGAAACGAGATTCCGCTATACCATGAGGTTTGGCCTGCCGCAGTGGGTATCCGGGCTGGGCGAACAGGGCTGGCAATTCGCGCTGAGGCGCACAGAAAGAAAGCGGGAACGGCATGAAGGGTATTGATAGGCGCGTTAAAGGCGGCTGGGCGGCGGCGAGCGCATTGCTGATTACGGCGGCGCTGGGGGCGGCTGTATCGCCCGCGCCGCGCGCCGAGGAACCGGCGGCGGCGTCCAGGGCAGCAGCAGCCATTCGCTGGACGGATGTTCAGGGGCGCGTTTATGGGGCGGACGATCTGGCGAAGGCGAAAGCGACGGTCTTCTTCTTCTCATCCACGCAATGCCCGGTTTCCAATCGGTATACGCCGCGTATGATCGCGCTGGCCCGCGATTACACCAGGCGCGGCGTCCGCTTCGTTCTGGTCAATGCCAACGCCGAAGACAGCGCCGCCGCCGTTGCCCGCTACGCACATAATCGTAAAGATCCCCTTCCCCGCCGTTAAAGACGATAACACCGCGCTTGCCGACCGGCTGGGCGCGAACATCACTCCCGAAGCGGTGATTGTGGATGCGGCGGGCACCGTTCGCTACCGGGGCCGCATCGACGATAACCGCGACGCGAAGATGGTGACGCGCCACGATGTGCGCGAGGCGCTGGACGCTTTGCTGGCGGGTAAACCCGTCGCCCGCACGCGCACGCTCTCCTTCGGCTGCACCATCTTCCGTGAAAAGCCCGCTCCCGTTTCCCCGGCAGCGGTGGCGACAAAGATTACCTATGCCCGCGATGTCGCGCCGATTTTGAACGCGAACTGCGTCTCCTGCCATCGCGCGGGCGATGTCGCGCCGTTCGCGCTGGAAAACTACCAGCAGGCGCGCACCTACGCCCAGCCGATCAAGGAGTACACCGCGCGCCGCCTGATGCCGCCCTGGAAGCCGGTTCCCGGCCACGGCGCTTTTCACGACGCCCGCCGCCTTTCCGACGCGCAGATTGCCACGCTCGCGCGCTGGGCGGACAGCGGCGCTGCGCAGGGCGATCCGAAGCAGACACCCCGACCCCACGCTTCGCTGCCGCGCGAGGCTGGACGCTGGGAACGCCGGACAGGGTCCTTCAGCCTGCCCGCGCTTATCGTCTGGCCGCCGAGGGCAAGGACGTCTACCGCAACTTCGTTCTGCCCGCCGATTTCGAGGAAGACAAGTGGGTCGCAGCGTGGGACTTCAGGCCCAGCAACCGCGCTGTCGTCCACCATATCATCGCCTATATCGACCCGACCGGCGAATCGGCGAAGCGGGACGGTCAGGAAGACGGCGAGCCGGGCTATTCCGTGTCGGGCGGCGGCGCGGGCATCCGGAACGCGCAGTGGGGCGACGGCTGGGCGCCCGGCAGCACGCCGCGCCGTCTTCAGCCGGGGGTCGCCACCCGTATCCCCAAAGGCGCTAAACTCGTGCTCCAGGTTCACTACCACAAGACCGGCAAGGTGGAGGAGGACCGTTCGCAGGTCGCGCTGTATTTCGCCAAAGGCAAGGTAAGCGACCCACTTTATGTCGCGCCGGTCGGCAACGCCTCCTTTGAGCTTAAGCCGGGAGTCGCCTATCAGGAGGTGCGCGCGAGCCTGGTCACTCCGGCCAATGTTAAAGTGCATGCCGTCTTCCCGCACATGCACATGCTGGGTCGCGAGATGAAGGTAACGGCTACCCTGCCCGACGGTACGCAGGTTCCGATGATATGGATACGCGACTGGGACTTCGCCTGGCAAACGAACTATCACTATACGAAGCCGCAGTCCTTCCCCAAGGGAACGAAAGTGGATGTGGTAGCGGTCTACGACAATTCGGAGAAAAACCCCCGGCAGCCGTCCCACCCGCCCCAGACCGTCCGCTTCGGCGAGCAGACCACCGACGAGATGTGCTTCGCCTTTATCAGCTTCACAGTAGATAAAAGCGCGGCAAGTAGCAGCGGCACGGCGGCGTCTTTGCCTGCCGCACCGAAGGCGACGCTGTAGCGAAAAGGCACCTGTGCGAAGCCACTTCTCTTGCCGCCGTTTCCGGGGCGAAGGGGGACCGAGGGCAGCATGAAAACCGCAACGCAGCTACAGCGAATCTGGCGCAGGGAGTGGTTCAAGCACAACCTGCGCTGGATGGTGCCGATTTTGTTGCCCCTAACGGTCGTGCTGGGGTTTCTGTTCTGGTGGCTTGAGTTCTACCTGGACAACCCGCTTCCAGGTACCGGGGAACCGGAAAGACAACAGAGCGTTGCTGTCGTTACGCGTTTTATGCCCGCATACACGAGTCGAGGCGGCAGGCCCTGGCTTCCCTTTCTGGTCGGGCTGCACATGGACGGCACCTCTACCCCGCTGATACCAACAGCAGCGCGCCTGCACAAAGGACAGACGGTTCGAGTGACATACCGTGTCAGCAGGACGGGCAGGCTGTTTGTGGAGCATATCGAACCTATAGAAGGCGAGCAAAAGTAGGCTTCCTGCATTTCCGGTGCGACACGCAGAGCAGCCCGCGCCCCTGCCGTTTGCGGCGGCGTGGCCTATCCCAGCAGACCGTACTCGTAGCGGGCGGTGACGGGTTTTCCTTCGGTGTAGCGTGTCGAAGCGAGCGGGGAAAGGTCGAGCGTTTCATAGGTTCCGGTCGCGAGCAGTTCGCCGAAAGCGCGCCCGACTACCGGAGCCAGCTTGAAGCCGTGGCCGGAAAAGCCCGCCGCGACATAGAGGCCGCCGATTTCCGGGAGTGCGCCGAGAACGGGGTGCATATCGGGCGTGCAGTCGTACAGGCCCGCGTAACCGCCCCGCCCGGGGCCGCGCTGAAGAGCGGGCAGGCGGCGTGTCACCCGTTCGCGGCAAAAGCGCAGAAAGGCGTCGGGCGCGGATTCATCGTAATCGTCCGGGTCGTTTACCACGTCATCGCCGGATATATCGAGCGCGCCCACCAGAGTGCGGGACTCGTCGGGGCGGCAGTAGAATTCGCCGGTCAGGTCGCCGATAACCGGGTGGCCGCTCTGCAGGTCGTGGGGCCGGGCGAAGAACGCCAGCGTCGGGCGCGTCGTAGTAATGGGCAGCGCAAGACCCAGCGGCGCGAGCAGGCGGTTTGTCCACGGCCCGGCGGCAAGGATGATGCGGCGGGCGGGAAGGCAGCCATCATGAGTTTCCACCCCCGTAACGGCTTCTTTTTCGACCCGCAGCCCGGTCGCTGTACAGTTCGCGCGCAGTGTCACGTTTTCCCGAGCACAGGCGGCTTCCAGTGTCGCAAGAGCGATTAACGGGTCGCAGTACCCCGCATCCGGCTCCCATGCGCCCAGAACATCCTCTTCTACGGCCACCATCGGGGCCAGCGCGCGTATCTGTTCCGGCGTCACCAGTGCGGCGCGGCAGCCTGCCTCCCGCATCAGCCCGACGTTGCCTTCGAGCGCGGCCCGCTCCCGGCGGTCGGCCAAGATAAGACAGCCGACACGCTGGAAGCCCGACGGCCCGCCCGCCCAGCTTTCTAAGTCGCTATAAAGCTTCAGGCCGTCACGCGCCATCGCCACGGTCAGCGGGTTGGAATAGTGCTGCCGCAAAATCGCCCCGGATTTGCCGGACGCGCCCGCACCGATATAGCGTTTCTCCAGCAGGGTAACGCTCAGACCGCGCCGCGCCGCCTCCAGCGCGATGCACAGGCCCATGACCCCGCCGCCGATCACGGCGACATCGACCGGTGACGAAAATCCGTCTTCTATGGACAAGCAGAGGTTCCCCTATCGCCCCTTTCGGGGACAGGTCAGGATTCTTCGATGGCAACCCGCGTGCCGGTCTCGAACGAACGAATAGCGGCATGAGCGAGAAGCAGAGCGCGCCGACCCGCGCGGGCGTGGATCGGAGGCTCCTGCCCGGCCCGGAACGCCGCAAGCAAGTCGGTGAGGTGCATATCGAAGGTACGGTGGAACTCGCGGCCCCGGTCGTTGAAGTAGCCCGCCTGCCACACCTCGCCGGTTTCGCTGCCGGTCGGGTGGAAGGCGTAGCGGCGCACCGTGTCCTCCACCAGAACGCGACCGGCGGTCCCGTTTATCTCCAGCAGATGCGTACCGGGATAGCTGTAGGACGAGTCATAACTGCCGAGCAGGCTTCCCACCGCGCCGCTGGCGAAACGAAGCGACAGGGCGAGCGTGCGCCAGCCGCCGCCGGTTTTGTCGGTCATTTCGGCCATAACGGACGCGATGGGGCCGCAAAGCCATTCCAGCAGATCGAAGCCGTGGCACTGCGTCTCGATCAGGTTCGCGTGCGGGTGGTCGCTGCGCCCCTCGCCGCCGAAGCGCCAGAGCGCGAAGACGAGGTCGCCGAGTCGTCCGGCATCAATGGCCGTGCGGGCCATCTGGTGCGGGCGCGCGTAGCGATGGTTGAAGTTGATGGCAAAGAACAGGTTCCGCGAAGCCGCCGCCGCGAGTAGCGCGTCCGCCTCGTCCAGATCGAAGGCAAGCGGCTTTTCCACGAACAGGTGGCAGCCCGCCTCGATAACCGCCCGCGTGGGTTCGTAATGGCCCTGGTTGGGCAGGGAAAGGCTGACCAGGTCGGGCCGTTCGCGCTCGATCATCTCCCCGATGTCGGTGTAAGCGCGGATGTTGAACTCGCGCGCCCGCGCCTCCGTCCGCTCCGGCGTACGGCCCGCCACCGCGCATAGCTCAACCTCCGGGTGCGCCGCGAAGACCCGCGCGTGCTGGCGTCCCCAGCCGCCCGCGCCTACCAGCGCGACCCGCACGCGCTCACCCGGTTCAAAAACGCGGCGCACGTTTCAGTCCTCCTGCACCACGACCACCTTGCCGGTCGCTCCGGACCAGAACCGTTCAAACGCCTGGGTTATCTCCTCAACCGGAAAGCGATGGGTAATTATGGGCCGCAGATAGTCGCGCGCGGCGGGGTCGCGCAAAAGCGTCCGGTTCGCGGCAAGCTCATCGAAGCGGAAATACTCGCTTCCGGCCACCAGGTTCTCGCGCTGGATCAGGTCGCGGGAGACGTTCACGCTCAGATCGCCGCCGTGCCCGACGCAAAGGAGCAGGCCGCGCCTGTCCAACAGCGGAAGGGCCGCCTGCCGCGCCCCGGCGTTGCCGCTGGTATCTATGGCCGCATCGACCGCATCCGTACCCAGGCCGCGCAGTTGTTCCGATACCGGGCGGTCAGAATCGGCGCGCAGGGGGACGCCGCCCAGGCGCTCGGCCATCTCCAGACGGTACGGCAAAATGTCCGCGATGAAGACGCGCGCCGCCGTTCCGAGCCGCAGACGCGCCATCGCCAGTACAGCGAGGCCAATCGGCCCGGCACCAATTACTAACAGTGTCTGTGGCCGCTCATCCGGCCCGGCGCACAGCCGCTGTGCGTATTCGATGGCGTGCCCGCCCGTACCCATCACATCCAGCAGCAACGTCGCCTCGTCGGGCGGCAGATCGTCGGGAACTGCGAAAAAAACGTTCTCGTGAATCAGCTCATACGCGCCATAGCCGCCGTCGCGGCTGAAACCCATATCGCCGCGTTTTGCCAGGCACAGGTTTGTCCAGCCGCGCCCGCAGGAGCGGCATTCGCCGCAGAAGTCCATGAGATAGACGACGCCGGGTGTTCCGACGGGTGTGGTTGTGCCGGGACCGGCAGCGACAACCACACCCGCCGCTTCATGGCCGGGGGTGACGTTCGGCGAGCCGCGAAAGAACTGGCCGCGCTCCGAGCCGCACAGGGCATTGGCGCGGACGCGCAGCAGCAGTTGGCCCGGCCCCGGCTCCGGCACGGGCTTGACAGTTGTCCCTATACGACCCTCCCCCACAAATTGGGGAACGCGCATGGTGGCGGGAATCGTCTGATTCATGGAGGTCTCTCTAACCTGGCTGCACGCAGATTCACTTCCCAAAACCACCGCTGCCGAAGCCCCCGCCGCCCGTTCCGGTGCTCGGCGGCGGCACCCGGAACACCTTTCGTGACGGCAGCTTTTCGCTGTGGGTCTGGCTTAAGCTGTTCCCCCCATTGGTCATGTAACGCGTAATATAGCCGTCGCCGATCACATATATCGCGTCATTGATAACCACCGCCGTTGGGTTATGCGCGACATCACCGACGATCTCGCGGTTTTCCGGCGTATTCTGCGGCGACGGCGGGGCAGTGAGCGAGCGTTGCTGGGCTTGGGCAGGCGACGCTGTAAACAGGGGGCGCAGCAAAAGCCCCCACAGCGGCACCGCGACAAAAACAAGCAGAACTTTCAGGGTGCGATCTGACATCTCTTCTTCCTCCTGGCTCCCTGGTGGAGCGAGAACAGCATTCGGCGGGCCGCGGGAAGTCTCCTTCCCCGTGGGCGGCAGTTTCACGGCGGGAAAGGTTTGTGGTACAATCGGGCGGCAATTTGCCGTAGAGTAAGTGGAAAGAAAATCATGAAGATAATAATCCTCGGCTGCGGTCGGGTCGGCTCGACCCTCGCCAGGCGTATGGCGACAGAAGGCCATGACGTGACGGTGATTGACCTCACTTCGGACGCCTTTCGACGCCTGGGCAGTAAGTTCAAGGGCACGCGCCTGGTGGGCGGCGGTACCGATATGGATGTTCTTCGCCGGGCGGGAATCGATTCGGCGGATGCGTTCGTCGCTGTGACCAACGGCGACAACCGCAATATCATGGCCGCGCAGATCGCCAAAGAGGTGTTCAGCGTGCCCAAAGTAATGACCCGCCTTTATGACCCGATCCGCGCGGATGCGTACCAGGATATGGGTATCGAAACTATCTGCACCACCACGATTGCGGCGGGCCTGCTCCACGACATCGCCCTGGATGAACCGGTGGAAAATCTGGTGGAAACGCTGCGCGCGTACCGGCGCGAAAGCGGCGGCGTGTAAGGAGGCAGAACCTTGTATTGTATTGTCGTGGGCGGCGGCAACGTCGGCTACTACCTGACCAAAGACCTGATTCGGGCCGGGCACGAGGTGCTGCTGCTGGAAAAAGATCGAGGCTGCGCCGCGCGCCTGGAGGAAGAGTTGGGCGAGACCGTAATGCAGGGAGACGGCTGCGATGTGCGGATGATGGAGGACGCAGGGTTCGCGCGCGCCGACGTGGTCGTGGCCGTGACCGGCGAGGATGAGGACAACCTGGTGGTGTGCCAGATGGCAAAGACCAAGTTTTCCGCGCCGCGCACGATTGCCCGCGTCAACTCCCCCGCCAATGAGCGCATCTTCGCCACACTGGGAATCGATGGAACCGTCTCCTCGACCCGTATCATTTTCAACCTGATCGAGCAGGAGATTCAGACCGATGAGGTCGTGCCGATTGCGGCTCTTTCGCGCGGCAATCTCGAAATCGTGGTAGTCGAGCTTTCCCGAGACTCGCGTGTGGTCGGCCAGCGTATTTCCGATGTGCATCTGCCCGCCGAGGCGCATATCGTCTCCGTTATCCGGGAGGATAAGGGGATGCTGCCCAACGCGGATATGGACCTGCGCGTCGGCGATTCGGTGCTGGCGCTGGTGAGCACCGAGCAGGAAGACGATCTGCGGCGGTCTTTTTCCGAGTCGTCCTGATTTTATGTCTTCGCCGCAGCCAGGCGGGGCGCGCCCATCACGGCGCGCCCTTTTTCCATTCCTTTTGCTGATCCTGCTTCTGGCGGGCCTGTCGGCGGCGCTGGGCATGGCGGCGCGGTGGGCGCGTGACGCCCGGCACATCCCGCCCGACGTTCCCCCGGATGTATCCGCTCCCGCCGTGCGCCGCGCCCGGCAGGCGCTGGAAACGGCGGAGCGCACCCTGACAGCGGCGGCGGCGGCAAAAGAACAGGGTGGCCCCTACCGGATTACCGTCCATGAGCGCGACCTGAACACCCTGCTGCGTACAGATAGAAAGGCGAAGCGTCTTTTCCAGCGCATCCACATGGAACGGCCCCGGTTCGAAATGCAAAAGGAGCGTCTGCGAATAAGCGCGCTGATGCGTTTTTCGGGCCAGCGCTTTTTCGTCGCCGCCGAAGGCACGGTGACACCCGGCCGAAGCGGGCGGCTGTTGTTTCATGCGGACAAAACCTGGCTGGGTACGATGCCTGCGCCCGGCGCGGCGACAAAGGAGATTAACCGACGTATCGCCGCGCTCTTAAACGGGGGGCTGCGGCTTCCGGGGCATGTTTCGGCGGTTCGGCTGGAGCCGGGCCGCCTCATCGTCGAGGGCGATACCCGGAGAGCCAGGGGGTCAGGCGGCCCGGCGGATGACGGGCAGCGTTGACCAGACGTGGACGGTGTTGCGGCCCGCCTGCTTGGCCGCGTACAAAGCCTGGTCGGCCATCGAGGTCAGGGATGCCTTGTCGGCGGCGTCGTCCGGGAACGTGGCGACACCGATGGAGACAGTCACGGCACGCTTCGGAAAACGATGTCCCTCGATGGCCGCGCGAATCTTCTCGGCGACAACCTGCGCCGTCATCTTATCGGTGTAGGGAAGCACGACGGCGAACTCCTCACCGCCGTAGCGCGCCGGAAGGTCGACGTCGCGCAGCGTTCCCGCCAGCAGCCTGCCTACCTGGGCCAGCACCTCGTCGCCCGCCGGGTGGCCGTAGGTGTCGTTGTACAGCTTGAAGTGGTCCACATCGATCAGCAGCAGCGACAGGTTGGCACCGTGGCGCTGCGCGCGCCGCATCTCGCGCATCAACCCCTGCTGGAACGCCCGGTGGTTGGGCAGGCCGGTCATGACATCGGTAACGGCGATACGCTCCAGCTCCTTGCACTTTTCCTGCAACTGGCGGTTCAGCCGATCCAGTTCATCCTTTTGCAGGGCCAGGTTCTCGGTCGCCTCGTTCAGCTCTTTGTTGCGGTCAAGCAGGGCAAGCTGGAGGCGCACCTCGGCGGTCACTTCCTTGGCGTATTCCACGACCTTGACGACACTCCCCTGGGCATCGCGCACCGGATACGCCGTCACGTCCATCAGGAGCGATGCGCCCTCGCCCGTCACCATCGGCACGCGCGCGGTCTGCGGCTTGCCGGTGCGGAAGACCAGCGGCGCAACATTCCACATGCCCTCTTCCACATTGCCCACCAGCGCCTTGAAGTAGTGCTGCCCGATTACCTGATCCCGCGATTTACCGAGGCGCAGCAGCAGGCCGTCGTTGCAGTCTACGATGGTAAGGTCGGATTGAAGCACCGTCACCGGGTCGGCGATGCTGTGGAAGATGGATTCCAGTTCGCGGCGCACCCCCGCGCTCTGCTCCGCCGCCAGCATTCGCTCAATGGCGACGATAGCCTGCGAAACCAGCGCGCGCACCATCTCGGCGTGGGTATCATCGAAGTGGCCCGCACTGCCGTGCGCCAGATAGACGCCGCCTACGAACGCGCCGATCCCGGAGCAGAGCGGCAGGGCAAGCAGCGAGCGCGGGGCCATTCTCCACAGCAGATCGTTGGTCCCCTCGCGGCGCAGGTCCGGCACCAGCAGCGTTCTGCCGCTGAGCACCTGCTCCGAAAGCGGCAGCGGCAGCACTTCCTGAAGCAGATCGCGCCCTTCGGGCACCATCAGTCGCAGGCTTTCTCCGGTAACGGCGCGGTATTCCAGCAGGGCTGAATCCGCTTCCGTCACCTGGCAGCACGCTTCCAGCACCCGCCGCAGCACCGCTTCCCGGTCGTGCTCCACCACGAGCGTCACCGCCACGCGGTTAAGCACCGTCAGCACTTTGTTGCGCCGGGAAACTTCATCGTAGATACGGGCGTTTTCCAGCGCCACGCCCATCTGAATCGCCAGAGCCGACAGCAGGTCTTCTTCCGATTCGCCGAATCGGTTCGGCAGGGGATGCGCCACCATCAACAGGCCGCACAGTTCGCCGCCACGGAAGGTCGGCAGTCCCTTCGCGCCGCTTGCCGCGCCGCCGCCCGGAACCTCGCGCTGTCCGCCATAATATACCGGCACGATAATAAAGGCACACAGGTCGCCGGTCGCCGCCGCTGCTATCTCGTTAAAGCGGGCGTCCTTGCGGCTGTCGTCGAAGCGCTCCGCGACAGCAAATCGCCCGTGCACGCCGGACAGCGCGGCTTCCAGATACGGCAGCAGGCGTCGGCTGCGGTCGTCGCCGGGGAAGTGGTGCCGTATTTCTCCCCCTTCGTTCATCTGGAAAAAGGCGGCAACGGAGGCGCGGGAAACCAGCCGGGCAGCGACTATCGCTTCGTCCAGCAGCGCATGAATGTCCGCTGCCCTAAAGCGTCGCGCCAATCCGACTGATAATTTCGGCATTGGGCAGGTCCACGGGTTCGGCGGGCGGCGGCACGGGCGCGGCAGGCGGCGCAGTGACCGCTTCGGTCGCCGCTGCCGCTGCGGCAGTCCCTGCGCGGCTTTTTCGTCAGCGCCAGACGCAGGGCGGCCAGGGCCGCGCGCTCGTAACGCCGGTGCCCGCCCGCCGTGCGGTACGGCCCGATATGCCCTTCCGCTCCAAACGCAGCAGCGACGACCGGCTTACTCCCAGAAATCGCGCCGCCTCCTGCAATGCCATCAATTCCGATATCTCCGCCATATCACCCGATCCTTACACTTAGATTCACCATCGATTGAAATTTTCGGAAACCCGGTCAAACTGTTTCAGGTCGTTTTTTGCCGTTGCGTGTCCGTGTTTCTACGGTATTTTCATTGATAGACCTAAAAGAACGGCAATTATGGCTCCGAAAAGCGTCGCCAGGGCATTCACCAGATCGTTTCCCAGCCACGAAAAGCCGCGCGCCCGCTTCGTCGCCACTCCCTCACAGTGAACCCTTCTTTCGGTAAGTGTTCCGCACTCCGGACAGCGGTACTGCGCCTGGAGCGTCGCGCCCAGAAGGGAATCCAGAAGCGCCCCGGCAAATCCGCCCAGTGTGACCGCCACGACGCCCGCCGCGCCCAGTCCCCACCACACGGCGACAGCAGCTATGAGCACCGCCCCGGCAAGCGCGGCCAGCGTTCCCACAGCCGATACGGCTCCGGACGACCCGGCGGGCGCGGGGCGCAGCGTGGTGATCAGGCGGGGCGGGCGGCGGCTGAGCGCGCCGATCTCGGTGGCCCAGGTATCGGCGTTCGCCTCGGCCAGCGCGCCCAGCAGGGCAAGGAGGGGCCAGACCTGGCCGGGAAAGAGCGGCAGCAGCAGCGCGCAGGCGGCAGCGATTCCGCCGTTCGCCAGCACCTGCGCGGCGTCGCGCTCGCCGCCCTTTTCGAACGCCAGACGCTCCTTATCCCGCTTTCGCCAGCGGGACAGGGCGGAGGAGGTGACAAAGAACAGCAGCAATGCGGCGGCCCCGCGCAGGCCGCCGAAGCCGAAAAGGAGGAACCCGACAAGAGCGGCGGCGGCGGCCCCGCTGATGGAAAGCGCCCGGACGCGCCGCGCCGCCAGCGCCACCGCCACAGATAAAAAGGCCGCCAGAAGCAGATGCCCGCCAGCAAGCGGCCAACCGGGGGCGCTCATCCGCGCCGGGACACGAACGGCGACGACCGTACGTAAAAGCGCCACGGAAAGTCGGCCCCGCGCGTGATGCCGATGCGCGTGGTCGTCACCACGTCGTCGTCGGGAATGTCATCGCCTTGCGCGATAAACAGCGGCCCGCGCTCATCCGTCAGGTCCGCGCCGTCCAGGGTTCGATTGACGACGAGAGCGCGCGTCAGCCGACCGGGACCCGCGCCGATGCGCTTATCCGTCAGCGTAATGGTGTCCGCTTCCTGTTCGCCGAAGTAGTTACGGATTAATCGCAGCGCGCTTTCCCCCGGCTCGATGGCGCGAATCAACACCGCCTCGGCGACACCTTGCGGCGCGGTCACGGCGTTCAGGCACCAGTGGATACCGTAGTTGAGGTAGACGTAGGCATAACCGGGCGGGCCGAACATCGTCCGGTTGCGCTCGGTGATTCCTTTATAGGCATGGCAGGCCGGGTCGTCGTGCGTATACGCTTCCGTCTCGACGATTCGCACAACCGCCACTTCGCCGTCAGGAAAACGGCGCACCAGACGCTTGCCGAGCAGCGCGCGGGCGGCTGATAGCGTGTCCTGAAGGTAAAAGTCGCGCGGGAGGGGGGTCAAGGGCGGCCCTTTATTGCCGCCCGCAGCTTATCGAGCGGGTAGGTATTGATGACGTGCTGCGGCTCCAGCCAGGCGCGGCGGGCCATGCGAAGCCCCCAGGGAAGCAGGCCCAGACCATCCGTGCTGTGCGCATCGGCGTTCACGGTCAGCTTCACCCCGGCTTCGCGGGCGCGGCGCGCGTAGACATCATTCATGTCCATGCGCTCCGGCGAGGCGTTTATTTCGAGCACCGTGCCCGTGCGGGCGGCGGCATCGATAACGGCCTCCATATCCACGTCGTAGGGTTCGCGGCGACCCAGCAGACGTCCGGTCGGGTGGCCCAGAATATCGACGTGCGGATTCTCCACGGCGCGGACGATACGCGCCGTCATCTCGCCTTCGTTCTGCTTGTGCCGGATATGCACCGAAGCGACCACAATATCTAACTGCGTCAAAAGCTCCTCGTCGCCGTCCAGCGTACCGTCCGGAAGAATGTCTACCTCCTGCCCGGTGAGCAGCGTTATCCGGCCCGCGAACTCTTCTTTTAGGGCAGCCATCTCTTTTAACTGCGCCCGCAGCCGCTCCGGGGAAAGGCCGTTCGCCACCCGCACATAGGGCGAATGATCGGTGATGGCAAGGAATTCGTAGCCGCGCGCTATCGCCGCCTCGGCCATCTGGCGAATCGAGGCCGTGCCGTCGGAGTGGGTGGAGTGGCAGTGAAGCTGGCCGCGAATATCCTTTTCCGTTATCAGGCGCGGCAGCTTCCCCTGCTGCGCCGCCTCGATCTCGCCCCGGTCCTCGCGCAGTTCCGGCGGGATGAACGGCAGATCGAGGGCGGCGTATACCTCGGCTTCGTCCTCGCCACGGAACTTTTCCTCGCCGGTTTTCGCGTCGAACACGCCGTATTCGTTGATTTTGAGGCCGCGTTCGTCGGCCAGGTCGCGCAGACGGATGTTGTGCGCCCGCCCGGATGAAAAATGGTGCAGCAGCGCGCCGAAGTTGTCCGGCGTGGTCAGCCGAAGATCGACACGCAGGCCGATATCACTCAGAACGGCGGTGTCGGCAGGCCCCTGGATAAAGATGTCGGTGACTCCGGGCAGTTGGGTGAACGCTTCCATGGTGGCGTCGGGGTCGGAGGAGGTGCCGACGATGTCGATGTCGCCGACGGTGTCGCGGCCCCGGCGCAGCGACCCGGCAAGCTCGATTCGGCCCACCTCAGGTCGCGCCCGCAGTTCACGCGCCAGACGCTCGGCATAGGGAAGCGCCACATACAGCGGCAGACGCTCGCTCAGCCGTCGCCCCCGCTCGATAGCTTCCAGCAGGTTCTTTTCCTTGCCCGGCCCGAAGCCCGGCACCGCGCGCACCTTGCCCGCCCGCGCCGCCTCCTCCAGCGCCTCAACCGTCGTCACGCCGAGCGCCTCCCACAGCGTCTTAACCGTTTTGGGGCCGATTCCGGGGATCGCGGCCATCTGCACCACGCCTTCGGGCACCGTATCCTTTATCTGCTCGTACAGCCTGGTGGTGCCGGTTCGCAGAAAGTCGCGCGTCTTGCCGATGATCGCCTCGCCGAAGCCGGGCATCTCGCCCAAAGCGCCCCGTGCCTCGATGTCCGCCAGCGGCTCCGTCAGTTCGTCGATAGTTTCCGCCGCGCGGCGATACGCGCGCACCTTAAAGGCGTTCTCGCCCTGTATCTCTAAAATATCGCCGATGCGCGTGAACCGCTGCGCGATTTCGTGATTGGTCATTCGTCCCGTACCTGTGTCGCCCGCTCAACGGCAGGGTCGGTAAAGATGTCGGCCTCATCGTGCGAGCGCGTGGAAAACTCGCTGACCACCGCGCCCATGTCACCGGCCTGGAACCAGTGGGGCGTGTCCGGGTAGATGGTGTACTGGTCGCCGGGCCGCAGATGAATCTCGTGGAACACGGTGTAGCGCCCGGCAATCTCCTGCGGCGGCTGCGCGCCGGGGTCTGGGGTCGGCTCGCCGGGAACATACAGAAACACCTCGCCCCAGCGGCAGCGGAAGGTCTCCTCCTTGCCGGGCTGCCCTTCCACCGGCGGGTGCCGGTGCTCCGGGCAGGTTTGCCGGGGAAACAGGACAAGCTCCTTGGCGCAGACGCGCTCGGTATTGACGTAGGTAAACAGCTCCAGTCCAAGCTGCAAGAGGTTAGACAGTCCGAAGTCCGCCACTTCGATCCGCGTCTCTTCTTCTTCGGTCAAAACGACGCCTGCCAGGTTGAAGCAGCGAAGCGCCCCGTCGCGCGCCTGTTCCCATTCTTTCCGCGTAATCATCGATTATCTCCCTGCCGGATTGTAGCCCGCCGCCGCGCCCGCTGTCAACGCGCGCCGTCGCTGCCCCCGCAGGAAGACCGGATTGTCGCGCCTGCCCCTCCAGCGGCATGTTATATGCAGTCTCTACCCCTGAAACTCATCCGCCTCCGACAAAGGCAAACCGACCGTAAGGCCGGGACGCAAAGCCATCGGGTCTTGGGGATGGTTGAGGGTTGAGAGATGAAAGTTGAGAGTGAAGAACAGAACCCTTTACGCTCAGCCCTCAACGCTCAACTCTCAACCCCTCCCAAGATAGCCGGGCTGCCGAAAGGGCGCTTTGAAACCAGGTAAAAGCCACGCTTTCTGGTTTCCCCTCGTCGGGTGGGATGAACCGCGGGCACGCGGGCCGCTGGGAAACGGCAATCCAACCCGTGTCTGCAAACGCACCTTCGCAATCGACAAGAGCAAACCATTCGAAAGAATGGGACGCAAAGCCACGGACCTAAGCGGGAAGTCGTAAGGCCGCCGGGCTGCCGAAATTGTGGATGCGAGGGAGAAGACGGATGATAGGAAGAACATGGGGCCGGTTAAACCGGCCACGCGGTCTTGCGCTGGCGGCGCTCGCCGCCGTCGTTCTGACAGGTTCCGCGCAGGCCGCCGCTCCCCTGGAGTACACGCTGACGGACCTGGGCACGCTGGGCGGAAGCGTCAGTGAAGCCTACGACATCAACAATGCCGGGCAGGTGGCCGGCTATGCCACGAACGCGTCCCAGGAGATGCGCGCCTTTGTGTACGAGAACGGCGCGATGAAAGACCTGGGAACGCTCGGCGGCGCGCGCAGCGTCGCCTGGGGCATCGGCGAGGATGGGCAGATCGTCGGTAATTCCCGCACGGCGAGCTACGCCTCAAAGGCGTTTCTTTACCGGGACGGTTTTATGACGGCTCTGCCCGGCATGAATGGCGTCGCCTGCGACGTCAACCGTGCGGGCAAAGCCGTCGGCTGGGCATCGTTTTCCGGGCGGTCGCGCGCTGTCCTCTGGAGTGAGGGCATAGAGATCCCGCTGGGCACTCTGGGCGGCTCGAACAGCCAGGCGTGCCGCATCAACGACAACGGGCAGGTGATCGGATACTCGTTGACTGCCGACGACCTGGCGGTGCAGGCCTTTCGCTGGAGCGACGGCGTGATGGTTCCCCTGGGGACGCTCGGCGGCACATACACCCTGGCCTACGGAATCAATGATGCCGGAGAAGCTGCCGGGACTGCCGAAACCCCCAACGGCGAATTCCATGCGGTCCTATGGAGCGCCGACGGAGCGGCAATCGACCTGGGCAGCCTGGGCAGTTCCGAGGCGCAGGCCGTGGACATCAACAATCGCGGCCACGCGGTCGGCTTCGCCAGCCCCAACCGCAGATACTGCGCCTTTGTGTATCGTGATGGCGTCATGACCAACCTGAACGACCTGCTGCCGCCCGGCTCCGGCTGGTATCTGGAAGCCGCGCAGGCCATAAACGACAGCGGGCAGATCGTGGGCCGGGGCTGGCGCGGCGGGCAGCAGCGCGCCTTTCTGCTGACGCCCGTGCCCAGCGATACCACTGCGCCCGTCACCATAGCGTCGGTTGCCGGCGTTTCGGGCGCGAACGGCTGGCATGTAGCGCCGGTGGAAGTCTCCCTGTCCGCCACGGACGAGGAGGGTGGCTCCGGAGTCGCCGCGACCTACTACGCGCTGGATGGCGGCGCGGTGCAGGTATACCGCGCGCCGTTAGCGATCTCAGCGGACGGTGTCCACCAGATCGAGTTCTGGAGCGTGGACAACATCGGCAACATCGAAGAGCGACGGACGCAGACGGTCAAGATCGATCAGGCCGCGCCGTCAGTCAGCGCGTCCGCCGACCGCACCGTGCTGTCACCGCCCAGCGGCAGGATGACTGCCGTAACCGTATCGGGCAGGCTGTCCGACGCCGTTTCGGGAGTGGACATCGCGACCGCCGCCTTCGCCGTGTGGGACGAATACGGCGCGGTGACGCCCGGTGGCAAAGTGAACGTTTCTTCTGCCGGAGAGTTCTCCTTCCCGGTAAGCCTGGAGGCGAGCCGCAAAGGGTCGGACCGGGACGGGCGGACGTACCGCATCACCGTCACGGTCAAAGATCAGGCAGGCCATTCCGGCCAGGCAACGGTTGAAGTAACCGTTGCGCACGACCAGCGCCGGTAGCCTTCCCGGCTTCTCGCTCGAACGCCCGCCGCACCACGGCGGGCGTTTTTTTTGTTTCTCCCACGCCCCTCGTCCGTGCCTTTCACACCCCTCCGCGCACATAAGGCGGTAGAATACCGGAGATCTGCGCTTGTAACCAACGGCGGCGCGCCGGGTCGAATAGCCAGCAGTGCACGATGAGGAGTGGATAGCGAGAATGGCTCAGCAGCAGCAGCGGCATCTGCCACAGGAAACCGGCGCGGACTATACTTCGCAGCAGCGGTATGACGCCGCTATGCAGCAGAAGGTGATCGCGCTCGCGCTGCGGCTTCAGCAGGAGCACCGGGAAACGCTCACGGCGGCGCAAATTGAGGAAGCCGCCGAGGAGGTGGGCCTGGAGCCGGAGTTCGTCCGCCGGGCCATCGCCGAGATTTCCGCCGAGCCGACAGCGCAAAAGGCCGCGAAAGCCAGAAAGCCCGCCGCGCGGCAGCCCCCGGTCCCGACACAGTCCGAATTAGCCCCGTCATTGGCGTGGACACTTCTGGGCGGATTTATCTACTTGACCGCCGCGCGGCAGTCCCCGGTCCCGACACAGTCCGAATTAGCCCCGTCATTGGTGTGGACACTTCTGGGCGGATTTATCTACTTCTTTGTCAAGGGTTGGTGGAAAGCAGGGCTTGCCGCGATGCTGCTTAACTTCGTCACCGGCGGCTTATCCTGGTTCGTCCTGCCGTTCTTCGCGCAGCAGTTCGTCGAAACCGTGGAAACATGGAACGCCGAAAGCGGCAGCGGCGAGGCGGCGCGCACCGCCGCCTCGCTGCAGCACCTGGCCGATCTTTATGCCAAGGGACTGATCTCCGACACCGAGTACCAGACGAAGCGCACCGAACTGCTCAGCCGCCTGTAACCGAGGCGGCGGGTTAGCTTCCCGGCTTCGTCATGCAATCCCCATCTTTTGCAGATTTTCATAGGAGATGCGGACGCTTTCGAGCGGCGGACGCTGGCATACGTCCTGTTCCACGATATAGTATTCGCCGCCCGCCGCCTCGGTGGCTTCGAAGATTGCGGCTAAATCCATCGTCCCCTCGCCCACCTCGGCAAAGGTCGGATTGTCGCCGGGCGTCATGTCCTTCAGGTGTATAAGAGGAATGCGGCCCGCGTACTTTCGCATATACTCCGCCGGCTCTTCGCCGCCTTTTTTGACCCAGTAGGTGTCGAGTTCGATCTTTACCAGGTCGGGGTCGGCGGCTCCGAGCAGAATATCATAGGCGTACGCGCCGCCTTCCATTCGCTCGAATTCAAACGCGTGGTTGTGGTACGCAAGCTGAAGGCCCGCCTCTTTGAGAGTCGCCCCGGCCCGGTTCAGCGCGTCGGCGATCTGCCGGTAGCCGTCGGCATTCTGGCGGCGCTCGGCGGGCAGGGACGGGCAAACGATATACCGGTTGCCAATCTCTCTATTGTAGTCGATGACCCGGCTGAGATCGCCTTCCAGCACGTTCAGGCCGACGTGCGACCCGGCGACCTTCAGTCCCAGGTTCGTCAAGCCCTGTTTCAGATCGCGGGCGGTGAAACCGCCGTAACCGGCAAGCTCGACATGCGTATAACCGATATCCGCGACACGCGCGAGCGTGCCGGGAAAGTCTTCAGCGACGGCGTCGCGCAGCGTGTACATCTGGAGCGCGATGGGAAGTCTGGGCATTATTCGTACCTTTCAAAACGCAGGTGCGCTACTATTCGACCGGCGGCGCGAAAACCCCTACCCCGTCCGCAGCAATTCGAGCATCGCGCGGTCCAGCTTGCGCCCCCGGAAGTCCTCATAGCGGATGTCCGCGCGCCCGGAGTTGAAAACGCCGAAGCTGCCTTCCAGGTTCCACAGCGCCCACCCCCAGTTCGCCTCTTTCCACAGATCGAGGCAGTCCCGCATCCAGGCGAGCGCGACCGCGTGCGGCGTGCGGTTGTGCGCTCCCCATTCCCCCACATGCACCCCGACACCTTTTTCCTGAAGCGCCTTCCACGGCAGAATGCGCTCGCGGCGCAGGCGCTCCTTGTCCCAGGTCTCCCCGTTATGAAGCAGCGGCCAGGTCGGTGTGGACCAGGTGTCACTCCCCTGCACCCACGACGCCTGATAATGGCTGATCTGCATCGGGGCGTAGCCGCGCGTGGATTGGCCGATCTTCAGGTCGGCAAGACCCGGCACCGGATCGTTGCCCCAGGACAGGCCGTCCACCACGATAAGCCGCTGCGGGTCTTCGGCGCGTATCGTTTCCACAAAAAGCCGCATTACGGCCTCATACTGCGCGGCAGGAATACGCGCCGGTTCGTTGACCATATCGAAGGAAAGCTGTGTGGAAGGAATGCCCCGGTACCGCTGGGCGAACAGGCGCCACTGCGCGGCGGCGCGCTCCTGAGCGAGGGGGTCCGTCCATAAATCCAGCGGCTCCGGGGGCGGGTTGACACAGTAGCCGGGCGCACGGTGCAGGTTCAGATTGACGTGTATCCCGCGCTGCGCTCCATACGCAACCGCCTGATCGATCTCGCGCAGGTTTTTCTCATCATACGCTTCGGGCTGATTCTCCGGGTCGGGTGTCCAGCACCGGTAATCCATCGGCAGACGCACGAAATCAAAGCCCCATTCGGCAAGGATGTCGAAGTTCTCTTCGGAAAAAGGCCGGTTGTTTCCCAGCGTAAACTTTTCGGTTAAGTTAAAACCGCGCCACCGCGGCAGCAGATTGGTCGTTTCGGCGCTCATGGACAGCTTCCCCCGCGGGCCTCTTCACTCCGCGCTGCGCCTTTTCCTTCCTGCCGCGCTGCGGTACAATGGGAGCGAGTGCAGTACACCCAGGAACAAGCCGCCGCCGCCGATGCCCCGTTTCCCCTCCCGCCACCCATCGTCGTGCGGGAAGCAGCTTTTGCGGGCCGCGAGCGAGCGCGAAAGGCGGGAGAATATTTCCTGACGGCGTTCCTGGCGCTTTTGTCGCTGCTTGCCGCCATCACGTTCCTGCCACTGACATTCGCGACGTTCTGGATGCTGTTCAGCACCATCGCGCGCCTTGGGGAGATGCCGTATGGTCAGGACGGGCCGTTCCGATGGGCCATCGTGACCGGGATACTTGCAGCCACCGGTATCGGTTACCTGCTTATCGAGGGTGTCGCACGGTTCCAGATGGGCCGCACCCAGAGACACCTGGAAGAAAACGCCCGGCGCGTCCACGGCCTGCCTCTTCCCCAGGCGCGTTGGTTTGTTCATTTGAGCGGCAAAAATCTGGAGCCGTCTCTTCTTCCTGCTCGGTTGGAAAATAGCGGCTGGCTGTTTTTTTATCCGGACCGTCTGGAGTTTGTCGGCGAGCGCCTGCTTGTCACCGTACCGAGGGATCAGGTTTCCCACCTCGAACCCGACCCGGAGGGGAACCGGCCTGGCGGGCCGGGCAGCCGGTGGCTTGTCCTCTTCCTGCGCTGCTCGGACGTGCGCGAGCGCGCGGCCCGTCTCCAGCTTCAGCCTCGCGACGGCCTTTCCGCGACGGCTCAGGATACGAAGCGTTTGGAAGCGGCGCTCGAAGCCTGGCTTGCCGCCGACTCACAGCCTCGTACGGAGCGATAAAGCCCATTACTTTTCCCGCCGCGCCCTGTGCAAAGGTGGTTTTCGCCCCGCAGGCTGTGATGCTGCCCCACGCGGCGTTCGGACAAGAGCAGCCCATCGTCCGCTATGGTAAAATGAGGCAGAGGTTGAACCACGAAAAAGATGCCTGTTCCGCAAGATAAGATCCGAAATTTCTGCATTATCGCGCACGTCGATCACGGTAAATCGACGCTGGCCGACCGCCTGCTCGAAACCACGAATACCGTCGAAAAGCGGGATATGCAGGAGCAGCTTCTCGACCAGATGGACATCGAGCGTGAACGAGGCATTACTATCAAAATGGCTGCCGTCCGTATGCCCTACACGGCGGACGACGGCAGCGTGTACGAGCTGAACCTGATCGACACGCCCGGCCACGTAGACTTTACCTATGAGGTATCGCGGTCGCTGAACGCCTGCGAAGGCGCGCTGCTGGTGGTGGACGCCGCGCAGGGCGTTGAGGCGCAGACGCTTGCGAATGCGAACCTGGCGATGAACTCCAACCTGGAGATCATCCCGGTCATCAATAAGATTGATTTGCCCGCCGCCGACCCCGACCGTGTCGCCGAAGAGATCGAGAACGTTCTGGCGATTGACGCCACCGAAGCGATCCGCGCTTCGGCCAAAGAGGGCATCGGGATCAAAGAGATTCTGGAGGCAGTCGTTCGGAAAGTGCCGCCGCCTCAGGGGGACCCGGAAAAGCCGCTGCGCGCTCTGGTCTTCGATTCGCACTACGATGCGTTTCTGGGGGTCGTCGCCTATATCCGCATCGTGGACGGCTCGGTGAAGCCGGGTGACCAGATACGCCTTATCGCCACCGGCAAGACCTTTACCGTCGATGGCGTCGGCGTCTTCACCCCCCGAATGAAGGCGGTGGATGCGCTGTACACCGGGGAAACGGGCTATCTGCACGCCGCCGTTAAGAGCGTCACCGACTGCCGTGTCGGCGATACGGTGACGCTGGCGGGCCGCGCGGGCCAGTCGGTCGAGCAGCTTCCGGGGTACAAGCCCGCTAAGCCGATGGTCTTCTGCGGTCTGTACCCGATAGATTCCAACGAGTTCCCCGACCTGCGCGAGGCGCTTTCCAAGATGCAGCTTAACGACGCCGCCCTTTCCTACGAAGCGGAATCGTCGGCGGCGCTGGGATTCGGCTTCCGCTGCGGCTTCCTGGGCCTGCTGCACATGGAGATCGTTCAGGAGCGTCTGGAGCGCGAGTTCAACCTGTCCCTGCTGGCGACCGCGCCGTCGGTCGTCTACAAAGTACATAAAACGGATGGCACGGTGATTGACGTGGATAACCCGGCGAACATGCCCGCGCCGACGCTGATCGAGCATATCGAGGAGCCGTTTGTGGATGCGACCATCATCGTCCCCACCGACTATGTCGGCGCGGTGATGGACATGGGCCGTGATCGGCGCGGCATCTTCGGGCGCATGGAATACCCGGCTCCGGGCCGCGTGATGATGCACTATGAACTGCCGCTGTCCGAAATCATTATGGACTTCTTCGACCAGCTAAAGTCGCGCACCAAGGGTTACGCCAGCTTCGATTACGAACTGTCCGGCTACAAGACCTCGTCGCTGGTCAAGCTGGACATCCAGATCAACAGCGAGACTGTGGACTCTCTCTCGTTCATCACCCACCGCGACAAGTCGTTCCAGCGCGGCAAGGCGCTCGTGGAAAAGCTCAAGGAACTGCTGCCGCGCCAGATGTTCGAGATCAAGCTTCAGGCGGCTATCGGCGGCAAGATCATCGCGGCGGAGCGCCTTTCGGCCATGCGCAAAAACGTCATCTCCAAGTGCTATGGCGGTGACATCACCCGTAAGCGCAAGCTGCTGGAAAAGCAGAAAGAGGGCAAAAAGCGCATGAAGCAGTTCGGCTCCGTCGAAATCCCCCAGGAAGCCTTCATGTCCGTCCTCAAAATCAGCGAGTAATGCGCGTCGCCGTCTTTGCCGGTTTCCCCGTCGAATAAATTCGCGGCTACAAAAGGCACAAAATCGGCCTGCGCCGATTGAAGAATCAGTCCGCGAAGGTCGCACAGCACGGTGCTGCGGACTTCGTGTCTTTCGTAGCCGCGATTTCAATCGACGGGCTTTTTCTCCCGAAGTGATAACCCCGGTAATTCTGCTGGAATTTCCCCTGTGCACTACACCGGCATAGCCGTGCGTCCCGACAATGCTTTCGGCAGGCGGCGGCTAACGACACGCACAGCAATCCTCGCGGCCACGCCAAGCAATTCCCTATCTCAGTAAGGACGATTTTATGAGTGTTCTCGATCACGCCTCCGCGAAAGAATTGACCCTTGATTCTCTTCTGACCTACACGCAGGAACTGGGCGGATCCGACCTGTTCCTGAAAGCCGGCACGCCGCCCGCCTTCAAAAAACTGGGCCGCATCATCACCACCGGCCTGCCGGTTCTGGACGAGGAAGACGTTAACCGGATCGCCTTCGAGCATGTGCGGCCCGATCAGCGCAAGCACTTCGAGAAAGAACTGGAACTGAACCTGTCCTTTACCGTGGCAGGCGTCGCCCGCGTGCGCCAGAACGTCTACCAGCAGCGTGATACGGTCGCCACCACCTGCCGCCTGATCCCGCTCAAAGTAAAGTCGCTGGACGACCTGGGTGTCAAATCCAAGGCCATTCACACGCTGACCGGCCAGCACAACGGTCTGGTGCTTGTCACCGGCCCCACCGGCTCCGGTAAATCCACCACACTGGCGGCGATGATCGACTATATCAACCTGACCCGCGAAGTCAATATCATCACGATTGAAGATCCGATTGAGTATGTCCACCCCGATAAGAAGGCCATTGTCAGCCAGCGCGAGGTAGGAATCGACACCAAGAGCTTTCATGAGGCGCTGAAACAGGTGCTGCGCCAGACGCCCGACGTGATTCTGATCGGCGAACTGCGCGACCTGGAGACGGTCAATATCGCCCTTCAGGCGGCGGAAACGGGTCACCTTGTCTTCGCGACGCTGCACACGTCCAGCGCGGCGGAAACCCTCGACCGCATCGCCAACCTGTACCAGCCGCACGAGCGCCCCGCGCTGTATCTGCGCCTGTCCGTGTCTCTCCGGGGGGTCATTTCGCAGAAGCTGCTCCGCCGCGCCGACGGCAGCGGGCGCATCGTCGCGATGGAGATCATGGTGGCGACGCCCACCGTCTCCAAGCAGTTGGAAGAGGGCCGCTCCGACGATATGTACGCGACCATGCGTCAGGACGGCACGGAAGACTACTACGGCATGCAGACGATGAACCAGTGCCTGGAGCGGTACGTGGTGGACGGTCTGATTACGGAAAAAGACGCCATGGAAAACGGGGGCAACGAGGCTGAACTGAAGCAGATGCTGCGCAAAAGCGCCAACCAGCGTGCGATGCTGGAAGCCGCCTGAGCGTCCGCTTCTTCGATAACGAAATAACGGCGGTATAATGAAAAAGGCGGATCCCTCCCGCCTTTTTTGTCGTCTGCCCCTTCACGTCCGCCGGACGGAAAGAAGCGCGCACTATCGCCATGCAGCTTGGCCTGATGAACAACCCCTCCCGCGACCCGCTCAAGGAGATCGTCCGCATCGCCGATATGGGTTTCGACTTCGTGGACCTGACATTGGAGCCGCCGCAGGCGCGGGCCGACCGGGTGGACGCGGCAAAGATACAAGCGGCGCTCGCGCAGCGCGGGCTGGGCGTCGTCGGACATACCGCCTATTACCTGCCGCTGGGTTCCGCCTTCGATGCCGTTCACGCGGGCGCGATAGCGGAAGCGGAGCAGTGCCTGCACGTCTTCGCCGAGATCGGGGCGACCCAGATGAACCTGCACCTGGACTGCCGCGTGCCCGGCCACGATATATCGTTCATCAACCGGCGCAATGTCGAGGCTATCGAGCGCCTGCTGCCCACCGCACGCCGCCTGCATCTGGACATCGGCCACGCCAACATCCGCGCCGTAAAAAGCAACACGGTATCATTGCTGGCGCGCTACGCCGACCGCCTCCGGCACGTCCACGTTTCCGACAACAAAGGCCGCGGCGATGACCATCTCGCTATCGGCGCGGGCACCATCGACTGGAAGCGGGAACTGAAAACCCTTAAAGCCACCGGCTACGACGGCACGATTACCCTTGAAACCTTTTACGGCGACTCCGACCTCATCCTGTACAGCCGCGACAAAGTAAAGCGTCTGTGGAAAAACCTGTAATGGGAGAACCAGCGTCGGAAGACAGACCCAGCGTGGACTGGGCCGATTTTGCCGACGAAGACGTGAAAGGCTATTTCTGTCGGCAAGGCGACGGCCAGTTTGTCGCCTATCTAAACTGGGCCGCCGCCGCAGACCTCCAATTAAGCCTTTATAGCCTTGCCACTGAATACGATTACTACGAGGACATTCCCGTGCCGTATGAGGGATTCCCAGACAATCCCACGGGCGCTGCTGCATCCGGCGAGGAACGAATCGGCCATAACGAAATTATGGTCATTAAGGACGAGGACGCCCTGAAACGGGCTGAGACGGGCCTTTTCCGTTACGCTTCGGCACCCGTGTGGATTCTAACCGAAGATGACACGGTAGAATCGTCGGAGTACCGGCTGGACGTTTACGTGACGCGGGCGGAAGCGCGTGCAGCCTTTCTTGCAGTTCGTCAGCTACCACAGCCACGATTTTCGATCTGATCCGTCTGAAATATGTGGACGAACACGAGGACGAACGATTTAGGAGCACCTCAGAATGACTGTGAGAGACCGGAATCCCTGCCGGAGATCGCGCGCCGCCGGGCAGTAACTTTTCAGCATCGTGTGACGTTAACACGAAGTATGGAAATAAAACGCGACCGCGCCGAGGCCATTATCGGCTGCCTGCTGGGTACGGCGGTCGGTGATGCGCTGGGCCTGCCCGGCGAAGGTCTGTCCAAAGCGCGGCAGCGCCGTCTGTTCGGGCGCATTACCGGCCACCGCTTCTTTTGCGGTCGCGCCATGATCTCCGACGACACGGAGCACGCCTGCCTGGTCGCGCAGGCGCTTCTTGTCTCGGCGGGCGATGCGCCCGCATTTCGCAGCGCGCTCGCGCAGCAGCTTCGCCTGTGGCTGCTGGGCCTGCCTGCGGGCACTGGTAAAGCGACGCTGATTGCCGCAATTCGCCTGTGGCTCGGTTTCGGCCCGGAGCGCAGCGGCATCTTCTCGGCGGGAAACGGCCCGGCCATGCGAAGCGCGCTGCTTGGGGTCTGCTATGGAAACGATCCGGCGCACCTGCGCAGCCTTGTCCGTGCCTCCACCCGTTTGACGCACACCGACCCGAAAGCCGAATACGGCGCGTTCGCTGTCGCTCTTGCCGCGCACGCTGCCGCTTCGGACACGCCGCCCTCGCCGCAAAGCTATCAGGCATCTCTGTGCGCGGCACTGGGCGACGACGCACAGGAGCTAACGGCGTTCGTGGCAAAGACCGTCGCAAGCGCGGAAGCCGGGGAAACTACAGAAACGTTCGCGGAATCGCTCGGCCTGAGCCGTGGCGTCACCGGGTATGTGTACCACACCGTTCCTGTCGTTCTCCATGCCTGGTTCCGCCACCCAACGGATTTTCGCGCCGCTGTTCTTGAAGTCATCGGCTGCGGCGGCGATACAGATACGACAGCGGCGATTCTGGGCGCTATTGTCGGCGCGGGTGTCGGCAGGCAGGGCATCCCGCCGGAATGGCTCGACGGCCTGTGGGAATGGCCGCGCTCGGTGGCCTGGATGGAACGGCTCGGCGCGCGGCTGGCAATAGCCACGGCGACGCAAACGGCGGGGCAGGCAGTTCGCTTACCGGCGCTTGGCGTGCTATTGCGGAACCTGCTCTTTCTGGCCGTGGTACTGTATCATGGGTTCCGGCGATTACTGCCGCCGTATTGAAGGATAGAAAAATGCGAAAATACCTACCGCCTGCGGCATCACCAGCGCCCCCGGTACAGCGGCCAAGCGTGACCTTATGAGAAGAACGGCTGGCGTTTATATCCACATTCCCTTCTGCGCCCGCAAGTGCGGCTACTGTGACTTCAACGCCTATTCCGGCTATAAAGAAGCCACAAAAACGCGCTATGTGGAGGCGCTTTGCCGCGAAATAGAAAGCCGGGCGGAGCCGCAAACGCGCGTCCCAACGATATTCTTCGGGGGCGGCACACCGACGGAACTGGCCGCGAGCGATCTGGTACGTATTCTGCAGACGGTGAAAGCCACCTTTTGCGTAGACGCGGACGCCGAAATAACGACCGAAGCGAACCCCGGCGACGCCGACCCCGGCTATCTCGCCGACCTGCGCGCGGGCGGCGGCTTCAACCGCCTCTCCTTCGGTGTGCAGACCTTCGATGACCGCCTTTTGCGCTCGCTGGACCGGCTGCATTCCGGCAATGATGCGAGAGCCGCAGTCCAGGCGGCGAAAGCGGCGGGCTTTGCCAATATCAGCCTCGATCTGATGTTTGCGCTGCCCCGGCAGACGATGGCCGATTGGGACAGGTCGCTGGATACCGCCTTCGCGCTGGATGTCCCCCATCTGTCTATGTACGCGCTGATTATCGAGGAGGGGACGCCGTTTTTCGCGCGGCGCGAGCGGGGCAGGCTGCCTCTTACATCTGAAAAAACAGAGGCGGCGATGTTCGCGCGGGCCATGCAGCGGGCCGTGGAAGCCGGTTACGAACGCTACGAGGTCAGCAACTATGCCCGCCCCGGCTTCCAGAGCCGCCATAACCGTATCTACTGGCGCAACGAGGAGTATTTCGGCTTCGGCGCAGGCGCGGCCTCGTATCTGGGCGGTGCGCGGACGATGAACGAACGGCGGCCCAGCCGCTATATCGAAACCGTGACCACCGGCGGCAATCTGTTCGTGTCGGAGGAGCGGCTGTCGCCGCGCGAAGCGATGGGCGAGACGATGATGATGGGGCTTCGCATGACCGAGGGCGTCGATTTAGACGCCTTCGCCCGCCGCTTCGGTGTCCGCGCCGAGGAGACGTTCGCCAAGGAGATCGCCCGGCTGTCCGATGGCGGCTTTATCGAAGTCGCGGAGGGCCACCTGCGCCTGACCGAGCGCGGCCTGTTTGTCGGCAGCGAAGTCATGCTCGCCTTCCTGCCCTGAACCCGGCGCGCAGGCATGCCGATAATGGAAAGTCCGCTTTCTTCAGGAGATTATCGCCATGCGCCGCCTGTATCACGGCTGCGGTATCCTCGCCCTGCTGCTTTTCGCCACCTTCATTAGCGCTCCCGTGCTGTTCCGTGGTTGACACGCTCCTCAGGAGGCGCGGGGATGCCTGACATCGTCGATAATCACAGGCCGCATCGAGCGTAACCCGCCGCTCTACTACCGGATGCGCCTCCAGCGGATCGCCGCCGATATTCGGAAAAACCCGGCAAACCTCGTTGACTATGATGACGCCGGGGCCGCCTGTGACCGCCTGGGCCGCAGCGACCTATCGCCTGGATGCAGTTAGAAAAATTAAGCAGGATGCCTCCCGGCCCGACATCAAAGAACACTGGTACCGCTATTATGCCAACATCGGCACGTTCCGGGCGCACCGCTGGCTGCACACACCGCCGCCGAATCGACGAGATGAAAACAGCGCGCGGCTATATCGCTAAAGCTATCGCGCGGACGCGTTTCGGTCGCGAGAAGTACCAGATGCAGGTAATGGACTGGATCATCGACCCGTCCCAACCCACAAACTTTATCGGTGGGATAAGCGTCTCCCTTTAACAGAATATTTATGGTGGACCAACCTCGATAACGATAAAAAGAACCGCGCCGAAAGGGTCAGCAAAGGTTTGTCCGGCCTTATCCTGCTTGGGGCCGCCTGGGAAAGCGTGGATGTCTTCGCCGCGCGTCTACGATACCGGACAATCGGCGATGAGCTATCTGGTCGGGCTGCGCTGCGAGGAAATGACGGTGAGGGACGCGGCTCTCTTATGCCGGGTGCGCCGAGGGCGAAAAACTTAAGATGACCTGGGCGGCCCACATTCCGCCACGACGAACCAGCGAAATTTTCGGGAACTGCGGGCCGAAGCCCAGGTATGGCACGCCCGGCGCGGATTATATGCTGGCACGGCTCGGACACCGACCCGGCTTTCTGGAACGAGTACCGGGAGACACCGCTACCCCGTCTGACCTATCCCTGGTTTGACGAAGCGACGACGCGCCTGTTAGGATGGCTCGGGCCATGCAGGTGGTGTTTATCGTCGTCCTGGTAATCTTTCTCGCGCTTCCGGCGCGCCGATGCTTGCCATCTCCTGCGCGGCCTATTTCGCCTGGGGCAACGCTATCTCGCTGCGCCGCGCCCTACGTCCCGACCCGAGTAGTAATCGCGCTGGACAAGCGTCGCGCCCGCTTTCGGCTCGGTAATGGTCAGGCGGATGAGGATCAGCGTTTTACCCCGTCCGGCGGCGCGGTCGGCGGGCGAACCGGTCTGCTCGGTAACGGGGATCAGTGTCGCCAGCAGCGTTTTCGGTTCCCGCCGCGCCGATGCCGCTCCTGCAAAAGCTCTCCCGTTCGCGCTAAAGCCGCGACGCTTTAAGTCACGGTCCAGTGCGCCGACGACGCGGTTTTGCAGATCACGCACCGCTTCCGCCGTCACCGCGCCCTGCGAAACGCGCGCAAAGCCCTCCGCATCGGCGGCGACTACCACGGATTCGTAGCGCCCCGCCACGAGCAGTGGGGCATCCTCCCGCCGCGCGCCGCTCCCAGCGCCGCCCCCCAGAAGCAGTTCACGCAGCGTCTGCTCTGTATTGGCGGCAGCATCGTTGAACGACGCCGCGCTCGCGCCGGGCCGCCCACAGCCACCGGACAAGCCACCCACGACGATCAGCAGCAGTAGCGTCGTTAACGCGGCAGAGAATGGCCTTTTTGTTACAATCATCTTGTTTTCTATCTACCCACCTGCGGCGAGTGTTGCCACATAGACACAGGCCGCGCCCGCTTCCTTCAGCGAACGTGCGCAGGTATCGGTCGTGGTTCCGGTGGTGAAAACATCATCGACGAGCAGAACACGGCAGCCTGCCAGCAGCTTCGGCTCCGGCGCGGCGATGGCATCCTGCAAATTGGCGCGGCGCGCTTCAGGGGGCAGCCCGACCTGCGGCGGCGTTCGACGGACGCGCCGGAGCGCCCGGGGCAAAAGCGGCACGCTCAGCATTGCGGCAACGGGCGCAGCAAGCAATTCGGTCTGGTTGAAGCCGCGTTCCCGCTGGCGCACAGGGTGAATCGGCACCGGAACCACGGCGTCTACCGCCTCGCCCAGCAGGCCGTCCACCACCAGGCGGTTCGCCAGGAACGCGCCCAGCGGCTCGCCGAGCAGGATCATGCGCCCATATTTAAAGCGGTGGATGGCGTGGCGGAGCGGCCCCTCATAGATCGCGGCAGCGCGAGCCGACGCAAACGCCCAGTCGCCGCCGCCTCCTGTCGGCATTCCAGCGCACAGGCGGCAGGGACTGCTGCCTTCAACCGGGCGGCCACACACGGGGCACGCGGGCGTGGGCACGGGCGTAAAGCAGGCGGTGCAGGAATTACACAGCGCCGGACGCGCGTGCTCCTCGCACACCAGGCAGCGCGGTGGATATAGAAAATCCAGAAGGCCGTCCCATGCCAGCCGCGCGGCTTCCGCCACCGCTGCTGCCTCTTTCGCCCTGTCTTGTCGCTCCGTAATGTTTTTCATTTCCCCGTGAAGATGCGAGCGGCGATTGCCATAATCAAGCTTAGCCGGGCAGCAAAGCCGGCCCATCTGGAGGACACATCTCGTGGAAACAAAAGGGGCGAAGATCGCGCCCGAAAGTTATCTTCTCGCCGCATTGTGCCTGCTCGATCTGGCCACAACCGTATTCTGGATTTCGTATCGCGACGCTTCCGAGGGCAATCCCCTCATGTCGTTTTATCTGCAGCACGGGGGCACTTCCGTTTTTATCGCCGCGAAGCTGGTGCTGTGCATTCTGCCCCTGTTTATCGCGGAGTGGGCGCGCCGAACCCGCCCCCGGTTCGTGCAGGCCGCCCTGCGCTTCGGCATCGCCGCCTATTTCACGCTGTACGGCCTGGGAGTGATGCAGGTTAACAGCGCGGAGGCGATCAATGCAGCAGAAGCCGCGGCAAATGAGCAGACGATGAGCGTAGCCTCCTTTGGAAACTACCCCACGCCGGCAAATCTTGCCCGGCGTTAGGCAGAGGACGCACGTCATGGCGCGGCGACGGCGCGCGTAACAATAACAGACGCCGACGCCGTGTACGTTCGCCCTCCCGCCTGGAGGTCCGCCCGCAGAGGATATTCACCCGGCGCGGCAGTCGCGGGGATTAGCAGACGGTAGTAGATACCTTCCGTCAATCCCGCGCGGGGCATTCCCACCCGCCGCCGCCGCTCGGCGTTTTCCAGCTTCCACGCGGCGGGCAGATGCAGTGTGACCGTCCCCTCGGCGCGCTGCTTGGACAGGCTGGACAGCGTCACCAGCACCGTGCGTTTGCCGCCCGCGCCGGACGCCACCGCCTTACCGTCGACGCTGAGCGAAACGGAATACGGTTCCACCCGGTCGAAGGAAGCCAGCGCCGCCACCGAGGAGCCGCCGTTTTCCAGCTCCGCGCCGCCCGCCACCACCATCGTTCCGTAGCCCGCGCCGCCCGCCACCGTGGAAGGAAACTCCCGCTTCACCGTTTCACCTGGTTTTAGGGTCATGCCGGTATAGGTGGCCGCGTCCATATGCGCCTGTGTCCCCTGCGACCCGCGCAAAAACAGGCGCGCGATCCGCACGGGACTTCCCCCCTCGTTCTTTATCTCCAGGGACGTTCGGACGCCTTCGCCGGTGACGATCTGCCCCGGACTCACGCCCACCCGCACCGAGACCCCTCCCTCGCGAACGGACTGGCTGGTGGTAAGCACGGCGGGAAGCATGGCGCGTGTCGGAAGCGCGGCGGTATCGCCGGGTAATTCGGAGGACGCTCCTCCTTCCACACGAATTCCAAAGTCCGCGCCGGGACGCAGCTTCAAGCCCGCGGCTTCGGTGCCGCCAATCGCCAGCAGCGTCGCATACGTCCCCGCCGCCGTTCGTCCCTGCACTACCCGTATCGCCCCGACCGGAATCGGCGATTCGGCCCAGACCGGGCGCTGCTTGTTCTGTAGGGTGTCCCAGCGCTGCGCGGTCACCAGCGGAACATCCCCTTCGCGAACCGGGGGGGCGACAATGATCGCGATGTTATCCGCGCCCCGGAACCAGCTATCGCCGCGCGCATCGAGGTCCACACGCACGGTTTCGGGCGCGGCGGACTCGGCGGCGATATAGAGATAGTTGTCATCCCAATCGAGATAAACGGTTCTTCTCGTCTCACCATACCCAATCGTGTACAGCCGATCCCAGCGCGCCTCCAGGCTGGCTGTCAAATCCATCGGCACGGTCCGCTTGATACGCTGCCGGTTATACACGAAGCCGCTGGCATCGGCGGGATTGGGCAGTGTCGCGGGATTGACGTTGGGAGAAGAAGCGGGCGGCGGCGCGGCAGGAGGCGGCGCGGTCTGTCCGCTGCCCGCCGAGAAACGCGGCGGTATGGGATTGGATTGGGTCGCCGGGTCCGCTGCCGAGGCCAGACCCGAAAGGCCGATAACAACGCCCAGGCTCGCGGCGCATCGCGAAAGGGAGATTTTCATGATGCCCATTTTAGCATGCGGGCGGGGGAGCGTCAATCGGTCCTGGCCCCCCTGCCCTCCAAGTTTGGAGGGCAGGGGGGGTAAGAAGTGTCCAACAGCAGGAAACCCTACGCCCGCCGTGGAAACGAATTGTGAAAGACAGGAGAAACGACAGCCATGCCTGACCAGAAGACCGATCCTTTGACACCGTATAAGAACGCCGTCCTGCCGCTGCCCGACCGCTACCGCCGCTGGCACCTGTATGGGGCGGGGCTGGAAAACGTCGGCGCGGAAGGGCAGCCGGAAACGGTCTCGCTTCAGGAGCCGGGGCCGGACGAAATCTTAGTGCGCCACGACGCCGTCGGCATCTGCTTTTCCGATATCAAGATTATCTCGCTCGGAGCGGAGCATCCCCGCCTGGTCGGGCGCGACCTGAAGCGCGACCCGGTCATAATGGGCCATGAGGTCGCGCTGACCGTGGTCAAGGCGGGCGAAAACCAGCGCGAGAAGTTTACGCCGGGCCAGCGGTTTATCGTGCAGGCCGATGTCTATTACAAAGGGGTGAATCTGGCCTATGGCTATGCCCTGCCCGGCGGCATGAGCCAGTACGGCCTGGTCGGCCCGGAGGTGCTGCAAGGCGACGAGGGCTGTTATCTCCTTCCCATCCAGGAGACGACCGGCTACGCCGAAGCCGCGCTGGTCGAGCCGTGGGCCTGCGTCGAAGCCGCCTACCACTGGACACACCGCCAGACGCCTAAAAGGGGCGGCAGCTTCCTTCTGGTGACCAGCAAGAGCGATGTTCGGTGGAAGATGACGGAAGGCACGCAAATATGGTTCGGCGAGGGTGAGATTCCCGCGCCCAAAACAGGTTCCGCCTATGACGACGTGTGGTTTTATGAGACGCCGACGCCGGAAGTGTTCGAGGCCGCCTGTTCAAAGCTGGCGAAGGACGGTGTTGCACATCTGCACTTCGATAAGCCGCTCGCCCGTCCGGTCGCGGTGGACGTGGGCCGCATCCATTACGATGCTCACCGCTATGTCGGGCCGACGCCGAATATGCGCAGCGAGATAAAGGGTGGCGGAACGGCCTGGTTTGTGGGCGCGGCGGGACCGATGGGCCAGATGCACGTTCAGCGCGCCCTTCAGCGCCCCAACCCACCCGCCCGTATCGTCGGCACCGACCGCGACCCGGCCCGTCTGGAGGCGATGCGCGCCCGCTTCGCAAATATGGCCGCCGAAAAAAACGTTGAGATGACGCTGTTCAACCCGGAAGACGCCGACGCGCCCGACCTGAAGACGCTCGCCCCGGAGGGCTTCGATGACATCGTCGTCATGGTGCCCGCCCCCGCGCTGATCGAGCAGGCGATGCCGTATCTGGCGCAGGACGGCGTGCTGAATATCTTCGCGGGCGTCGCGCGCGGCACAATGGCGACCCTGGACATGAGCGCCGTCGCCGCCAAAAATGTGCGCGTCGTCGGCACCAGCGGTTCCAGCATCGGGGATATGGTGATGACGCGGGACGTGATGGAGGAAGACGCGCTCGATACCGGCGCGTCGCTGGCGGCTATCGGGGGCATGAACGCCTTCCGCGACGGGCTGGATGCGGTCAAGACCGGCAGGTTCCCCGGCAAGACAGTCATCTTCCCCCAGATCGAAGACCTGCCGCTCACACCGCTGGCCGACCTGAAGACCGTCCGCCCCAGAGTCTACGAAAAACTGAAGGACGGGCAGTTCTGGACGGTCGAGGCCGAGGAAGAACTGCTACGCGAGGAGTTGGAAAAATGAGACTCGCCGACAAAGCGGCCATTATTACCGGAGCGGCGCAGGGACTGGGCGAGGCGCTGGCGCGGCGGCTTGCGGTCGAAGGCTGCGATGTGCTGCTGGCGGACGTGAACGCGGAAAAGGCCGAGGCTGCCGCCGCCGCGATTGCCGCCGACACGGGACGGCAGGCTATCGGGGTGCGCGCGGATGTTACCGATCCGGCTTCCTGCGCGGCAATGGTCGAGCGGGCCGTGGGCGCGTGGGGCAGGCTGGATATTCTGGTGGCGAACGCGGGCATCCTGAAGGCGGGCGACATCACCGAGTTCGACCCGGCGGACTGGAAGCGGGTCATCGACGTGAACCTGTGTGGCTACTTCGTCTCGGCGCAGGCGGCGGCGCAGGCGATGGTGCCGCGCAAGTCCGGCTGCATTGTCCAGATCAATTCCAAGTCGGGCAAGAAAGGCTCGTTCCGTAATTCGGCGTATGCGGCGTCCAAGTTCGGCGGTATCGGGCTGACCCAGAGCATCGCGCTCGACCTCGCGCCGCACGGTATCCGTGTCAACGCCGTCTGCCCCGGCAACCTGCTGGACGGCACGCTGTGGCAGGATTCGCTGTTCGAGCAGTACGCGCGGACCCAGGGCCTGACGATGGAGCAGGTGCGCGCCAAGTACGAGAATCAGGTTCCCCTGGGAGCGGGGCGCAACCTATGACGATGTGAGCGGCGTGGTCGTCTTCCTCTGCTCCGAAGACGCCTCTTACATGACCGGGCAGGCAATCAACGTCACCGGCGGCCAGGAGATGCGGTAGTGACCGCTTCGTCAGAGGATACGGCGTCGTTTGCGGCTATCTATGATTTCGTGCGCAGCATTCCGCCGGGCCGGGTGGCGTCCTACGGAGATGTGGGCGCGGCGGTCGGGGTGACGGCGCGCACGGTCGGCTGGGCGATGAGCGTCGCGCCGGAGGATGTTCCCTGGCAGCGCGTCGTCGGCGCGGACGGCTACCTGCGTATCGCCAAACGCTCGCCCCACCTCAAGGAAAAGCAGCGCACGCTCCTCGAAGCCGAGGGTCACGTTTGATGAAAAAGGGTACGTTCAACCGGTACACTTCGAGGCGCGGGAGCCGAACAGCGGCAGCGCCGCAACTTAACCGCAGGAGGATTTTGCCCCGTGCCATCCCGCACGATTACGCTTGATATTGCCGTCAACGGCGCGTTTCTGACCCGCCGCTGGGAGGAGCCGGAAAACTGGATGCGGCTTACCCGTGAAATGGGCTTCACCGTCCATTCGTTCTGTGCCGACGTGCTCGACCCGTTCTTTTTCCGGCGACACTGCTTTTCTTCAGGAAGAAGCACGTAAAACGAAAGAGGCGGCGTCGCGCCACGGCGTTACCTTGTGCGACCTGTATACCGGTGTCGCCACGCACCCGTTTCCATGGCCTTTCGCATTCTCACCCCGCCGCCCGGCAGCGGATGCGGGAATGGATAACCGCCGCGTTCGATCTGGCGAGCACGATGGGAATCGAGCAGATCGGCGGGCACTGGGACGCCTTCTCCTGCGAGGTGCTGGATGATGCGGCGCGGACGGAAGAGGCGATGCAGCGCATCATCCAGATTTATCGCGAGATAGCCGTGGAGGCGAAAGCACGGGGCCAGCGGGCGTTTTACTCCGAGCAGATGTATATCCCGAGCGAAGTGCCGTGGACACTGGCGCAGATGGAACGGATGCTGATCGCCTGCAACGAGAACAACCCGAACGGCGTACCCGTGCGGATTGCTATCGACGTCGGGCACCAGGCGGGCAACCACTACGGCCTCGAAGGCCCCGACCTGCGCTACGAGGAGTGGCTGCGCCGCTTCGGGGCGACCTCGGAGTTGATCCATCTCCAGCAGACCACGCGCGATGCATCGCACCACTGGCCGTTCACGCCGGACTACAATGAAAAAGGCGCGGTGGACATTGCGACGGTTCTGGAGACGATTGCCGAATCGCATCGCGCCTACGCGCAGTCCCCGGTCGCGGCGGCTCTTGCGCCGGTAGATAAGCACTATCTGGTATGCGAGATCATTCCCGGCTCCACGAAAACCGAGACGAAGCTGCTGGCGGAACTGACGGAGACGGCGGCTTACCTGCGCCGCTTTATCCCCGAAGGCGGCCTGATGATTACGGTATAAAACCGGGACAGGGAAAAGACTGGAGCCGCGAAGAGTTTCTTCGCGGCTCTTTTTGCTTTACAAATCAAACGGTCGTCTATTTCCAGAGTTCCCAGTGCTGCGGGTACCTGGCTTTGGTTTCCGTTATCGTGGTACACCCGCGGCCATTACCCGCCGTACAAACGGACTCCTTGACCGGATAGACCGCCTCAAAAGGCAGTGTTTTCGCGTGGCCGTCGCAGTAAACAAGGTTTACCTTTTCGGCGTGCCGCCCCTGCGGGCGCATGTGGTTAGCGGGGTTTAGTGTGCCTGTCAGCCCATACTCCGGAAGAGCAAAGGGCGTATTGGCGTGCGTATAGTACCCGCCCCAGGCGTTGTAAATGCTCTGCCCGTTGGCGCCGTCCGGCACGACATCCATTACGAGCGCATGAGAGGCGGGTGATTCTATCTTCACCATACTCGTCTGACTGGGAGTGGGTGGGCTGCTCAGGGGATTCCCCGGTTCAGCGGGGATAGGATAGGCCATGCCGTACCCGATCCGGCCTTCCAGGATCAGACGCTTGGCGGTATTGTTCACCGGTTGCGTCTTTTTAGCGTCGGGACAGCGCGAATACAGGTTGTTCTTGGAGTACGGCTGAAGCAGATACAGGAAGCTGACCGTCGTTGGAAATGTCGTTCCGCAAAGATCGGGCCAGGGGCAGACGACATTAACCTGGTAAGGGGCAAAGTTCTCGTCAAAATCCTGCGCGTACATCATCTGGGCTAACCCGATCTGCTTGAGGTTCGACAGACAGGTTGCCTGGCGGGCTTTGGCACGGGCCTGCGCGAAAACAGGAAAAAGTATCGCGGCTAGAATGGCGATAATAGCGATGACGACGAGAAGCTCGATTAAGGTAAAAGCTCCGCTTTTACCAGGGGTAAAGCCATGTCGCTTCATAGGAATGATCCTTTTAACCAGAAGATAACGTATTCTACCATGGATAGCAGACAAGCGAGGCAGTTCGGGAGTGTCTGTTGTGGCAGGGTTGTCGCCGGGCATTTTCTGGCGCGTCCGGGTAGAACGAGCCGATGTTTTTCTCGTTGTATCCACGCTGCTCCGCGCCGCAGGCTTATTTGTCATCGGCTATAGCCGGAAAATTCCAGGTACCTACGCCACCTGATAGACTCCCTGCCGATGCTATAACCGACATTGGGGAGTGCCTACGGTATAGCGGCTAATCTTTGGTTATCGGGTAAGCTATGGCTATGCTGCCTCCTACCTGTGCGCACTGCGGCAGTGACAAACGCCAGACCAAAGCGGGTCGCACGGCCTACAACAGCCCTCGTTTCCACGGCGTTGCCTGCGGGCTATGATGCGCAGACCCGGCGAAAAGCTCTTGCCAGGCGATTGCAGTTGCAGCGCCACCCCAAACTCAGGCCAACGATCATGGAGTTTCTGCCATCGCTATCTTAGGCACTACCAAGGGGAACGCTGAGCGCGCGGCGGCGTCTTTAACCTGTGAAGGCTGCGTGCGCTGCGCGCCGCAGACGCCGCCAGCCGTTCGTTTTGAGGAGAAAGAATAGACCGTGAGCACCACCCATCCCTTCCCCGCCCCGCGCTGGGACCTGAGTGACCTCTTCACCAATATCGACGATCCGCGTATCGAGGCCGCGCTGGAGCGCGCAAAGGAGCGCGCAGAGCAGTTCGCCGGTCGTTATCGAGGCCGTATCGCGCCGCTCGACGTGACGGCGGACGAACTGGCGGCGGCGCTGGCCGAATTTCAGGACATGCATCAGGAGATGGCGAAACCGGGCAATTACGCTGCGCTGCTTTTCGCCGCCGAGGCCAATGAAGCCAATGGCGCGTTCCTTCAGCGGGTGCGCGAGCGCACGACCGAGGCTGGACTTCCCCTGCTGTTTTTCGAACTGGAACTGATGGAGGCGGACGAAGCGCGGCTGGCGGACCTGCTGCGTGACGGGGCAGAGCCGCTTGCGCCGTTTCGCCACTTTCTGGAAACGGTGCGCGCCCACGCGCCGTTCCGGCTGTCGGAGCCGGAAGAGAAGGTTATGGAGGAGCAGGCCAACACGGGGCGCAGGGCGTTCGCGCGGCTGTTTGACGAGATTAACTCCAACCTGCGTTTTTCGCTGCCGGGCCGCGACGAGCCGCTGAATCTGTCCGAAGTCCTCGACCTTCAGCAAAGCGCGGACCGCACGGTTCGCGAAGCATCCGCCGAGGCGCTGACGGCGGGTCTGGAGACGCAGGCGCGGACACTGGGCTATATCTTCAACACCCTGCTTCAGGACAAGGCGACGGAAGACCGGCTGCGGGGCCATGCTTACCAGGAAGAGACACGCCACCTTTCCAACGAGCTTTCGCCGGAAACGGTGGAGACGGTGGTCGGGACGGCGACGGAGGGCTACGGGCTGGTCGCGCGCTATTACCGGGCGAAGCGGCGTCTCCTGGGAGTGGAGCGCCTGATGCACTGGGACCGCTACGCGCCCGTGGTGCAGGATGAGCCGGTCACGGCGTTTGACGACGCGCGCAACCTGATTCTGGAGGCTTTCGGCGGTTTTGATGCCCGCTACGCCGAGGCGGGGGCGCAGTTCTTCGACGGTAACTGGATCGATGCCGAGGCGCGCTCCGGCAAGCGCGGCGGCGCGTTCTGCTCCTACGTCACCCCGGACATGCACCCGTACATTCTGCTGAACTATCTGGGCAAGCCGACCGACGTGCGGACGCTGGCGCATGAATTGGGGCACGGCGTGCACTCGTACCTGTCGCGCGGGCAGGGCTATCTGTCGTTCCACGGGACGCTGCCGATGGCCGAGGTCGCCTCGACCTTCGCGGAGATGCTGGTCTTCGACCGGGAGGCGCGCGATGCGGGCGACCAGGAGAAGCTGTACCTGTACGCGCACCAGATCGAGCAGGCTATCGCGACGATCTTCCGGCAGGCTTCCCTATACCGCTTCGAGCAGGCTATCCATCGGGCGCGGCGCGAATCCGGGGAACTGACGCTGGATCGGTTCGGGGCGCTGTGGCAGGAGCATATCGGGGCGATGTTCGGCGATTCCGTAGAGCTGGGGCCGGGCCATCGCTTCTGGTGGGCATATGTGCGCCATTTTATCGCCACACCGTTTTATGTCTATGCCTATACTTTTGGGGAGATGCTCGCGCTGGCCCTGTACCACCGCTATCGAACTCAGGGTGATGGATTTTCCGCGCGTTATGTGGAGATGCTCGCCGCGGGCGGCTCAAAATCACCGGCGGAGCTGGTCGCTCCGCTCGGGGTCGATCTGGAGGATAAGGCGTTCTGGCGCGGCGCGCTTGAAGTCCTGGAAGCGCAGGTGACACAGTTCGAGGCGCTGGCCGAACGCACCGCTCCCGCTCCGGCGTAAAACCTCCGGTATCTCAATCGGCCCGGCGCAGCGCCTGCTTCGCACGCCGGGCCGTCGCCCGTACCTTTCCCGCCGCGCGCCGCGCCCCATGGAATGCCCGAACAACAAGGCCGGGAGCGGGGACGGGCAGGGCATCGCCACGGCGCAACGTAAACAGGGCCACCTCCGGGCGACAGTTCAGACGCAAAGGCACCATGCCCATCCCGACCCCGCGATTGATATACAGCCGCGCCCGGTCGAACACGCCCCACCCGGCAATGTAGGGAAACCCCTTCATGCCGGGCGGAAAGCGCGGTGTGACACCGGGAATACGAATCTGCCCGCCGTGCGTATGCCCCGCCAGCGCCAGCCAGGCATGTCGGTCGCAGCCGAACACGCCGATTGGATTATGGGTCAGGTAGATGACCGCCGCTCCCTTCGGAATCGGGGCCATAGCCGCTTCCGGGTCAGGGTGGCCGCGCTGATAATCGTCCACGCCCGCCACCCACAGCCCTGGTGTTATCTCCGCCGCCGTGTTCCGCAGCATCCGCACGCGGCCTTCCGCAAGCGCCGCCGTCAGCTTCTGGCTGCTGGAACCATAGTCGTGGTTGCCCAGACAGCCCCACAGGCCCAGGCGCGGGCGCAGTTCGGTCAGCATTTCGGCCAGCGGCGCGGCGTCCCGGTGGTGACTGTGCACGAAGTCGCCGGTCAGCATAACGACATCCGGCTGAAGCGCCTTTGTCGCCGCAATAGCCTGCCGAATCACCTCGTCCGGCGTGATCGGCCCTCGGTGCAGGTCGGTCAGGTGCGCTACGGTCATTGCCTCGCACTCCGGCGGCAGGTCGGGCAGGAAAACCGTGTGGCGCGTGATGTCTAAAAGATACGGCTCCAAAAAACGCGCCTGCACGGGCAGCGCGATGCCCACCCCGGCGGCGTGTCAGCAAAGAGCGTACGGACAAGGCACTGCCTCCTGATGTACTTTATATATCAAAGCTCTTTGCATAATACTGCACAGGAGAAGGTCTTGTCAATGACCTCTTCCGATTGACCTCTCCCCCCTGCCCCCTCTCCTAAAGGAAAGGGGGAGCCAAGAGTACCGGAGGCGCTGCAAAGCCTGCCGCTTCCGCAGAAGCACGGGTATTCCTGGTACACCCACTGCGTCGCTTCGCTTCTTGCGCCTTTAGGAGAGGGGGCAGGGGGGAGAGGTCAATCGGAAGAGGCCGCAGAACCGCACACCGCGCAGAAGTGGTCGGAAGGCTCCAGGGGAGATTGGCAGGCGGGGCAGGCGATGAGCGGCCCGGCGCGTTCGCCGCAGGCCGGGCAGAAGACGACCATGCGGGCGGGTGACCAGCGCGCGCCGCACCGTCCGCAGGTACGCCCCAGGCGTTCCCCACAAAACGCGGCGGCAGCGCCCACGGCCAGCGCCGCCCCACCCCAGAACGTCCACAGCGGCCCCGGCCCCACATGATCCGCCCAGCGCTGTCCCAGGGGAAACGGCTCGATGGGCGGCAGGCCGACGCGCATCAGCTTGTCGTTCACCGGGGCAAGCGCCTGTGTCAGCGCCAGAACCCGCCCGCGAACCGCCCGCCCCGTTTCCTGCTGCGCCCGCGAGCCGATCCCCATCGCCAGCAGGCCCACCAGGACGCCGAGCAGCGGAAAACGCCGCCCGCCAATGAGGGATAGGAGCGCGCACGAGGCCGTAAGCGCGCCCCACCCGGCAACGCCGGGAAGGGAGAACTCGACCCCGAACACGCTGAAGCGCACCCAGGCAAGCACGCTGCCGACCAGGACTGCCGCCGCCCCGGCGACGTACCATACCCAGCCCGCGCGGCGCAAGGCGCGCAGTCCCTTTTGCCGCGCAGCGAAGTCAGTCATCGCGGAAGCGGAACTCTTCCCAGTAGACATGGCCCTCGTCGATCAGGCGCTTCAAGCGGCGCTGTGTTGCCGATAGCTGGGAGCGGTTCGCCTTGAATTCTACGAACACGATCCGGTCTTCCTCAAATTGGACGCCGTCGATGGGCGAACCGAGAAAGCGAAAGCCCTGCGGGTCATAGGGGTAGGCGTCCATCAGCGGGAACCATTGCTCGGTAATGCGCCCGTAGGTGGTGGACAGCGATTTCTGGCGGCTCAACTCGTCTTCCAATGCGTCGCGCAGACCGGCGATGCGCCGCAGCGAAAGCACCCAGAGCAGGAATAACACCAGGCACAGCCCGCCCAGCACGGCGGCGACATTATCCATCACGCTTCGCCCAGAGCGACCGCGAGGAATCCTCCCGACTGGCGCAGAATCTCCTCGGCTTCCGCGCGCTCGACGCTTCGTCGCGCCATGACGATGGCCGTTTTGACGGAGCCGTTTGCGTTCTGGAGCAGTTCGTCGGCTGCGGCGTCGTCCCCCACCCCGCCGATCTCGCGCACCAGGCGGCGGGAGCGGGCGCGCAGCTTGGCATTGGTCGCCTGCACATCCACCATGCGATTGCCGTAGGTTTTGCCGATATGCTCGAGCCGCTGGTCGCGGCGAGCGCGTGAACGCCGGTCCCGGAGGTGCCGCA
>JAUJOK010000083.1 GCA_030447685.1 Armatimonadaceae bacterium
CGCTGTAGCTCCGGTACAGCGGGCGGTACTTGATGCTCGGGACCACGGCCAGAGCGGCGTCGCCCAGGCCCGCGCCGCGGCCGAGGCCACCACCACCAGCCAGGGCTACACGAAGATTTACTCCCAGATAGATGGCGTGGTCACCGAGCGCCTCATCAGCCCCGGCGTGCTGGTAAGCCCCGGGCAGGCGATCCTTAAACTCGCGCAGATTCATCCGATCCGCCTGCAGGCGAACGTCGCCGAGAGCGATTTGGAGCGCATCGAAGCGGGAACTCCGGTGACCGTCCGTGACCGAAACGGCAAAAGCAAGCCGGTGGAGGCGAAGGTGACGTCGATCCGGCCTGCCGTGGACCCCCAGGCGCGCACGGGCGTTGTCGAGGCAGTCGTGTCCAATCCGGGTGAACGGTTCCTGCCGGGGGAGTACGTCGTGATGGAGATCACGACGGGGCGCCGGGAAGACGCGCTGTTCGTGCCGCGCCGCGCCGTCCAGCGCCGCACCCTTCCCTCGGGCGGAGTGGTCTCTGCCGATGAGACGAGCTTCGTCTGGGTGGCCGAGCCTGCGGGAGGCAAGAACCAGTTCACCGCACGCCGCGTAGAGGTGCAGACCGGCATGAGCGACGGGCAGAAAACGGTGATCCGCTTGGGTCTCGACGAGGGGCAGCAGGTGGTCGTTTCGGGCTACCAGTTCCTGGCGAACGGCGACACGGTGACGTCCGCCACGGCCGCGGCCACAACCGCAAGCGCGGGTGAGACGGCGGGCGCGAAAGCAATGTCCGGGATGAAAGACCGGGAGGGCGGCGGCGGCATGTCTGGAATGGCAAATTCGGGCACCGTCCAGGCCGCGAGCGTGGCCGTGACGGAGACCGGCTACCAGCCCGCAAGCCTCACACTCAAGCCAGGCGTCCCGGCCCGCGTCACGTTCACCCGCAAAACGGATGCCACCTGCGGAACCGAAGTCGTCCTGCCCGCCTATGACATAAACAAGAAGCTGCCGCTCAACGAGCCGGTTGTGGTGGAGTTCACGCCCAGGGAGGGGGAGCTCACCTTCACCTGCGGAATGAACATGCTCAAGGGAAAGGTGGTGGTGCGATGAGAATAACCGTTCTGACCTTCGAAGATTGTCCCAGCGGCGACATCACGCACGACCTGATAAAACGCGTTGTTGCTGAGGAAGGCGTGGATGCTGTCGTGGAACGCGTGGACGTCAACGACGGAGAGACCGCACGGGCCCGGCGCTTTCTTGGCTCGCCATCGGTACAGGTCAACGGTGTGGATATTGAATCTACCCGGCGCACCGATGAGAGCTACGGGGTCGCCTGCCGCCTTTACGAGACCACAGAAGGTACCTGTGGCGTTCCTCCCGCCGAGACGATACGCGAAGCCCTGCGCACTGCCGCATCGGGTGAAAGGGAAGGCAGCCTGTTATGAGCCAGCCTATCCCCCACGGCGGCAAAGGCCATGGCGGCAACGGCCACGGCAGCCCGCCGCCTGTGCGCTTCGAGACGCACCAGATGAATCCGCTCCATATGATTCACCGGTGGTCCATCGAGCACCCGTACGCCATCATCGCCTTTTATGTGGCGGTGCTGGCACTCGCGTGGATGGCGATCACCAGCATTATCCCGCGCCGCTTCGCCCCGTATGTCCAGAGCCCGATGATTGGGGTCGTTACCATGATGCCGGGCCTCTCCTCGCAGGAGATGGAGATCTACATCAGCAAGCCCATCGAGGAGCAGCTTGTCAACATGCAGGGCCTGCGCTATATCCGCTCCAACTCGCAGGATGGCTTCTCCATCGTCACCCTCGAATTCCCGTACGGGCACAACATGGAAAAGGCACTCGTGGACACGCAGGCGCTCATGAACGTGACGCAGGCGAACCTGCCCGCGACCGGCGCAAACCTGAAACCCTCGTTTGTCGTGCCCATCGACCCGCTGAACCTGCCGATTCTATCGCTGTCGCTCAAGGGCGACCCGGCGCAGGGCTGGGACCCGGTGCGGGTGCGCGAGTTCGCCGACAACACGGTCATCAGTCGGCTTAAAACCGTCCCCAACGTCTACTCCGTCGTCCCCTTCGGCGGCTACCGGCGGCAGCTGCAGGTGATCATCGACCGGGACAAGCTTGCCGCCTACGGCCTTTCCATCCTGGAGGTGCGCAACGCCATAGACCGCTACAACGTCACGCGCTCCGGCGGCACGCTCACCTCGGGGCCGCAGGAGGGCATCGTTCGCATCGATACCCGCGCGCTGCGTCCGGAGGACGTGCTCGCTTATCCCATCACGAGCATTGGCGGGACGGCGGGCACTGCGCCGGCTGCCTCTGCCGGGGGCGGCATGGGCGGCGGCGCGATGGGAATGGGCGGCATGGGTGAGGCCTCCCCTGCCCGCGCTGAAGGGACTTCCCGCTCTGCGCGCGTCGTCTACGTGCGCGACGTGGCAAACGTTGTAGACACGCACTGGGAGCGCCGCAGCGCCTACCATTACCTGAAGCACGACAAGGGCACGAAAGGCGAAGTCATCCCCTCCATCGAGGTATCCGTCATTCAGAATCCCGGCGCAAGCTCGGCCCAGGTGGTTCCGGCAGTGATGGAGGTCGTGCGGGCGCTGGAGCGCGAGAACCCTGGCCTTACCTTCGAGGTCTCCTACGACAACGCGAGCTTCGTGGAGATTCTTTTTGGGAACGTCTGGCACGAGCTGGGCCTTGCTGTCCTGCTGACCGCTCTCTTTGTCCTGTTATTCCTGGGCGAGTGGCGCGGCACGGTCATTGCCATGGTCACCCTGCCCACCTCACTTGCACTCGCGGTCCTGATGATGGTTCCTTTCGGCATGACCTTCAACTCCGGTACGCTCATCGGGCTGCTGCTCTCGATTGGCCGGCTTGTGGATGACTCGATCATCGACATCCATGCGGTCGAGCGGCACCTGCGGATGGGCAAGGACGCCAAGACCGCCACCATCGACGGCATCGCCGAGGTGCGGCTCGCAGTCATCGCCTCTACCATCATGATGGTACTGGCGCTCCTGCCGCTCCTTTTTGCGGGCGGCATCGTCGAGCTTATGTTCGTGGAACTCGTCTGGCCGCTCATCTTCGGACTCCTGGCCTCGATGCTCGTCTCCTTTACGCTTACGGCGCTCCTCTGCGCCAAGCTCCTCAGGCACGAAGAGGAGCGCGAGACCGACCGCCGCCACCCCGTCCTGCGGTATCTTTACGTTATCCTCGATCCATTCCAGCGGGGACTCGACCGGCTGGAAGCCGGCTACGCACGCATCATCCGTTGGTCACTCCGCCACCGCTTCGCGAATTTGGCGCGCGTAATGGCAACCCTGGTTGCCGGCTTCACGTTCTACTACTTTATCGGCTCGGAGATGATGCCGCTCGCCGACACGGGACAGGCGGTGGGCTTCCTGGAGATGGCCCCCGGAACTTCCTTTGAAGGCACGGAAGAGGCGGTAGGAAAGCTTGAGCGGATCATGCTCAAGTACCCGGAACTGGAGAAGGCGAGCATCGAGATCGGCGCGGAGTCCATGTTCGAGAGCTGGACGCCCTTCTACACCGGTTACCAGATGCCGCAGACCTCCGGGGCGGCGATGATGCTGACCTTCTCGGATAAGGACAGGCGCGAGCGCACCATATGGGACGTGATGGACGCCATCCACCGGGAGGCGCTCGCCACCATCCCCGGCATACGCCGGCTCCAGATAAAAGAGATGGGTTCGGATGTCATGGCGACCGCCGCCGCGCCGATCCATGTCAATATTTACGGACCTGACCTGCATCAACTCGACCGGCTTGGACGTGAGGTGAACTCTATCGCCGAAAAGATGCCCGAGATGTTCCAGCCTGCCGCCACCTGGGCACTGGGCGTGCCGGACTACCGGATCAACGTAGACCCGCAGCGCGCCGCCGAGGTGGGGCTTTCCCCGGAAAGCATCGCGCAGCAGGCGTATTATGCGCTCCGGGGCGGACTGACCAGCGAGTTCTACCGTTTGCCGAACCTACGCCAGAACACGATCCTCGTCCGGTACGAGGAGGAGGACCGGCAGACGCTGCAGGACATGGAGAACCTGTATGTCACCACCCCCGGCGGGCGGCAAATACCCCTTAAATCCGTGGCGACGGTGGAGCGAAGCGTCGCCCCCACGGTCATCGAGCACGACGGGCTGAAGCGCGTCATCGGCGTGACCGGTTATTATCGCATCGGCAGCCTCCCCTCCATGGACGTGGTCATGAACCTGATCGCTAATGCCTATGGGGGAAATAAGGAACTCGGCATTGAAGCCGTCAACTTCCCGCCCGGCTACGGGATGGAGATGCGCGGCGACATGACCCAGATGATGGATTCCTTCCGCCGCCTCTTTTACGGCATGGGGCTCGCTCTTGCCCTGATGTACCTGGTTCTCGTGATCCAGTTCCGGGGCTTCCTGCAGCCCCTGCAGATGATAGCGTCGCTCCCGCTGGAACTCGCTGGTGTGTTCCTGGCGCTGTGGCTGGCGCACCAGGCGTTCTCCACCGTCTCCATGCTCGGCATCATCGTCCTGACCGGCATGGACATCACGACCGCGGTGCTGATGATCGACCTGATCATGAAGTACCGCGACCGGGGCATCCCGCGCGACGAGGCGATTATTCGCGCCTGTCCGGACCGATTGCGGCCCATCCTGATGACCGCCGGCATCGCGCTCATCGTGCTTATGCCGATTGCCTTTGCGCCCAAGACCGGTCTCGATGCCTACCAGCCGCTGGCGATGGCGGTGGTGGGCGGCCTTATCGTCGGTACGATCCTGTCGCTCTTCGACATCCCGATCATGCACACCTACGTGGACGACTTCATCAAGTGGCTCAACCGAACCTTCCTGAACCGTGAATGGCACTGGCCCGTGACGGAGGAGACAGAGGGCGGCGACGGCGCGGTGGGAAGCGTCACTGAGGAGACCACATCTGTCACGGTGATCAGGCCAATGCCGCCGGAGCATTCCTGAGCGCACGGCGAAGGCCGTGGTAAATCCTTGCTTCCTTGGCTCGGGACGAAGCGGCGTGAAAAACCAAACCCGAAGAAAGAGGCAGACCATGCAAAGGAGGATGCCGATGGACACGCAAAAGGAACTCATTCTTGTGACGGGGGCGAGCGGCCGTATTGGAACGGCGGTGGTCACCCGCCTTGCCGGGCGCTTCGCCGTGGACGGCCTCGACCGCGCCGGGCCGCCGATTCCGCCCCCGGTGACAGAACACGTCATTGACGCTGACCTGACCTCGGGCGAGAGCGTGCGCCGGGCGCTGGACACCGTGCGCCAGAAGCACGGGAGGCGTATCGCGTCCGTGATCCACCTGGCCGCCTACTACGACTTTTCCGGCGAGCCGAGCCCACTGTATGAGAAACTGACCGTGCGCGGGACGGAGCGGCTGCTTCGGGGGCTGCGGGAGTTCGAGGTCGGTCAGTTCGTCTTTTCCAGCACGATGCTGGTCCATGCGCCGACCCTACCGGGTCGGCCCATCAACGAAGACTGGCCGCTCCTTCCCAAATGGGAGTACCCGAAGTCCAAGGTGGAGACGGAGCAGCTCATACTGGCTGACCGAGGTGACATCCCGGCCGTGCTGCTGCGGATCGCGGGCGTCTACACGGACCGCTGTCACTCCATTCCGCTCGCGCACCAGATGCAACGCATTTACGAGCGCCGGATCACCAGCCGGTTCTTTCCCGGCGACATCACGCACGGCTCCTCGTTCCTGCACATGAACGACCTGGTGGACGCGCTCCTCTTGACAATTGAACGCCGCGCCGCGCTGCCGCCCGAAACCGTGCTGCTGCTGGGCGAGGACGAGACGCTTTCCTTCGACTATTTGCAGCGCACAATTGGAAAACTGGTGCACGGGCCGGACACGGAGTGGGAAACGCATGTTATCCCAAAGATCGCCGCAAAAACGGGGGCATGGCTGCAAGACCTGCCGCCCGTTGAAGTGCTCACCGGCCAGGAGGCGTTCATCAAGCCCTGGATGGTGGACATCGCCGACGACCACTACGAACCCGATATCGCCCGCGCCCGCGAGCTGCTCGGCTGGAACCCGCAGCGCACGCTGCGCGAGACGCTTCCCAAAATGGCGACGGCGCTCACGGCCGACCCGGCCCGCTGGTACAGGGAAAACGACCTGAGCGCCCCGTCGTGGGTCGCCGGGCAGTGCACCCCGTTTTGCGAGGAGGAATGTCATGGCGACTGAACACCACCATGCGGCAGCGGGCGACCAGGGCGAAATGCAGCAGGGCGCGATGGAGGGCGTCGAGCACCACGACCATAGCCAGATGGCGCTCGACTTCCGCAAAAAGTGGCTGTGGATTTACGCCCTGAACGTCCTTTTCGGCGTGCTGACTTTGTTCAGCCCGTTCACCTTCGGCTACGCGGGTACGTCGATGATGTGGAGTGATCTCGTCAGCGGCGTGCTGATTGTCGGCATCGGCATTGCCACGCTGCTCAGCGTGCGCCTCGATTTTCTGGGACGCTGGAGTCTGGCCTTCATTGGCTTGTGGCTCAACTTCGCGCCGCTGGTCTTCTGGACGAAAAGCCCGGCGGCCTATCTCAACGGTACACTGATCGGTACATTGGTTTTTGCCTTCGCCGTGCTCGTGCCGATGATGCCCGGTATGGCGCATCACATGGCGATGATGAAGCCCGGCCCCGACATTCCGCCGGGCTGGAGCTACACGCCGTCCTCGTGGCATCAACGCGCGCCGATTGCGGCACTGGCAATGGGCGGCTGGCTCATCGCCCGCTATATGGCGGCGTATCAACTGGGTCACATTACAAGCGTTTACGACCCGATTTTCGGTGACGGCACGCGACGGGTGCTCGAATCGAAAGTCTCAAAGATGTGGCCGGTTTCGGACGCCGGACTCGGCGCGTTCTCCTACACCATTGAAGTGCTGATGGCCTTCATGGGCGGCCCGAACCGCTGGCGCACCATGCCGTGGATGGCGGTGTTTTTCTTTATTCTCGTCGTGCCGCTGGGCGTGGTCAGCGTAGTGCTGGTGATGCTGCAGCCGGTGGCGGTGGGCGCGTGGTGCGGGCCGTGCCTGCTGACCGCCATGTTGATGCTGGCGATGGTCCCCCTCGCGGTGGATGAGGTCATAGCGACGGTCCAGTTCCTGCAAGCCAGCGTCAAAAATGGCAAACCCTTCTGGCGCACCTTCTGGGTTGGCGACACCATTGAAGGCGGCGAAAAAGACGGACGTTCGCCTGAAATCGGCGTGGCCTGGAGCAAATTCCCCGCCGCGACGGCGTGGGGCGTTACGCTGCCGTGGAACCTCGTGGCGAGCATTCTTCTGGGCGCGTGGCTGATGGCCGCGCCGGACCTGCTGGGCTCGACGGGCACAGCCGGAGGCAGTGACAACATCGCGGGCGCGCTCGTCGTAACGACCGCTTTTCTGGCGCTGGCCGAAGTGACGCGCTCCGCGCGCTACGTCAATGTGCTGCTCGGTGCGTGGGTTGTCGCGTCACCGTGGCTGTTGTCGGGCGAGGGGCCGCTCGCACGCTGGAGTAACCTGCTGGTGGGCGCGGTGCTCATCGCGCTGTCGCTGCCGCGCGGCCCGGTGCGCGAGCGCTACGACGGTTGGGACCGGCGCATCCGATGAGGCCACACCCGCTTCTCGACTATCTCGGCGGGCCGCTGCTCACGGCGCTGTTCGGTCTGCCTCTCTGGGTGGAGACGCGCCGTCCCCTGCGCCGCCGCGTTCAGGACCGCCTGCAGCGGCTTGTCACCAACGGCGCAATCGCCGCGACTGCTGCCCTTGCGGTACGCTTGGCCTCGATCCCGGTAGTCGTCACGCCCCGGATGCACGGAATCCACCACTCCATCGTGGAGCGGGAGACCAACTCCAACTGGTCCACCATCTTCTCGTGGTGGGACCGGCTCGACCGGACCGTGCGGTTGGACATTCCACAGGACGCGATCGGTATCGGCGTCCCGGCTTACCGCGATCCGCATGAGCTGACGTTTTTCCGGTTGCTGGCGATGCCCTTCGTCCGCCAGCGCACGGAATGGCACCTGCCCGACGGCACTCGGCCGGAACGCCGCGAGGTGAACCAATGAAAGGAACACGCTGGTTTCGCATCGGGCCGGGCCTCGTGCTCACAATCGTCGCCAGCCTGCTCCTATGGCGGCAACTGCCTCCCCGCCGCAACGGCAGAGTTGATCCGCCGCGCATTGAACGGACGCGCGTGGACGCAGTGCTGGATGCGCCGCTCAGCGCACCCGATCCGGAGTGGCTCCTGGCGCAGCGCGATACGCTGCGCCTCAGCACGGCCCAGGTGCAAAAGTTGGTGAAGCTCCAGGGGCGCTGGAATCGGGACACGCGCGAGCTTCGCGAAGCACTCGCCCGCATCTCCGATCAGTTCAACCGGGAAATGGGGACGGGCGGGGGCAGGGGCGTCACCATGAAGGCGCTGCGCGAACGAGCGGCCCCGATCTCGTCGCTTTCCCGGCAGCTCGCCGACGCCCGCCAGGCATGGTGGGGCGAAGCGGCCGCCGTGCTCACACCGGCGCAGCAAAGGCGGGCGGAGCAGGCATGGGCAAAGCGTCTCTTGACAAAGCCACATCAGAAATAGGAAAGGTTCATCCCTTTGAAGATACGACTTTCGTGGACCCTCTTGCTCACGCTGGCCTCTCGACTGGCGGCTCAGCGGTTGGCTCAGCCCCCCAGCGCGCAGCCATCCCCCGCAGCTCCTCAAAGCGGCACGTCGGCGCCGGAGCGCAT
>JAUJOK010000084.1 GCA_030447685.1 Armatimonadaceae bacterium
AGTCATACCTTAGAAACCCTCCTCGCCGCCGAGAATACGGGTCACGCGTGTGGCGGCGCGCGCTACGATTTATTATGCCGGGCCAGTGACTGTTCCTTTACCTGTGTGCCGCCTGTCGCAAATTCGTTCGCCATAGAATGGCATGGGAAGTATAGGGCACGGATGAATATTGTTCTTAACCCTTCTTCCAGGGCATAGGTTATCAGCCTGCTCCAGCGTCAATGCCCGTCCTTCCGTCCACGCCCCCGTGGATGAAGCCTGCCTCCCAAAACATCCGAAGGCTCTCCTCAACATGCGTGCGGGCATGGGAGAGATCGCCCGCGCGACAGGCAACAAAGCCGATCCCATGCAGAACCCACGCGACTCTGATACATAGCGGGCAACACCCTTTCCGGGTGCCATTCTCCCTAATTCTGTCTGCTATTGACAGCCAGTCGGTGAGAGAAGTATAGTATATTATCAAGGAGGTGCGTTACGATGATTGTTTCGTTCCCGGAGAAGCCTGCTCGTGGCTTCCGCCCCAAAGATGTGGGCTTCACTCTTATCGAGCTTCTCGTCGTTATTGCTATTATCGCTATCCTGGCTGCGATCCTCTTCCCCGTATTTGCCCAGGCGCGCGAGAAGGCCCGCCAGACCGCCTGCCTCAGCAACAACAAGCAGATCGGCCTGGCCGCAATGCAGTACATTCAGGATTACGACGAAATGTGGCCGTCGCAATCCTACGATGGCACGAGAACACAGGATGGCATGCCGGTTGCCGATTCCAGGGTTACCCGTCCCCCCGCTTCGCCCAACAACTACTACGACCGCCTTTATGCGTACACCAAGAACAGGCAAATCTGGCTCTGTCCAACTAATGTTCCCAATGCCACCCCTCCGCCGGGCAGCGTCCGTCCCTTACCCGCGAGGCCTCCCGCGATGGGCTATCACATGAATGGGAATGTGATCAAGGGCACGGGACTTTCCGATGCGGCAATTGTAGCCCCGTCGAACCTGTTCATCATGCGTGAGACCGGCAATGCGGTGGTTCATGACCGCGCCTATCTGCGCCCTATCCCAGGCTGGTGCGACGATGTTATTCGCTATGAAAGGGGCAATCCTGCGGCTAACAAGATGCCCCACATGGGCGGATATAACCTGGCGTTCGCCGATGGTCACGCGAAGTATTACAGGTCCGGCAATACGCTGGATCTGGCCCACTTTCCCGAAGACGAGAACAAAAGCCCGGAGCGTCATCCCACCCGCCCTGCCTGCAGGGATAGATAACGTACGTTAAACGGATAAGCCGGGCGGGGCATCTGTTCTGGGGTTTACTGGCAATACAGTGGCTCCGTGTCGGTTTGAACCATCGGCTGGCAGGCATCAAAATACCGGTACGCTGCCATAACACCGCCTGAGGTTAAGTGTACTTGCCATAGCGCCCCGCCAGGCGTACAGAGTTAGGTCGGCTCATGTTGATTCTGGGCCGACCTTTTTACTTATATGGTCCCTGGCTATGTTGCGTCAAGCGTGCCACGGGCGTGGCTCTTTCTTGCGCCGCTTTCCGCCTGAGACAAACAGCACCTGTCATGCGTATAGGGTTGTGTACGGCAAAGAGCGCGTCTCTCAAAGGTTGGCCGTGAAGTAAGGATAATAGGATGCAATATTTTGGGCAAGCCTCTCTCTCCACACGGCGATGGTACAGCCTCCTCATCGGGATTGTTTTCAGCAGCCTGGCGGGTGCTCTGCTGTATGGCTGTGTGTCAGAGCTACCCGCAAGCGCGCAGGAGAAGAAAGTGAGGGTGAAAAAAACGATGAAACTGACGCCGCCGCCACCGGGCAGGGAGATAGCCATTCTGGCCAATGGCTGCTTCTGGTGTACCGAAGCGATCTTCAAAGAGCTTAAAGGGGTGGAGAAGGTCGAACCGGGTTATGCGGGCGGGCATGTGGATGCTCCGAGCTACGAGCAGGTCTGCTCCGGCACGACGGGGCACGCCGAAGCTCTTCGTGTTACCTTCGATCCCAAGCTTATCTCTTATCATGACCTGCTGGCGGTCTTTTTCTCCACCCATGATCCGACCACTTTGAACCGCCAGGGGAACGATGTGGGAACGGAATATCGCTCGGCCATCTTCTACCAGAGCCAGAGCCAGAAGGCGACTGCCGAGCAGGTGATTCAGGAGATAACCAAAAAGCGTCTGTGGCCTGGCCGTATCGTTACCGAAGTCACGGCGTTCACCAACTTTTACCCGGCGGAAGACTACCACCGCGACTACTTCTCCCGCAACCCGCAGCAGGCGTACTGCCGGGTTATCATCGCGCCCAAGGTGGCTAAGTTCCGCGAACAATACCGCGAGAAGCTGAAGCGTTAGCGGGTACGCGGATTTTCGAGGAAGAATCAAGAATGCAGCGCAGCTTCAGTCTTCGTATCTTTTTGGGGTAGCGGCGGCGGCGGCGGCGGCGGCGGCACTGGCAGTGTCACCTATCGGCGAGTTTCTCCCGGCGGCGGCACAGCAAAAGGCGACGCCCACCTATACCAATCTGGTGCATGGCCGCGACTTCCCCGACCCGTTCGTGCTGGCGTATCGGGGAAAGTTCTATGCCTACGCGACCCAGAACTCCGACGCCGGTTTCCAGGTGATGGATTCGCCCGATCTGGTGCGCTGGACGCACCGGGGAGCCTCCTATAAGCCGCCGTGGTCTTCCGCCCACTACTGGGCGCCGGAAGTGGTGACGCATCGCGGGCGGTTTTATATGACCTATTCCGCGCTGAATCCGCAGACGAAAAAGCATGATATCGCGGTCGCGACCGCCGACAACCCGCTGGGGCCGTTTACGCACCGCGCCATCTTAGTGCGCGGAGACAATAACCGCGTCGGCGTGATAGACACGACCGTCTTCTTCGATGCGGACCAGAGACCCTATCTGGTGTATTCCGAGGAGGAGCCGCGCGGATCGTCCTGCGCCGCATGGCCCCCATCTGCTTTCGGTGGCGGGCGAGGTGACGGAACTCATGCGTCCCGACCGGCCTGAGAGCGCGGCGTCACCGAGGCCCCGACGCTGGTTCGGCGCAACGGTATCTACCACCTGTTTTATTCGACAGGCTGGTTTCAGTCCAACAAAAGGGATGCAAGCTACGCGGTCGGCCATGCGACGAGCCGCTCGCTGCGCGGGCCGGCCACGGAAAGCGCCGGAACCGCTGCTGAAGACGGTGGCGGGGCAGGTGTACGGGCCGGGGCATCAAAGCTTGGTGACATTGCCCGGCGGCGAGGTCTGGATGGTGTATCACGCCTGGGATGACCAGAACGAGCCGCGCTACGGCGCGAACCCGCTGGGCCGCACGCTGCGTATCGACCGGCTGACCTGGCGCGGCGATACGCCCGTCATGGACGGCCCGACGGTGACACACGCAGCCCGCGCCGCGAATCGTCGTGCCGGCGCTGAGAAAGACGGGAGGCCGGCGCGGTGCGGCGAGCAAACGCCCGGCGGCCAGGCCCGCCGCTCCCGCCCGCAGCCGTTAAGCCAAATCTACTCCTGCTGCGTCAGTTCATCCATCAGGCTTTGTACACGCGCTTTGGCGGCCTGGGTGGAGGATTCATCGCAGATGTAGGTTATGTGCAATGTGTGCTGCGTAGCGGCGAGCAGCCAGTCACCTTCGCGGGCGTCGGGCGGCAATGCGGAGCGGGGCACATGCTCCTCGGCGGCGGCGGCGGCGTCATTCTCGCCGTCGTCCGGCAGCAGAACAGCCACTTCTCCTTCGATTCGATCCAAATACATGCGTCTCGTCGTCACCGCTGCTCGCTCCTCGTACGCCGCTCGCGCTGCTGCTGCTCGCTGCGCCGCTCACGCTGGCTGCGGCTGCGCCGGTTCCGGCTGCGACGCTCCTGAATAGTTCCATTCCCCGGCCTGGGCGCATCGGCGCTTTTGCCCAGGGCGGTGACATTGTACTCATTCCCGTCCGTCGTCACCACAATCGTGCCCTGTTCATCGGTGCGCCAGACGCGAGCGTTCACTTTTCCAGCGCGGCCAGGGTCTCCGGGTGGGGGTGCCCGTAATCGTTTCGCACTCCGCAGGAGATAATCGCTTCCTGGGGCTGCACCCGCTCCATAAAAGCGTCATCGGTTCCGTTGCGGCTGCCGTGGTGGGCCACCTTGTAGATTTCGGCCCGAATAGAGTCGCCGCTCGGATACAGACGCTGCTCGCGCTCGTCCTCCTCCATGTCGCCGGTAAACAGGAACCGGACTTTGCCGCTGGTGAGCAGGGCGACGATGCTGTTGTTGTTCGGGTCGCTGTCGGTGTCCGAAAGCAGTGGCGCGCGAGGCTGAAGGAGCGTGAGCGTGATGCCGTCGCCCAGGTCGCGCGTAGTATCGGCTCCCCGGCGGGAGACGATGGTGAACTTGACCCTTTTCTCCTTGAGCGCGCGCAGATACCGTTCCTGAGCCGGGCTGCCGGTAACCAAGCCGCTGTCTAAGAATTCGCCCACCGGATAGGCGTCAATCACCTGGGGCAGATTGCCGACATGATCGAGATGGGGATGCGTCGCGATAACCAGGTCAAGCTGCCGCACGCCCCGCTGCTCCAGATAGCCCAGAAGCGCTTTGCGCCCTTCCGCCGCCCCGGTATCGATAAGTATGTTTTTGCCGCTCGGCGTCTGGATAAGCTGGGAATCACCCTGCCCGATGTCGATATAGGAGACGCTCAGGACGTTCTGACCGGAAAGCGAACCGGCGGCGATAGGGGCTGCTGCCTGCGGGCGATTGTCGTCGCTCTGGCAGCCTGCCGAAAAGACGGCGGCGCAACAGATAAGGGCGAAAACGAGGGGCAAGGTAGCGGGGCGGCGTTCGTGCCGGACACGCACCCGATACCTGCCGGTTAGCTTCATCATACTGCTGTTGTTATGCGCGCGGGCTGGCGTTTCCTTCTGTGACCTCTCCCCCCTCACCGCACCGCCGCGAAGTCGATAAAGCCGGTGTTCGGGTCTGCCGACAGAAGGCGGACACGCACCGCGTCTCCCACGTCCAGGCCCTGCTCCCCGCGCACGATCCGGCCTTCGGCGGGCGGGTCGAGCAGGCGCGCATAGGTTCCTTTGTGTGATGCGCCGGTCACAATGGCCGAGAATACGTCGCCGACACGCTCCTGCAGCAGGACGGCTGCCGCTGCCTTGCGCAGGCGTCGCTCTACCTTTCGGGCCGCATTGGCGCGCTCGGTGCAGCGGGCGGCGATTTCAGCGAGCGCGGCTTCTTCATACGGCGGCGGCGCGGCGTCGATGACGGCTTTTAGCAGCCGCTGCGTCACCAGATCGGCGTAGCGGCGGTTGGGAGCGGTGGAATGCGAATAGCCCTGTACGGCAAGCCCGAAGTGCCCTTCCTGCGCCGCGCCCCGGCGCACCACCGCGTACTCCCCGGCCCCCAGCAGCTTCACCACGGACAGGGAAAGGTCTGGGAAGTGAACGGGGTCCGCGAGGCGGCGGCGCGTCAGGAAATCGGCCAGAGAACGTGAGCTGGGTTCCGGGGGCAGTGAGTCGCCCAGCGAAACGGCGATATCCACGATTCGGTCCCAGCGTTTAGGCGTTCGGACAATACGCTGAATGGAGGCGACGCCGCTGTCTCCCAGAAGATCCGCAACCGTATTGTTTACCGCGACCATAAAGCTTTCGATCAGATACCGGGCGCGGTTCTTCGGCTTGACCGTCAGGGCTACCACTTTCCCCCCGACAGCGACCGGGCTGGCTTCGATAGTTTCAAAATCGAGCGCGCCGTTCCGCAGACGCAGCGCGCGCAGGCGCTCCGTCGCTTCGTTTTGCAGGCGAAGCTGCTCTTCCAATCCCGGCACGCGCGCCGCATCGGGCGGCAGCGCGTCCGTGTTCCCCTCCAGCCACGCGCTGACATCCTCGTAATTCAGCCGGGCATGATTGTGAACACGCGCGCGATACACCGACCGCGACTGCACGCCGCCCCCGGTGTCGATAACCAGATCGACGACAACGGCGAAGTGGTCTTCTCCTTCCAGAAGCGAGGTGGCATCTTCCGAAAGCCGTTCGGGCAGCATCGGAAAGGTCAGGACGCCGGTGTAGACGGAGGTGGTGTTCTGGAAAGCGTGCCGGTCGGTCGCCGAGTCCTGCGGCACGAAGCCGTCCACATCCGCGATGCCGATCATCAGGCGTATGGCGTCGTTCGACTCGCGCCGGGCGAACTCCACCTGGTCCAGGTCGCGCGACTCCGGGTTGTCGATGGATGACCAGAGCAGCCCGCGCAGGTCGTGAATCGTGCTTTCCGGCGCGGCATCCAGAAGCTCCGGCGGCCTGTCTTCGTTTATCCGCTCCAGTTCGCGCTCCACCGGCGGCGGGGGCGCAGTGGCGAAGCCCGCTTCCGCCATCGCGCGATAGGCCATCGGGCGCAGGTCATATTCCGTCACGGTTTTTTCCTCATGGGTCGGTTTGCCTGCCTCCTATTGTACCGGAAGGGTAGCTTTCTCCGACTTCCGTGGGGAACGCCGGGCAGCCTGCGCGCGTTTAATAGATACGGCACGGATACGGGCAATGCCCCGACATCGCTCACGTCATGTCGCCCTGCCGAAAGGACAACCACCGATGAACGTTTACCGATGGGCTGCTGTGATTCTCCTGCCGCTTGCCGCCGTATTTGCTGTGACGGCGCTTGCCGGTCGGGCGCAGGTTAAGACAGAAAAAGATACGGCGACTACGACGAGCGGAAAAGAGGCGAAAACAAAGGGCAAAGTGATAAAAACGGAGGCTGAATGGCGGCTGCTGCTCACGCCGGAGCAGTTCGACATATTGCGCAAAAAAGGCACGGAGCGCGCCTTCACCGGCAAGTACGACGGCTTCAAGGGAAAAGGCGTCTACCAGTGCGCGGGCTGCGGTAACGACCTGTTCAAGTCGGAGACGAAGTTCGATTCCGGTACCGGCTGGCCCAGTTTCTGGGCACCGATCACCAAAAGCGCCGTCCGCGAAGAGGTGGACAGGGATATGTTCATGAGCCGGACGGAAGTGCTTTGCAGCCGCTGCGACGGTCACCTGGGCCATGTCTTCAGCGACGGCCCCAAACCGACTGGCTTGCGCTACTGCATGAATTCAGCTGCGCTTAAATTTGTCGAAACGAAGCGATAAAAGTTACCAAAAGAAGGGTGGGCGGTATGAGCGACGAAAAAGTAAACAAATCCGAGTCGGAGTGGAAAGAGACGCTGACGCCGGAGCAGTACCGCATCCTGCGGGAAAAGGGAACCGAGCGCGCCTTCACGGGCAAGTACTGGAACCACAAGGAGGACGGTTCCTACGCCTGTGCCGGATGCGGCGAGACGCTTTTTTCCTCCGGCACGAAGTTTGACTCTCACTGCGGCTGGCCGAGCTTCTGGGATGCCGCCGACCCCGGCAAAATCGAGATGAACGAGGACACCAGCTTCGGCATGCACCGCATCGAAGTAGTGTGCCAACGCTGCGGCGGCCATCTGGGGCATGTGTTTGACGATGGCCCCGCGCCCACCGGTCAGCGCTACTGCATCAACTCGGCAAGCATTCAATTTCAGAAGCAGGAGGGCTGATATTTACAGGCTGCACGTGATGGACAGGCGCTGCTGCTGCGCCCACTGGCGCAGTATCTCGCCTGCCGTCTTCATGCGCGTATTGCCGCGATACGAGCCGAGGGTCTGATTGCAGCGCCCGCGCACCTGCACGACCGTGCGGCGCGCGTTGTTCACCTCGATAGCCAGCAGGCGGCGCGTCTTTATATCACTAACGGGCCGCACCCGCAGCGACCAGATCGAGGTCGTCCCCTGAACGCAGCCGCTGGCGTAGGTGAAGACGCAGTGGCGCATATCACGCCCCCCTTCCTGAAGCGCCCGGCTGTCCAGAAGCTCCTGGATCGTCCACGTGTTCATCGCGCCGTGAATATCGCGCTCCTGCCGGTGAAACGGGCTTATGCCGGACGTATCCCAGCTTTTGCGCGGGCGCTTCGCTTCACGAGCAAGCTGTTCGTGCCACTCCTGCATGCGCTTCTGCAAGGCGACAAAGGTGCGCCCCTTCATCGAGAAATCGGGTTCGGGCGCATCGCCTGACTCGCACTGCCCCTTCAGCAAGTCCGTGCCCGTGACCGTACCCTGATGCCCTGCCTGCGATCATTCCTCGAATTTCGGCGGCCAGGGTTCGTTGGGGAATACGTCGTACTGCTGCCAGGGGCGCAGGCTGGCCGGATGAGGATACTGGATAGGATACCATTTGTCCTTATTCTTTACCTGCTCATAGCCCCATATCTTAACCAGTCCTGCGGGCACGCGCTGCACCGCTCCGTTTTCCCGCAGGACCAGATAGATACCCTTGCGGTTGTTGCCGAACGAATAGCGTTCATTGCCGCGCCAGGTCTCCTGGTAGCCTTCAGTAAGATGCCGGATGCAGTAGGCAAGAACCGAATCTGGCTGAGGGCGGATGCGCCGGCTTCGACCGATGGTTCGCCGTTCCGTAAAACGGTCGGTGTAGTTCGTCAGGCTGAGCCGGAAGCGCCATTTATAGCCGCCCTGCATGCTTTCCCCCCCGTAACTCGGGCAGCGCAGGATGTCTCTGGTAATCCCGTAGTTCTCCAATGGCTCCTCATGGTAGCCTTTAGTTACCCACCGTGCGGATTCTTGCGGAAGGCCCTTGCGCCACTGAAGCCGACCGTAAGGATTATGGGACGGCAGTCGGCCATTGTGGTCGGCCATATACATCTGCGCGGCCTGACCGATCTGGCGCAGGTGGGAGATACAGGTTGTTTCCCGCGCCCTTTGCCGCGCTTTGGCGAAGACCGGGAAAAGCAACCCGGCAATCAGGCCGATGATGACGATAACCACCAGAATCTCGATCAGGGTGAAGCCCACTCGCTTGCCGTCCGTGCGGCCCGGATGAAGATGTTCCAATGTGAACTCCTTTCTCTCCGTTTGAGAAATACATCTAAGTCAAACAGTCAGCGGCTTCGCTCCCACTCCAAAAAGCCCTCTATGGTCAAGCTTTTCATCAGGGGCAGCGTCAATATCTCAGCTTGCCCGTTATAGCGAACGATCAGGAGTTTACGGGTTGCGTCCGGGGGCGCAGACACCACATCGATGTCGGTTTCGACATTATGCTCTTCGCAGATGAATAGGGGAGTCCTCATCCCCAGCGTGAAGAATACCTTCTGGTCGACTGACGCTGCGTAGTTGTCCTTCCTGTAGGGGCGTATCATCAGGTTCGGCATGTACGTACACTCCTTGTCCTCAGTCACGACCCCTCTGAATGCCGGACATATCCCCACCTGCTTGTTTTTCGTGTAGTTTCTCAGAAGAAAGAGGTAGCTCTGCGCCGAGCACGGCGCTCCCAGGGTTTCGCAGTTACTTTTCGTGTTTTCCGAGGGGTCTACGCCGTCATAGTCTTGCCGGTACATTGACACGGCCAGGTGCAGTTGACGCAGGTTCGAAAGGCAAACGCTCTCGCGGCTCTTTTGCCGCGTTTTCGTGAATACCGGGAAGAGCAGTGCGGCAAGCAAGCCGATGAGAACGATGACCACCAGAATCTCGATCAGAGTAAAAGCTCTCTGCGTTGACCGGACGGGGTTTCGTTGTTTTTGATGCATCGGGTTGTCTCCAAAGCGGGAACGAAAATGATTCAGCGCGCCCAATTCAGAAAGCGGGAACGCCGCAGATGTCGCACGAGCGAGGCCGTTCCCCAAGCCGACAGGCAGCCCACCGGCAGCCAGAAAAGAAGCTGAAACAGGGCAAAGTACAGACCTTCCCGGTGTGGAAGCATCAGCACTCCCGCCGCGAAGCTGTGAAGCGACAGCAAGGCGACCACCGTCGCAACCGCGCGCGTGGAACCGATAGCAACCGTACCCCCGGTCAGGCCGCCCGCAATCACGGGCGACAGCAGTGCCAGAGAAAACAGTGGCAAATAAGCCGCGCGCCAGCCGGGAACCATGGCGTAAGCCTGCAACAAAAGCAGGTTGAACACCGAAGCCGCGCCAAACCAGGCAAAGGCGCGCAGGACGGCGACACCCATGCAGCGGGCCAAACGGCTCTCCGGAATCTGCCGCTGGCACCAGGCGTCCACGAATGCCTGGCCGGTCTGCCAGGGTTCTCCGTATTCTCGCAGCGCGGCTTCCAGAGCCGCCGCCGTGTCCAAGCCCTGTGCCCGACCATCCTCGATCAGCGCCCATAGATGCTCCTGAGCCTCCGCCCGCAGGCTCTGGCGCTCGGCATAAGGAACGATTCCTACGAGCGGCGCGCACAGGTGGTCCAGATAATCTTCGGTACGCTCGTTCCAGCGCAGCTCCTCGGCCTGCTTATCGCCGCCTATCAGCCGGAGTCTAAGCAGGCTGTTCATCGGGTCTGCCTCCTACCACGCGCGCCATTGCCTCGGTGAAGGTGTTCCATGCCTTCAGTCGCCGGGCCAGTTCCGCGCTGCCCGCTTCCGTGATGGTATAGACCTTCCGGGGACGCTCCCCCTCCAGATGCTCCCATTCGCCCGCGATAAGCCCGTCCTGCTCCAGGCTGTAGAGCACGGGATACAGCGTGCCCTGCTTGAACTTCAAAGCATCGCCCGTGCGCCGATTCACCTCGCGGGCGATAGCATAGCCGTGCTGCGGGCCATCGCGCAGTACGGCCAGTACCATTGTCGGGGTATTGCCGCGTATCAGCTCTCTTTCATCCTGCACAGCCGTTTTCTCCTCTTGTTA
>JAUJOK010000019.1 GCA_030447685.1 Armatimonadaceae bacterium
GTTTTTGCTGGATGTTTATCACCTGGATCAACTGGAGCAGGGATTCTGGGTGCTGCCTTCTTGCTCTGACGGTTCTGTCGAAGCGATTGTGTGGAACGAGGAGATTCCCTTGCCTGCGCGCGAAGCCCTGATTCTGTCCACCGCCGATCTGTACGAGAAGCTGTTCGCCGTCAACCCGCTGGACATGTCAAGCTATATGTGGTGGGACGCCCTTGCCTATGGTTACGGCTGCGGTATCTATCATCCGGAGTCGGATGCGGAGGACGCGCGCATTCAGGAGGCAATGTTTGCGGCGCTGACGAAAATCCTTGCCCTGACCTCTGCAAAATGTCAGGCAGCCGCCCTGCACGGTCTTGGGCACCTGAGGCACCCGGACACGGAACGGGTTATCGAAACGTATCTACTTCAAAATCCGCATCTGGACAGGGATTCGGCAGACTACGCAAAGGCGTGCATCACCGGCGACATCCTGTAGGTCAGGCGGCAACGGCAAGCTGCCGCTCGACCAGGAAGCCTTCTATCTTTTCGGCGGAAACCGGTGGGCTGAACAGATAGCCCTGCATGGCGTCGCAGTTCAGGGACGCCAACTGATCGCGCTGCTCCGCTGTTTCCACACCCTCCGCAACCACCTCCAGGCCCAGTGCGTGCGCCATCTGGATGATCGCCTGCACCACGGCCAGACCCTTCACATCCCCGGACAGGCCCTGCACGAACGAGCGGTCCACCTTGAGGATGTCCAGCGGGAAGCGGCATAGATATGCCAGCGACGAATACCCGGTGCCGAAGTCATCCAGCGAGGTGCGAACCCCCAGCGCCTTTAATTCCTGAAGCGTCTGCGTGGCCCGCTGGGTGTTTTTTATCATCGTGCTTTCGGTCATCTCCAGGTCCAGCCACCGGCTGTCCAGACCGGTTTCGCGCAGCGTGTCCCCAATCGCCTGCGCCAGCCCGCGCTGCTCGAACTGGCGCGCGGACAGATTGACGCTCATTCGCAGCGGATGCCCGGCGGTCTGCCAGCGCACGGCCTGACAGCAGGCTTCCTTCAGCACCCAGGCGCCCAGCGGAACGATCAGGCCCGTCTCCTCAGCCAGCGGGATGAACTTGGTCGGCGGCACCAGTCCCAGTTCCGGATGCCGCCAGCGCACCAGCGCCTCGACGCCGATGATATGCCCGTTTCGCAGATCGACCTGCGGCTGGTACACCAGAAGGAACTCTTCGCGCTTTATGGCGCCGCGCAGGCTGTTTTCCAGAACGAGGCGCTCCATCGCGACCGTGTTCATCTCCTGGGTGTAGAGCTGGCAACCACCCCGTCCCTGCTCCTTGGCCCGGTACATTGCTGCGTCCGCATTCTTGAGCAGCGTCTGCGTGTCGCCGCCGTCGGTGGGAAAAAGGCTGATGCCGATGCTGCCCGTCACAAACAATTCGTGATCGCCCAGCAGGAACGGCTGCGCCAGGCTTTCCAGCATCCGCTGCGCCACATGAACGGCCTCTTCGGGCTTTTCCACGTCCGGCAGCAGCAGCGTAAACTCATCACCGCCCATGCGGGCAATCGTGTCTTCCGCGCGCAGAATCTCCGACAGCCGTTCCGCAGCCGTTTGCAGCAGCCGGTCGCCGATGCCGTGCCCCAGCGTGTCGTTGATGTGCTTGAAACGGTCGATGTCCAGAAACAGCACGGCCAATGACCGGCCCCGTCGATGCGACAGCGCCATCGCCTGATCCAGCCGATCTTCAAAAAGGCGGCGGTTGGGCAGGCCCGTGAGCGCATCGTGGAACGCCTGCCATCGAACCGTCTCTTCTGCCTGCCTGCGCTCCACGATCTCCTGCCGCGCCTGCTGATACAGATAAGCGTTGCGGCTCGCCGCCGCCACCTGCACCAGCAGCGCCTCCAGCAGTCGAAGGTCGCGCTCCGTGTACGCCCCCCGGCGGTGGCTCATCACCTGAACCGCACCCAGCACCTGGCCGTCCAGTTTGAGCGGCACGATCAGGGCGGCGCGCGATTGGGGCGTGTCGTCGGCGGGGGAATCATTGACGCTGCCGTCTGAGTTGGCATAGTAGGCAGTCGCGCATTTTTCCACCCCGCTGATCAGATCGTCGATTCGCACCGGCTCGCCGGAGCGTATCACCTGGCTTTGCAGCCCCCGGCCTTTGGGCGCGAGCGGAATCGGCGGCATCTCGCTGGCATCGATGCACTGCCCTTCGACCCAGGCAAAGGCGCAGCGAATCAGATTGTCTTCCGGCGTGTAGGTAGAAACCATCAGGCTGATGCAGTCCATCGCCCGCGCGATAATCTGCTGCATCGTGTCGTAGATAACGTCCGGGTCCAGCGTACGCGCGAGCAGGTTTCCCGCTTCGTGCAGCAGCGCTACCTCGTCGGTCTTTTCCCGCAGCGCCTGCTCTTGCCGTCTGCGCTCTGTGATGTCACGCGCGATGCTCAGCACCGATGTGATCGCGCCGCTGCGTGAGTATTCCGGCACGAGCCGCGCCGCGTAGTGCCGCCTTCCCTCCGGGGTCGCGAAGGCGAATTCGGCTTCATGCTCTCGGCCTGTGGCGAAAACCCGGTCGATGCGCTCGTCCCAGAAATCCACCAACTCAGGGGGCATTCCCATGTCGGCATTGGTTTTTCCCAGGAATCGCGCCGCCGGAATGCCCGTCGCCAGTTCGACGGCGCGATTGACATACAGATGCCGCAGATTCCGGTCGAAGCGGGCGATGATGTCGGGCGCGTTTTCCACAAGTGCGTGGATATCCTGACGCTGGTAAAGCATCTCTCTGGTTTCCATGGGGCGCAGCAAAACGTTCCCGCTTTCGTTGTCGTCGGTTCTGTCATAGGGGCGAAACAGGCGGCAAAGCGCAGCGGCATCGGGCGGGGCCAGATACGCCGCGTCCTGCCGGATCTCTGTCTGTTGTCTTATATGGTCCGTATGCTTGTTCCGCACGCCACTACCTTGAAGGCTGATTCAGAAGGTGAACTGACTTTATGCCCTTAATTTTTAGGGGTCATATCTATAATGGGCAGTTTCGTGCAGCGGCAATACAGGCGTAAATACCTAATTCCTGCGCCGGAGAGGCGGCGGCGGCGGCACGGTTTAGGGGAAAGGGGTTAAGACGCACCCTTAAGTCCGGCGAGGGTGGCGCGGGCGGTAGGACGCGGCTCCGCCCACAGCCAGTCCGTTTCTATAACAAAGCCCAACATGGCGGTGGAGCTGGATTCTTACGACCCGCGCCATGACTCTACAGGAGAGCGCGGCCCGTGGGTGAACCAGCTCACAGAGCAACACAAGGCAGAGCAGGAAGGAAACACGCAGAAGCCATGCCAGTCGTAACCGTCAAGGGTGCCCCTGTGGGGGCACCCGCCACCCCAACCCCCGTGCAGGACGCCGTAGAGCGCCTGCTGCTGCGCGCGAAGCTGACACCGGCAGAATGGGAGGCGCTGCGTCCGCTGTGTCGCCTGGCGATGCGTACCACGATCTTCGGCGCGCGGTATCGCTATGTGGCCGTCGTGTTCCCTGATGGTTCGTACTATAACGTCGTGGAAGGGCCGAACGATGCGCCGGGCCTCCGGGGTACTGGCCGAGGGGCGTTGGCATGGTGGAGCCGGGTATTGGAGGTGACGACAGCGGAGGAGTAGCCGACAAAAAGGGCCGGGGCATTTACCCCGGCCCACCCCATTATAGGCGCAAAGTAAAGGGATGTCTTACGGGGTCGTGCGAGTCGGGATCGCCTTCTCAACCTTCATCTGATTCCACTTCTCCCACTTGGCATGACCATCGGCAAAAACAATCACACCCCCACCGAAATGGCGCGCGCAGCTCTCGGGATTGGGATGGTTGCGCGGGATTCCGACTTGCCCGCCGGAATGGGTCATACCCGCACATTGTTTCGCGAACCGCAGACGGTTGAAAAGGTTTGGCCCATAGAGAGGGTCGCTGCCACGATGCGCCTCAAAACCCACCGGATGGAAACCGTGGCCGTCGCCGACCCAGTACGTATCGGCGGGGAAGTCGACCGCAGCCAGTGCCAGTGGCCCGTTGCGGCGCAGGTACATCGTGGCGTTCTCCAGGTAGCTCATCGGGAACGGCTTGCCCCACGGGCTGGTACTGGCGGGGTTAAAGTTCTGCCGGGGGTTTTCGTCACTGGGGCAGGTGAAGACCTGCTGATTCTTGATGTAGGGATAGAGGACGATGAGCCAACCGACATGGCCGCTATAGGTGCGTCCGTCCGGTAACACATAAGCGCGGCGGCCACCCGGCGGGTTTCCCGTGGTCTGCCAGTTGTGGTGAGGGTAGGCTTCGTCATAGTCCTGGACGTACATCATCGTGGCGGTGCCGATCTGCTTGGCATTGGAGAGGCAGGCGGTCTGTCGTGCTCTTTCCCGTGCCTGAGCGAAGACAGGAAACAGGATGGCAGCAAGAATCGCGATGATAGCGATGACGACGAGAAGCTCGATCAGTGTGAATGCACGCTGTGTATACGTGGACCCTGCTGAGGCGCGGTGGAAGCCGTGAGTGGGCATCTTTGGGAACGAAACAGCCATTGTAACATTCTCCTTCAGAAGACACTATACGCCTCTGGCTGCCTCCTGTTAATGCTGTGAGAGTAAGCGATTGTTAGCGGCTACGGTTACGCTCGGCACTGCGGGAAAGGGAGACTGCGCAGTAGTGGCAACAAAAAGGGCCGGGGTAAATGCCCCGGCCCGCTTCCCATCAAAGGAAAAGTGAGAAGTTCACACGCCAAAAGTATACCGCGCTGCATGCACCAGCAGAAAGGCGCTTTTCTTTCGGCTGCCCGCCTGTTATACTGGACACACGGCGCTGAGCGGCGCTTGACCGAGGAGACTGACCAGGTGAAGTACGAGCTGCAAAGCTATAGCAGGGTCACACACCTGTGACCGGGGCAGCCTGAAAAGGTGGAAGCTGGTCACAAATGCGAAAGGTGGCGTTATTTCTCACCCTCACCATCGTGGTCGTTGGCCTTCTGGTCTTCTTCGATGCATGTAGTAATGCCAAGTATGAGGCCAGGGACAGTCAGTGTGAACTCAGTCTGAAACAGATTGGCTTGGTTCTTTCTGCGTACGGTGCAGAGCATGGCGGTAAGATGCCTCCAGACCAAGGAGCGTTAGCGGTCCTTGTCAAAAGACGCGCTGCACTGTCTTGGAGGGTGTAATCTATTTTGTGTAAATAGCCAGAGCCGTGCTCGCTCGTTCGGGCAGCACGCTCGTCCGGTATACTCATACTTCTTGAGAAGGAACCCAAGCTGTTATGGCTATTACACCACAACTCATCGACCTGCTGCAAGACTGCCAGAACTCCTGACGACCTGCTGGGCCAGGATGGTCTGCTGCAGCAACTGACCAAAGCCCTTGTCGAACGTGCCCTGCAAGGGGAACTGACGCACCACCTGGGTTACGACAAACACGCGCCCGAGGGTAACAACAGCGGCAACTCCCGCAACGGCACTTCTGCCAAGACCGTCCAGGAAAGCGCGCGGCCAGCTCCAGATCGAGGTGCCCCGCGGGCCCTGAACCGGACGCCTTTGTAGGTGCCGCTCCAGGTGCCATAACGTTGGAACTGTGGAATATAATAACAGAGGTAAAAGTGACGGCTGAAGAAATTCTCTCTTGTTTAGATGAACATACTCATCAGTTACCTGTTCTGCAAAATGCCTATTTTGAGTATGTAGACGCCCGTATGACCGTGTTCCGCTCATCAAAGCACTGGGCTATCGTCTTTGAGATGGTGGCCTTTGCAGATCGCCTAATGGAGTTCGGTAACTACATTTATGGCGTAGGCAACTCTATAAAAAATGGATTCGTGGAGGTAAGTTCAACATTATTTAGCTATTGCGAGGACGCACCCCTCTGGAACTTTGAGACAGGTAAGTGGCTCGGAGACAAGGCCAGCTTTTGCATCGTCTTAGGAGATACGCCAAAATCTTTTGCTCCATCCGATGCGGAGTACACTGCGGCTGGCATCCACTTAGAGAGCGAAACGAAAGGGGTAGGCTCTTTAGGCCCGGCACATCTTTTGCGCTATCTATGTCATCATCTACAGCATCCTTTTTTTGCGTCAAATAGTGACCTAAATAAATTGGTTGACGCGGATACCCATAAGATGGATATTTTTCTCCAAACACAGGATTGGCGTCATCCTAATCTCTTTGGAAATGATGACGCCAACGAGTTCTTCAGTAACATTGATAGCATTCGCATTTTAGCCAACGCAATCAAAACAGGCGATTTACTCGTCTGGAATCAACAAGACAGCACAGAATTCAATACAGATTGGCATAAGATGGAGGCACAACGTAAAGTAAATGAATTGTATGAAGCTGACCAACAAGAATTAAAAGCACAATTAGGGCCTATTTTGCCGTCAGTGTCAATAGTCGAAGTCATATATGAGGAAGACGAGCGCCCCACCGGACAATCCAATTAATTTAAGAACCCTGCTTAGACCGCTCAACATGGTCGGGTCATTTCAGTCACATAGACATTAATCAGCACGTAGAGAGCAGTTGTTCTAAAGAGAGCCAAGAGAAGAGGCCCACCGTCAGCATACCCCGTGCCGCCTGCCCGGGACTGCCCCTGCGCCCCTCCCGTGTTTGATAATGTGCCTTTGCAATCTCGCTGCTCCTGCCCCCCCGAGCGTGAAGGAGCCGGAAGCCGTGCCCTTTGTGAATTATCAGCAAACGGATGCCGCCCTTACTGCAAAAAGCGTTCACAAACAGCAGGATGCTATAGGTTTTGGAGGGGGAGAGGGACTGGGGAGGGGGTGGTATCCACATCCATCCCAGTGATCAGCCGGATCACGTTACGCCCTCCCCGTTGGCTGCAACGTTTTGCGTAAGAGGTCAAACAAGTTCTCCTATTCCTTCTTCGGATTCACGTCCGCGTTTGCAGACTCGCTATGATAAAAACCACGAGGAGGTAGATCGTAATCAGCGCCCAGAAGCCAATGTACAGCAGGACGCTCTTTACCAGCGTTTTTGCCGGGGACTGCCGGTAGACGCACTTTAGAGCAAAGAAAAGATAGACCGGGATAACCAGAAAAGACAGATTCCACAGGGTATCGCTTCGGGTCAGGACGGGAAGCACCCATCCGATGAACACGAACGAGAAAAAGTGGAAAGCGAACGCCAGGTGGTGCGTGTAGTACAGCCGCGAGGTAAAGTACACGCACTTCAGCCCCAGCGCAAATGCCGGGATGACACCGAACATGAAGCTGGGTAGCAGATCGGCTACCGCACTGTTTATCCGCTCCGTGAGCCGGGCATCTCCGGCGTTACCCATCCCCATCGCCTCCACCGTAACCGGGTCAAAACGGTTCACGAGCAAAAAGAAGGCAACACTGATGATAACGTAGAGGCGGGACGGCAGCAGATACGAGACGCGCCTGCCTGCCAGGTATTCGTTCGTCAAAAACCCCGGCTTGAAGAGCAGCGGCAGAATACTGCGCAAAGCCTTGGAATCCCAGGTGATGAACTCATCCAGGATGTCCTTGATGTATTCCCCGAGCGATACGATAGGGTTGGTGCGTTCCTGCCCGCAGTGAGAACAGAATCGCCCCTGGAGGATTTCGCCGCAGTTCAGGCACTGCTCCGTCTTACTGAGCGCTTCTTGCATGATGACCATCTTGCTCTCGTAGATTACACCGCTCGATATACAGCCGCGTCCATAGGCATGACTTTCCCGGTGTTGGTCAGGCTTTTAACGGGTATGGCCTTCCGAGTCCTTGGCTTTGGGAATGCCCCGCTCCAAGCTTAGCCAAACAGTTGCGGTACGACCATCCCCCTTCACCCCCCGAACCTGCCCCGGTCACAAGTTTGTGCCCCCCACGGGCAAACGGGAACCGGCGGCTGTGGTGGTGTCACAGGCATGTGACTGGGGCGGAAGCAAGGGTTGTTAGGTGCTCTTGCCTCGGTGTTTCCGCCGATTATCCAATCGTTCACAAAGCCAGACAAGAAGGGTTGCGCCGATGGAACTACCGATGACCAAGACGCTACGCGAGAAATACCAGGCCAGCCACCAGACAAGGGATAAAGACAACACTCCGAACAACCGGATAACCGTCGATGTTTTCATTGCCGTATTCCTGCCACATGCCAGCGCCGAAGCGCGCTTCTGCCACCCCCATTCTACCCGCCCCGTTCATTTCCCCGACCCCGCCACATTAACCTGCTGCCTGCTCTGGCGCTGTGGAAGGGATGTGGGAACGAGGGTTAATCTGGACTGTTCTGGGCTTCATCGAGTTTGGCAGACCGGGCAAACTCTGTCAGGGCCTCGGATAGACCCGCCCCCGTCCAACCACGCTCCTTGTCGACTGCCTGTGCCGCTGCTTTCGCCTCACCCAGAGATTGAGCCAGGCGGCGCGTTGCTGCCGTATCGCGAAGGTGCGCGGGCACGGCGGGCGGAGCAACAACAAGGTGAGGGACGGCAGATCCTGGTTCAATATCCCTGCGTATCGTGAGACGACGGCCCGGCTTTCGGACCTGGATAATCTCGCCGATCTGGCTCTCCTCGATGGGCACGACGGTTTCTGCCAGGTAGTAGGGCTTATCCACACGGCCAAAATGCACGCCATTGGTGCGCAGCCGTGCCATATCAAACTGTAGCGCATCAGCAATTTCGTGGGCTTGACGCTCGGCAGCTCCTACAACGTCCTCTTCGTGATGGGCTTCAATATCGAACTCCACATTGATGCGAATTCGGAAAGCGGCCATGAATGCAGTCTCCTCTCGTGGTCAGTAAAGGCGTGATCAGACCCCACCCCTGCCTATGCCACCCCCATTCTACCCACCCCGGTCACAGCCCTGTGACCCCGCCACATTGATCTGCTTATCGCCGATGTTGACCACGGGCACAAGCCTGTGCCCCTGCCTCGGTCACACGGCGTGTGACCCCGGTCATTCCAATGACCCCGCGCCATTGACCACCATGGAAAAGCGCCGCTGATCGCGCAGGGCGCGAAGTGTCCGAAGAAACTACCGGTTGAACCGGTCGGCCATGTTCGCTGCCTCCTGCACGGATTCTTCCTGCCCCAGGCGCGGCGGTTTCCATTGCGGCGTGCCCCAGCGTTTCGGGTCTTCGGCATGCTCCGGGTCGTAGGCGTCGTAGTTGGAGCGCAAGGGAAACTTTCGCTCCTTTCACGGTAAAATAGGGAACGACATGTTGCCTGGTGGACTCTTGCCTTTCGTCGCGCATCGTTTTGGTGACGCTGCGATTGACGGGTAATGCCGCTTTGCCTACTGAACTGAAAAGGTGTTGTAACCATTGCTTGATAAACTGCGCAAAGTCACCTTCATGGACTTCATCGCCTTGCTGACGCGCCCCCTAGTTAAAGACTCGACCAATGATCCATATCATGCCAACTTCCGCTATTTCCTCGAGGAAGTGAACCGCCTGACGAACTGCCACCTGTTGGAAGTGGGATCACGAGGAAGCGCGCAACGGGCGCTGTTCACCTAGTGCGCCTCTTATACGGGCTTGGATATTCATCCGGGGGAAGGCGTGAATGTTGTCGGTGACATCCACGCCCTTTCAACCTATTTCCCTGAGCAACGCTTCGATGCCGTCTTTACGATCTCCACCTTTGAGCATTTAGCCATGCCCTGGAAAGCGGCTCTTGAGATCAGCAAGGTAATGAACCCAGGTGGCCTATTGTTTATCGCCACCCATCCCACCTGGCCGCCTCATATGCTTCCGTGGGATTTCTGGCGCTTCTCGCCTGAGGCATTCAAGCTGCTGCTGGGTCGAGACGTTGGCTTCGAAATAGCGAGGTGCGATCAAGGTCTACCCTGCCATATCCTGCCTTTGAACACGGAAAAATCGACTCGCCGCATCTATACCCAGATCGCGTATATGGGAGTAAGCGTCGTGGCCCGAAAAGTCGCCGAACCCGATCCCAAGCTGGCCTGGGATATAGATGTCCCTGGTGTACTGAAGACGATGTACCCCGCGCCTCCGGACTAATACTACAGCCGCAGGTATTGCAGGCATATCAGGCCTCGACGTTGGTAGTGGCACCGCCAACACTAATTATTGTTTGGAAAGTGGCGTGGGGCATAGCGTTGCCTCAGCCCCCCACTCCGAAAGGCTTCACCGCCTGTTCGAGCCGCTGAAGCCGATTAGTGAGACGCATACAGGTTGCCCTCCGGGTCATACCGATGATAGGGCGAACGGGGCCACTTGTCGCCAGTAGCACGACGCAGCGTTTGCGCCGCATCAATCACAGCGTCTACGTCTTGGACGAAAGGCCACTGTGCCCGGATCAGGCGCGTCGATTCTTCCCCGCGTTCCGCAATAAGGACGCCGACCATTACCAAAACCGTCCGCTCTCCCTGCTCCTGCCCGTTGCGGAGGTCGTCGTGCTTTTCCTCGCGCGCCGCCGTGGTCTGGTGTCAGAAGCCATGTGCCTATTACCGCATGCCGCCGCCGTGCCCCCTTTGCCTTGACACCCCGATTTAGCCTCGGGTAGAATGCACGAAACGCGGAGGCAGGTTTTTCGCGGGGAGGTTGTTGTGTGGAGGTAGTCGTCGGGGGGAATAAGCGGGCGCGGCGGGCGTATGGGTTCGATGAGGTGGCGCTGGTTCCGGGGCCGCTGGTTATCGACCATAGGGATGTGGACGTTTCATGGACGCTGGGCGGGCGACGTTTCGATATTCCTATTCTCGCTTCCGCCCTGGATGCCGCCGTTAACCCGACGCTGGCGGCCCGCATGAGCGCTCTGGGCGGTCTGGCGGTGCTGAACCTGGACGGCGTGCAGACCCGCTACGAGGACGCCGAAGATGTTGTACGGCGCATCGCGGAAGCCCCGCAGGAGGGCGTGGTCGGCCTGATTCAGCAGTTGTATCAGGAGCCGGTCAAAGAAGACTTGATCGCCCGGCGGGTGCGCGAGATACGCGAAGCGGGCGGCGTGGCGGCGGTGGCGGCGGCCCCGCACACGGCGGAGCGCGCGGCGCGGGCGGCGGTGGAGGCCGGGGCGGAACTGTTCTTCGTTCAAAGCACCGTCGGCAGCGTCCGCTTCGAGTCCACCCAAATTGAGGCTTTTCCCATCGCCGAATTTTGTCGTAATGCGCCGGTGCCGGTCATCGTCGGAAATACGGTCGGCTATCAGGCGACGCTGGAGCTGATGGAGGCGGGCGCGGCGGGCGTTCTCGTGGGGGTCGGGCCGGGCCATATCTGTACGTCCCGCAAGGTGCTGGGGATCGGCGTTCCGCAGATTACCGCCACCGCTGATTGTGCCGCTGCCCGCGATGAATACTTCGCCCGTACGGGCCGCTACGTTCCCGTTATCACCGACGGCGGCATGAAGACCGGCGGCGACATCGCCAAGGCGATTGCCGCCGGGGCGGACGCCGTCATGCTCGGCTCGACCATCGCCGCCGCCGCCGAAGCGCCCGCGCCCGGCTCCTCCTGGGGCATGGCGACCTTTTCCGCCGATCTGCCGCGCGGTACGCGCATTCGTGTCCCGGTATCGGGGACGCTGGAAGAGATTCTTTTCGGCCCCGCGCACCGCGATGACGGCACGATGAACCTGGTCGGCGCGCTGCGGCTCTCGATGGGATCGCTGGGCGCGCGCACGATTGCGGAGATGCAGCGGGTGGAAATGATGATCGCCCCGTCGCTGCCCACCGAAGGTAAGTCCCTTCAGCGGGCGCAGGGGGTCGGGTAGCCGTGGCGACCTCCCCGATAAAGCCGCCGCACCCCGATGAGTTAGTGGTCGTTCTGGATTTCGGCGCGCAGTACACCCAGCTTATCGCCCGCCGGGTGCGCGAATGCCGTGTCTACTGCGAAATCGTGCCCTCCGACACGCCGCTCGCCGCCGTGCTGGCCCGCAAGCCGCTGGGTATCGTCTTTTCCGGTGGCCCCTCGTCCTGCTACGAGCCGGATGCGCCCCAGGTGGACCCGGCCATCTACGACGCTGGTATCCCGGTGCTGGGAATCTGCTACGGCATGCAGCTTATGGCGCGGCAGTTAGGCGGGGAGGTGATCCCCGGCGACCGGCGCGAATACGGCAAAACGCAGCTTGACGTGGTGGACGGCTCCGACCTGTTTCGCGGGCTGAACCCGGAACTGGTCTGCTGGATGAGCCACGGCGACACTGTCCAGGCCCCGCCGCCCGGCTTCCACGTTACGGCCAAAACGCCCTCGACGCCGGTTGCGGCCATGTCCAATCGGGAGCGGCGTCTGTTCGGCGTCCAGTTCCACCCGGAAGTCGTGCATACGCCCTGGGGCACGGAGATTATCCGCAACTTCCTGTACGAACACTGCGGGGCAAAGGGGCTGTGGACGATGGAGTCGTTCGTGCGCGACGCCACCGAATCAATCCGCGTCCAGGTCGGCGACCGGCGCGTCGTCTGCGGGCTGTCGGGGGGCATCGATTCGGCCACCGTCGCCGCCCTCGTCCACCGCGCTATCGGCGATCAGCTAACGTGTATCTTCGTCAACACGGGTCTGCTGCGCAAGGACGAGGGGACACAGGTGCGGGCGACGTTCGCCGACCATTTCAAGATTCCGCTGGTGTACGCCGATGTCAAAGACCGCTTTCTGGCGCTCCTGGCCGGTGTCACCGACCCGGAAAAGAAGCGCAAGATCATCGGCAACGAGTTTGTGGCGGTCTTCGAGGAGGAGGCGCAGCGTATCGCCTGCGTGGACTATCTGGCGCAGGGGACGCTATACCCGGACGTGATCGAGTCCGGCACGAAAAATGCGGCAAAGATAAAAACGCACCACAATGTCGGCGGTCTGCCGGAAAACATGCGGATGAAGCTGATCGAGCCGCTGCGCTTCCTTTTCAAGGACGAGGTGCGCCGCGTCGCCGAGGAGCTGGGCCTGCCGTCCGAGATGGTCTGGCGGCAGCCGTTCCCCGGTCCCGGCCTTGCCATCCGTATCACCGGCGAGGTGACACTGGAGCGGCTGGAGATGCTGCGCGCCGCCGATGCGATTGTGGTGGAGGAGATAAAGCGGGCGGGGCTATACCGCCGCGTCTGGCAGAGCTTCGCGGTGCTGCCGGATACCAAATCGGTGGGCGTGATGGGCGACCAGCGCACCTACGCCTATCCGATTGTTCTGCGCATCGTCAGCAGCGAGGATGCGATGACGGCGGACTGGGCGCGTCTGCCCTATGAGGTGCTGGAGCGCATCTCCAGCCGTATCGTCGGCGAGGTGCACGGCATCAACCGGGTGGTGTACGACATTACATCAAAGCCGCCGGGAACGATTGAGTGGGAGTAAGTAACGATGACAGACAGCAGCCCCGACAGCCCCCGCGTCGCCATTATCCTGGTCAGTTATAAAGGCCGCGAAGACACCCTGGAGTGCCTGCGCTCGCTCGAACAACTGACCTACCCTGCCCGTGATGTCATTGTGGTCGATCAGAACTCCGGCGACGGCACCCCCGAAGCCGTGCGGGAAAGCTTCCCCTGGGCGCACGTCATCGAGAACCCGGTCAATAATGGCTTTGCGGGCGGGAACAATGTGGGCATGAAGGCCGCTCTGGAGCGCGGGGTGGACTATCTGTTTCTGCTGAACAACGACACGACGGTCGAGCCGGGCCTGCTGGAGCCGCTGGTGGAGCTGGCCGAAAGCGACGCCCGTATCGGCGTGGTCGGGCCGAAGATGCTGTATTACGGCGAGCCGGACACGATCTGGGCGGCAGGCGGCGCGATAAACTGGCGCGGGCATTCGGTTCTGCTGGGGGAAGGAACGAAGGATGCGCCGGGGGGCGAGCCGCGCCCGGTGGATTTCGTGGTCGGCTGCGGCCTGATGGTCAAGCGCAAGGTGGTGGAGCAGGTCGGTCTGCTGGACGAACGTTATTTCATCTATTACGAGGAGACCGATCTGTGCGCTCGCATCCGCAAGGCCGGTTTCCAGGTTCTTTATCAGCCTAACGCGCGGCTGTGGCACAAGGTTTCGCGCACATTCGGCGCAGGCTCGGAATTCACGTTATACTATATGCGGCGCAATGTGCTGCTGTACCTGGGGGAACATGGCACGCGGCCCCTGCTGGGACGCCTGGCCGCGCTGGGCGATGCGCTGCGGCTTTCGCTGGTGTGGACGCTTCAGGGCAAAAAAGCGCGCCGCGACGTTCTGCTGTGCGCTCTGCGCGACTACCGGCGGGGCCAATTCGGCAAGTCCAAAATCTCCTTTTCATAGGATGGCCCCCACCCCTAACCCCTCTCCCACAGTGTGGGGGAGGGGAGGCAGGAAGTGCTAAGTTCGGTTTCCGGTATCCCCATTATTGGGGGCGGAGGGGGTCTGTTCAGGTTCCCATGAGACGACCACATCCCGACATCGCCCATATCCGCATCAATGAGGAAGAGATCGCCGCGCGCGTGGCGGCGCTCGGCGCGGAGATTTCCCGTGATTACGAGGGCAAGGACTTAGTGCTCGTCGGTATCCTCAAGGGGGCGACGCTGTTCCTGGCGGACCTGGTGCGCCGCATCGAGATACCGCTGGCCTTTGATTTCGTCGCTATCGGCTCCTACGGGGCCGATACGCGCTCCTCCGGCGTCGTGCGTATCCTGAAAGATCTGGACGAAGCGGTGGAAAGCCGCCATGTACTGGTGATCGAGGATGTCACCGACAAGCGCAGCGCGCTGCGCTTGTCCTACGTCACTGAAAACCTGCGCTCGCGCCGGGCGGCGAGTGTACGTGTGTGTACGCTGCTGGACAAGCCCACGCGCCGCGCTTCCGAGGTGACGCCGGATTATCAGGGTTTCACGGTGGATGAAGAATACGTGGTGGGGTACGGGCTGGACTATCTGGGGCGGTATCGCTCGCTGCCCTATATCGGCGTGCTCAAGCCGGAAATCTATGGCGGCGGATAAGCGCGCGGCAGTTTCATTGCGCGTTTTGCGTGGTATAATAAGCACGGTTTTATCTTCCTTTCTGCGGTGCCCGTTGCCGGAATCCCGCTGACCCCCACGTTGAGCGTTTCTCGTTCCGCGTTTGTAAATGCCGGATATTCCGTTTCGAGCATCGGCTTCGCTGGCGGCGTGCGTCCCGCAGACGGCGTGCGTCCCGCAGGCGACTCAACTTTTCTGCCCTGTGCGCTCGCTGGCGGACCGCCCGCCACGACTGATTCTTCGAGCTAATTTTTCAGCGACATCAACCCATTTAGAACCGTACTGCACTGCGACAGCCGCGCGGCCAGCTTTTTTCACGACCTGTCGCCGTGACCGACCCGCTGGCTTATTATCCGCGCTCACCGCGCCTGAACATCTGAGGAAAAGACTGCATGGAATCCACCGACCCTATCGTCCCGGAAAAAATCGCTCCGGACGCCACCCCTGCCGCGGCGGACGGCGTAGCTACCGCCGCGCCCCCCGCGCCCCCCACTCGCCGCCGTGTGTCTCGCTCCGCGCCCGCCGACGGTGCAGGCGGCGAGCGCAGCAGCGGCAGCAGCCGCGAGCGCAGCAGCGGGGATCGCTCCACTGCAGATCGCTCCAGCGTGGAAACCTCGGACGGGGAGCCGCAGCCGCCGCTGCCACAGGTACGTATGCGTCCGGAGCGTTCCGAACGATCTGAGCAGCAGCAGAGGCCCGAACGTGGACGATCCGACCGCTCCGATGGCGAAAGAATGCGGTCTGAGCGCGGCGGTTCCGATCGTGAGCGCTCCGACCGTGAGCGCCCCGGGCGTTCCGCCGACAGCGGCGATGACGCGATGGTCGGGCAGGGCGTGCTGGAGATACTTCCCGACGGCTGGGGCTTTCTGCGCCATGATAACTTCGTCGCCAATGGCGAGGACATCTATGTGTCGCAGACCCAGATCAAGCGTTTCGGTCTGAAGACCGGCGACACCGTCACCGGACAGATTCGCCCGCCCAAGGAGCAGGAGAAATACTACGGCCTGCTGCGCGTCGAGCGCGTTAACGGAGTCGATCCGGAAACCGCGCGTAATCGTCCGCAGTTCGACGATCTGGTTCCGATCTACCCGAACGAGCGTCTCATCCTGGAAACCGACCCGCGCAATGCGGCGGCGCGCTTTATCGACCTGATCGCCCCTATCGGCAAAGGCCAGCGCGGCCTGATCGTCGCCCCGCCCAAGGCGGGCAAAACGATTCTGCTCAAATCCATCGCTAACTCGATCACCGCGAATCATCCTGAAATACAGCTCATGGTGCTCCTTATCGATGAGCGCCCGGAAGAGGTAACAGACATCCGCCGCTCCGTGCAGGGCGAGGTCGTCGCCTCCACTTTCGATGAACTGCCGGAAAACCACATGCGGGTCGCCGATATGGTGCTGGAAAAGGCGAAGCGCTCGGTGGAGATGGGCACGGACGTGGTGGTTCTGCTGGACTCGATCACGCGCCTGTCGCGCGCCTCCAACCTGACGGTCAACCCATCGGGCCGCACCCTTCAGGGCGGTCTCGACCCCGCCGCGATCTATCGTCCGAAACGTTTCTTCGGCGCGGCACGTAATATTGAAAACGGTGGGTCGCTGACGATCATCGCCACGGCCCTGGTGGAAACCGGCTCCCGCATGGACGACATCATTTTTGAAGAGTTCAAGGGAACGGGTAACATGGAACTCAAGCTGGACAGAAGTCTGGCCGAGCAGCGCACCTACCCGGCCATAGACATCAAGGCGTCCGGCACACGCCACGACGAGCTTCTGTATCCTGAAGAGGACCTGAAGCGGCTGTGGCAACTTCACCGCGTTCTGGCGGGTCTGGGTACCAAGGAAGCCACGGAACTGCTGCTGAACCGGCTGAATGCGACGAAATCGAATAAAGAGTTCCTGAGCATGGTAAATAAGTCCGCCAAGGACAATGACTAAGAAGCGTAGGAAGAAACAAGATGGCCAATGACTTCCGCGACCTTTTTGGGGAAGACTGGAAGCCCGGAGAAAATGATCTGCCGCGCCCCGACCGGCGCGGCGGGGAAGGGGAAGGCGCGCCCAGCGAGACGTCCGAGAACGAAAACCGGCAGCCGCGCGCACTGAACGAAAAAGAGGTAAAGGTACAGGGTATCTGGGGGTATCAGGACGCTCAGAACCCGGACGCCGCGCCCAAGCAGACGTTTGTGTTGCTGCGCGATAACCGGGGGCGGCGCGTCCCGATCTTCATCGGCCCGTTCGAGACGCTCGCCATCTCGATGGCGCTCGAAGGCGTTACCGTAGACCGTCCGATGACGCACGACCTGCTGAAAAACTCTATAGAGCGTCTGGGCGGCACCATCGAGCGCATCACCATCGACGACCTGTGGCAGCAGACCTTTTACGCCAAGATAACCGTCACGCAGAAGGGCGGCGAATCGCTCGACATCGACGCCCGCCCGTCCGATGCCATCGCGCTGGCCCTTCGCGCTCGCTCGCCCATCTATATGGCCGAGTCCGTCATCGAAAGCATCAAAGAAGAACCCGAACCCGGCTAAAGCGGGGCAGGGATGCAGATAAACCGGGGAGGCGAAAATTGCCTCCCCGGTTGTTTGGTAATCCTACAGTGGATGTCCCTTGGAACAGGCGCACTGCCAGGGGTAAAGAAGATTTCAGCAATTTTATGTATTATGCCGAAAGGGTGCTGAGGTTTCGGTATAATAACAAGTTAGGTTGCTTGGCCTCTCAATGACCTAAGAGACGGTTTGAAAATTCTCTCTCTCGCCAATCTTCGCAGCATGAGCCGAATCATCGCCAGGTAGATCATCGCCTCGCTGCTCTGGGGCAACACTTCATAATCTTTGGACAGACGCCGACAACAACACAGCCAGGCAAAGGTGCGCTCCACAATCCAACGATGCGGCAGTAGCACAAAGCCTTTCTGCTCCTCTTTGCGCAGCACCGGCGTGAGCACAAACTGAAAATGCGCCACTACCCAGACCAGCAACTGACCTCTATAGGTGCCATCTACCCAGATGCGGCGCAGTTTCTTGCACGACCCGCTCAGGCGACGAAACAACAGACGCGCTCCTGCCGGATCGGACACCGAGGCGGCGGTGACTGCCACTGCCAGCACCAGACCCAAAGTATCGACCAGCAGGTGCCGCTTGCGCCCCTGATCTGTTTGCCGCTGTCATAGCCGCGCACGCCTGCTACCTGCGTGGTCTTGACGCTCTGGCTGTCCAGCGCCCCGGCTGTGGGATGCTTGTGCCGCCCTGCTTTTTGCCGTACCTGTGCCCGCAGCCGCTCATGAATGCGTCTCCACGTGCCGTCGTCGCGCCATCTGCCAAAGTAGTAATACACGCTCTGCCAGGGTGGGTACTCTCGGGGCAGCAGTCGCCACGCGATGCCGCCCACCAGCAGGTACAGCAGGGCATTGACGACCTGGCGCATTTCCAGCAGGCGCGGCCTGCCACGGCGTTTTGCCGCAGGAATCAGGTCTCTGATACAATGCCATTGGCGGTCGGTCAGGTCGGTGGGGTAGGTAGAGGTAGTCATAACCACAGCCTATCCCGCCATCGGGCTGACCGCTAAGAATTTTCAAACCGTCTCTAAGAAGATCCGGCGCAAAAGATCGGCTCTCGCAAGAATTTGAAGCACGATTACCATTATGATTACCGAAAGTATGCAGCACGTTCAACAGACATTTCTCGTGCTCGGAGATGAGTTTCTAATTCAGTACTTTCTTTGCGCGCATAGTCAGTTCCGTGGGAATCAGATCTTTCTCGCCTGTTTTCGATGGGACACAGTCTAGAGCTATATGCGAAGGCGGTTCTAGTTTCGCCGGAGGGTATTCCGCCCACGGGCCATGATGTGCCTAACCTAATCGCGCAATATGACCCGGCATTAGGACTGACAGCCGACGACGAAGTAGCCGCTGGTGAAGAGCACTTTTTAGTTCAAACGTTAGAAACGTTGATCTCGGGCTGTGGTTGAAATACGAAGAAGCTATGGAGTTGTACCAAGCTCAATACTTCTTAAAAGACCTGAAGTACTATCTAACGAAGGATGGCAAGATCATTTTCCAGCTGGAAGTCCTTGAAGCCAATCAACGGCAGATACCTTGAGATAGTCAAGAAATTGAGGGCGTCAATGAAGTACCGGGACAATGAACATGATCGGGTCTTAGTCGATCTGGTCGGCCAGCTTGGATTTGAGATAAAACCCGGCTTTGCAGGTCGTTGATACTACATGAACGTCGCAGCCTAAAAAAGCGTAGCACCGGACGCGAATGCAGTCGGTTCCGGCCTGCCGAAGGTCAAGTTCTTCGCGCCGGTGAACTCGGTCGTTATACTATTGGCATGAAAGGGCTGTATCTATCCCCGATGGCTTGTTCCAATCCGCAGAACAGTTCGCGCAGCGGCAGGGCTTTCGCGCAGTGAACTCTATGCGCCTTGCAGCACTACCTGTACAAGAACCGTAACGAGCAGGTGACTCAGCAGCTTGATGCCCTCTACGTGGACGAACCCGGTACGCTTGAACCTGTCCTGGCTCGCCTGCAATCCCGCTCGCTGCTTCGTGAAAGGTGATCCCGCCGGAACCGAGCGCGGAGACATCTGGTGGGCGGAACTGCCGGAACTCTCCGGGTGCGATAGCAGGAGATTTTATTGGTAACGGATTTTTCTTCGCAGGCGGGCAAAGCCCGCTACTACCGGCTTAGCAGCCAGCTTGCTCAGGTGGATAAGACACAGCTTGAGTCGCTGCTGAGCGGCTCAGGTCCGACGCGCGGGTGGGGCGGGACGCAGGTCATCCCCGTCGGCGGGTCGAAGGTCTTCGTCAAGCGCGTGCCGATGACCGATGTCGAGCACGAGAATCTGTTTTCCACAAAGAACCTGTTCGATCTGCCCTTCTTTTATAACTATGGCGTCGGCTCCGCCGGGTTCGGCGTGTTTCGTGAACTTGTCACCCATATCAAGACGACTAACTGGGTGCTCGAAGGCACTGCCGAAAACTTCCCGCTGCTGTATCACTACCGCATCGTCCCCTCCACCGGGGCGCATCCTGAGATAGACAGTGAGCGGCATAACGGCTATATCCGGTACTGGAACAGCGATGAAAACATCGACCGGTACATGACAAGCCGCAGCCGTGCTCCCTACGAAATAATCCTCTTCCTGGAATATATTCCGCATATGCTTCAGTCCTGGCTGGCGAAGAATATGGACAAGCTGGAAACGGTGATAGGGGAGATGCTTCAGACTATTGCGTTCCTGCGGGAAAAAGGCGTCATCCACTTTGACGCCCACTTCGGAAACATCCTTGTCGATACGAGCGGCAAGCCCTATCTGACCGACTTCGGGCTGGTGCTGGACAAGAGTTTCGCGCTGAGCCAGCCGGAAAAAGCCTTCTTCAATCGGCATATCGACTATGACTATGCGGAGTTCCTGGAGAACCTGGGGACGTATATCTACGCTCTCTTCCGGTATGCGCCGGTAAGCAGGCGCGAAAAGGTGATGCGCCGGTACGGGATCGAGGACGAAACGAACTTCGGCCAGGTCGTGCCCCTGCTCCTGGACAAGATGGAGGAGATTCAGGCGCATGGCTTGATGAAGCTGGACGCGCGTTACGTGGAATCCGTCGTACGGTATCGTGAACTCATTCTGTGCATGCGCCGGTTCTATTCCGATCTACGGGCAAACGACAAAAAGATACGCCACACCCATACGGCAAAATGCGGCGGTTGCTCACGCAGGCGAAGCTGCTGTGATAGCGGTTTGAAGAATGGGCGCAACCTGTGGTATAGTGAGCGCGAAGCAGAACGATGAGTACCTCTTCGACACGGATCGTGAACTACGGCTTTTATTGGCAGGATGGCTATTTTAGCTTTCCGTGGTTTCCGAACGTCCTGGAGCGTACCGCCTGCTGAACCCGTATACAGAAGACTCGCAAAACAAGCAGACCCGCCCCGGACGAAAAAGAAGTAGTCCCGGCGGGTTTTATTTTTGCCGATAGAATCGCTCTAAAAGCGAAAAGGAACGACGCATGAGACCCGGACACGACGACATACATGTGCGTGAAATGGTGCCGCTGGTATCGCCGCGCACGCTCAAGGAAGAGCTGCCAGTGACGCCGCGCATCACCGAAGGGGTAGACAGCGCCCGCGACGTGGTACAGCGCATTCTGCGAAAAGAGGACCCACGACTTCTGGTGGTCGTCGGGCCGTGCTCGATTCATGACCCGGACGCTGCCTTCGAATATGCCGAGCGGCTGAACGAGGTTCGGCTGAAATATCAGGAGCGGCTGTTCCTGGTCATGCGCACCTATTTCGAAAAGCCCCGCACCACTATCGGTTGGAGGGGCCTGATCAACGACCCGCATCTGGACGGTTCGTTCGATATGGTGACCGGACTGCGGCGCGCGCGCGCCCTGATGCTAAAAATCACCGAGATGGGCCTTCCCGTAGGTACGGAGATGCTGGACCCGGTGACACCCCAGTATTTCGCCGACCTGATTAGCTGGGCGGCAATCGGCGCGCGTACTACCGAGTCACAGACCCACCGCGCGCTCGCCAGCGGCCTTTCCATGCCGGTCGGCTTCAAGAACAGCACCGACGGTGGACTTCAGATCGCCACCGACGCCATCGTCTCCGCCCGGCACACGCACAGTTTCCTGGGCGTGGATGAGGGCGGTCAGTGCTGCGTGGTGAAGACCACGGGTAACCCGGACGCGCATCTGATTCTGCGTGGGGGGCGCTCTGGCCCCAACTACGACCGAAGCAGTGTCGAGGGCGCGGCGGCGCAGATGCAGGCCGCCGGTCTGGACCCGGCGATCCTGATCGATTGCAGCCATGCCAACTCCGCCTACGACGAACGGCAGCAGGAGGTCGTCTGGGAAAATGTCATCCGGCAGCGCACTGATGGCGACAGCGCCGTGGCCGGGATGATGGTGGAGAGCAACCTGATGGGCGGCAAGCAGAGCATCTCGCGCGACCTGTCCGCCCTGCGCTACGGGGTTTCCGTCACCGACGCCTGCGTCGACTGGGAAACCACGGAGCGTATGCTGTGCTACGCCGACACCCAACTGCGCGAAGTTCAGGGCGCGGCGCTGCTGGTGGGTTAGAATACACGCCGGGCGGCCCGCCTATGGCCCGCCCGGTGAGATGTTTCAGAGACACAACCCGCGGGTTTCTATGAGAATAAAGTGTTGGTGACGTCTCCCAGGGGCGCTTGTGACACTTCCCCATCACCGGTTTCCGCATTAAACGGCTTTTCCTGCGCGACAGCCTGTATTTGACACTGCCGCCGGTTTGTGTTATAATTACTTCATATTCGATTTGGCGGAAAAAGCGACAGCACCACGAGGCGGTGCCGTCGCTTTTTGTTTTGTCCATCTATACTCTGCCGCCGTGTCGTGTGCTGGGGAGCCGCTATGGCGTCCATTCCAGAACCGAGACCGTCTGAGGCGGGACGTTTTCCAGTGTCTCCCCCTGGCCCTGCCCCACGGTTTGCAGGAATAGATGCATCTTCCCCTCACGCTTCCAGAGCGCCGGGTCGTAGGTCGGCTCCCAGGCGCCAACGGATGGCTTGTACAGGGTCGCCAGCCGCCAGTCAGCGCGGTTCGGACTCTCAGAGATCGCAACGCTGACACCGCCGCCGCGCTCCTCGTCGCGAAAAACGACATAGACACGATTGTCCTTCCCCGCCAGCACCTGAGGCCGTGAGACAGGAATGCGCCGGGTTCCTCCGCCGCTCAGGTGAAACGCCCGCTTGCGCTCTCCCGCGATACTCGTGCGCCACTTCCGCCCGTCATGCCAGACCAGGCGGTACTGCGGCACGTCGCTGCCTTGGGAACGCCAGTACGTGGCGATCAGGGGGCGGTCGTGTGCATCCACGGTCATCGAGGTTTGATTGATCAGGTCACTGTTCTGCGGCACCGGCTGGGCTACTTCCGCGTTTTTCGCGGTGATGGGAAGCGTGAACTTCTTCCCTGAGGAGGTTTGCCAGGTCTTTCCCTGATCGGGCGAGTAGGCATAGCAGACATCGTGGTTTGTGGCTACATCCGGCGTCTCACGCCAGACCCAGGAGATGTGCAGGCCGCCCTTGCCGTCGATAGAGAGTCCATTCATATAGGCATTGCGCCTGCCCTGCCCGGCGATCAAGGGATGCTGGAGCGCCTGCCACTGCCCTTTCCGAACATCGTAGCGATTGAGCAGCACGTCTCCGCTTCCCGACCCGCCCTGCCGATAGAGAAACAGAAGGTCGCCGCCCGGCAGATTATAGAATTGGGGGTACGTGACACGGCTCTCCTCGCGCCTAGTCATCGGCATCGGCTCCGTCAACTCCAGAGAGCCGGGACGCCTGCTTTGAGCGTAGCGAAGCGGCTGTCCATGCATGTTCCAGCACATGTGGAGTATCCCCTTGCCGTCCACTGCGATAGAGATGGAGTTATGGGCGTCCTTCACCTGACCGGCATACGGCGTGTGTTTCACTTCCCAATTAGAGGTACCCAGCTTCCGCTTCCCAAGGATTATGTCGCCTTTGGCATCATAGTAGGCGATGTACTGCGTGTTTTTGTGCGTGACCACGCTGTTCGTTCGGAACACGACCGCATTCACCGAGGACTTCGCCCAGCCCTTGCCCACCGGCACCACACGCACACGCCGGTTGTCACGAGCCTTCTGTCCGCCAAGTGCCTGCCGGGTAAGGCAAGCGCCGGCAATAAGCACAAGCACGAAATAAAAAAGCCTATACATTTTCTGTCTTAATCTGCTGCTGATCGACTCTGCGCCGCTTCAGTGCGCGGGAATGCTGCCTGAAGTCCGAAGGTGGCACAGGGGGGCGTGTCATCGGATAAGCCACCTGCCGGGGCGGCGGCGGTCCCGTCGCTACGTCACGGGCGGCTTCCCCGTCGCCTCTTCCTGCGCCAGTGTCTCGCTTGCCTGCATGGCCGCCTCCCTTGCCTTTTGCTCCCACCGCTTCCCGGCAAAAAAGACAATGGCAGTCAGCAGCGCGAGCGCGCTTCCCAGCATGTTGAGCGCCAAGTCGGACAGATCGCCGTGCCGGTGGGGTGTCCGGTTTCGGTGGAGCATTTCGCCGACTGCCACGGCACTATTGACAAGGAAGGCGCAAACCAGCGAGCGCCACTTCAGCCGGGGAGTACCCCATTGCACCGCCCGCACGATCAGCAGACTCAGAATGAAAGAAGCGCACACATGCGCGAGTCGGCGGGCGGCCCGGTTGAGCGAATACAGGGCCAGGTAGGTAATATCATCGGGTCCCGGCCCCGCCAGAAGACGCAGCGCCTTCTGGAGAAGACTCGCCGAAACTTCGTATCTGCCGAACTGTGTGGAAGCGGCGAAGAGGACCGCCATCCACAGGAGGAGCGGGCCGAGGTAGATCAAGAGCAGGGGCAAGCGTCTGCGCCAGGAGGGAGCATTCATGGGTACGCGCGCCTGCCTGGCTTACCGCTGCGTATGCTGTTTCTGTTCCCGAATCGGGAGGCCGGGGTCGTAAACGATCAATGTCGCGCCGCCCAAACGGCTGCGGTCGATGTCTTTATTCCGCACTCTGGGCACGGATACGAAGTTCTTCTTGCCGTCGCTGATATAGCGCGGATACCCCTTGCCGCGCTTGAGCCGCTCAATCCAGGTCTCCACCTCGCCGGGATTCACGCCGATACGGGTGATCTGCCGGTGGTCGAACTTTTTATGGGCCGGGGGATAGGACGGGCCGCCCCAGGCCAGCAAAATGCAGCGGTTGCGGTAAGACGGCTTGGTTTTGTCCGCATCACGCAGCAGGCAGTCCCAGAGCGCCCGGTTACGTGGCATGTCGCCGCCGGGCAGGGCCATCGTATCCATCGTCGCTTCGGGCACGCGCGCCTTCACATATGCATACGACTGGCGCATCTCCCAGCGCAGTGTCTGCGCGTTCATGCGGCCCATCATGCGGTGCGTGGTCGAGTGGTTGGCAAGCTCATAACCGTTATCGACCAGATAGCGCAGCTTTTTGGTTACTGATTCTCCCTGCATAAACGGCCCGGGCATGAGGTAGAACGAAGCGCGTCGCGGCCAGTCCTGGGGGTGCTTTCGATGGAAGGCTTCCAGAATGGCAACCGCGCACTCGGGGTCCATTGTTCCGTCTTTGCGATAACGGAACTGGCTGCCGCGCCCATCATCGAAGGTCAGCACCACCGGCGTCTTACCCGCCGGTACATCTATCTTTGCCGTCAGCACGTCGCGCATGTTCACGGGATACCAGCCCGCCGCGTGCATCAATTGGAGATGCCTGCGGAAGGTGGCCGGGGAGATATTCAGGCCCATCCGGTCGTAGCGGACACCCCCGACACTCGGCCCCCCGATGGCATGGTACATCACAATGGGAATACGTCCGGCCTCGTTCGGCTCGAAGAGGGCGAGCGTTTGCGCGGACGGCGGCGCGGCTGGCGCCTCTGCAAGGGATGGGATACTGGCCTCCGCCGCGCCAGGCGTCGTTGTGGAGGAGTTCCGGCACCCCATCGTCGCTGCTGCAAAAGCAATAAAAGCGGCAGCAGCGACAGGGGCGTAGGGGGTTAAAAAGCGCATGTCTCTTCTTCAATCCGTTTTTTAGCGTTGCCCGCAGCGAATCGTAGGAAACAGATTGCGGACAAGCACTATGTCCGATTTTACCAAACAAAGTCCGTTTCGCGCCAGAGGACAGGGCTAAAGACGGCGGCGCGCTCCGGCCCAGTGCTTGGCATAGTAGGACTTGTTCAGCGAGTCCACCCGGACACCACTGCGTGAGGAGGCGGCATGGATAAAATTGCCGTTCCCGATATAGATGCCGACATGGGAGACGCCGCGCTTATACGTGTTCTTGAAAAACACCAGATCGCCGGGCCTGAGCGCGCTTTTTTCTACCGGCGCACCCTGGCGATATTGCGCGGAAGCGGAGCGGGCAATAGGCTTTCCGGCTTTGTCGAACAGATAGGACGTGAAGCCGGAGCAGTCGAACCCGCCCCGTCCCCGCGCACCGAATCGGTACGGCGTGCCACGATAGGCCAGTGCATTGCGTATCAGGCGGCTGGTGCGGGAGGGACGCTGCGGGGGCGCTGCGGCGGCAGCTTTCGGCGCGGGACTGACGGCGATAAATTTCAGAACGCGGGCCGGGCGATCCGGGGACAGATGCTTGACTGGTTCGACGTACTCCAGGCCGGAAGAAGCGGCGGGGGGAGGGGCGACCTGGGCGGGAACAACCGTGGTTGCGGACAAAGAAGAAGCCACGATAGCAGTGGCGACGAAGCTGCGGAGACAAACAACGAGCATCGTCTGCGGGTTACGCAGAATCCTCAAACTTTCACTTCCTTCCAAGGCGCAGAGCCTTTTGTCCCTATCGGGCGCAAATTTGTGAAATTCCTCACAAGCTGCGCCGCGAAACCGTCGATCTGATTTAACTGAGGTGTGGTCAGCGCCGGTGGAGGTCGCGGCGGCGGGGAACCTGTGCTGCCGAGGGGTAGTGTATCTCAGATGGAGCCTCCTGTCAAACTCGACGGGTCAATTTCTTAGTATACAAATTTATTAAACCTGCTTCTTATCCTACAAAGATGCGGCGAAAGGTCATTTACAGGTATAAATTGACCATGCGACAGCAAAATATTGCAGGTTCCTACGGAAATCCGCGCTATTTATGTATTTTCAAGCATTTTACGTTTCATGGTAAAAAAGCGAGGGGTAAGACAAAATGCCATAAAGGCAACAGCGACGGGGCGCTGGCGGCAGGGGCGGCGGTTGTGGAAGCCGTCGCACAGATCCCCAAAAGAAAACATGCGTGTCCGAGCGGCACGTAACCGGCAGCAAGGAGAAGGATATGCCGAAATGGCTAATTGCCGCAATAGCGGCGGTAGGTGTGCTGGGTATGACCGCTGGATGCGGCAACCAGGATGACGATGCGGGGACTGGTGCAGGCGGCGGTACTGGTACCGGCGGCGGTGGAGCCACAGGCGGTGCTGGCGGCGGCGCGGGCACGACCGGCGGCGGCGGCGCAGGCACTGGTACCGGCGGAACCACGGGCGGCGGTGCGGGCATGGGCACCGGCACGACCGGTGGAACTGGGGGAGCGATGGGCGGACCTACGGGAGCCGGCGGCGCGGGTGGTACGGGCACCGGTGGCACAGGTACGACACCTCCAGGACCTGCCGGAGCCGGTGGGGCCACAGGTGGCGCAGGTGCGACGGGCGGTGCTGGCGGCGCGACAGGCGGCGGCGGCACCACGCGGTAACGTGGCGGCACGTTCTCACAGATAAGCAAGGAGGTACGTAGTGACCAAGCGATCTATGGCAAACGGCTGGGCTGTGGCAGGAGCGACGCTCCTGCTGGGCGGCGCGGCGCTGATAGGGCCGGCGGCGCAGGCTCAAGGCGGCAGCGGCGGTGCAGGAGGTGCGGGCACCGGGCAGAACAATCGTCAACGGGGTGGTGGCGGCAGCGGCCAGCAAGGCGGCGCTTTTGGCCAGAGTGGTCAGGGCGGCAGCGGCCAGCAGGGCGGCGGCCTCGGCCAGGGCGGTGGCAGCTTCGGTGGTGGCACTGGTGGCGGCATGCAGGGTGGCGGCGGTATGGGAATGGGCATGATGATGCAGCCCGTAGTGACCGCTACCGACCGTTACGTGTTCGTGTTGCGGGGCGGCACGCTGTACCAGTTTGATGTCAACGGTCTGCGCCTGCTGGCCCAGACCCAGCTACCCGCAGGCGGCGGCGGTGGCCGTGGCGGTATGGGTGGCGGTGCCGGGGCTGGTGGCGGCTTCGGTGGTGGCACTGGTGGCGGCGCGGGTTCTGGTGCTGGTACCGGCGGTGCCGGTGGCGGAACCTCAGGCGGCGGCGCGACTACTACGCCGTAAGCGCCTTAAGTTCCTCGGTTTATCTGCAGCCCCGGTTCTGTTGCAAAATAGAACCGGGGCCGTTTCTTTGCGCGCCTGCTTCTCAGTCCGCGCCGCCGCCAGTGCCGGTGCCCGTCGCGCCGCCCGCGCCGCTTGTTGTGCCCACATCTCCCGGAGCGCCACCAGCGCCGCCGCCGATTGCGCCGGTGCCGCCGATGCCGCCTGCGCCCATCACGCTGCTGGCTCCGGTGCCGACGCCGGGTGAATTGTTAAAACCGCGCGGAAGATCGGTGTCCAGAACGATGCCAGCGTCCCCGGCCCCCAGGTCTCCGACACCGGGGTTGTTCGCGCCGGGATTGCCGGATGCGCTCGGATCGTTGCCGGGTCGCGTTGCCGGGTCGTAGGCCGCGTCGCCGCCTTCCGTCACTTGCTGCTGCTGCTGCTGTTCGTTCGTGTCCGCCATGGTTGTGGTTGTCCTTTCCCTGCGGGAACCGCTCGTCTGTTGTATACCCTGCGGTGTCGGCCCTCACGCCCCGTCCCCGAAGAAGCAGCCCTCACCCCCTGCCCCTCTCCCGCAACGGGTAGAGGGGTGCCTGTAGCGTTACCAACCCCGGCTTCGCGCGTTACCGAGGGAATGCCCGGTAACGTTACCCGTCCCGGCTCCGCACTACGGCTATTCTCCTTGCTCTCGTGCGAAGCCGGGGCCGCTCCCGTGGCAGGCCCCCCTCTCCCCTCGGCGGGAGAGGGGCAGGGGGTGAGGGCTTTTTCGGGCCACGGGTGTGAGGGCTAAACCGGGGCCATTACCTGCGCGCTGCGGCTGGGCAGGTATATCTGGATGCTCTGGTTTCGCCCGTACATCGGGGTGTGCTGGAGGGGATAGACGATGTTTTCCGCGCTTCGGCCCGGCCCGGCGTAGCGCGTGTCGTCGGTGTTGAGCACGACCCGGTAATCGGCGGCGTCCGGCACGGGAATACGCAGGTCGGCGTAGGATTCGGTCGGGTGGAAGTTGAAGGCGAAGACGAGCGGGCCGCGCCGGTACACCAATTGGCGCGTGTCCTCGTGGAGCGCAAGCTGCTCGATCAGCGGGTCGTGGAGCAGGTGGAACCTTTTGTCCAACGCTTGCATCGCCTGGTCGAACTCGTTCAGGCCCTGGTAGCGCAGCGATGGGTTATCAGCGAGCGACCATTGGCGGCGCGCGTACTGGAACGAGAACCCGTTGCCTTCGCGCGGAAAGTCCACCCATTCGGGGTGCCCGAACTCGTTGCCGATGAAGTTCAGATACGCCTCCCCGGCCAGGCTGAACGTAACCAGGCGGATCATCTTGTGCAGCGCGATTCCCCGGTCCACCACCACGCTTCCGCCGGAGCCGACGCCCATTCCGTGGTACATCTCCCGGTCGATAAGCTGAAACGCCAGCGTCTTGTCGCCGACCAGGGACTGATCGTGGCTTTCCACATAGCCGACATGCTTTTCCCCGTGCCGCCGGTTCAGCAGCGTGCGGTAGATGTCGCCCAGATCCCACTCCTCGTCGCGCTTTTCCTTGATCAGCTTGATCCAGTAGTCGGGGACGCCCATCGCCAGCCGGTAATCGAAGCCCAGGCCGCCCTCGGCGGCGGGCCGCGCCATGCCGGGCATCCCCGAAACATCCTCGGCGATGGTGATTGCATCCGGCCTCACGGCGTGCGCCAGATCGTTCGCTACCTGAAGGTACGCCACGGCGTCCTCGTCCACATTCGCGCCGAAATAGTCCCCGTAGGTGGTGAAGACGCGGGCCAGACCGTGATCGTGGTAGAGCATGCTGGTGACGCCGTCGAAGCGCAGGCCGTCGAAGCGGAACTCCTCCAGCCAGAAGCGCACATTACTGAGCAGAAACCGCTGCACCTCGTACTTGGCGTAGTCGAAGAGCATCGAATCCCAGGCCGGGTGCAGGCCGCGCGCGTCGTCATGGAAATACTGGTACTGCGTACCGTCGAACCGGTTCAGCCCTTCGTTGGTATTTTTAACTGCGTGGCTGTGGACAATGTCCAGCAGTACCAGGATGCCCTCCGCATGGGCCGCATCGATCAGGGCTTTAAGCTGCTCCGGCGTCCCGAATCGTGACGATACGGCGTAAAAGCTGCTGACATGGTAGCCGAACGAGCCATAATAGGGGTGTTCCATCACGGCCATAAGCTGGATAGCATTGTAGCCGAGAGCGCGAATGCGCGGCAGCGTCTGCTCGCGGAACTCATCGAACGTGCCGACGCGGCCTTCTTCCAGCGCCATGCCAACATGGGCCTCATAAATACGAAGCCCCTCCCCGGCGGGCAGAGCAGGGGAGTTATTGGCAAACCGGTATGGCTCCGAAGGCATCCAGAACTGCGCCGCAAAGTCTTTGGTCGTTTCGTCCTGAACCACACGGCGAGCGTAGGCGGGAATCCGATCCATCCCGCCGGAGCCGCTGACCACATGAACTTTTACCCGGCTGCCGTGCGTCAGCCGATCCGCGTAGCTTTCGTCGGGCAGGAACCGGCTCCAGACGCCATAATCATCACGCTCCAGCGGGTGGCTGCCCCGATCCCACCCGTTGAAATCGCCGACAAGCCGCAGTGAGTGCGCGGCGGGTGCCCATTCGCGGTACCAGACGCCGGGAACGCCATTTTGCTCGCCCCGCAGGCGACGTTCGCCGCGATGGAACCCGAAAAAGCGATGCCCCTGGCTGATCGGTCCCAGCAGTCCGCCGTCCCGCTCGATACGCTCGCGCAGTCGCTGATAGTGCGCGTACCGGCGTCGCAGCGCGTCGGCATAGGGTTCCAGCCAGGGGTCACGGGCGATAAGTGCGGTTCCCGCGTCGTGGTGGGCGCTGGCGCTGCTGCTGTCTGCGTTCATGGGGCCTTCTCCGAAGTGGGCGTCGTTACCTGGTTCCGCTACCCGGATAGTACCCGGTTTTGCCCGCAAGCCCTCACCCCCTGCCCTCTCCCGCAGACGGGGAGAGGGGTGCCTATTACGACAGCGGCCCCGGCTTCGCGCCCTGCCGGGTTCTCTTGCCTTCGTGCGCGGCCGGGGTTGGTAATGCCACAGGCACCCCTCTCCCACCGCGAAGCGGAAGCATGGGAGAGCACCTCGGCAGACCGAGTGTGGGGGTGAGGGCTTCTGCGGGCAATCGGGGTGAGGGCGTCACCCCTTTAGGGGCAAAAATGCCGGGATTCGGAAAAACCGGTTAATTTGCGCGGGAAAGGTTCCCGACCGTGTGTAGGATAGTAGTACCGAAACGACCGGAGCGGCGTAGTCTCCGGGAAGGACGAGATTGTGCGACTAACCCTGCTGGCCTTTTGTGTTCTGTCCGTGTTCGCCGGAGCCGTTTCCGCCGCGCCGCCGCGCCGACCCGCTGCTGCCGCTGCCGTCGTCTACACGGCGGATGTTATCGGCTATGTCACTGCCCGGCAGGTTCAGGCCGCACGGAGCGAGGGGCTGCCGGTGAGCGCGCTGGATGTCCGTCAGCGCCAGCTTCTTCCCAAAACCGCCCCGACCACGCGTATCAAGTTTTTCAAGAAGGGCAAGGGGCGCTACGGTGTGCTGCTTATCGCGCCGCCTTCCAGGTAGAAGAATACAAGCCGTAGAGCGTGCCGCAGCAGACCAGCAATGAGAGAACCGGGCCGGGGATAATCATCCCCGGCCCGGTTTTTTGCGTTTCGTTAAAAGGGCAGGCTCATCTGTTCGTAGGCGCGCCTGGGCAGGCGCTTCCTGGGGGACGGGCTGGCCGCCTCGGGCGCGACTTCGGTATAGCCTTTTTTGCGCTTTTCCGCAATCAGTTTTCCGTGGCTTTGCGCGCCCCGGCCTCGTCGTCAAGGTTTTTGTCTGGGTCTGCCCCGCCGTTCCGATACGTCCGAACCGCACGGTCTGGGCAGCGCCGTCGAGGGCGATACTCCAGAACTTATGTGACTGCCCTTCGGAAAAGTGAAACATGCGCAGGCTCATGCCCCGGTTCCTGTCGTTACTGTAAGGATTTATGCAACGGTTTCGCCGAAGGACCGATGGTTTCTGCTGGCGGTGCGGTTCAGGCAGGGTCATTCAGTTTTCTTTCTAGTTCTGTTATACTTACGGCAACGCTATCTTGATGAGGTTTGCTGGTGACGGAATCGGGTTGTCGTCCTTTAGTGGACGTGCTCTCGGAAGTGAAGGATTTTCGCAAGAGTCAGGGCAGACGCCATCCTTTAGGAGCGGTGCTTGCTCTTGCCTGTGCCGCAACTGTGCGGTTACAAGAGCTACGCGCTATGGCCGACTGGGGCAAAAACTACGGCAAGGAACTGGCACAGGCACTGGGCTTCCCCGGTGGTAGAACACCTTCGGTGGGCACGCTGCACACGATCTTTCGCCACCTGGACAAGAAGGACTTGGAGGCAAAGCTTTCTGCCTGGGCACAGTGCGTTCTGAAGCATTCACAGCCGACGAAAGCGGCAGTGGTTGCCCTGGATGGCAAAACGCTGCGCGGCAGCCAGTGCCAGGGAGCCTGCGACGTGCATCTGTTGTCGGCGGTCAGTCATGGCCTGGGACTGACACTATTGCAAGAAGCGGTTTCCGACAAGACCAATGAGATTGGGGCCGTGGAGGAGGTACTCAAGGCTTTAGTGTTGGAGGGGCGCGTGGTGACGATGGACGCACTGCTCACGCAGCGCAAAGTCGCCGAGACCATAGTGGACAAGGGGGCACTTCGTGATGCTCGTCAAGAACAATCACCCTATCCTGCACCGTAGCTGATGCTTCTTTGCCAGCCCGAACTTGTTTGAACCCGTGCTGCACCGAGCCAGCAGCAGTGACCTGAGCCACGGAAGAGTCACGGTGCGGCGTCTTAGGCGCGCCGATGTACCTGCCGGGTATCTGGACTCCCCCACGTCGCTCAGGTGTTCTGCCTGAGGCGGCGCGTGCAGCATAAGAAGAGCGGCGGCAAGCGGCAGGAAGAGACGATCTATATGGCCTTACCTGGTTTGTCGCCGCAGGAGGCCAGTGCAAGCGTCTCCTGTCGCTGCTGCGCGCCACTGGCACATCGAGAACAAGAGCCACTATGTACGCGATGTCACCTTTGATGAAGACCGCTCCCAGGTGCGCTGCGGCAGCATTCCTCAGGTGCTGGCAGCCATCAGGAACACCTGCATCGGCCTGATGCGAAACAGCGGCTACAAGAACATTGCCGCCGCCTGCCGCTACCACGCGGCACAGCCACACGCCGCGCTCGCACTGCTGGGTATACGGAAAACTGAATGACCCTGGCGGTTCAGGCACGGTCATTTCCCCTTCGTCCCTTCAGAACCTTCAGCATAGGAGGGCAGCCGCTCTACCAGCGGTAGTAGCGATACGGGTTGTCGGCGATTTTCCAGAGTTCGGCGCGGGCGCTCCAATCCTTTTCCGTTGTCCCTTCGCTTACCTCGTCGGGAATGTAATCATCGTGATAGAAGCCGGTGTATTCGCCCAGGGCGCGCAGGTAGAGATGATTGGGACTGGCGGTCATGCCGCCGTGAATCCCCTGGTCCCAGGTGCGTAAGGCGATAACGTTTGTTCCCGCCTTGACGAACTTGCCCGGTATCCGGTGGCCGCGCGGGTGGAGCCACTGGGTCGTCGTGCCGATCCGTTCACCGTTGAAGTAGGTCGTTTCCGTCTCGTCCACGCGCCCGACGGAAAGGAACAGGTCTCGATTCGCGAGATAGGCGGGAATCTCGACCTTTTTGCGGAAAACGGCTTCGCCGTCGGTGAAGCGCCACGCGGGGCCATAGCTTTCCATAAAGGCGGGCACGGAGACTTTCTGCCAGCCGGTGGTACCGGCGGGGACGTTTTCCGCGACCAGCGCCTTTGCCGTATCCGTCATGCCGGGGTCGCTGTTCCACTGGCGCGTCGGGCTTTCCTTGCGCGGGTTCGTCAGTTGCGCGTCCCATGTCCCGGCCAGCATCCACGCCTGGTCGGGTTTTTGTAGAAGCGCCATCATCCGCTCGTCCTGCTGGAAGCTTGCTCCCATGTTCGCCAGAATCTGGGACAGGGCGCGGGTCTGCCGCCAGCGGGTAAAGCGGAAATAGCGTTTTTCGTCGGCGGGTACGGTGTCCGGGCCAATCTGGCAGTAGACAGCGACGCCCGCACCGATGGCTTGCCGAGCAAGGAGGCCGTTTGCGCCGACTTCGATATTGCCGCTGTTCTGGATCAGCCAGGCATCATGAACGGAGCGCCAGCGCAAATCCGAGGCGGAAAGGCCGCGCGTTTCCGGCCAGTCCGGTGGGTTCAGCGACCCATGGAAGCCGGGAACGCTGGCGATGCGGATTCCCAGCCCGCCCTCCTGCCGCCCGCGATGCAGGAACAGGAGCCGACCGCCCGCGCGGGCATAGGCGCGCAAATCGTCATCACTCGCGCCGGGGTTAGTTCCGACGACGATAAGCCCGGCGGCAGGATCGGGGCGGCTGGCCTTTTCGTAGCGCACACCCAGGCTATCGAGTGTTTTCGCGCCCACGTCATCCCCCAGATACAGTACCCGCTGCACTTTGGGAGCAACGGGAGCCGTGCGGACGTACTCCACGACCTGACGGGCGAGCTTGTGCGCCGCCGGATCAACCGGGGCGTTGTCTTCCAGGTCAAGCGTGCAGAAGGTGAGGCGCCCCTTGCCGAACTCCATCTCCATCAGCGGCGTATAGGCCAGGTCGAACTCGGTTTCCAGAATAGGCCGCCAGGAGGTGCGGTGCGGCTTTTCGATGGGCGCGCTGGAGACGGCCCCGCGATTGCCCCAGTGCCAGCCATAAGAGGTCGTCCATTCAAAGCCGGGGTAGTGGGGATAGGCTTCCACTAACCTGCTGACGCCGTTCCAGTCGCGCAGATCAAAGTCGTCCAGCCCGGCGACGACGGGATGGTCATTGGCGATACGGAAAACGCGCCGCGCCAGATGCGGTGCGGTGCGAAGCTGGAGGGCGTACTTCGTCCACTGCGGGTCCTGCGCGAACACGACAGCCCGCCCGCCGTTTCGGACGAACGTCGCCAGGTCGCCGGGAATGAGGCGCCCGCTGGACAGCGCCTTGCGCCCGATGACAACCACTTCGCCTGCGGACGGCTGCTGGCCCGCCATCCAGGGCTTGACCGCATAGCCCAGACTCTGGAGCAGTTTGCTCGTTTCGCCGGCGGGGTCGAAGACGGTGAGGGGGAGGCCCCCCCCGCCCCCAATAATGGGGGCGGGGGGGGCAAAGACCCGAAAACCAAACGTGTCCGCATGCACGTCCGGGCCGATGCGGGCGGTCAGCATAATGATTCCTTCGGCCTTGGCGCCGCGAAGGGTGGCGGGTGCGGCAAAGGAGACGGGAAGGAGCAGTGTCTGCGCGACTTTCAGCGTGCCGGTTCGCGTTTCGTCGGCTATCTTCACGCCGCCGATGGTAACTTCCCAGCGGACGGAATAGGGCTGCGGCGCGCGGTGGTCGTTTAAGAGCGCGATCTGCTTGGCAATCTTCTGGCCGGTGCGAAAGCTGTGGTCTTTGGCGGTGAAGACTTGCGTCACCTGCGCGGACGGAGCAGGAAGGCCGCCCGCACCCGCTATCCAGGCGAGTGACGGGCCGTTGACGCGCGACAGAGCGGGCGTATCGGTGTGGTGCCAGGGGATCATGCCGCCGGTAATGCCCAGCGTGCGCCAGGAGCGCCAGGTGTTCGTGGTGAACAGGTCGAGCAGCTTCTGGTACGACGGCGAATGGTCTACAATGCGCTCGTTCTGGTCGTTGCGGATGTGGGGGTCGTATTCCTTCTGCAGGTCGCCGCCTTTGTAGCGGTCTCGAATGACCTTCTCGCGGTATTCGGCAGGCTCGGTCTTATAGGCTTCCGCGCCCAGGTAGACCGCCGTCCATTCGCTCAGGAACGGCTCGGAGTGGCCTTGATGAGTATAGCCGTCGCGGCCCCGCATCAGACTGGCGTACAGCGGCATGCCCATCTCCACGGCCATGAAGGGAATATCGCCTTTCGCCGCCCAATGGCTCAGCCACTCTTCGCGCTCCTGAAGGGGCAAGAAGTTCAGATACATGTTGGACGTATGGACATCGCCGTTATCGCTGTGGTGGCCGAAGACGGCGCGCGTCGGGTCTACTTCCTGGACCATCTGAATGGCTTCGCGGACGCGCCTGCGCTGGTTGATGGCTTCCTGAATATTGGTGTTGTCGCGCACGCCTATCAGCCAGGGGTCGGAGTCACCGACGCTGGTTCCCAGAGCGTTGCCGGTCGTGCCCCAGATAACGATGCTGGGATGGTTGCGCATCCGGCGCACTTCGCGCTCCATCATTCGCCGGTATTCGGCGCGGACTTCAGGCTTTTGCCACTGGTCGATGCGCAGGAAGTCAGCCATGTGCAGCAGATTGCCGCTTATGGGCAGGCCGATCCGGTCTGCCTCCTCTACCAGTTTCGGGTCAGTGTTCTGGGAGCCGCGTCGGGCGCGGTTTTCGGGCCAAATCTCGCCGAAGTTGTAGCCTGCATTCAGCCAGCGGGACGGGGTAACGCCGTACTGCATGACGCCGGGCCGCAGCCGCAACTCGGTATTGTTTAGGAAGAATTTTTTACCTTCGATCCAGAACTCGCGGAAGCCGAACTCCTGAACGTATTCGTCGCTCAGGCCCGGCCCGCGCGCCTCCAGGCGGAGCGTGTAGCGGTTAGGCTGGCCGACGTCCCAAAGGCGCGGGTTCGCCCAGTCCCAGGAGGCGGTGACGGTTTGGAGATTGCCCCCCCCGCCCCCAGTATTGGGGGCGGGGGGGGCTTTCACCGTCTGCGTAAACGTCTTCTCAACGTTGCCCTTTTCATCCAGAAGGCGGGCAGTCAATTGGATGGGGCCGGGCTGCGAGACATTCGCCAGTTCCACATCGACACTGAGCTTCTTCTGGCGGGTGGAGGGACGCACGAGCAGGTCGGCGATATGTGTGCCTTTGGGACGGCTGATCAGGGTGACATCGCCGATAATGCCCCGCGTGTCCAACTGCGCCGGTTTCATTTCGGTATCGAGATAGCCCATGTAGCTTGCTACCTGCGTTCGGTCGTCCACGGCAATGACGCGCAGACGCAGGCGGGCGTCGCGGCCCGGCTGCACGTAGTCGGTAATGTCCAGTGTCCCGGCGGGCCAGCGAACCTGACCCACTTCTTTGCCGTCCACATACACCATGGCGTCTGTGCTGACGCGGTTCATATCCAGCAGCACGGCACGCCCTGCCCAGCCGCGCGGTACACGGATCGTGCGCTCGTACCACGCCTGCGGGGTCTGGTCGGGCTTGAACGCCTGCCAGAAGGGACCGGTGCCGCGCGCCACAATATCCTCGTTTCGCTTCCAGTTGCCGGGCACGCGGATATAACCCCAGCCCGTGGTCGGATTGCGCGCCGCTTCGCCCTCGGCGGGAACAAAGCGCCAGATACCGTTCAGCGAAATCTCCGCGCGCGTGGGGCTGACGACGCGAACCGGCTCCTCGCCCCACTGGAGANAACGCACCCGCCGCGCCACTGGAGACACCTTACTGGATGACCCAGATAGGGGTCTACAAAATAGACCCCTACATTTTGGGGGTCTAAAAAGTGCACCCCCGTATATATCGTTAAAGAAAGATGAGGAAGAATTAAATAAAAACATCGATAAAGAAACGTTCAACGTTAGAGAATCAAATGGACATATCCATCAGGAAAGGCAGCCTGTAACCAGCCGCCGACATAATGTCCGCGGTGAGCAACTGGAGGCGCAGGTAGCAGACTTCGTGAACGAACTAAGTGACTTTGGCAGCGAGCGTCGTCATCGGCAACTGCTGGACATCTGCGAGGAGCACAACCTGACCAGCCTGCCCCAAAAGGCGCTGATCGCCACCCGAAAGCGCATCGCCGCCCAGGGCAAGAAGGGTGTGTTGGAGAAGCCCGGAGCTTACTACCAGAGAATCCTTGTCAAGCTGCTCGAGGACCATCAAGTTTTCGTTCCTGTCGCGGCGGCATCCGAAGAGAGGACGCTGGTAAGCCAGGACATCCGCGCCAGCCTCGGGCTCGACATAGCAGAGAATCCCAGATGAGTTCATCAGGCACTTCAGCAATTAAAGCAATGGCTTCCCATACTGAGACTACCGCTATGCTGGCTCGCTGGCATAAATGTCTTTCGCCGAAGGAGAAGGGCAGCCACCGCACTGCCTTGGTCTTTGACACGCGAAACATGGCCGGAGAAACTGGTTCACAACTCCCTCTGCAAAGAGCCTGGCAGCAGGCACTGCTGACCTTGAGCACCCTGGTCAACAAGCCCAGCTTCGAGGCGCACCTGGTCAAGGCGCTGTCGGCGGCCCTGGGGCGAGCCGTTGCTGTTCACCTCATGCCTCCAACCGAGAGCGCCACCCGCCGCGATGAAGGAAGCTGCCCATGAAGAACCCGCCCCTTCGCCCGGTTGACGCCGAATTTGATGGGGAAGAGCGATGGCGGCGATGGTGGCGGTCTTTGCGCAGTTCGAGCGCGAGATTCTGAGGGAGCGGGTCAAGGCGGGGATTGCCCAGGCCAAAGCGAGAGGCAAGGCCATGGGCCGGCCCAGAACGGCGGCCAAACAGGTGGAGCAGGTGCGGGCGCTGCATGCGCAGGGTGTCAGCCAGGTCGAAATCGCCCGCAGGCTGGGCATCGGCAGAACATCGGTGAGAAGGCTGCTCCGTTCTGAGGTGGCCAGCAGCAACAGCGGTAAGGGCAAAGAAACATGACCGAGCAAGTGCGGGTGTATCAGCTGAAGATGACTCTGGCCGACATCCGCCCGCCCCTCTGGCGGCGGGTGCTGGTTCCTGCCGAGACGAAACTGCCACGGCTGCATCGTATCTTTCAGGTAGTGATGGGCTGGGAAAACTACCACCTGCACGCCTTTCGTGTGGGCGAAGTCACCTATGGCGAGCCGGACCCGGACTTTGACGAACCGCGCATCGCCAGCGAGCGAGCGGTGCGGCTCGGGGATATTGCCACCGAGGAGAAAGCGTCCTTTATCTACGAGTACGACTTTGGCGATGGCTGGCGGCACCGTGTCGAGGTGGAGAAGATACTACCTGCCGAGCCGGAAGCAGTGTACCCGCTGTGCATCGGGGGCAAGCGCGCCTGTCCGCCCGAGGACTGCGGCGGGCCGTGGGGCTATGAAAGTTTTCTCGAAGCGCTTGCCGATCCCGCCCATGAAGAGCACGAGCAGTTTCGCCAGTGGATTGGCGGCGTGTTCGATGCCGAAGGCTTTGACCTGAATGCCGTGAATCGCGCGCTGCGAAAACGGCGCTGAAAACCGGATTCTGTGCGTGGTCAACCTTCCCGCCGGAGGCGATATGGCGGCAGGTGACAGCTATGCTTGTTCAGGGCCAAAATGGACAAATCGATCCGAGAAGAGATTGAAGAGATCCTCGTGGACACCTACGGTGAGGACGAGGAGGCTGCCGCCTGGGGTGTCTCCTTTGACGACAGCGTCGAGGTGCCCTTCTCGGCGACGCTGCTGGGCGTGCCGGTCCAGGTCACCGGTTTTCGCGCCGCCGACTCGGGCGCCATCCAGTGCCAGGTGGTCCGAGACAAGCGGAAGCGCTGGATTGGCGTCGAGGACCTGGACGACGAGGGTTTACCGGAAGATATGGCCCATGTGCTCGGGCTCTACCGTGCCTGGCTCGAGGGGGATTACTGAGCGCGGTGAGGCTTCACACGTGGCGGCTTTCGACAGCTATGTTTGTTCGGGGCCTATTAGGAGGTCAAATGTGTCGGCCATAATGTTCCTTCATGGTTACTCAGGCAGTAAGTAGGTCATGTCCCGCCCCTACTGGTAAAGTTCCCCATTGGTATAACGATTAAACACATGTGCAATTGTTTATATATAAGGACTTCATGATATACTATCTCTATACGATTAAACAGATATAAAATCGTNAGTTGCGCCGACTGTATCCACAGATTCATAAAGATTCAGCTTAACTAAGGAATAGTGCCATAACGAAAGTCAATTCTACGGTATAACGGCTCGACTTCACCGGCCCGGCAGGGGCGGCGGTCACGCTGCATGGGCGGCGGCTGCGTTCCGGTGGAGTGATTGTTTTGGGCCGTTTGTTTCATGGCGTTCGACCAGAAAGCCACGTAATCGAAATGGCCTGTTAGTTTGCCGAGGCGGGCGCGGGAGCCGGGGAAGCGGCGTTAAGTTTACTGCGCTTGTTCCACCATATCTCCACCAGATTCGCCACGGGGCCGACGATGAAGAGCGCGTAGTAGGGCGCGTGGACATTCTGGAACAGGCGCAGGACACACTCCATCGCGGCGATCAGAAAGGCGACCAATATCTGCCCGCGCCGGGTCATTACCGTTGTCTTCGGGTCGGTTATCATGAAGAAGATGAACAACTGATACATCGGCCCGGTAATGGGGAGACTTCGGCGAGGAAAGAGTGGCCGGTGATGAGGCTTCGCAGAAAGGCGAAGGCGACGAACGACACGACATAGGTGGCGCAGATGTGGAACCGCTTCAGCTTGGCGATGATGACCGAGCCGACTATCCAGATCACCAGCATCGCCCAGATGGCGTTGCCCCATTGGATGCTTAATGTGGCGACCGTGTTGTACGCCAGAATCAGCATGATGACGATGGCGAAGTTCGAGGGTTCCAGATATGCCGCCCGTTGACGCGGATGACGTACTTGGAGGCGATGGCGATCATGCCGCACAGCGCGTACGGCCAGAACGCCGGAGCGCACCAGAATACCGACGCTGATACCGGAGACGTAGGCGCTCGCCGTGTGCGGCCATTTGCCGGTAAACAGGCGTCCCAGAACCAGTTCAGTGGCGATGCTCGCGCCGATTGCGAGCAGCGTCCGGTCGAAGCTTTCAGGATGCCGTAAAAGACCTGGCCGATGAGCAGGATAAAGGTGATAAAGATCGGGGCGATGAAACGCGGATCGATCTGAAAGCGTTTCCGCTCTGCTGCCCCACCGCTGCTGCCGTCTGCGGCGATGCGGTTCCTTCTGCGGAAGAAATCAGGGGCGTTCTGGTCCGGCGTCATACAGGCTCCTTTACCGTATGGATCCTGCCCGCTTCGGGCTTCGGCAGGACCACTATTTTACCTGAGGGCCAGCGGATCCCGGCTTTCTCGATCTGCGGGTTCTTACCGAGGCCGAAGTGCAGCGCGCGCTGGTTCTGGGCGCAGAAGCCCAGGCCGCCCGTCACCTCCTGCACCTGCTGCTGGCCGTTCCAGTACAGCCGCACCTGCGCGCCGATGGCGCTGGCGTTGCTGCGCGTGCCTTTCAGGTCGAAGCCGATCCAGCGGTTGTCGGGCAGGACGGTGTTCTTATAAAGAAGCAGCGGCCCTTCTGGTTGGCGACGAGAACGTCCAGCGCGCCATCGTTGTTGAAGTCGGCCAGGGCAACGGCGCGGCCATCGTAGGTGTCGGTGACGCCGACCGCCTGGGCGACATCAGAAGCGACCCGCGCCGTCGTTGATCCAGACCCGCTTCTGCTGGTGGCCCGACAGGCTCATGTTTCCGATGGGCGGCCAGTTCTTGGCGTCAGAGATGATGGCGCTGCTTCCGCCGCGAATTTGGAATAGTCGTACCAGTAGTTTTTATCTTTATCCCCGGAGATATAGCCGTTGGTCAGGTACAGATCGAGCGTGCCGTCGTTGTTCAGGTCGCCGAACTGCGCGCGAAGCTCCAGCCGCCGTGGCCGACGCCCATCTCGCGCGCCAGGTTCTCGTATTGCAGCTTATTGCCCGAGGTGCCTTCTTTGGGCACCCACAGGTTGTTTTCCTGCGGCAGAAGCCCCTCTTCGTAGATATTGGAGATATAGATGGAGAATTTGCCGCCGGTGTTCATAATGTCGCCGAACGCGACGTTCATGCCGCTTTTGGGGGCCTTGCCGACGCCGGTCGTCTTGCCGATATTGCGCACCCGCTTGCCGCCGTCGTTGGCCCAGAATTCGGCGACGCCGTAATCGTTGGCGAGGAACAGGTCGGGGTAGCCGGTGCCGCGCAGGTCCGCCGCCCCGGCGGCCAGCGTCCAGGTTTTGGTGTTCATGCCGGTGCGCTCGGTCACATCCTCGAACGTGCCGTCGCCGCGCCCACGGAGCAGATACTTGCGCGTGCCGTTGGTGGCGTATTCCAGGCTGTCGGGCATGATGCGCGTGTGGGGAAGATTATGCAGGTCGTACTTCTCGTCGAAGTAGCCGCCGATAAACAGGTCGAGCTTGCCGTCGCGGTCGTAGTCGAGCCAGATGCCGGTGTTGGCGTTCATCCATTTGGGCAGCCCGGCGCGCTCGGTGATATTGGTGAAGCGTTTGCCGTTATCATTGCGGAATAGCTCGGCGCGGCCCCATTTGTAGACGAACAGGTCTTCAAAGCCGTCGTTGTCGTAGTCGCCCCAGACCGCGCCCATCGAGACGCCGGTGCCGTCGCGGTTGACATCGGCGACGCCCATCGCTTCGCCGACCTCTTCAAACGTGCCGTTGCCATTGCTACGGTACAGTTTATTTTTACTGTTTTCACCGCTGTTGGTGACATAAAAATCCTGCCAGCCGTCGCGGTCGAAGTCGGCCACGGAGACGCCCGCGCCCATATCGGCGATCCGGGGCATGATGTGAGCCAGCTTGATGTCCAGTGTCGGTGCCTGATGGGTGAAATCGACGCCGGAGGCTTTGCTGACCTCCTGAAGCCGAAAGCCATAGCGGTTTACGTCCACGACCGGCTGCGGGGCGTTTTTTTGCTGACGGAGCGGCGATTCAGAACAGCGACGGTTCGATAAGACCAACGAAGATAAATAAGATGACCTGGGGGAAGCGGCTTCGCATCAATGGTTTCTCCTCCGTTTTCTAAGGCGCAGCGCGTTCTGAAAATCGCGCGGTGTTACATAACGCGTATGATATTTTTGCCAGTCCGCGCGGTGGCGGCGGTATACCGGGTCATCTTCCAGACGGCGCGGCGGCGTGGCGTACTCAGGGCGGCCATGCGCCGGCAGCGGCAGCACCGTCTTCGAGAACGCCGTATTGTAGTCGCCGTCCTTAACCCAGCCGTCACCGATAAGGACGAAATCCCGCACCCATCCGGCAGGCGGCGCGGGCGGCGCGGCGAACTCGAAGCGCATTTCGTCGCCCGCATTCATGATAACATACCGGTCGTCCACGCGCCCGGTAAGCTCGCGAACGTCGCCGAAGCGGGTGTAGTAACCGATCAGATCACGCCATATCTGCGCGGTCCCAGCAAGCCGCTCGTAGGATTGCGGAAGCTCTGGTGATGATTTATCCTTAGCGGTTACTACGGAAAACCCCCGGTAGCGAAGTTCCGCCGTGCGCAGGTTCAGGCGTCGTGTCGCGAGCCGCGCATCGTTTCGGCCCTCTGCCCAGGCGAGCGCATCCCAAAATATCTCCAGATTTGTTCGCAGGCGCAGACGCCGCCGTGCCGTTCCTTTGGGGAAAACGCCGTCGAGACCGATAAGGATAGTCTTCAGCTTGCCGGTGGGGAAGCCCAATCCCGGTTTGGCGGCGATCCAGCCGCCCTTGCCATCGGGAAACCTCCAGGCTCAGACCCTGCGGCGCGGCGTGCCGTCCCTGCCCGAGGGCGACGTTGATAGAGCTGTCGGTGGGGGTGTATCCAGCCGTTCGCGATCAGATACAGCGGCCTGTTCCGGGGAACCTCATCGCCGAATTCGATCTCGACCCAGTGGTCGCGCGTCACGCCCTGGTAGCGCCCGCGCCCGAAGGTATCGAGATAACGGCTGTCACGCGCCCGCACTATTTCCGTCACGTCATTGCCCTCGGTCATCGCGCGCGGGTAACGGGCCGGGGCGGCGTGGTCGCATAGACCTTCAGCGGGGGCTGCGGGAAGGCGAACCGCTCATCCACGAAGATGTCGGTGCCTGCCGGGTGGTCTACCGCCAGGAGCGACACATGATCGAAGAAGTGCGTTTCCCATAGCTCCGCCGTGATGCGCACATCGTAGATGCCATTGCGGGGCTTGAGCTGGTCGCCGCGTATCTTCACCCAGTCTTCCGTCTGGGCGACGCCCGCCGTATCCTGGGCGTTTATCTTCAGGCCCAGCGGCGAGCGCCAGATACAGTCGGTGACAAAAGCCATCTGCCTGCCGTCCCAGGTGTACAGGAAGGGGCACGAACCCTTCAGGCGCTGCTCGGCGAGCAGCGTCTGGTCGGCGGCAAGCTGCTTATTGCTTTCATCGGGGAACTCTGCCCGTACCGACCCGTTGGGCCAGACGACACGCATCACATCCGCCGCCGTGTTTTCTCCTAAGCCGAAGTGGACGACCGGCCCGGCAACCGGCTGCTTCTGGACGAGCAGGCCGGAGCGTATCTCCATCTCCCCGCCGATACCGAACGAGTTGATGCGCTGGTCGCCTTCCGTTTCCTTAGCGCGGGGGCGCAGGGCCAGCCAGCGGTAGCTTTTCGTGCCCTGGTTCCTTAGAACCTGCGGCGCACCTTCCGGCGATACGCCCAGCAGATCGATGCGTCCATCCTGGTTCATGTCCGCCACGGCGGTGATACCGGCATTGACCGGCGTGTTCAGGGGCTGGAGTGTGCCCTGCGCGTCGGCGAGCAGAACGCCGCCTGCACTTCGCCCGGAGTAGATTAAATCCACCGCGCCATTATTATCCAGGTCAGCGGCGAAAAGGCGGGCCACTGTGCCGGAGCCTTCCAATGCTGCCTGCCCGATGACGGCGGTTTCCAATTTTTCGCCTTCGCTCCGGTCGGACACGCGGATAATATCGCCGCCCGTGACGATGGTGACGAAGTCAAGAACGCCGTCCCGATTCATATCGGCGACGGTCAGCGCCGCGCCCGGAGCAACATCTATCGGTGTGGGCGGCGTGCGGAACTGGCCGGAACGCTCGTTGGAAAAGACATGAAGCTGATTCGCAGCGTCGATAAGCGCGGCATCGGGGTCGCCGTCGCCATCAATGTCCGCCCACCCGAAGTTTTGCAGGCCGGAAACGCCGCCGAAGGGCTGAAGGACTTTGAACGTGCCATCGCCGTTGTTTCGCAGCACCAGCGCCGGGCCTTTGCTCGCTCCCAGCACGATGTCCAGGTCGCCGTCGGCCTCGATGTCGGCGGGCCAGGCTCCGTTATAGCCTCCCTTCACCACGGCAGGCGGCAGGCCCGTTTTCGCCGTAACATCCGCAAACGTCCCATTGCCGGTCTGCTGGAACAGTTGCAGTCCGCCCGCGCCCGCTGTGGCCAGGTCGGTCTTGAAGTCGTAGTTCCAGTCCAGCGGCAGCACGCCGTTCGCTGTGGGCGGAACCGGGCCGGGGCCGCCGGGAAACGGCAGCAGGAGTCCTGGTGCGCTTGCCCGGCGCACTTCACGGCCATGCGCAACAAAAAGGACCGGAGCGCCCTCCCCGGTGAGCCAGGCCGGAGTCACCTGATTCCATTTACCCAGCCCGCTTTCGGGCAGCCTGTGGGGGGTGAAGGAAAGGCCGGTGTCGGGCGCGGCGGGGGTGGGGGAGGGCGAGGCGAGAACCAGAAGCTGCTCCAAAGGCTCGCCGACCTGGTTGTCGGCGGGCCGAAGGGAGGCGAGGCTGGCCCGGTATTGCGGCACCCGCTTCAGCACGTTGCTGAGAAAAACGGCGCGGGTGGCGGCAAGGCGTGGATTGGATGCTGCCTGCTGAAGGCCGCTGAGGCTTTCCTTCGCCTCCGGCGGCCACGACGCGGCGCGCTCGTTCAGACGGCTGATCAGCTTTTGCAGCATCTGGGCGTCGCCGTTTTTGGCCGCAAGCCGTGTCCGCTCCAGCAGCGCCGCCAGATTGTCCGGCTGCGCCTCCAATATCTGATCGAACAGCCGTGTCGCTTCCGTCTGCGCTTCCGGCCCGCCCTGGCGCTCCACCTCTTCGGCCAGCGAAGCGAGCGCCTTCAGGTTTTTCGGGTCTATTTCCACGGCGCGGCGCAGATGGGCTATCGCTTCCGGGAAGCGGCCACGGCGGGTTTCCAGCAGCCCTAACAAGGTCTCAATCCGGCTGTTCTCGGGGGCGAGCGAGCGCGCCTTTTCCAGATCGCGCGCGGCAGCTTCATAATCACCTTTACGCAGCCGGGCCAGGCCCAGGTTCGCCCACGCGGCAGGCTCGCCCGGCGCAAGCTTTGTCGCCTCGGTCAAGCGGGCTTCCGCCCGCTCGTCCCCGACCTGAAGCGCGGCCAGTCCGACGTAGAACGCCGTTACCGCTTCGCGATATTTCGGCGAGGACGGCTCCGGGCCTTTGTCCGCAGCATTTCGAGGACAGCCGGCGAGTGTCAGCGCCGTGGCGGCGGCGGCAAGCGCGGGCAAAAGAACGCGCGCCGGGGCGAACCGGCGGCAGGAGACGGCACGATTTTTCATGATTTCAGCGTTTTCTACGCCGTTTGGGGAGGACGAAAAGGAAAAATAAGAGCTTCCCGGACTTTCGGGAAAGGCGCGTCCTCCGGTGGACGGGCGAATTGCATTCAGAATGGCTTCACTGTACCATAACAAGCCCGACACGAAGCAGGGCAGCGCGTCCGGTGGTCTGCCTCCGCTTTCGTGGAGATCTGGTTAAGCCGCAACCGGCAATGTCGCGGCTGTAGCGGCTTGCCTTTCGAACTGCTCTGGACTGGGTGGTTCTCCTAACGAGGATGGGGTGATTTTACCCGGAGGCGACGACCCGGAAGAATTCGCCAGCAGTATCGAAAGTGCGGATGAGCCAAATATCGTACGTTAAGCCCTCTTCTGAGAGGCATCCTCTCCGGTCTGTGTCCGGCTGGGGTGTACCTCAATACGACGTGAGCGGATCCAAAGCCAGCCCAGCAGAGCAATGCGTCTTGGCGTGTGATTTTTGTTTCGTGAGCAGACCCCGTGACCAGGGCGAGACGATTGGTGACGTTAATCGGCGTTACATACTGCGTAGTCCCTGTCCGTGTATGGACTATGGATCTCTTGACAGTAACTATGCCAATATTTGCGGTGACCTGGCGAAACTGAGTCTCCAGAGCAAAGGCAAACGGACGCGGGTCAAGAGGAGATCAGAATGGCTGTGGGGAACATCTACAAGACCCGCGCGCGGCGCGGGATTCCCAGGGGCAGCAAGAGGTATTTTATGTTGACCGGCATAGAACGACTGGTGGATCTTTCGGGCGCGCGGCAATCGGCCCTTTCAGGGCCATCGCTCGAACAGGTTCAGGACGCGGTGCAGCACGGAGATGCGGGCGCGCTCGCCCAAAGCGACGGCCATTTCGCCGCCGTGGCTCGTGACGGTCAAACAGTGCGGCTGGCGCGCACCATCGGCATCCCGTTGCGCTACTTCGTGGCGAAGATGTTCCACGGGCCCTTTTTGGTGGTCTCCGACCGCATCGATACCCTGTACAACTGGTGTCAGGAGCAGAAGATCGGCTGGCAGTTCGACCCTATGTACACCCGCATGATCCCCGCCCACTATCTGGTCGAGATCGACCAGATCGGCTGCCCCGACCCTGCGCCGCGCTACCGACGCTTCTTCAACCCGCCTGTCGGCAAGGGGCCCGCCGACATCGAGGCGGCAGGCGCGGCCTACGTCGGCGCGGCGTACGAAGCCATCAAGGCGTGGCTCGGCACGGTAGTGCCCAGCGGCGAACCCATCGCCGTCTCGTTTTCCGGGGGCGTGGACAGCACTTCGGTGTTTCTTCTGGCACGCCAGGCCCTGGCGGAGAGGGGGGAGAGTCCCGACCGCCTCCGCGCTTTCACCCTTGATCTGGGTGGGGGTGAGGACGCCAAGCAGGCAGAGGCCGTCGCCCGGGAATTGGGCTTCGAGGGGCAGTGGGAGCGGGTGAGCGCTCCTTGCGCGCGGCTCGACCTGGAGGAGGCAATCCGCGTGATCGAGGACTACCATCCTCTCGACGTGGAATGTGCCGCCGCGTCCCTGTGCCTACTCCAGGGCATCCGCGAGCGCTATCCGTCGCTCACGTATCTGCTCGACGGCGACGGCGGGGACGAGAACATGAAGTCCTACCCGCTGGAGGACTCCGACCTGACTCTCTCCAGCATCCTGCGTAACCCCCTGCTCTACCAGGAAGGGTGGGGCGTGGACGCCATCAAGCATAGCCTCACCTACTCGGGCGGCCTGTCCCGCTCCTATGTTCGCACCTATGCCCCGGCAAAGCGGTACGACTTTGACGCCTTTTCGCCCTTTTCCGTGCGCTCCGTCATCGCGGCTGCGGTGGCCCTGCCCTTCGAGGAGGTGCTAAGCGGGAGCGTGGAGCGGCTCTACAGCCTCAAGACCGACGTGGTGCGGGCGGGCGTGAAGGCGGTTACGGGCGTTACCATGCCCACTCATCCCAAGCGCCGGTTCCAGGATGGCGTGGGCGGAGGCAGTGGCAGCGGGGTCAACGGCAGCGGCGGGGACACCTACCGTACGTGGCGCGTCAGCAAGTCCTGGTGCCGTCAGGTGTTCCTGCGCCAGTGGGAGGAGCGCCTGCGGGTGGCGTGGGGCCCCGAGGCGGAGCGCATTTCCGGCAACGACATTACGGTTCCGCTGCCTACGGCCCGGTGAAGCAGATCCGCCTCCTCCCCGTCACCTATCCGGAGACGGTGGCCGAGCGAAACCGGTGGATCCGGGAGCGGCGTGGGGCCAGAAACCGGCTCGACCCGTGGCGGCCCTACGCCTCTCTGTGGGAAGAGGAGGTGGGTGCGGCGAGCGGTGACCTCATCCCGACCGCCACCATCTTCCTCACCAACCGGGAATGCCCCTACCGCTGCCTGATGTGCGACCTGTGGAAAAACACGCTGGAGGAGCGCGTCCCCGTGGGGGCGATTCCCGCACAAATAGAGCACGCACTGGCGGGCCTGCCCCCGGCACGCCAGATCAAGCTCTACAACGCCGGCAGCTTCTTCGATCCCGCCGCGATCCCACTGGAGGACTACCCGCAGATCGCGCGCCTGACCGCCGGATTTGAGCGCGTGATCGTGGAATGCCACCCCGCGCTGGTGGGGGACAGGTGTTTGCAGTTTCGCGACCTGGTTGCGGGGGAACTCGAGGTGGCGCTTGGCCTGGAGACCGCCCACCCGCAGGTTTTGGAGAGGCTGAACAAGCAGGTGACGGTGGAATCGTTCCGGCGCGCCGCCGATCTGCTCGCGCGGGAAAAGATCGCGCTTCGCGTCTTTCTTTTGGTGCGGCCCCCGTTCCTGGAGGAGGCGCAGGGTGTGGCCTGGGCACGGCGCTCCCTGGAGGTCGCCTTTGACGCCGGGGCGTCCGTGTGCTGCCTCATCCCCACCCGAGGGGGCAACGGCGCCATGGAGGCGCTGGCCGCCACCGGTCATTTCGCCCCGCCATCGCTCCCGTCAATGGAGGCGGCGCAGGAATACGGTCTGCACCTGAAGCAAGGCCGCGTCTTCTCCGACCTGTGGGACATCGAGCACTTTTATACCTGCCCGTCTTGCTCTTCTGGTCGCGCAGAGCGCCTTGCGGCAATGAACCGCACACAGGAGGTTCCCCCTCCGATCTCCTGTGACCAGTGCGGCGGCGGCAGCAGCGGCGACGACGGTGCTGTGGGGTACTTGGGGTGAGCCCCATCGACTTCGACCTGGTCGTGGTCGGCTCCGGTTTCGGCGGCTCGCTGCTGTCGATGATCGCCCGCCGCCTGGGGCTTTCCGTGCTCCTGTTGGAGCGGGGTACCCACCCGCGCTTCGCCATCGGGGAGTCCACCTCCCCGATGGCGAACTTGCTCCTGGAGCAGATGGCCCAGCGCTATGACCTGCCCCGCCTCCTGCCGCTGACCGCCTTTGGCCCCTGGCGTCGCACCTACCCGCAGATTGGCTGCGGGCTCAAGCGCGGCTTCACCTATTTCCACCACACGGCGGGGAGGCCATATTGCGCCGGTGCGGATCGCCAGAACCAGCTCCTGGTGGCTGCCAGCCCTCACGACGAGGTCGCCGACACCCACTGGCTGCGCTCAGACGTGGATCACTTCTTTGTTCGGGAGGCGGTGGCGCTGGGTGTCGATTACCGGGACGAGACTGCGTTAACAGGAGCGCAGTGGGATGCCGCCGGCACAGCGACCCTGCAAGCAGAGCGCCAGGGGCAGCAGCAGTTCCGCGTTCGGGCGCGCCTGGTCGTGGACGCCACGGGCCCCCGTGGCTTTTTGAGCCGTGCTTTGAACCTGCCGGAGACGACCTTCGCCGCCTATCCGGCCACGCAGACCCTGTACTCCCACTTCACTGGCGTGCGCCGGTGCGACGAGATGGACGCCTTCCGTCCGGACGGCGGCACTCCCCCGTACCCTGTGGACGATGCCGCTCTGCACCACGTCTTCGACGGCGGCTGGATGTGGGTGTTGCGCTTCGGCAACGGGGTCACCAGCGCAGGCATCGCGGTCACGGACGCTCTGTCAAGGGAACTGGGGCTTTCTGAGGGAGGGGCCGCCGCGTGGGGCCGTTTCCTGAGCCGGTTCCCGTCCATCGGGGAACAGTTCCGGGAGGCGGAGGCGCTGCGTCCGTTTGTGTTTGCGCCCCGGCTCGCCTACCGCTGCGGTGGCCCGGTGGCGGGAACCGGATGGGCGCTGCTGCCTTCGGCAGCGGCCTTCGTGGATCCGCTCTTTAGCACGGGCATTCCGCTCACGCTGCTGGGCATTGAGCGGCTGGGGCGAGTCCTGGAGGAGGCGTGGGGAAGCCCCCGCCTGCTGACGGCGCGCCTGCAGGAGTACAGCGACACCACGCTGGCCGAAGCCGACTGGGTGGCGCAGTTTATCGCCGCCTGCTACGCTTCCTTCGCGGCGTTCCCCTGGTTCTCGGCTTTTTCCATGTTCTACTTCGCTGCGGCAAGCTACGGCGAAATAGCGCGCCGTATCGGCACCGCCCCTTCAGGGGGCCGCTTCCTCGCGGCGGATCACCCGGCGTTCTCTGCCGGGCTGCGCCGGTGCGCCGCAAAGCTGGTCTCGGAGAGTCCACCGCCTGCCCTAGACTGCAGCAGCGGCGCGGACGCGTTCTCGCGCCAGGTGGCGGCGTCGGTAGCGCCCATCAACATCGCGGGCCTGTGCGACCCGTCCAAGAAGAACTGGTACGGCGTCAACCTGGGTGATCTGGTCACGGGGGCTAGTAAACTGGGAGTGACGCCCGAACACATGCGGCAAATCCTGGATACGGCTCGGTGGGCGCAGTAGCCTTCCACGGGGGACTTGGACTGCAACTGTCAAAGAAGGGGTTTCTGTTCCATCTCATCGTCAGCGGAGCCATCGCGCTCATCTACGCCTGGGCCTTTAATCTCCTGGGCCTTCGGGATAATCTGTGGCTGTGGGGCCTGCTCGGAGGTGCCATCCATTACGTGCTCGCGGGGATGTTTCTGGTCATGGTGCCGGCGATGCACCCGGAGATACCGGAGCAGCGCCCGGTGCCCGGCGCCTTCGCCAGGAACTTCGGCGTGCCGGACGTGCCCGCTTTCTTGATGGGCCACCTCATCTACGGGCTTGTGGTCGGCATTGCCTACGCTTATCTGCACGGGAATGCAGGCGCGGCGCTTTAAGAAAGCCGATATGGGTACAGATAACACATCCTGGATTGGAAGGACAGAAAGAAAAATCCGTTATGGTTACCAGCACCGCCACAGATGCGTCCGAGCAGTTCGCCGGGCTGAGTGAAAAAGAGCCTATGGGCGAATACAACTACCAGCACTTCCGCACCAAGCACCTGCTGCAGGACGCGCAAAGAACCCTCACCAAGCGTGGCGTTCTGCCCGGCCAGATGGCGCCGGACTTCGAGCTGCCGCGCGCGGGCGGCGGCGGCTCGCTGCGCCTGTCGGACTTGCGCGGCAAGCCGGTTCTGCTGCACTTCGGCTCGTATACCTGACCTATTACCAACGGCTCGGTCGAGCCGCAGAAGAAGCTGCACGCGCTCTGGGGAGACAAGGTGCAGTTCGTGGATGTTCTCGTGCGCCAGGCGCATCCCGGTCCCAAAGAACCACCGTATGCCTCCTTTGCAGAGAAGATGGAGGATGCCGCGCTCTACCAGCGGGAGGAGGGGATTCCCTGGCCGGTGGTGGTGGATGACCTGGAAGGGACGGTGCATCAGGTCTACAGTGGCTTGGCCGACCCGAGCTACCTCATTGACGCGGAGGGGCGGGTGGCCTACTACAACATGTGGACCTATTCGCCCGTACTGCACGAGGCCATTGAGGCGCTGCTTTCGCAAAATGGGCGCGGCGTGGTGCTGGGGGAGGGAATCGACCAGACGCCCCACCTGCTTCCTTCGATAACTGACGGCTGGAAAGGCTTGCGGCGCGGCCTGACCCAGAGCTACTTTGATATGGAAACGGCGGTGCCGGGTTCTGCCAGTATAGTGTGGCTGGGCCATCAGCTTCGCCCGCTGCTCGCGCCGCTGACGCTGCGGGAGAGGCCCCTGCCCGTTCCGGTGAAGATTGGTCTGGGGCTGGGTGCGGCGGCCTTGATCGCGCTGGGCGCACGGCGGCGCTTTGGGTCGAACCGCTGATGTGGCGGTTGATCTAAAAATATCCTCAAGGAGATTGCCTCGACAATGCCGTCAGAGCTTTGATTTGAACCCTGAGTTAATCCATGGCAACCATCCCCCACGACAAGAGCCTCGACAGCACACTGGCGCTGATGCGCCAGGGCTACACGTTCCTCCACAAGCGGTGCCAGCGCTACCGGTCTGACCTCTTCCAGACGCGGCTGGGCGGCCTGAAGGTCATCTGCCTCCACGGAGACGAAGCGGCACAGGTCTTTTATGACCCGGAGCGGTTTCAGCGGCAGGGGGCGGTGCCCAAGCTCATCCAGAAGTCCTTCCTGGGTGAGCGCCCCATCCACTCGCTGGATGGCGCTGCCCACCGGCACCACAAAGAGATGTTCCTGTCGCTGCTGATGACACCGGCGAACCTGGACAGGCTGAGAGAGTTGTCTGGGGAGCACTGGCAAGTCTTTATAACCCGGTGGGAGGGCAAGGAAAAGGTCGCGCTCTTCACGGAAGCGCAGGAGCTGCTGTGCCGGGTAGCCTGCGCCTGGGCGGGTGTTCCGCTGAAGGAAAGCGAAGCCCGGCAGCGGGCCAGGGACTTCTGGGACATGGTAGATGCGTTTGGTGCTTTCACCCCTCCCCGTCATGTGCGCGGGATGCTGGCACGACGACGGGCGGAGTGGTGGCTGGCAGGGATCATCGAGGAGGCGCAGAGCGGGAAGATGACGGTGGGCGAAGGAACGGCGGTTTCGGTAATTGCCTTGCACCGGGGTCTCGACGGTCAGCCGCTGGATACGAAAGGGGCGGTCGTGGCCCTGATCAACGTGCTGCGGCCCATCGTAGCTATCTCGACCTACGTGACCTTTGCGGCGCTGGCTCTGCACGAGCACCCACAGTGCCGGCACAGGCTCCAGCAGGCTCTCCAAGCGGGCGAGGAGGACTATCTGGATTGGTTCGTGCAGGAAGTTCGCCGCTTTTATCCCTTCGCTCCGTTTATGGCGGCGCATGTGAAGAAAGCCTTCGACTGGCGCGGCTGCCGCTTCGAGAAGGGACAGTTGGTGCTGCTGGACATCTACGGCACCAACCATGATGCCCGGCTGTGGGAAAGACCGGATGAGTTCGAGCCGGAACGGTTCCGGCATGGGCACGCGGGCAAGTTCGACCTCATCCCGCAGGGCGGCGGCGACTATCTCAGTGGCCACCGGTGTCCCGGTGAAGGGGTCACCATAGAGGCAACCAAAGTGGCGGTGCGTGCGCTTACCCAGCAGATGACCTATGAGGTGCCGGACCAGGAGATGACGTTCAGCCTGGCGAGGATGCCGACGGTGCCCCGGAGCGGGTTCGTGATGACACAGGTAACACGGGCGGGCAGGATGAACGAATAAAGCATGGCTCCGTCATAGTCAGCGCATCCAGCGCGCTCCGATTGAGGATTCAATGCCACTCAGGGGCTTTACCGGGAACGTGAAGCACGCTTCGTCTCCACGCGCTGCGGACCACCTGTTTTTGAGGCTCCGGAATCTTCGCCTCATGCAGCCTGCTTGCTCCCCTCTCTGCCCCTGCGCAACGTTCGCTTTTCCTTTATCGCTTCATTGCGACGCAAATCCCGCTTTACCCGGGGATGGCTATGGTCGCCGGTTGCCCCGTGACAAAAACGTGATACTTCCGTGCCATCATATCGTTACCGTACGATTAGTTTCGCGACATGCCGTTAAGCCATGACAACCGCCCTACATAAAAATAAATCGCCACACATCCTCATCGTCGAAGACGACCGTGATATCGCGCATCTGGTACAGCTTCATCTGCACGACATGGGGTGCAGCGTGGAGTTGGTGCATGACGGAACGGAGGGCCTGCAACGAGCGCTTTCCCACACCTATGATCTGGTTATCCTTGACCTGACGCTGCCTGGCCTGGATGGCTTGGCGATATGCCGCCGTCTGCGGGCGGGGCCAAACTATACGCCTATCCTGATGTTGACGGCCCGCTCTTCCGAACTGGAAAGAGTCCTGGGCCTGGAAGTGGGCGCGGACGACTACCTCGCCAAACCCTTCAGCATCCGTGAACTGCTGGCGCGCGTCAAGGCGCTATTCCGGCGCGTGGCCGCCCTCAGCGCACCGGCGCCCGAGCAGAAGATGCTGGCGCTCCATTCTGGCGCTCTTGTGGTCGACCGCGAGAAACGGATGGTTACCGTTGACGGAACTACGGTGAGCCTGACGGCCAAGGAGTTTGACCTGTTACTCCAGTTCGCCGCGCATCCGGGCCGGGTGTACACACGTGCCGACCTGCTCGACCTGGTGTGGGGGTATGGCTATGAGGGATACCAGCACACGGTAAACTCGCACATCAACCGGCTGCGGACTAAAATCGAAAAAGACCCCGCGCGGCCCCGCTACCTGCTGACCGTCTGGGGCGTCGGCTACAAGTTCGCCGAGCCGGATGAAGGAGCAACGGGCTGATGCTGCGGACCCTGCACGCAAAGCTGTCCCTGGTCCTGCTGGCGCTGCTCGGCCTGCTCGTGCTTTTTTTTGTGCCGCTCACTCTGCTCTCCACCCAGCGGTACTTCGAGGAAGTGAACCAGAAGCTCAACCGGACGCTGGCCGCGCACCTGACACAGCACCTGGTCGCTAAGAAAGGGCTGGGCAAGGATGTCCGCGCGCGCGCGGCGACCATGAATGAAATTCACCGGCTGATGGTTATCAACCCGAACATCGAGATCTACCTCCTCGACGCGCAGGGGGCCATCCTGGACCACGCCGCCCCGCATGGCCGGGTGAAACGCGAGCGCGTCACCCTGGAGCCAGTGCTAAGGTTCCTTGCCGGGACCGAACCGTTGCCGATCCGGGGCGACGATCCGCGCAACCTGCGGGGGCGGAAAGTCTTCTCCGCCACGCCCATCACCATCGACGGTCAGCGCCGGGGCTATATCTATATCATCCTCACGGGCGAGGAGCACGAGGGGATCGCGGAGCGGCTCCGGCGTAGCTACATTCTGCGCGCGAGCCTCGCCGCGGCGGTTGGTGGCCTGCTGTTCGCCTTCGCCACCGGCCTGCTCTTGTTCCACCTGCTGACACGCCGCCTGCGGCGTCTGACTGCCGCCGTGGACGACTTCCAGGAGCGGGATTTCCAGGAGCGCGCCCGGCTCGCGGACGCGATCTCTTCCCCGCCGCGTGACGAGATCGACCGGCTCGGTCTGGCTTACAATCAGATGTCAGGGCGCATTCTGGAGCAGATCGAAGGGTTGCGCGCGGTTGACACGCAACGCCGCGAACTGGTGAGCAACGTTTCGCACGACCTGCGCACGCCGCTGGCCGCGCTTCACGGATACCTCGAAACCCTGCTAATCAAGGAAGGCGAACTCAGTGTTCAAGAGCAACGCACTTATCTGACGACAGCGCTCCGGCACAGCGACCGGCTGGGCAAGCTGGTTGCGGAGTTGTTTGAACTGGCCAAGCTGGAATCACGCGAGGTGCAGGTTCACGCCGAACCTTTTTCGCCCGGCGAACTGGTGCAAGATGTCGCGCTCAAGTTCCAGCTCGCCGCACAAAACAAAAAGCTGCGGCTTGAAACCGACTTTGCTCCCGATCTACCCTACGTTTCCGCCGACATTGGTCTCATCGAGCGCGTCCTGGAAAACCTTCTGGAAAACGCCCTGCGCTACACGCCGGAAGGCGGCGTCGTCACCCTTGCGCTTACACGGGAAGGGGAGAATATACGGGTTCATGTCCGGGATACGGGGCGCGGCATCCCCGAGGAGCATCTTCCCTTTATCTTCGACCGCTACTACCGCGTTGAGGGCCAGCCGGAGACGCCGGGCGGCGCCGGGCTGGGCCTGGCGATCACCAAGCGCATCCTCGAACTGCACGAGAGCGCCATCACGCTCCAGAGCGTTCCCGGCGGCGGTACGACGCTCACCTTTACCCTGCCCGTCTGCCCACCCCAGCCGGAAGCGTAATGAGAGCCGCGACTTCCCTGACGCTTTTCCCGTGACCAAAAAGCGATGTTTTCGGAAGGCGGGTGTGACCTGGCCGGACGAAACTCCTCTGGTTCCTGCCGAAGAAAATTAAGATCAGCGACCGGTTGGCACGGCGGCGGCCCCTCTTCGTTATCAATTCGTGATATTTTGCTGCGAAAATAAGGTCGCGGGAATCGTCCCGTGACCGCCCCCCTGCCGAAGTGGGCAGGAACAGGAGAAGATAGATGAAGATTCGTTCAATCGGCGCGGCCGTCGCCGCCCTTGCCGTCGTTTCGTTGTCTGCCCGTACCGCTCTTGCTCAGGACAAGATGAGCGACAAGATGATGGGCATGTCCATGGGCGAAAAGCAGATGATGATGGACCGAATGCCGGGCCTGACCGCCTCGGAAAAGCAGCTGATGATGCGGGCGATGCAGATCATGGCGCGCATGTCACCGGCGGACAGGCAGATGATGATGGGGATGATGATGGGCATGCCGATGGGCGACATGCGAATGGGCATGATGTCCATGGCGGATATGCAGGCGATGATGGACCAGATGCCTGCCGCCGAGAAACGGATGATGATGGACATGATGGCCGGCATGTCCGACTCGGAAAAGCAGATGATGATGGGCATGAGCGCCGCCGACAAGCGAACCATGATGCGCATGTCTATGGCGGAAAAGCAAATGATGATGCGCATGATGCGGACGATGATGGGCATGAGCGCCGAGGACAAGAGGATGATGATGCGTGGTATGTCCATGGCCGACATGCAAACGATGATGGCCGGCATGTCCGCGGCGGAGAAGCAGATGATGATGGACAGGATGGCTGGTATGTCGATGACTGAGAAACAGATGATGATGCAGATGATGAAGGCAATGAGCGCCGAGGATCGGCGAACCATGATGGGCCTGTCGATGGCGGAGAAGCAGATGATGATGCGCATGATGATGGGCATGAGCAGCGGCATGATGCATAACCAGGGCGGCAGCCGGTAAGCCGCACCAGAGCAAGTCCGTGAAAGCCTGCCGTGTTGCCTCGCGGCGCGGCAGGCTACTCCAGTATCGGGGATAGCGGAACCAGGCTCGCTGGCCTGACGGTGTGTTTCTTGCTCGACCAAGCAAAAGAAGGAACGAGAAGGAAGTATGAAGTCATTACCCTTATTCGCACGCGCCATGACAGTCCTGGGGGCTGCAGTGATGGCTTGCGTTCTCAACACAGCGCCTGCCGAAGCACAGGCGACGATAAACCAACCTGCGCCGGAGCTTGTCGGCACCAGCTGGCTGAACACCCCGAAGAACGCGCCCCTGACGCTGGCCTCCCGTAAGGGAAAAGTGACTATCCTGCACTTCTGGACATTCGGGTGAATCAACTGCAAACGGAACCTGCCGAGTTACGGCAGATGGCAAAAGCGGTTCGCAAAGCAGGGCGTTGAGATCATCGGGGTCCATACGCCGGAGTTCGATTGGGAGCGCAAAGAGGCGACGGTCGCGCGGCAGCTCAAGGAGCTGAACATTACCTACCCGATCCTGATCGACAATCAGCACGAAAACTGGAACCGATGGCGGCAGCAGTACTGGCCGACGGTGTATCTGATAGACAAGCGAGGCCGCGTGCGCTACGCCTGGGCCGGTGAACTGGAGTACCGAGGCGCAGGCGGCGAGGCGAAGATGACCCGCCTGGTGGACGCGCTGCTTAAAGAGCGCAACTGAACGAAGGAAGGGCACGATGGGAAAACGTCTCGAAAAGAAACACCCGCTGGCGATCCGGTGGTTCCACTGGGTTAACTTCCCGGTCCTGCTGGTGATGATCTGGAGCGGCGTGCTCATCCTGTGGGCCTACGATGTCTATCCAAGCGAGCGTCTGCCCCTGCGCGTCCCCGACCGTATTTCTATTTATCAGTGGGGCGTTACGCCGGTGTATGCGGACAAGAACACAGATGACTACCCTGTGCCCGCCGCGCGCCGCTCCGACATTAACCTGGGGTTTCGCTTGGCCGAAGGGATGAACTGGCATTTCGTCTTTGCCTGGCTGTTCGTTCTCAATGGCATTGCCTACGTGCTGTATACCTGGCTTTCCGGCGAGTGGCGGCATCTGCTGCCGCGCCGGGACTCGTTTCGGGAGGCGTTACAGGTCGTTCTGCATGACCTGCATATCCGCAAGGAGCCGCTGCCGCCTGCCAAGTTCAACCACGCGCAGCGCATCGCGTATACCGCCGTCATCGTGCTGGGCGCGCTTATGGTTGTCACAGGACTTGCCATCTATAAGCCGACGCAGCTTTCGTGGCTGACGACGCTGCTCGGCGGCTATCAGGCGGCGCGCACGGAGCACTTCCTGATTACCTGCCTGTTCGTGCTGTTCTTTTTCGTGCATATTGCGCAGGTGGTACGGGCGGGCTGGAACAACTTTCGCGCGATAATCACAGGATGGGAGGTGCGCGAATGAGCGCGCAGGATAGGGAGCCGGACGAAGAAGCCGAAATAGCCATGCGCCGCCTGTCCCGCCGCTCGTTCCTATGGGGCGGCCTGGCCGTGGGAGGAACTATCGGCGGGCTTATTGGTTTCAATAAGTATACACCGGAGGAAGAGGGCGCAAAATCCGCTTTTCGCCGCGTGCTGAGTATCAATGAAGCTGCGGCGCGGAGCCTGCTTTTTTCACCCACGCACCGCGCGCCGACCTTTCCCCGGTCGGCGGCGGTCGAGCCGAAGAACAACTACAAGGGCGAGACGCCCGTTATTGATGTCGCGGCCTGGCGGCTGCGGGTGGAAGGAGTAGTAGGCGGCCCGCGCACGCTGACCTTGAAGGACATACAGGCGCTGCCGAAAGTATCGGAGACGACGGAACTGAAGTGTATTGAGGGCTGGAGCGCGGTGGTGAACTGGACGGGCGCGCGCTTCGCCGATTTCGCCGCGAAATATCCGCCGATCCCCGGCTAGCGCTACGCGGCACTGCTGTCCGAGCCGGAGGACTACCCCGACGAGCGGTATTACGTAGGGCTGGATGGGGAAAGTGCCCTGCATCCGCAGACACTGCTGGCGTATGCAATGAACGATGCGCCGCTGACCCCGGAACATGGCGCACCGCTGCGCCTGATCATCCCGGTCAAGTACGGCATCAAGAGCATCAAGCTTATTACGAGTATTGCTTTTACGCCCGCTCGGCCAGCCGATTATTGGGCCGAGCAGGGCTATGATTGGTACGCGGGCCTGTAAAGCAGTCTTTGCGTATTGGGAAAGGAAAACAACGGATGACTATTTACCGCTGGGCAGCCGCGATTATTGTGTCGCTGGCTGCCGTGTTTCTAATAACCACAATCGCTACGCAGGCGCAGGTTAAAACGGAGAAAAAGAAGACCACCAACGCCAAGAGCGGCAAAGCCGCGCATAAAGAATCGAAAGCTACCGTGATCAAAACGGAGGCAGAATGGCGGCGGCTGCTTACGCCGGAGCAGTTCGACGTTCTGCGAAAAAGGGGACGGAGCGCGCCTTCACCGGCAAGTACGACGGCTTCAAAGGAAATGGTATCTACCAGTGCGCGGGCTGCGGCAACGACCTCTTCAAATCCGACGCCAAGTTCGATTCCGGCACCGGCTGGCCGAGCTTCTGGATGCCTATCAGCAAATCCGCTGTTCGTGAAGAGGTGGACAAGGATATGTTCATGAGCCGTACGGAAGTGCTGTGCCGCCGCGACGGCCATCTCGGGCATGTCTTCAATGACGGCCCCAAGCCGACCGGCCTGCGCTACTGCATGAATTCGGTCGCGCTTAAATTTGTGGAGAAGCCATAGAAGCTGTTTGACCCACCGGCGCGGGGAATTGACCCACGCCGCCGACACATCCCGCCGACGCGCGGGAAGGAGATAGGAAGATGAACGTTCGTAAACTCACCGCTGCGGCAATCGCCGCCCTGTGCGTCGTGTCCTCGTCCGCCGCCGTTCTTGCCCAGGACAAGATGGGCGACAAGAAGATGGGCATGCAGAAGGGCAAGATGATGGACGACAAGATGATGATGGGCAAAATGATGTCCGGCATGTCTGCGTCCGAGAAGAAGTACATGATGATGAAGATGTCCAAAATGTCGCCGGACAAGAAAAAGATGATGATGCAGAAGATGATGGCGATGTCGGCCTCCAAGCGCAAGATGGAGATGCAGAAGATGATGAAAGCCGACAAGATGATGATGAAAGACGGCAAGATGATGGGCGGCGGCAGCGGCAAGATGTAGTGTCGCTTCGGCAAAGGGTGGTATTTCCGGGGCGTCTGCTGTACGCCCTCGGTTTTCTCAGGAGGGCATCGATGAAACCAATCCTCTGGTCGAGTGCGCTGGTGGTGGGAGTCCTGGCCGTTATCATGGGAGGCGCTTCTCGTGAAAGCGTGGCGCGGGAGGCGCCTGCGGGCAAGGCCCAAACCGCCGACCGCTCCGGCGGGTGGATAGGCAGGAAGGCCCATGACGGCACCCTTTGATCAACCCAGGCAGTTGCGCCCGGGCCTCTGGGAGACAGTCAACGAGCGGTATCCAGGCTCGATGCTCAGCAAGAGTGATTTCGTGCCGCTGGCTCCCCTGCGAAAGCCGGTGTCGGAGTCTCGCCTGACCTTCGTCAGCTCCGCGGGCGTGCAGCCGGAGGGAACGCTCCCCTTCGACGTGGTACACCCTGTCGGCGATTACAGTTTCCGCAAGGTTCCCTCTCATTGCAAACCTTCTGATCTGGAAATTCATCAGATCAAATACCCGACGCGTGGTGCTCACAGAGACCTCAACGTCATCTTCCCCATCGAGCGCCTGCAAGAGTTAGTATCCGAGGGTGTGGTCGGTGCTCTGACGGCCAACCTCTTCTCCTTTATCGGCTATAATATGGACCCGGAGCGACTGGAGCGTACGCTGAGCGAAGAGATAGCGGATGCGGTCGTCGCCGACGGAGCCGACATCGCTCTGCTGTGCCCTGCCTGACCGATATGACACCAGTCCATCGCGCTCGTGCAGCGCGCCATTGAACGCAGAGGGATACCCACGGTTTCGCTTTCGGTTGCTTTGGATGTGACGCAGCACTCGAAGCCGCCTCGTGCTGTGTTCGTACCGTTCATGATGGGGCACCACTTCGGCGTGCCGTACCACCGCGAACTTCAGCGGCGGATCCTGCTCGAAGCACTGGAGCACCTGGGCAAAGCGCAACGTAGCGGCGAAGTCCTGTTCCTGCCCTTCACCTGGGCGCAGGCGCGTAAGGACGGGGCCGCTATCGAACAAGCGATGGGGCTAAGGCGATAGCGAGGGAGGCGGCGATAGCCATCAGACGAGAACGAACAGGTCTCAGTAGCAGTGCCCTCTTCTGGTAAGTGAAATTTCATGAGTCACGTTTCTGTCGCCGTTGTTCAAGCCGAAGTTCTTCCAACCATTGCTGCCGCGCTTGATCGCACCTGTGATCTCACGCGTGAGGCGGCCGCCCTGGGTGCGCGTCTGGTTGTCTTTGCGGAGACGTGGATTCCGGGATACCCTGTTTGGCTGGACGTCTGCCGAGATGCGGCGCTTTGGGATTACCCGCCGGTGAAGCAGGTATTGCGCCGTATGAGCGACCATAGCGTTGTCGTCAGTGGCGAGGCTGGAGAACGCCTATCCCAGATCGCACGGGAGGCAGAGGTGACTTTGGTTATCGGGGTCAGCGAACGCGTGGAGCAGGGACCGGGCCGGGGCACGCTCTTCAACACGCTGCTGACCTACGGACCCGATGGTGCCTTGCTCAACCACCACCGCAAGCTCGTTCCGACCTACACAGAGCGGATGGTGTGGGGCACGGGCGATGCTGACGGTCTGCTGTCCGCCCCCACGCCCGCTGGGCGCGTCGGTGGAATGATTTGCTGGGAGCACTGGATGCCGCTTGCACGTCAGGCACTCCATGAGGCAGGAGAAGACATCCACGTGGCGGTGTGGCCAACGGTGCATGAGGCACATCAACTGGTGAGTAGGCAGTACGCCTTTGAAGGACGCTGTTATGTTCTGGCGGCGGGGGCACTGATGCGGGCCTCTGCTCTTCCCCCTGAGTTGGAGCCGCACCCGGGCAAGGTTACAGGCCCGGATGCGTGGGTACTTCGCGGTGGCAGTACCATCATCGGCCCCGATGGACAGTACATTCGTGAGCCGGTTTATGAAGAGCCGGCAATACTGTATGCCCGGCTGGACCTGGGGCGCGTACGTGAGGAATTGATTACCCTGGACGTGGCTGGTCATTACCATCGCCCTGACCTGTTCGACTTCCAGGTGCACCGCGGCAAGCGCCGATGAGTCGAATCCAGGGAGAGGACGCCCAGGGGTAATTAGGATGGTTTAGCAAAAGGGGGAAGACCTATGTTTACCTCTTCCTTTTTCCTTGCAGAATAACATTATGAATACTGGACTCAGAAGAAGGTGAAGATCTATTTAGCGGGTTCCTGGCAGCGGCGGAAGGAGTTACAGGAGTATGCGTCGGCGCTTATCCAGAGCGGGCATCAGGTGACGAGCCGCTGGCTCTGGTCTGAGACTGGTGGTTTGAGCCAAACGCCGGATTCAGTTCTTTGTGAATGGGCGCAGGTAGACCTGGAGGACATTCGGACATCGGAGTGTCTCATCCTGTTCACCGAGCAACACGGCGTTTGGACGAGCGGGGGCCGCTTGGTGGAGTTCGGGGTTGCTCTGGAGCGTGGATTGCAGCTGATCTGCATCGGCAGGAAAGAAAATATCTTCTGCTACGGCTCCGGGATTCTGCTCTTTGAGCAGTTCCATAGCGCTTTAGAGCACTTGACAAACAACTCTTGAAGCCGCGTTTGCTGCAGAGTTCGCTCCCTTCAGAAACGCGCGTTGTTGGTAGACGGGAACCTGCCCTTCGTCTGGCGCGCCGACGCCCCGCGACCGGCGGGACGTTCCGAACGGTCTGTCGGATAGACACGGCCGGCGTCTGCTGCCCCGGTCGCGGGTGAGCAGGCGGACCGCCGCGGACACTATAGCAGGCAGGGCCCAATACCGTTACCTCATTCATAACCGGCTGACGTACCCGTTCACTGTCCGTTTGTGTACCGGTAGAAACTGGTGCGGGAGATACTCAGCATCGTGCAGATGTCTTTGATCGGGCGGCTCTTGTCCTGAGAGAGAGCAATGGCCGCTGCTCGCTTTGCCTCGTCGCGTCCCTTGGGCCGTCCCCCCTGCCGCCCCCGTGCCCGCGCCGCCGCCAGGCCCGCCTGCGTCCTCTCCCGGATCAGGTCGCGCTCGAACTCAGCCAGGGCTGCGAACACATGGAAGACAAGTTTGCCTCCGCTGGTCGTGGTGTCCAGGCTCTCCTGCAGGCTCTTGAAGCCGATGCCACGGCTTTCCAACTGCTGCACGGTCTCCACCAGATGCTTGAGGCTCCTGCCCAGTCTATCGAGTTTCCATACCACGAGCGTGTCCCCTTCCCGCAGCGTTTCCAGGGCCTTTGCCAGCCCCTCCCTCTGGGAGCTGCTTCCGCTGGCCTTGTCCTCGAAGAGACGCCCGCACCCTGCCTTCTGTAGTGCATCCCGCTGCAGATCCAGGTTCTGCTCCAGTGTCGACACCCGCGCATAGCCAATCTTCATGCTCCCCTCCCCCAATAATGTGCTTAAAGATGCCCGATTGTAACCGAAACTCAGCGCCGGGTCAACAACGGGAACATAGATTACAGGAACGGGTTTCGGAAACACAGCATCACACTCGTTTTGAGCAGCAGCAGACGTGTCCTAGACATCCGGACGGCAACGTGTCTGAAAACGGTCGTTTTCGGGAACACCGTTATTGTCGCCGCTATTCCTGATGGAACCTGGCATGGCTTTACCAGAAGACGAGCGAATCTCTGAAACACCGGGGCTGGTTCCAGGCATTCGACCTCCCCTGTTATGCGGTTCTGCCGACTGCAAGATCGTCCCAAATTGTGCTATATACTGCAGAGGGCATGACAAACCAGAGACTCAGCCATACGGGTATAAGCGCCAGCGAGCGCGAGGAGCAAGAGTCGTCAGTCCGGACCGTTTATCTCGTCCGCCACTGCCGCGCCACCGGGGGCGGACCAGATGCGCCCCTGACTGAAGAAGGGGAGCGGCAGGCACAGGCTCTGGCCGACTGGTTCAGGGATCGCGGCGTGCGCGTCCGGCGGATCGTCTCCAGTCCGCTGACTCGGGCGGTTCAGTCAGCCACCCCCTTGGCGCGCTGGGCTGGCGTACCGGTCGAGACAGACGAGCGCCTGCGGGAGCGCGTTCTTTGCGCGACACCGGTTCCCGACTGGCGGGAACCTACCATAGCTTCGTTCGCCGATCCCGATCTGTGCCTGCCCGGGGGCGAATCCGGTCGCCAAGCCGCAGACCGCGCCCTTGCCGTACTGGAAGGCACCTTAAAGCAGGGAACGGCGCGCGAGCACAGTGACGGCGTGGTCGTTTTGATTACACACGGCCAGCCTTTGGCGCAACTCCTGGGGCGTTTTGATGCTGCGTTCGGTTTCGACGAGTGGCTGGCGCTGACCAATCCCGACCTTTACCGCCTGCGCTTCGCTGCGGGCGAAACGCTGCGACCTGAGCGTGTCTGGCAGACTTGATCTTGGTATCTGTGCCACTGTTTCCGAAACTGCTCCTTTTCAGGAACACATTAGGAGACAACCATTTCTCACCAAACGCACCGATTTTATTGCGACGGTTTCCGATTCCTTGGTTTCGGGCGCGTCGGGAGGGCCGAGTGGGCTAGTGACGGAGGTGGGCAAAATGGCCAGCAAGCAGGAGCAACGACGCCGCAATTCGCCTTTCAAACTGCTCCGAGCTAGCTCAGTGATGAGCACTGACGCCTGTGGTTGTACCAGATCTGGAAGCGCACAGGCTCCTACATATGGGGAGCCTGTGCGCGAAGCGATAAGAAGGCGAAAACTGGAGTATTCAGGCTTTTGCGTCCAACTCCTTTACCTTTTCGACCACCTCCTTGCCCCGGTTCGTCGCACTGCTGATCAAGCTAGCGAAGGTACTGATGGTCGTCACGTTGTTCTGCAGGTCCTTCAATGCCTGGTCAGCTTTTTCCTTGGCACTTTTGAAGTCAGCCAGATTAGCTGGATCTGAGCCGTATGGCTGGTGAAGATCAAGCGTCGGGCGCGGCTGTAATTGTTCTCCGCAGTCTCCCAGGCGTTGATGAGCTTGTCTGCCTCAACAAAGTTCTGGGCCTGGCGGGTTAGGTCATCGATGCTGTCATCCAGCGTTCTCCACTGGCTGCTGTAGAGTAGATAAATATCTTGATCCGTCACTGTTTTCTCTCCCTTCCAATATCATTTAGGAGTTGAAGCAACGCCTCGGCAGAAGACTTTTTAACTTTGATTTGGTCCAGCAGCACCTGGATATGAACTGCCCCCTTCTTATACTCCAACAAGCGCCTTGGTCTCGACCGTATTTTTGGCCTCTTCGGCAGCCGTCCAGAAGGCGGCGAACTCGGCAGGTGGCTTATATCCCAGGCTGGAATGCAGACGCTCCTGGTTGTAATATCTGCGCCACAGGCCCAGTCGCACCTGCGCCTCCAAAATGGATGAGAACACCTCCCCGTCCAGGAACTCGTCGCGAAGCCGGGAGATGAAGCTCTCCGCAAAGCCGTTCTGCCACGGCTTGCCCGGCTCGATATAGCTGGCATTAATGCCCCGGCGATGGCACAAGCCCCGCAGTGCCATCGCCACAAATTCTGGACCGTTGTCCATCCGCAAAGCCCCCGGCCTTCCCCGTTGCCGTATCAGATTCTCCAAAACCGAGCAGGCACGCTCGCTCTTGAACGAGCGGCCCACCTCGATAGCCAGTGATTCGCGCGTGAACTCATCCGTTACGCACAGAATCCGCAACTTCGTTCCATTAAGCGTCCTGTCCTCTGCAAAGTCCAGGCACCAGACCGCATTGGGTGCATCCGCCGTCACGGCACGCGGTGGCGACACATTGCGGATGCGCTTGCGACTTCGTCGCGCTGGCACCGAGAAGCCCCTCACGCTGCCACAGGCGATAAATGCGCTTGTGATTGACCAGCACGCCCGCACGACACAACGCCTTGTGCGCCATGCGATACCCGAGCCGACGCCTTTTCCTGGCAAACTCCCTCAGGCGCTCCACCAGAGCGGTCTCATCTGCTCGGTGCCGCTGCCGATAGCGCGCCGTCGAACGAGATAGACCCACGAAGCGGCAGGCAAGGCGCTGGGAACACAATCCCCTCTGGACCAGATGCCCGACCGCTGCTTTCTTCTGGGGAGCGCTCAGAAGTTTTTGAGGCTACCTCTTTGAGGCAATCCACTTCCAGATCCCGCTCTGCCAGCAGCTTCTTGAGCCGGGCGTTTTCCTTTTCCAGCTCTTTGAGCCGCTGCACGTCCCGCGTCTGCATGCCGCCGAACTTCTTGCGCCAGGCATAAAAGGTGGCTTCCGAGACACCATTCAGGCGACAAATCTCGATGATCGGCTTCTCGCCCTTGCCGGCTTCCTGCAAGATAGCCACGATCTGCTCATCCGTAAACTGCTTCTGCTTCATCTGGTCCCTCCCGTTTTTTCACGGGCCGGGGCCAAGGCTCCTCCTGGATTACATCAAGGGGCGCAGACCACCATTTACCGCAACCTCTACAGTCGTTCCATCTACGATGACGGCATCCGAATCATCAATCTTGAGACGTGTGGAGCCTGGAATGTCGTGTTGCGCGTGCTTTTATCTACCCGGAAAGAAGTCGTGCATCTTCTTCTCGATACAGATTGCATGTTGCCAGGTTCGTCGGGAAACATTAAGCCGGAAATTTTAGCAGAGATGGACTGTCCTCCAAATTTCGCGCTTGACCACGTGACCTACATCGGAACCAAAGAGTTCGAAGATGCTTTCGAGTCCCAGATATGGCATGACAGTATTAAAAGCGACTTTGAACTTGACGACGACACTTGGTCGGTGGCAGATATCGAAGGCATTAAAAAGGTTAGCCCAAAATTTTCAGATGATCTGGTGAAGTTCATCTATGGTAAGGTCAAGCCTCACGAAAGACAGAGGGTCAGAAAGCACGGGGTGGCTGCTGCCTTGGCGAAACACTGTGTAACAGATTCGCTGGTTCCGCCTCAGCTAATTGACGCACTTGAAAAGGTCCGAAAGCGGGCCAAGGCTATATGAGCTTTATTTATCGCCTTCCTGAAGATTTTCCGTTGTTGTTTGAGGGTAAGGAGTATACGTGTGAAGCGGGTTGAACCCGATGGGCTTAATGAGGTGGAAAATGATCTATGGCGTAGCTCAGTTTAAGCATGCCGGTACGGATTTCGTAATGATACCGGTTAATCCGTCCGTCGAAAAGAAGACGAAAACAGAGCAGATTGCCTTGCGCTGCAAGCTGACCGAAAAGGCCCAGAAAGCAGGCCTTACCGGTGTGGTTGTGCCAGTTTGGCGCGGATACACAGGATCATTGAAGTTCCTTGTCGAAGCAGATGTAAAGCCATTGGTGACGGGAGTGGAGTGGCCCCTCGTTGCGAGGCATTTAAAGGAGTCTCTTCGCCTCGAGTAACCGTGTGACCACGGTCAATCGATCTTTACGTTGAACTTTTGTCTCGTCCGAAGCTACCAACCGCCGCTTCGGGCGAGACATTGTGCTATTTGGATACTCATGTCAGCCGACTTTTCGATACCGGTAGCGCTCCTTGATATGGTCGTTCAAGTAGCCACCCTTTGAGCCAGCTCCCATCAGACCCTGGTAAACGGATTCCGGCACATGATAATACTGGTACACGCCGCCGTTATGGAATTCAACCTCCAACGTACCGGTGCTGCGATCATATCCGACCGAGCGCACGTTGCTGGAAGATACTCCCTGTCGAACCATTTTCGGACTCCGCCTTTCTTAAGGAAAACAAAAAAGGATAAGGGCTGAAGGCCCAGCGCCTGCGCAGCACTCGAATTGTCTCTGCCACCACTGCTGGCCCTAATTGTGTTTCTTGCAGATTCCCCTGTAAGGATTTCCATCGGCGTTCTAATTAATTCTTGGTGAAGTTCTATTCTGTGCACCTCAAGGAGTTAGGGATGACTAATAGCGGCTGGTCCCATGACACCGCCAAATAAACCTCGGTTACCTGTTGGTTACGTGTCCAACCACGCCTCCAAAGCGGCCCACTCCTCAGCAGTAACCGGGAAGTTGGTTCCGCGAGGGTTCCGCAGAATACGTAGCTCACTGAGAACCGGGTCTGTCACAAGAAACTCTTTTAGCAGTGGTCGGTCGAGCATCACACGGTCGTAACGGACCAGGACGCGTGGGCGTGGGCGCGTCCCTTCGGTTGGCGCTGCCCAGTACGTCAGCCCTGCTGCCGAGTCCGGTCGCAGCACTGGATCGGAAACCACCGTTCCAAGTGCGTAGATTCCTGCTTCCGCGCCGGAAATCCAAATTAAGACGCGATCCCCCCGCCGGACGGCAGTAGCATGCTGGCGCAGATTCCAGTACTCCTCATTCTCAACAGCCAACGAATCCGTGAGACGGTACTGGTCTGGGCTACCCTGGAATATCCAGACTGATGGATGCTCCTCATCCCCTGCTGCATCGTCGGCATCCGCGTCGTTTGTCATTTCGTCACATACCTTTATGTCCAACTGTAATCGAACGTTCCGTTTGCGCGGATATAGCGCGGATACGGCGGCAGCACGCGCCTTCCGTAAAAGCGGGAGATCTCGCCTAAGGCAACCCGGCGGCCCTGATAGGGAGTTCGTTTCGGTTTCGGCACCCGTGCGGAGCGCACCGACAGAAGACAGGAGGTGAGTTCTGAATCATCGTCGAGGTGATACGCGTGCATTTCGTTCAGTTTCTCATCCACCATCCAGCCATGATCCAGCAGCAGCTTCTGCGTGTTCCACATCGCCACTTCCGACCAGGGGCGGCGTCGGGCGTCTGGAATGATGATGCAGCCGTGCCCCCGTCCAGCCCGGCAGAACTCAACGCCACGCCCAACGAACAGCAGAACGCTCTTACCATTGTTATGAGCGCCGTACGGCGGATTCGTATAGAACCAGTCGTGGCTTTCTTCCAGTTCCTCCGGTACCGGGTCGAAAACGTTGTAAAGCCGCGAGTGCAATAGGTGGCCGAATCCATGTTCCTCGGCGAACGATTGCGTCAACTCAACGATGCGCTCATCGAAATCGAGAAGCGTCAGCGAGGCGGGCAGCGGGATGTGCCCGCGCACGCCCAGCAGGCCGATCAGGCGGCTTGCGCCGTCATTATCGCCGACGAAGGCCACTCGCTTCCCCGCAAGATACGGCGCTATCAGCTTGACTTGGCGCAGCAAATCCCCCGCGCGCATCGCAATCTGGTCAAATTCGCGTAAGGGCTGCACGCGAGTAGTCGCCACAGCCTCGGCCATGCGCATCTCATCGGGCGCGATGGCCATCGCAAGCCAATCCTTGGCAAGCCGACGCTGGCCGGAAACCACTGCACGCACGCCACCACGGGAACTGGGTGCTGTACTAAAATGAGGCGGAGCTACCGCCAGTCCTGATTCGCCCTCTGGCACTTCGATTTTTCTTGCGTCTTTCACAGCCCAATATCCATTCCTTTTCCCTTACATGCTTGTGTCAGCGGTGTCCAACCGGTACGCATTGTAGTGCGGCCAAAGATTGAGCGTTTTTATGCGGAACTCCACCAATTCGACGCTCACGCCGTATTTCTGTGCGAGATTCGCCGCGGTGCAGCGTTCCCACACTGCCTTGCCGACTATTCGGCGAGGCAAAAGCGCGGCGGCGGCCGTCCAATAAGCCTCCTCCTCTACAACTTTGTCATAGCTGCGTTCCCATGTCCCATCCTCTTTGCGCCGCAGACACGACGGCGGGTGACCCAGATGCTGATGAGCGATCTCCTCCATCAGCGTTACGTTTCGCCGCTCCGGCGTTTGGTTTGGGTTCAGCATGACCAGCAGGCTGCCGTCCGGCATCGGCCAGGCACCGCCAGACCAATCCTTCCCGCTAAGTCCGGTGATGATCTCTCGGTCATAGTCGGATAGAGATGACAGCTGGTCCGGGTCGATCACCATGATACGGAACTGGTCGGCAAGCGATAGCGGGTCGAGTCGTTCCGTCAACCCGGTACCGGCAAGCCGGCGCAATTCGGCGCCCTGTTGCTCCGAGAACTCAATCAACTGTTTCGGCGACCTCGGTCCTGACGCCGCCGTGGTTAAACATATCGACTTGCTGCCGTTCACCCGTTCTAACCTCCGTTACTGAATCCATATAGCCTATTTAGGATTAGGCTGCCTTCTCCCGGTCTGCCGGTTCTACCGCCATATCCATAGGTGACTTTCCTGATGGCGACGCCGCAAACTGCTGATACGCGACGCGGAACATATTACTAAGTGCCTCAGCCGCTTCCGAACTCAGGTTACGGTCGGCACGAAGATGGGCGGTGATCACGTCCGGCACGGACTCCCCCATCCGCCGATGAGGTGTCGACGACTGAGCGACAATGCTATCGAGCGATACACCAAGCCAGTGACTGATGGCTGCCAGGGTGCGCGTGTCGGGTTCGGGCGATCCTTTCTTTGCTTCGTCATGCGCCGGGGAAGCCGAAGGCGCTTTCCATCGCTCTAGGCGTGAAAGGGTCGGTGCACTGACGCCGCTCTGCTCTGCGGCTTGCTCCAGTGTCAAACCGTCTTCTTTACGTTTCGCACGGATGAGCTGACCGAGCCGTTCAATGCGCAACGCGCGTACTGCTTCGTTCATTTCGTCCATCTCGCTTGCTTCCTCCCACTTCGGGCAGTGACTTCCACTAACCAGATATGGCATTATACCCGCTGTTTTCATAGATGAAATATTTTCTTTTAAAAAAGGAGAAGGGTGCAGAGTGCTTATTCGCCTGCCATAGAGTTGGGTGAATCATCTACTCTGGATTGGAATCGCACGGTCACCTATTGTCTATCCAGGCAGCGAAACAAAATTTTAACAACCGCAACCTTCCTTGCTGCCAGGTGACTAACCGTTCATACCGAAAAGCCGCTGGCAGTGCGGCGGAATAATATCAGACCAAGGAGAGACAGAAGCTGTGGATGAGGAAAAGGGGAAGTACCTGGATGAGCTCGTGCCGGGACAGCCGTTCCCGCCGAGCATCTTCGTCGCCAAGAACGTGCGCATCAACAGTAAGGACAGCGGCCCCAAGGTCAGCCTGTACCTGTCGGACTGCACCGACCGGCGCAAAGCCAAGCTGTGGAGCGCCACTCCGGCGCAGCAAACCCTGTTGCTGCAATCGTCATTGATTCGCGTCACCGGCGATGTGGCGGGCGGCAGAGACCAGTACACCGGCGAGATCACCATCCAGAGCTTCGAGGCTGTTGATCCCCTGCCCAAAGATCTGTCTCCCTACCGTGAACCCCTGCCCGCAAGTCATGAGGCAACGCGCCAGCGGTTCGATCGCCTTTTAAACTCCGTCGGCAACCCCTTTCTTAAGACGCTGCTTAACGACATCTTCCGTCCAAAGACCTGCCGCCGCTTCGAGAACGCCGTGGCGGCTGGCTCGCATCATCATGCGTTCCGTGGCGGCTTGCTGCAGCACACGGTCGAGGTCGCGGAACTGTGTCTTCAGACGTGTGGCACCCTGCCGTTTCTGCGGCGCGACCTGCTGGTGAGCGCGGCGCTCCTGCACGACATCGGTAAGCTCGTGGAGATGGATCAGGGACTGCGCGCCGGTGACTTCACCGCCCTGGGCGTGCTGGAAGGGCATGTTCATCACGGCGCCTTCCGCGTGCAGCAGGCAGTGTCGGAAGTCGAAGGGTTCCCCTCGGGCCTGAAGCAGGCCCTGGTGCACCTTCTTCTGTCGCACCACGGATGCGCGGAGTGGGGATCACCCAAATGCCCGGCAATACCGGAGGCCGCCGTTCTCGCGCAGTGCGACCAGATCAGCGCCCACGCGACGGAATTTCATGAAGCTGCCAAGGAAGCCGTTCCGGGACAGCTTTCCGTGTGGCGCGGTGACCGAAGCATCTTTGTCGGTGACCTGGGGCTCGATGACCTGGACCTGGGCAGTGGAGCGACGCCTCTTACCACAGAGGCGGTGCCTGCCGAAACCGCAGCACCACAGCCACAGGACACCAATCGTTTCGCTACAGCCTCAGTTCGGCTACCGATTCGCGGCCTGGTCGCTGCCGGAGATCCGGGTCAATCGTCGGAAGAGGAAGAGGAGGCGCGTGAGGTTGTGCCGCCGCCGGGAGGCGCGGACTACCTGCTGCGCGTCACGGGCGACAGCATGGTCGGGGCGGGCATCCTCGAAGGGGACTTGCTGTTCATCAAGCAGGCGCAAACGGCACGGCACGGAGAAACCGTGATAGCCCATGTCCCAGCAAGCGGCAATGTCGTCAAACGCTATGAGGAAACGGTCGCCGGCATCTCCCTGGTGTCTGAGAATCCCATATATGGGCCGATACCGATCACGGAAGAGACGCGGATTCAGGGTAAGGTGGTGGGCCTGCTGCGGGAGTTCTGAGAGACAACGGCTTCCCCATCCCTAAGCAGCCTCGTACATCCCCGCCCGCGCTGGCTCCAGCAATGCCAGAAGCGCTGGACGCGCGATAAGTACCTTGCGTTTCCCGGCGATACGGAACGCGGAGAGCTTGCCCTGGCGGATGTAGGAGCGGATGCTGGACTGGCTCATCTGCAAAAGCGCTGCCGCCTGCTCCACCGTTAACAGGTCTTGGCTCTGGGGGCTGCTGGTAACCATCTTGTTCTCCTTCTAAGAAGCCACTAACGATGGTACCACAAGCGGCGCAGCGGCTTGTTCCTTAACCTGTTTTGGGTTAAACCTATTATCGGTTCAACAATAGGCCATTCAGGACGGGCACAGGTACTTGCGGGTGACCAAATCCGTTTTCACGGAACGCTACGACCATTTCCGGCATCTCCTCATCGAAGCGCGCAAAGCGGCAGGCCTCAGCCAGGCCGAGCTTGCTAAGCGCTTAGAGCGGCTCCAGAGCTATGTCTCCAAATACGAGCGTGGCGAGCGGCGGCTGGACGTGATCGAGTTCCTTGAGGTGGCAGAGGCTCTGGGCATTGATCCGACAGATTTCCTAAGGAAGCTGCGCAGTACCCAATCCGAATCCCCGCCTGATGAGGCCGATTGAAGATCATCAATGAAGTCACGCTCATCTCCGCGGGGGCCTTTGCCACTTCTTCAGCATGGATCGAAACGCGAGTCATCCTTCATGAAGCTATTGGAAGAATAGAGTGGCCTGCGGGAACCGGCAAGTTCACGATCTATCCCCAGAGCGGTAAAAAGAGCGGTGAGGGAAACGGCGTTACTCCCATCAAGCAGGGTTTGATGCTGGAACTGCACGAGCGGTACGGCTGGAAACTGGAGCAGCCGATCAGCTTTGATGTAGAAGTCGATCCGCGGGCCGACGCTGAGTCCACTGATCCCGGCACCCATCCTGAGCTGCCAATAGGAAAACAGCGCCGGAGGAAGGGGGAGAAACCCGGTAAGATCGATGCTCTTTTCTCAACCTCGGAGGGGAATGTGGCGCTTGAATGGGAAACCGGCAACATCTCGTCCAGTCACCGGGCGCTCAACAAGATGGCGCTTGGCCTTCTGAAAGGCGTCCTTGCGGCAGGGGTACTGGTGGTACCTACGGAGGACTTCGCGCGCTACCTGACGGACCGCGTGGGGAACTGGCCGGAACTTCGGCCTTACTTCGACCTGTGGCGAGCGTTGCCTGTGGAAGAAGGCGTACTGGAGATTGTGGCCGTCGAATACGACGATACGAGTTGGGACGTGCCCAGAATCCTCAAAGGCACGGACGGACGCGCCCTGCGGTAATCAGGTATGCTGCTGCGGCAGCGGCTCCACCCAATCGTCGCTTTTGTGGCTGCGGATGTGCCCGCCCTGAAGCCGCTCGGCAATGTCTTCAGCAAAGTCGATCTCTGAGCCGATCCAATGCCGATGCTTCTCTTCGCAGACCGCGTAGGTGGTCCCACTACCCCCAAAGGGGTCAATGACCAGATCCCCCGGCACCGTAGACATCTCCACCACACGATCCAGGAGCTTCGTCGAGAGGGCGTTGCACTTGCGGTTCTTGGACTTGAACTTCCAGTGACGCACCGGCGGAATGTCCGTCCAGACGTCCTTGAGGGTAACGCCATCGGGATTCATGGCGTCCCGGTGACCACCGTAGTCCTTGACCTCGCCCCCGCAGTGCCGGCAGATCTGAATGGGCGTGCGGATGCGGCGGAATGTCTTAGGGCTCCCCTTCGTGTAGTAGAGCAGGCTGTAGTGGCTGGGGTGCAGCCGCTTGGGGATCGGCAGGCAGGCGCTGATCTCGATGGCAATCCAATGGCGGAATTCCATGCCCTGCTGCATCAGGTAGTACCCTAAGGGAACGTTCCACTTGGGCAGGTTGTAGACGAACAGCGCCCCTCCCGGCTTCAGGACGCGGATGCACTCGGCCAGCCACTGCTGGCACCACTCCAGGTAACGTTCGTCCGGCTGCTGATCATTCGTATTGCTGCCGTACTCCTTACCGATGTTAAAGGGAGGATCGGCGAAGACCGTATCAGCGATTCCCTCCTGAAGTTGGGGCAGGACGTTCATGCAGTCGCCGCTGAACAATGCGCCGAGTTCGGTGGCGTAGTGCGGTGTTATCTGCGCCGGTTGCTTCAAGAAGGGGCGTACATCGAATGCCCTTGCGTTCTCGCGCCAATTGAAAGCGGTCTGGAGTTCGGTGGAAGCAGGCGCTATGTCACGAAGAGCAGTCATGGTGTCGGGCCATTATAACCTAAAACAGGTTTTTCAAGCAAGCATTACTGCATCTACTGGCCCAGCCTTGCCGGATGCGGAAGAACAATCCATATGCTGGAACATGTCTGTTGTGCCTTATTAAAAGGCCAGCGGAGCGAGGTGGCGCAGCTTCTCTCGTTGTGTCCAGCGCATTACTTGTTCCTGTGCAGGAGAAAGTTCGAGGGAAGGCAAGACAACCGCCTTAAAAGCAAAAAAGCGACGGCACCTCTAAAGTGCTGTCGCCCGTGTCTTCCCCGCAGTTGAATATGTTCTTATTATAACACAGCATAGGCCTCTCTGTCAAAGCGGTTCTCTATTCGCGCCCTTCCACCGGATAAGCACAATCGCCTACTGTTGGCCGGGCAAAAGCAAGGATGGGCTGATAATAAGCACCAGATTTAGGGATAACAAGCGCTCCTCCGTCTCTTATCTGTCTCTTTTTGTGGCCCCTACCCTTCGGGAATCAACATAATCCGCGCTTCCAGCGCCTCCATGACCTTTACCAGCCGCTCCAAGCTCACGCCCCGATACCGCTCGCGCTCCATGCGCGCCACCGCCTCCTGATGACTCCCCAGCCGCTCCGCCAATTGCTGCTGTGTCAGGCCGCGCTCTTTGCGCACCGCGATCAGCAGCTCGCCCAGCAGGGACAAAGGAACCGGCGCAGCGGCGGCGGCACCAGCGGCACCGGGCGGCTCTGGGATAACGGGTGCCGCTTTGCTCTGGCTCTGTTCTTCCGGCATGACTTTATTCTACGGATGAATGCCTCTGTAATAACAAAACGGTTATAGCCTGTCAAGCCGCTTCGTCTCCTGCAGATCCATTCCGCAGCTTCCAAACCCTTGACATAATATAACATATATGTTATACTTAGAGCAATGGAGGAGAAGAGGTCGAGCCTCCAGCAAACAAGCCTCTTAACAACACGCTATGTACGAACCGCTTATTGCGGCGCTCGCCCTCGGGATGTTCCTGATCGTCGTCACCGAGCAAAGCGAGCAGAGAGTAGGCCGGTCCCCCATCAGGAACACCGCTCGCTCTCACCGCCGATTGTAGGGAATCTTCCCCGCAGCGTCAAGCCCGGTGGCCCAACACAGGTCACCGGGGACTGACTCCCCTTCTTATCCGTAACTCACTTCACCATGCGTGAAACACCCTTTCCCCTTGGCCGCATCATCCTTACCGACAATGCCCGCCGCAGACTGGACCCTGAGGACGTGCAGGAGGCGCTCCGGCGTCATGCCTGCGGCGACTGGGGGCCAGCGCCTCTTGGAGCCGAAGGCCCCTGCGAGGCCGGGCTCCAGAAGGGCGAGCGGCTGATCTCGTTCCACGAGAGCCGGGTCGGTTTTCTCTTTTCGGTCATTACCGAAGCGGATCTGTCGGCAACGATTATCCTGATGCCGGGCGATCATTGAGGCAGAAACAAGCGGGGAGCCTTCTGGCTCCCCGCTTTGCCTTGCCAATACGAGTGCTGTGTGGTGCTTCAGGGAAGGGAGAGCAGGTGACGGATGCCCTCCGCGCGTTCCTGCTCGCTGTCATACTCACAGACGATGAGCTTGCGCTGGGACAGATCATGAATGACCAGCACCGGCCGCCCCTGGCGCGTTGCCGAGGAAACCGTGCAGTTGTGAAATAGACGCACCGTGCTCAGCTGAGCAAAGTCACTATGAGCGATGCCACCCAGGGGATGTTCCGTCCAGCGCATACGTCCTGACACACTCTTCTCTGCGGTTATTACCAAACAGCTTACCGCACGGGATGCTGCCAGCCGCTGATGCCCCGCCGGGATAACGACAGGTGATCCGTTTTTTTAAGGTTCTTCTTTATGTTGTACCGGGTGTCTGTTGTTGTTTTCGCTTTTGCCGGATGGACAGCTCTGTCAGTTATCCCCACGTTTTCCCCAGGCCGGTAGTAGAGCCGTCCCAGGCAGCGACGGCGCTCAGCGGGAGTAATAAGCGGCTTGCCTGCTGCCGTCTCCACGACCAGCAGACCGTGCTGCACCAGCGCATCAACGGCTCTGGAAATCGCTTCGCTCCCCCTACCGGTCTTCTTGACCATCTGGCTATGGCTGATCCAATCACGCTTTTTGTACTGCCAGCCACCGCCGGTATCACTGCCTTCGCGCCAGCCAAGGGTCTGCCGCAGCACGATCAGCAGCACCCGCAGTTCCGTGTCCTTCAGGCCGGGCAGCACCTCGTCAAAGAGGCGGTTAGGGATCGGCACCGCTCCGCCGGGAAAGGGCGTCTCTTTCTCCTTATCCATTGCTTTGCTCCGGCTCGCCGTCAGAAGCCTGGGGTATCGGCAGTGATACCGTCTCTGCGTCTGTTTCCGCAGGCGGCGCTTCTGGAATTGCCACCGCGTCACTTTGTGCTGCCTCCTCGTTTGCAATAGCCTCTTCCAGCCGCACGCGCGCCGGCGGCTCATACCGGTTCTCTATTGCCGCCACGATCAGCCGCGCCGGGAACTTGGCGTGCCGGTACGGCAGCCAGGCAAGCTGCTGCTCGATCTCTTCCAGCGGGTACTCGGTCATCAGCTCCTCAACGTCCTCCCGCGACACCCCGAGCGCCACAAGCTGCCTGCGGGCCGCCCCCTCCGGCGTGTCCTCGCTCTCCTGAGTTGCGTGCCCCAGCTGCTCTGCCACCATCCGCTCCGCCTCTGCCCGTGGGATGCCATAGGCGGCCCGACTGTGCGCAATCACGGCATCCCGACCCGCGGGCCGATACGAAGCCACAGACGCCGCCTGGGGCTTCTCCTCCTGCACCGCCCCTTCTGTCTGGGCAACTGCCCGCGGGGAAAGCGTGTAGTAGTCCGTCGCCTGCGCCCGTCCGATCTGACGCACCAGCGGCTCGCCCTGGTAGAGGATGGCCGAGAGACGTTTCAGCCGCTCCTGGGCTTCTTTTACCGAAATGCCCAGTGCCTCCGCTACCTCAGAAGCGGTCGGTCCTATATGGCCGTTGGGCGAAATGAACGTGAGCAGCGCCAGGAGTGTCCGCGCCTCCTTGTCAGGCAGACTTTTTAGCAGCCCCCCTGCCCGCAGAGCGGGCTGGACAATCAGACGTGCGGCCGGGGTAAAGCCTGCGGGTGTTGAGTTCCGGCGCAGGTTCTGGATAACGAAGGGAAAAGCATCAAGAGCATTGGTTACATGGTTGTCCATGGAAGTGAAGTTACGAATATGGTTGCCCGCTCGCACCGCTGTTTGCAGGCGTGTGGCGAGCCGGGTAGTGTTGAGCTGTCTCCCGTCGGCTATGCCGCATGGGAAGGCCTAGGATGCGCCGCCCCTATTTCCGTAATGGAAGGGCGGCCTTTCTGGTTATGCGGCAGCAAGAAAAGACAAGAGCAGCCCCAGAGCGAGAACGGCAAGCAGGGCGAAGACGATCTCCTCCTCGGGCGAGCCGGTTGTGACGCGCAGGGACGGCGGCAGCAGATGCCAGCGGTGTTTGTTTGGGTATCGCAGGGGAATGCCGGAGGGCGTGCAGGCATCCAGCAGCAGGTGGCTCAGGTAGCCCAGCATAAGTCCTCCGCCCGCTGACCAGCCCAGCCAGACGGAAAGCGGCAGTCCCGCCACAAGCGCCGCCAGCAAGAGACCGAGCGCCGAGTGGAGCAGTCCCCGGTGCCCGAGCGTGCGGTACAGGAGCAAGGCGGGCAGGGCGAAAGGGGCAATCTCTCCAATCTTCAGTCGCTTGACCAGCGAGTCCCTGGCGTCCAGGTCCGGCAGCAACGCTCCCAGAGCCGCAGCAGCCGCCACCAAGCCTATGCTTCCCGCATCGCCGGTGCTGCTGTTCAGTGTAAGCGGTGTCAGCAGCCACAGCGAAGCCACGCCACCCACCAGGTGCGTGCGCCCCGTCATGGCAATAGTTTTAAGTAAGGTTCTTCTACCATCGCGGCGGCTTGGGAATGTCTTTGGCACCCGCTGCTTTTGTGTTTGCCGCAGGACGCGGCAGCGAGAGCGTCACCAGAAAGGAGCAGGTGTCGTACAGGGGACGCCCGCTGCCGGGAAAATGGCTCTGCAGGCGCTCGAAGTAGGCCGTGTCCAGGCAAGGGTGGGGCGCTTCTTTAACGCCGATGCCGTGCCGGATGAGCAGGCCGATAAGTCCTTCTCCATCGATCAGGCGCACCGGGGCAAGCGGTGTGGACGCCAGCAGCGGTGGCCGCAGCGTGGGCGAGAAGCCGGAAGTGGTGATAAGCATGGCCTCGGATGCACCGGTGCGCAGGCACGCCCCACGGAGCTCGTCGATGCTCCGCTGGAACAGGAGGCGCTCCGGGGGGTACTGCTTGACCTGGGCGATGACGCGCCGCCTGCCCGGTGGCGAGGGGAGCAGGGCCATGAGGTCATAGCCGCCGTGCGCGTTCCTGCCTTTCCAGTTGGTGCGCCCCGAGAGCTGCACGTCTTCATAACCCAGCGCGGTCAGGAGATCAGCCATGCAGTGGAGGAAGGCATGATAGCCCAGGGAAAGGAGCCGTTCGCGCAGCGCCCAGCCGAGCGCGGCCTGTGCGTCGGTGGACGGGGAGCCTTTATCCGGAGGCATTGGGGGAAGAGAAGTTGCGATCATAGGGTTGTGCTGATTAGGGTTGTTGCTGCTTCACCGTGGTGTCGCGTCGAGGGGAAAACGACCAGTCGCCTGGCTTGAGGTTTCGGAACGCGGGGCGCAGGTTGCCCCTGGCGTCATAGGCTTCCTCGGGCATGCAGCCGGGACAGCCGCAGAGCTTGCAGCCGCTGGCGGTGGGATACATGCCGTCCAGGCTGAAGATCTCGCGTGCATCCAGGCGTTTTCCCAGCGCCTGCTCCAGCGCCGCCGTCACCTTCTGCACCAGGGCAAACGAGGGGCGGCTGCGCTCCCCCACCGCCCGGGAGATGGTCGAGCGGGAAACGCCGATGTCTTTAGCCAGGCGCGCCTGTCCCTCGAAGCTGTAGCGGGACGTGTGCGCCATGATCACGTGCATCCGGTTGTGCAGACGGGGACGCTGCTCCGACTCAGAGGTGGGCGGCGCGTTCTTTCTTTGGCGGATGGTTTCTTCTATGGGAAGCGGATTGTGTGCTCCACTTTCAGGAACGGGGCGCAGAGATGCGTCCTCATCGGGCATAATTCCTCCTTTGATGATGGTTAGGGATAAGATATGAGCGCTCGCAAGGGGAAAGGCGGGCAGACGGTTTCTGGTGATCTGGGCTGGTTAATCGTTTTTTAACAATTCGTCCGGGTGATGTTCGGTGTCTGTTCGCTCCTCACACAGCATCTCGCATCTGCAGGCACAGTTCAACTTCCGTTGCACGAAGGCAACAGTGACCAGACCGATTGCCTGCCAGCAACGCTGGTTGCCGTGGATAATCCCGCGGGGCAGCATGGAAGCAAACTTCATTGACTTTGCTGTGCCATGCCCTATACCTATCCCCTGCCCACCGCCACCACCGCAGAAGTCGAGCGCGTGCAGCGCTTGTACCGGGAGCGCTACTCTGCTACGCTTTCCTTTGATGAGGCCAAACGCCTTCTGGAGGGGGTGATGCAGTTTATCTACTTAACACAAATAGAAGATGCGCTACGTCCTTTACGCGAGGAAGTCCAGCGAGAGCGAGGAGCGCCAGATCCAGAGCATTGACGACCAGCTGCGTATCCTGAAGCAGATCGCCCAGGAGCGCGGCTTTGACGTGGTGGAGGAGATCACCGAGAGCAAGTCGGCCAAAGCGCCCGGAGAGCGTCCCGGCTTTGACCGGATGATCCAGCTATTGGAGAAGGGACAGGCAGACGGCATCCTGTGCTGGAGCGTGAACCGGCTCACCAGAAACCCGATTGACGCGGGACGGCTGTCCTGGATGCTGCAGACGGGCAAGCTCCAGGTCATTCAGACACCCGAGAAGCCCTACCTGCCCACGGATAATGTCCTGATCTTCTCGGTGGAGACAGGCGTTGCGAACCAATACATCCTGGACCTGCAGAAGGCGGTGCGGCGCGGAACCGAGAGCAAGCTGCAGAAGGGCTGGTTCCCCCACCGCGCTCCGGAGGGCTACCGCAACAATCTCCAGACCCATGTCATTGAAGCCGATGGCGACCGGTTCGTGCTGCTGCAGCGGGCATGGCGGCTGCTCATTGCGGGAACGCACACGCCGGCCCGGGTGATCGAGATCCTCAACGACGAGTGGGGCTACCGTACGCGCCCCAGTATCAAGACCGGGAACAAGAAGCTCTCACGCAGCGCGGGCTACCGTATCTTCACGAGTGTCTTCTACGCCGGCTACTTCAAGCATGGCGGACAAGTGTACCGGGGCCAGCACCCGGCGATGATCACTTTGAGCGAGTTCGAGGCAGTGCAGCGGCGGCTCAATGGGCAGCGGGGCAAGACGCACTACCATAAGAACCACTTCGCCTATACCGGCTTGATTCATTGCGGGCGGTGCGGGCGCGCGGTCACGGCGGAGCTTCAGAAGGGACGCCTGAAGCGGGGCAACTGGGTCTACTACCACTGCGCCAACCCTCAGTGCCCGGACGGGCGGCGCAGCATCCGTGAGGATGTGCTGGAGACGCGCCTGGATGCGTGCCTGGCGCAGATCACGATTGGCGAGGAGTTCAAGCAGATCGTCAATGAGGCGCTGGAGCGCTGGGTCAGGGAGGAGTTCGGAGCACAGGAAACACAGTACGACCAGCAATTGCACGATCTGTCGGAGCGGGAAAAGATGTTCGATGAACTGCTGGAGATGCGCCTGCGCCACCAGGTCGAGGATGCGCTGTTCCAGGTAAAGCGGCGGCAGATGGAGGCGGCGATAAGCGCTCTGCGGCTGGCGATTGGACGGACGCAGGAGCGGCTCGACAGGACGCGCCGCGTCATCGAAAGCGCGCTGGAGTTTCGCCTGCGGGCGCGCGAGAAGTTCCTCCTGGGGGATGTGGACAAACGGCGCGAAATCGCTAAGAGACGGTTTGAAAATTCTTAGCGGTCAGCCCGATGGCGGGATAGGCTGTGGTTATGACTACCCTTACCTACCCCACCGACCTGACCGACTGCCAATGGCATTGTATCAGAGACCTGATTCCTGCGGCAAAACGCCGTGGCAGGCCGCGCCTGCTGGAAATGCGCCAGGTCGTCAATGCCCTGCTGTACCTGCTGGTGGGCGGCATCGCGTGGCGACTGTCGCCTCGAGAGTACCCACCCTGGCAGAGCGTGTATTACTACTTTGGCAGATGGCGCGACGACGGCACGTGGAGACGCATTCATGAGCGGCTGCGGGCACAGGTACGGCAAAAAGCAGGGCGGCACAAGCATCCCACAGCCGGGGCGCTGGACAGCCAGAGCGTCAAGACCACGCAGGTAGCAGGCGTGCGCGGCTATGACAGCGGCAAACAGATCAAGGGGCGCAAGCGGCACCTGCTGGTCGATACTTTGGGTCTGGTGCTGGCAGTGGCAGTCACCGCCGCCTCGGTGTCCGATCCGGCAGGAGCGCGTCTGTTGTTTCGTCGCCTGAGCGGGTCGTGCAAGAAACTGCGCCGCATCTGGGTAGATGGCACCTATAGAGGTCAGTTGCTGGTCTGGGTAGTGGCGCATTTTCAGTTTGTGCTCACGCCGGTGCTGCGCAAAGAGGAGCAGAAAGGCTTTGTGCTACTGCCGCATCGTTGGATTGTGGAGCGCACCTTTGCCTGGCTGTGTTGTTGTCGGCGTCTGTCCAAAGATTATGAAGTGTTGCCCCAGAGCAGCGAGGCGATGATCTACCTGGCGATGGGCTCATGCTGCGAAGATTGGCGAGAAACTGAGAATTTTCAAACCGTCTCTAAAGCCCTGGGCGTGCGCTACGTCTTCAACAAAGGCGAGGTATTCATCGAGATGAATCCCCTGCTTTTGCCGATGCAGCCATCTGTAGATGCCGTGAAAAACTGTTCAATCGAACCCCGAGAAAGCGGCTCTGATAGCACAAAAATGACCGACTTTTGCGAGTCAGTCCCTGTTGGCTGGGCACCTGGGACGGAATCCGAACAGTCGGCGTTGCAGGTATGGAATGCGCTCTTCTGGCGCGTTGCCGACGGCGGGATTACCTTCTCCTGCAATTGAGCAAATTCCGCGAATCGGCATTAGTGGGCTCCTGCAAACCCTTGACAGCCTGCTTGCTTTCTGATTTCGTTCGGAGGCGCCCGTTCAACCCCCATTTCGAACCGGCGACTTCCCCAGGAGGTCTTGTTATGAAGACCCTCGACGCAAGCTACGTTTTCACCGCCGACGCCCAGATTCCCAGCACCTGCCGCATCCGCATCTTCGAAGACTTGGAATCCGACCCAAAGTACGGTCGCTGGCCCACCACCGTCGTTGTCACCATGCTCTGGGAACATCCTCAGAGGGGTGCAGGCATCGTCAATAGGATCGAAGAGATAGCCACCGAACTGCGTGATCTGCAGCGCATCCGGCGGCGAGGACGCTTCGGGAAGGAGCTCTGCGATGTCAATGATATGATCTTCGTTCAGCATATTCCCCCCAGCCCGAATGATCTCCTGGCTGAGGAACGCTTTTCACGAGTCACCTTCAAGAGCGACTGCAAAGGCGTTCTGGGTGGCCCCCTGTGGGAGAATATCACCCGCAGAGAGGTGACCGAACTCATCCAGTGCCACCTTGACTGAGGCGCGCGCCCGGAAAGCAATCCAGAAAATTGTTCAAGCCCCGCATCGTTTTATGATGCGGGGCTGTTTCATGTCTGGCCCCTGCCGCGCTCCCACCACGAAAAGTTACACTCCAGGCAAAGAATCAGGGCTATAATACGCTTGGACGCCAGACCGTAGTACGCTCCAAAGGAGCACCGTCATAGGAATGCCATGATAATCGTGCCTGTTGTCTCGCAGCAAAAATGGCGCACAGTTTCTACAAAGAAGGAAAAGGACCTAAGCAGTTTCGGTTTGAAAGTTGATAGCAATCAGGCTCCTGGCTTTTTCTGTCAACACTGCGTCCACATCGCGCTTCAGATCGAGCAGGCTGTCTCTGCTTAGACAACGCATCCGGTGCTGCTTCACGTCGCGCCACAGCGGCTCAATGCTTGACAACTCGGGACTGTAGGACGGCAGAAAGAACAACTCGATGTCGGCGGCACGCCACTTGATGCGTTCTTCTTGAAAGCGGGCGCTCTTGTGCACGGAGTAGTTGTCCAGAACAACCACCAGCGGCTTGTCCCGACGCCAGTCCTCGGGGGCATCGCCGGGACGGCCAGCAACCCGCCAGATGAAGCGCATCAGAAACTCGGCGTTGAGCACACCCATTTCCGCTTCGGATAACCCGGCAGCCAGTGGTGAAACGGCTTTGCGTTTGGGCACAGGAGCGCGAGCGAGCGTGGCGAAGACGAGCTGCCTCGTTCGGTGAAACAGCGCACCGACGGCATTCACCCGTCGTCCCTGCGGTGCCTCATAGGGCACATACACCCGCTTTCCCACCGGCGACCAGGAATAGGCATTGGAGAGCGTCATCGAAAAGCCCGCCTCATCCAGATCGCACAGCTCAATCAAACCTGCTTCTGCCCCCTTTTCAGCGTTTCCAAATCTGCCTTCCTATCAGCTACCTGCTCCGGCTTCTGTTTGTGGCGCACGGTGCGGGTTGTGCGCTTGTAAGACAGGCCGTTCCTCACCAGCACCTCGCACAGATGGGTACGGTTTACGGTGAGTCTATAGGTCTCCTCAAGCCATTGCTGCACTTGCGGACCGGTCCAAGTGCGGCCATCCTGCCCTGTCACCCGCCGCAGGTCTGCTAATATCTCCACCGTCAGCTTCGGTGTCGCCCCCGGCGCTTTCTTACTCTCCAAAGCGTCGAACCCGCCGGAGAGAAAAGCCTTGATCCAGTGCCGGACACGGCTCTGAGTCAGGTTGAAATGCCCAGCAATCGTGGGAATGCTCCAGCCCGTATGGGCCAGGCGGACCATCTCCAGGCGGTCGCGCGTTTTGGGCTTGGTCTTTGGGTCATGGCAGCGCCGGTTCAATTCAGCCCTTTGTTCGGCAGTCAGAATAACGCGATGCATGAACCCGATTCTACCAAATATCTATCCGAATCTGCTTAGGGGAGCCGGTGTGCAGCTTCCGATCCGGCTTGGTCGGCGGCGGGCAAAGCTCGTCCTGCGGCAGCGCCTGGATGTTTTGCGCGGCGACGCGCGGGTCCATGTCCGCGTACTCGCCGTAGCCGACATGCACTAGCCAGTTCGGATAGACCTGCGCAAACCGCAGAAGGATCTTTCGCGTTGCCTGCGCGTACTCCGGCTTTCCCGTCAGCGCGTATGCCTCGGCCAAGCTGCGGCACAGCCCGGACATATAAACCACCTTGCGTGCGCGAATACTCCCCGTGAAGCTGGGCCGGCCAGTGGCGTAGCTGAAGATCACGAACGGTTCCCCGCCGTAGTAGGTGAAGGTCTGCCCGCCGCCGTAGCGCGCCTTCAGCGTCACCGTCTCGGCGTATCGCTCATTGGGATAGACCGTTTTGCAGACCGTACAGGTGAGGCGGTCAGGGTCCTGCGCGGACCAGCTCCACTGCCCGTGCGGGTGCAGCGGCTTGCCCTGGTCGCGGCAGGCCGGGCAGGGGGTGAAGTGGGGAACGCCCGGCGTGGTGGCCGGGATCATCCGGGCGAGAAAAGCGGCATCGATTTGCGGAATCTGCCCCTGCACCCGCTTCTCGGTGGCGTCCCGGTAGGCGCGTGCCCAGGAATAGCGGTCAACATTCTTCCGGGCGCGCTGAACGTCCGAGGACTTGACGGTGGCAGCCGGATGGGGGATGGTAGTCCGATAGCGCTGCCAGAGCGACCAGTCGGTAAGGGGGTCCTGCGGAGCCGTCGGGCCTGCCTGAGCGAAAGCGGAAGCGGAAATGGTCAGCAAGAACAGCAGTATATACGCGGATATCGTGGCTGTCATATTTCTCTTCTCAGTCCCTGTGAAAGACAGCGCGGCACCTTCGTCCAAGACGCCGCGCTGCATGAGTGCCGAGTCCGAGCCGAGGGACTGGTTGATTCCGGCAAGCTGCTATATGCTGCCGCTTTATGCTAAGGTACGCTGCGGAACCCGCGCTCCAGCTTACAGAGTTCCGGCCCGGTCTTGATCCACTTCGAGTGGCCGTCGGCGAACACGTTGTTCACGCCGCCCGCATGGCGTCCCGACGGCACACCCGCCCCCGGTTTGCCTACGAGTTTGGCCGAGTCCGGCCAGTTGTACATCTTCAGGCAGTTTGCCACGCTCTGCGGGAAGTAGCGGTACATGATGATGTACGACGCATTATGGGTTCGCCCCAGGTCGTTGCGCAGCCAGCCATACGGCACGGAACTGTCCAATAACGTGATTAGATCGGCTGGTTTATCCAGCGAGGCAAGGCTGACGCCGACGCGCGTGGGATCGCTGCTGGTGGAGCCGAGTTGTCCGCTGGGGAAGAAGCCGAGCTGCACGTTGTAGGCGTAGCCCGTGAACCAGTCGGCAACGTCGGGACAGCGCTGGTAGGGACCGTAGGCGCCGGTACCGACGCCGGTGTCGGACGGATTTCCGGCGTTCCATTTGGAGGCGGCGCCGTTCTTGACGTAGGGATAGATGTAGTCCGCCCAGTAGCGATAGCCGTTCTGGACCGGCGAGCCGGGGATGCCTGCGACGCTGAAGTCATCCGAGAAGGGAAATGTCTCGTCGTAGTCCTGGATGTAAAGCATCAGGGCGGTCCCGATCTGCTTGGTGTTGGACAGGCAGGAGACGGCGCGCGCTTTTGCCCGCGCCTGGGCAAAAACGGGGAAGAGGATCGCAGCCAGGATCGCGATGATCGCGATGACAACGAGAAGCTCGATCAGGGTAAATCCAGAGGATTTACCCGGGGTGAATGCACGAGCGGCATTAGTAGAGCCGGGGCGGACGGGTCGCTCCGGGCGGAGCGCCGGGGTGTTCGACAGACGATACATAAAGACCTCCGGAAGTGTTGTTGGTGCGGCACGCTATGGCCGCAGGTTGGACCGCCGACGAGAGTTGTTCCTTTGTCGCCTCGGAAATACGACTGGCCTATCGACGGAACATTAAAGCACCCATTACGGGTGGGCCGCTATGCATGTCTGTCATAGCAGCCGGAGGAGTAAGCCGCTTCGTAGCGGCAACGACGATGCGGAGGGCACGGCGCACTGGATAGACCCTCCATTGGGTGGGATTGCGGTATTTTACCACAACATGTTTGCCAGAATGAGGCTTGAAGATCTGTCGCGGACGAATTTTTTGGTGATCTTCGGCTTAGAGCGTGTTATGAACTTGGTCTGAAGAATTGGCGTGTTATGAACTTGGTCTGAAGAATTGTGATTGACAAAGTATTGTCGGTTGATGCAACTAGATGTGGTGACATCCGACACCGGAGCGGCATGACATAGTGCTATTAATGCAATCTGTTACCTGCTACTGAATTCAACCATACATTCCACCGGATAGTTCATAACACGCTCTAGCGGCGTTCCCAAGAAGGACGGATAGTGATGTTCTCACGCCCGCGCTACTTGCGCAATACGGCGTACCGGATCACGAATCTGGAGCGCACCGGAAAGGGAGCCATGCGGCTGCCCCTCGACGCGCCGCTCGATATTGGGCGGCGTGGTGGGGAATGTGGAAAGCGATACCTCTTTCAGTTCTCCTATGCCGCACGAGTACATCCGTTTGAGCTGAAGGTCGTCTCCACGCGCTTTCGGTAGAAACTGCGCAGGTACTCCCTCCAGCCATTGAGTTGTGCTTTCATGTTCTTGCGGCGCGGCACGACCAAATGCATGCCGTTTTGAAACACCGCAGCGACGGGGCGCTCTTTCGGCCCATTAAGTAACAGTACGCGGCAAGCGGTGTTGATAGGACCGGTGAGATCAGCGCCCATCTGGATCGTTCCATCGACGGCGCGTGCGGCGCAGGGGTGGGCGCCTGCGGACATTCCGGTGATCGGCGGGACGCTGTCGCGCCGCAAGCGGATATTGTCGCCGAGCGTTGGGCCGATCACGTCCAGGGTGACCAGGACCACCGCCGGACGTTCTGCTCCAGAAACAGGGCGGACGCTCGTAGCGGATCCCGCGCGCCGAGGCTTGCCGGGCCCCAACTGGCAAACCTGCTGAGGCGCACGCCCGGCGGCGGAGTGATATCCTCCGATGCGAGCGATGCCCGCCCACAGTCCAGCGCAGATTCCCCCGCTCACCCCAAACGCGCCTCGTACACGTCCACTCCGCACGCAGCGTAGAGAGCGGCCCCGTCCGGCGCGGCGGAGATGGACTCGATCTTGGCGGGCAGGGTCGCCAGCGTCGCGGTCGCTCCCGTACGTAAGCCCCGAGCGTGGAGGGTATCCCCTATCGCGTAGACGACGCGGCTTTTGCCGGGCAGCATCACGATGTTATAGCCCGTCAGTCCTTCGATGGCGGGGCCGTCATTCGCGCCGCCCACGAACGCCCGCCAATTCACGTCGAACAGATATAGCTTCCCGCCCACCGCCGTGAATGCCGCGATGCCTGTAGCGGGGTCGAAGACGAACGAGCCGAGGCTGGCCGAGCCGGGGAAATCGTGCGAGTAAACGAGCTTCTTTGCGTTCAGGTCAAACAGGCCGAGGCGCGATGGGGTGTCCTTTTGAACACCGAGGCCGTTGCCGTAGATGGTAGAGCCGAGCAGCACTAAGCCGTCGCCAACCGGCTGCACCCCGGAAAGCCCGTGCGGCCCGAGCGGGTCATTGACCTGCTCGGACTTGCCGGTCTTCGGATCGGTAATAAGAAGCAGGCCGCCGTACTCGCCGTACTTGGCGAGCCAGCCCGAGTACAGTCGTCCCTCCGGCCCGACCCGGACACCCGCCTGCGGGCGAATATAGTCCGGCCCGACGCGCGCGATAGTCTTCGGATTGACGTGGTTCAGCTGGTTCCACGGTTCGGCAGGGTCGAAGCGGATGACCTCGCCGCCCGCATAGGCGACCGCGTAGCAGACGCCGTCCAGCACCTCTACCCCGTATACCTCGCCGCCGTCATCGGAGACGACACCGGTATTGACGGTCTTGCCGGTTTTGATGTCCATATAGAACAGCGTCTGTCCGAAGGTCGGCCCGCCCCAGAGGCGCCCCTGGTCGTCGGCGTACAGGAAGTGCGTCCCGCGCGGGGCGGCCTCGCCGGGGATGCGGCGCAGCTCCTGCTTGGGCTTTGCAGGGCTGATGACGAAGTAGTCCTGCCCCCGAATGCCGTAGCATTGACCACCGGCGTTGCGGGCGAACAGCCCGCCGGAGCCGCGCGCCCGCAGCCGCACGGTCTTCGTCAGGCCGGGGTCGCCGACGCGGTATTCATAAAAGTCTGTGCCCTGACGCAGAACCAGCGTCTTCTCGTCGGTGAGGTTGATGTCCACCGCCCATGCCCCCGCATCGGCGGGCGGCGCGGGGAACGGCAGCGGGTCAGAGACGGCAAGGTCGGGCATCCGGTACGCCTTGTTGCCGTGCAGGTAATAGCCATTCCAGATTGCGCCTTTGGTGACGGCGTTGAAGTGTTCCGGCGCGGGCGTGAACTGCTTCGTCTCCGGGTCGAAGATGAGGGACTGCGGCCTTTCGAACTGGAGGTTGCAGTGGATGCGCCCGTCGGGAAGGGAGGTCGTCCAGCGCAGGTACTTGTTCTCCGGGGTCGGCGCTCCCAGGTCCTCGAACGCTCCGGTGTCCACATCCAGTGCGCCGAGCCTGCCGCCCGGATACGTGCCGCCGTAGAGACGCCCGTCGCTGCCGAGCGCCACCTGCCAGATGTAGTCCTCGCCGGGGAACTTGACCTGACGCACCCACTTTCGGGTGGGCACATCGAAGATAAGGAACATGCCGTCGTAGTAGGTGCCGATGGCGAGGCGGTTCCCCGGCAGCTTCTTCAGCGCCCATGCCCCGGAGCCTGCCGGGGCGCGGTAGACGTGCCCCGTGTCGGTCTTAGCGTCGATAAAGATAAGCTCGACATTGGCGTTCTCGTTGGTGTTGGTGATGACGAACCACTCCCGCCCGGCGTCCTCCACAAGAACGCCCGCGTGGATATTGCGCGCCCGGCACGGTTGCCCCAGATGTCTCACGCCGTTTGCCGCCTTTCTCTCATCGTCCGCTGCGGCGGCTGAGACGCCGGTCGTCAGCAGGGCTGCGCCGTAGGTCGCGCCCCCGGTAAGAAATGCTCGTCGCTTCATCGGAATTCCTTAACCCTTCACCGCGCCTGCCGCGATGCCCTCTACGAAATAACGCTGGGCGCAGAAGAAGACCACCAGGATCGTCAGCAGCACGACCACGCTCGCTGCCATCAGCAGGTGGTGCTCCGTGCCGTGCAGGCTCATAAAGGCGGTCAACCCCACTGCCAGCGTCTTTTTCTCCATGCTCTGCGTGTAGATCAGCGGCCCGAGGAAGTCGTTCCAGTGCCCAATGAACGAGAACAGGGCGATCGTCGTTAACGCGGGCTTCGCCATCGGGACGGCGACATGGAAGATGCCCCAGCTTGTGCAGCCGTCGAGCTTCACGGCGTCCTCTAACTCTGCCGGGAGGGTCAGGAAGAACTGCCGCAGCAGGAAGACAAAGAACGCTCCGCTCCCGAAGAATGATGGGATAATCAGCGGCTTGAGACTGTCCGCCCAGCCGGGAGTTGTCCAGAGAACGAACGTGGGATTCATCGTCACCTGCGGGAAGAAGGCATCGGCGGAAAGGTCGGGGTCGTCCTTCATCAGGTCAT
>JAUJOK010000085.1 GCA_030447685.1 Armatimonadaceae bacterium
CTTCCGAACGCGGCGCGAGAACGGCCTGAATGACTTCCTCACCACGACCGTCGTATCGGCGGATGTCGGTTTTATCAAGCCGCACCCGGCCATCTTCGACGCGGCCCTGGCGGGCCTGAATGTGCCGCCCGACCAGGTGGTTCATGTGGGGGACGACTGGGACGCCGATATTATCGGGGCGGCGCGGGCGGGCATGCCGACCATCTACACCCGGCAGTGGCGCGACCAGGAGGACCGGCACTACCGCACCGGCGGCGGCGTCGTCACTCCTCTGGCCGAAATCAACGATCTGCGCGAACTGCCGGGAATTCTCGCGGGTATCGCGGTTTAGCCGCGCGGCGTGTTGTGCTATATCCAATCCGGGGCGGCGCAAGAAACCGGCGCTCGCTCCGGGAGGTTTTATGGGACGACACCCCAGAGTTCTGACGGTCATTTTGGCGGGCGGCGCGGGAAGCCGCCTGGACGGTTTGACGGAGCGCCGCGCCAAGCCGGTCATCCCGTTCGGCGGCAGCTACCGGCTGATCGATTTTTCCCTGTCCAACTGCGCCCACAGCGGCCTGACCGATGTGTGGATCGTGGAGCAGTACCAGCCGTATCGCCTGAACACGCACCTCGCCAATGGCCGCCCGTGGGATCTGGACCGGCTGCACGGCGGCCTTCAGATACTGCCGCCCTTCGAAGCCCGAAACAGCGGCGACGGTTTCGCCGAAGGCAACGCGGACGCGCTGTGGCGCAACCGTACCTTTCTGCGCGACTTCGACCCCGATCTGCTGCTTGTCCTGTCCGCCGACCATGTGTACCGGCTGGACTACCGCGACGTTATCGAGAGCCATCTCAGCCGCGCCAATGCCGCCGTGACGATGGTAACGACACGGGTTCCCAAAAGCGAAGCCAGCCGCTTCGGCAATGTCGTCACCGATGCCAGGGGACGCGTCACCCGCTTCGCCTACAAGCCGGAGCGCCCGGAATCGGATTTAGGAACGGCGGAAATCTTTGTCTATGATGCCCGCGCGCTTCTGGAAAGCCTCGAGCACCTCGCTGAAGAACCGGTCGACGACGAAGATGAGCCGGGGCTGAAGGATTTCGGACACGAACTGCTGCCCCATCTGGTTGCGGAGGGGCAGGCGTACGAGTACCGTCACGAGGAATACTGGCGCGATGTCGGGACCATAGAAAGCTACTTCGCCGGTCATCAGGACCTGTTAGCCCCCGACCCGCCCTTTATTCTGGATGATCCCGACTGGCCGATACGCACGTTCGCATCCCCGCGAGCGCCCGCGCGTATCGCGGCGTCGGCTCGTGTCGAAGACAGCCTGGTGTCCCCCGGCTGCCAGGTCGCGGGCCGGGTCGTGCGTTCGGTTCTGGGGCCGGGCGTCGTGGTGGAGCGGGGCGCGACGATCCGGGACGCGGTTGTCATGGAAGGCGTGATGCTGCGAGCGGACGCCGTCGTAGACCGCGCCATCCTCGATGAGGGCGTCATTATCGGCGAAAAGGCGAAGATCGGCAAAGCCTCCGAGGCCGCCGCCGTGACCGTAGTCGGGTACCACGCGCGGATTGCCGACGGCGCGCGCGTGCCCGCCGGTACGCACGTCCCGCCGCAGGAAAGTCTATAGGAGCAGCAAGCATGGCGCGCACCGAATCTGCCGAGCAGAAGACACCGGACGGTCACTATATCGTTATCGACGGACGGCGGTGGCGGGCGACGAACCCGAACCTGCCGGAAGAGGTGCGCCAGGCGCGGGTAAAGGATTTGATGCAGGCGCGGCGGGACGTGGCGGCGGCGAAACGGGCGAACGATGAGGCGGCGGAAAAAGAGGCCCGGAGCCGGGTCAACGCCGCCAAAGTCGCCCTCGGAGAGCGCGGCCCGAAGTGGTGGGAAGAACCCGCGCCCGGAAGTTAGGCAGTCGCCCGCCTTCTCAGCATGCCGACCAGCGGCGCGAAACCCGCTGCCATCAAAGCCAGCGTGCCGGGTTCGGGAACGGCGGTAATATCGCGGGTCGTTATCCGAAGGCGCTGCACCGACTGCGGGCCGCTGGCATTATAGGATGCTTCAAAGAGGAGGCCGGTACCGGAAGCGGGCGCGTTGGCGACGGAGCCGCCCAGAGAAAACCAGGCATTCTCGAAGTTTTGCCCGGCCTTGAGCGAGGCGTCCTTCACCGCCGCCGCATTCAGATCGAAACTGAGTACATCGCTTCGCTCTCCCTCGAGCGGAACGCCGTAGCTCCCATACCGAACCCCCGACCCCAGATCGTCAAAAATAGTCCGGTTTGCCCCGACATTGTTGTTCAGTGTCCGCACATCCGTAGATACGTCCCACAACTCGAACGTCAGCGGGTGCGGCTGGAAACAGCTAAAGCGCTGCAGGTCCAGCGTCGCCGAAACTATCTCCTTCCCCTGCAAATTCAGCCCGGAAAGGTTGAAGCTGAAGAAGTTTCGCAGGTAAAAATAGTCGCCCTGCTTGACTTCGTTCCTGCCGACGCTGTAATAGGCGTTTCTATCGACATTACCCTCGGTGTCGCTCCACCAGCCCTGGTTGTCCCGGTCGGGCGTAAGCTGGTTATCGGAGGTGTGGAAGGTGACAACCTGCGCGCGGGCGGGAACCCACGCAAGAACCACGACCGCCGCCGCGACAAGGATAGTCAGCAGCAGGCGTGGTAGAACGGAGGCAATAGCAGGCATAGCGTGTTCTCCTTTTCGGCCTTCCCGGCCTCGACTGAATGTGTTTGCTGCGGCCACGGCTATTCGCCGTGCGCCACTCGATCTGCTCCTGTACGCCGAAAATCAGCGAACATCTGCCCTTTTAGTTTCGGCAGTCCTCTTTTCGGGGCGGGGCGGTTCGGCGGCGCGGTCGGCGCGCTTGAGCAGCTTTTTCAATGCCGGGTCCTGGATCGGGCTGAGCTTGCCGGAAAGGATGATGGCGTGCGGGACGGGACGCGACGGCAGATGGCGCGCGGTGTGACCGGTGACGATGATCTTGTTGTCATACACCAGCGAGGTGGAGAAGCCGGAGTCCAGCAGCACGGCCTCGGCGACCCCGGCGGCGGCGGCGGCCTGCGCCAGCTTGGGCGTGTCCACCACCTCCAGCGATGCGCCCAGCACCATCTCGCCGCCCGCGGTAACGCCGAAAAAGGCGCGGCGGCGATAATCGCCGAAGTCGCCGACGGCATAGGGTTGCATCTCTTCGCGCGTGCGGGCGACGCCGTCACGAACGATCCAGCCACCGGCGACGAACATATTCGTATAATCCGGCATGAACGCCTTGATCGGAGCGGCGTCGTTCATGTAGGCGGGCTGGAACGGGAAGATGGCAAAGCGTGTCGGCCCCCACACGACGACGGGTCGGTTCGCCAGGCGCGGCAGACGCCACTCGGCCAGTTCCGTCAGAAACACGCCCTCGGTAGCGGTCTGACACGGGCCGATCATGGTGTTGTCCGTACCGCGCAGGGCGGCGTCCGCGAAAAAGGTGCCGTTGATCCCGGCGACTCCCTTGTTTTCCATCACGAACTCGCCGACGCTTTTGCGCCCGGCGGTGCGGCTGGTTATGGCCGTGCCGCCGCGCACCAGGCCCAGCTTCACCCCCTCGAACTCGGCCACTTCCAGCGTCACCGGCAGCGGCGCGATCTGTTTTTCCACCACCATGGCGGGCGCGGTAATCGTCGCCTCGCGGGTTTCCCAGGCTTTTTCCAGGCGGGTGTGGATATATCGGTTGACGGCCAGGATGCCGGGAGATTCCTCGGCCATGCCATTGGTGATGGTAAAGGCCAGCGTGTAGCCCGCGCGCCGGGCCGCCTCGAAAGTCACTTCGTCGCCGCGCCCGTTGGGATAGGCGAAGTAGGGCACTTTATGGCGCAGCTCTCGCTCCAAGATCTCCTTGGAGCGCGTCAGCTCCTTTTCCTGCTTCTCAAGCGGCAGCAGGCGCATATCCTCGGGGTGCGACAGCGTATGCGAGCCGATAGTCACCAGACCCTCGCGATCCAGCAGGCGCAGCGTGTCCCAGTCCATCTTGGGGTGCGCGCCGGTCTTGTCACCCACGAAATCGGTATGCACGAACATCGTGCCGGGAAAGTTATACCGCTTCAGGATGGGATAGGCGATGTCGTAGAAGCCCTGGTAGTTGTCGTCGAAGGTCAGCACGACCGCGCTTTCGGGGACCGGCTCGCCGCGCGTTAAGTGCTTATGCAGCGCCTCCAGCGTAATCGGCACCGCGCCGCGCTCGACAAGCCACTGCATCTGCGCCTCGAACTCCGCGCGCGTGCAGTCGAAATAGACGGAATCACGCCCCCGCTCCTCGATAATGTCGTGATACATGATCACGGGGACGCGATTGGTCTGGGCGGCGACACTGAGCGGCTCGTAGACGTTGGGATCGAAGGGCGGCGGGGACGGCGGAAGCGAGGCCCGAACCGGCCCCGGTCCCGGCACGAGCGGCGGCGGCGGGTTCTTTGCGCCCATTTTCGTCGGCGTACACCCGGCAGCGGCGACAAGGGCTGCGACAAGAAGCGGCAGCAGGCACAGGAGGACGAGGCGCGGCGAGCGATGCGGCGCGCGTCGGCGACAATTCAAGCGTTTTTCTCCGGCGGGAACTTCACCGCGAGCGGGGCTGGTGCGCGCTCGCTCGCGGCGTTGGTTCAGTATATCACACAGGAGACAGAAGACGATTGGCGATGACCGATTCCGTAGCCTGTCGCGCGATACGTGTCGCTACTAAGCCGTCGTAGCCGGTCGGCATATCGCCGGTGAAACCCGTTTCCAGCGCCTCGGCAAAGGCGTAGTACATGCCGCCGAAGTTTTTCTCGTCGTGGCCGGGATAGAAGGTGGTTCCGTGCGGCGTCCGCACCTCGAAATGCCAGCCGTCGCGGTCGTAGCGAATCACCCCGTCCGTTCCGATTATATGGTACGAGAAGTGGTTGATCGGCTCCGAGGCCGTGTGGCTGTACGAAAAGCTCATCTCCACCATCGTATGCGCGCCGCTCTCATGGTCGAGATGCAGGTACATATGGTCCGGCGCTTCGTAGTTCTCCACCCACGCGCCCGCCGCCTGCTGACGCACCACTTCGGAACCCGTCCACCAGCGGGCCAGGTCGATCTGATGGACGCCGCAGTCTACCATCGGGCCGCCTTCCAGCATGCGCCCCACACGGCGCGGGCTTTCGATGCGCTCTCCGGTCCACGTCGTTTCGTAGCGGCCATGCAGGTTCCAGATATAGATCAGGCGCTGCGAGCGCACCTCGCCGATAACACCCTGGCGCACCATTTCGCGAATCTGCATGGAGACGGGGCTGAAACGGTAGCAGAAGCCGGTGAACAGCATCAGCTTCGCGTCGGCCATCAGGTCGATCATCTGCTGGATGTCGGCATCGTTCATGGCGAGCGGCTTTTCGCACAGCACATGCAGCCCGTGGCGCGCGGCCTCGCGGACATTGTGCAGGTGGAACGGGGCGGGCGATGTCACCACCACGGCGTCGAGACCCGATGCAAAGAACGCCGCCTCGTCGGTAAAAGCCTGGGGTACATGGAACTGCTCCTGCGCCGCGCGCAGGTGTTCCGGGTTAGGATCGTATATCGCGGCCAATTCCAGGCCGCAGGTGTTTTTAATACAGGGCAGGTGGGCGTACCTGGCGATCATCCCACAGCCCATAAGACCGATTCGCTTCAAACTTTCTCTCCCCACACAAAATAATACGGGCCATAAGCGCAGCGATGCCTTATGGCCCGTACTGTTGTACCCACAGAAGAAGAACTTGAAGCACACAGGGTTTTAGCCGACGGCGAACCGGGCAAGAAGCGCCCAGGCCGGCGATCGTCGGGTCACGCCGAGCACTTCTTCGAAGGCCGGCCGGCCGTCGATCAGGCCGCCCGCCCACTGGTCGCGGTCTTCATTATCGAAGAACTCGTAGCGGACGCCCGCGCCGCCGGTCTGCTTATCGCGCCACATCACATCCGCCAGAACCAGCACCCCGAAGTTCATTCCCGGCGCTTTCAGGCGTGCGGGCGCAGGCCCCCTTCATCCAGGCGGGCAAGGCGTTGAGGCCGCGCGCCGCCGACCCCCATGTCGGCGACATCGGCGGCATGCCATTTGGTTCCGTCGTGCAGTTCCAGCGTCACCCCCCTCAGGCGTGGGCCAGCGCCGGAAATCGCGGCGTCCTTCGCTCGTCCGGGTGTTTGCCGGCAGGAGGGTTCCTCGACCCGCAGCCGTTCCAGAAGCGCCATCGCCTCCTCTGGCGGTGCAGTATCTCGTCAATATCTTCGGTGTCTTCCCAGTCGTCGGTCATCTCGTCTCCTCCGCTGGCAGCACTACGGCTCCGCCGCCCAGCGCGCGCCACTCGTCGGGCGTATCGGCGTCCAGCAGCACGGCATCCTCGCGCACGGGAACTTCGCGCACCCGCGCGGCGTGCCGCTGCAGCAAAACATTCAGGCCGTATTTCTCCGGTTCCAGCGCAAGCACCTCCTCGGTGAGAGCCGCGCCGAACAGGGTCGGGTGCCCGCGCCTGCCTCCAAAGGCGGGGGCGACAATCGCGCCCACATCTCCGTCCACGCCGCGATGACCGCCGCGACCGGGGACGGCGTGAGTTTGGGCAGGTCACAGGGGCAGACAAGGAAAGCAGAGGCGGGCGCGTCCGCTTCTTCTTCGAGCAGCAGCGCCCGCCGCACGCCCACCTGCACCGATGACAGCATGCCCCGTCCCGGCTGAGGGTTCTCGGCGATACGCACGCCGTCCACGCCGCTTACCGCCCCGACGTGGCCGCGCCCGTTTCGCCCGGCCCGACAACCACGACGACGCAGGCCGCGCCCCCATCCCACAGCGCCCGCGCGACGCGCCGAACGAGCGGCTCGCCCGCTTCTCCTGGCGGATACGGCAGCAGGGCTTTAGGCGTGCCCATACGCGCCGAAGCGCCCCGCCGCGAGAAGAATGGCGGCGATCAATGGCCCCCTCCCCCACGCTGTGGGAGAGGGGGTTGGGGGGTGAGGGCCGCCACTATGCCATCGTCAATGTCAGCGCCCGCCGAACGACCGCCTGCGCCAGAGGCACCTTGTAGCCGTTTTTGTGCAGCGGACTGGCCCCGGCCAGCGCCGCTTCCGCCGCGCGCGCCACCGTCGTCGCGTTCAGCGGCTGCCCTTGAAGCGCCTTCTCCGCATCCACGGCCCGCCAGGGTACTGGCGCGACGCCGCCGAGGACAATGCGCGCCGTGCCGACGTTACCGCCGGAAGGCGTCAGCACGACCGCCGCCGAGGAGAGCGCCCAGTCGTAGGATTCCCGTTCGCGCTCCTTCAGGTAGACACTGCGCGTTCCCGGCGCGGGCGGCGGAACGAGAACATGCGTGATGACCTCGTTCTGCGCCAGGATGTTTTCGCGGCGCACGTCCTGCCGGGGCAGGATGAAGAACTCCTCCAGCGGCACCTCGCGCGTCTTTCCGTTCCCTTCGATGACCACGCGCGCACCGAGAGCTACCAGCGCGGGCGCGGGGTCGGACGGGTGGACGATATAGCACGGCCCGCCGCCCAGAATGGCGTGGTACTGGTTCTCACCCTCGACGGCATAGCACTTCGCGCCGCCTTTTTTCAGGCAGATCGTGTGCTCGTCCCGGTAGTACCAGCAGCGGGGGCGCTGGCACAGGTTGCCCGCAATCGTCGCCGCGTTGCGTATCTGCGGCATCGCCGACAGGTCGATAGACTGCACCAGAACGGGGTAACGCTGCCGGATGTTCTTATCTTCCGAGATGCGCGCCAGAGTGACCAGCGCGCCCAGGCGCAGACCCGTCTTGGCATCGTACTCGATCTTGTCCAGGTTCGGGATCGTCTTGATATTGACCAGGCGCGACGGGGTCTCGATATAGTCCTTCATCTCGCCCAGCAGATCGGTTCCGCCCGCCAGCACCTTGGCGGGGCCGCGCTCGGTTCCCAGCGCCTCCGAGGCCTGCCGTGCGCTGGTGACGCTTACGTACTCAAACGGCTTCATGGCTATCCTTTCCGCGCGCCTTGCCCAGCGCCTCCAGAACGTGTTTCGGAATCAGCGGCAGCTCGCGCACCCGCGCGCCGCAGGCGTTGTAGACGGCGTTTGCGATGGCCGATGCGGTCGGGATGACGACCGGCTCAGCCATGCCGGAAACGCCCTTCGCCTCCGGGTATTCGTAGACAATCGGCTCGATGATCGGCATCTCCCAGACGCCGGGAATCTTGTACTCTTCCAGGTTCGGGTTGACCAGCCGCCCGGTCTGCCAATCCACGATGCGGTCCTCCAGAAGCGCCTTGCCGATGCCCTGGATAATGCCGCCGTTCATCTGGCTTTCCATCGTCAGCTTGTTCATGATGATACCGGCGTCCTGAACGGCGACGATCTTGATCAGCCGGATATTGCCTGTCTCCGTGTCCACCTCGGCTTCGGCGAACTGGACGCCGCCGACGCCGCTCTGGACGAGGTCCGCCACCCACGGGGCCTGCGAGGTGACGCCGCCGACCGGCAGGCGCTTGCAGGCGTCCTTCCAGGACATCGTCTTCGTGCCGTTCGTCACCTGCCCGCCCGGCAGCATCCGCAGCGAATCCGGGTTCTCGCCGGTGGCTTTGGCAAGCGCCTTCAGGAAATCGAACTTGGCCTGAATGGCGGCCATCTTCACGGCGGGCGCGACCGACGGCGTGGTGGTGGAGCCGCCGGAGCCGCCGGAATAGGGCAGCTTCGAGTTGCCGACTTCGGAGCGCACGGCGCTGCGGGGCAGACCGAACTCGTCGGCGACGATGGCGGGCATAAAGGAGCGGACGCCGGTTCCCAGGTCCTGCGTCCCCACCGCGACCACCATCGAGCCGTCCTGCGCGATCTTTATCTCCGCCTTCATGGAGGGCTGGCCGCCGCCGCCGCCCCAGGTCGCCGACGCCACGCCGAGGCCGCGCTTCACCGGGCCGCGCCCGCCGCCGGGGTTACGATTCCACTTCTGTTTCCAGCCGATGCTCTCCGCGCCGATCCTGTATTCCGCCTGCCGCACCTTGCTGGGGTCGTTCTTTATTCGCAGTTCGAGCGGGTCCAGGTTCAGCTTGTAGGCCAGCTCGTCCACAGCGGACTCCATCAGGAACGACGCCTGCGGGTGGCCGGGGGCGCGCATGGCGTTACTGGGGCCGATATTGGTGCGCACCGTCTCCTGTGAACTCTTGACCGCGCCCACCGTATAGATATAGGGGAACGGAACGCCCGCGCCGCCGATGCCGCCGGTGCCGTAGCCTTTGGCCTCGACACCGGTCAGCGCGCCCTCCTTGCTGCCCGCTATCTTGACGTTCATGATCGCCGACGGTGAGTTGCCCGCCGCGTGCGACTCTT
>JAUJOK010000020.1 GCA_030447685.1 Armatimonadaceae bacterium
CGGGGTTTGGGTGGGCTACCCCCTGGCGCATCCGCTGAGGTTCGGGGGGCTAAATCTTCCCGGGCGGGGGCGCACTCCCCCGCCCCCCCCCTCCCGCCCCCCCAACATGCACCACATGGGCAACCACCCCCCCGTCCCCGGGCGGGCTTGTTCTGGTGGGGCGGCGGGGGGCCGCCGCTGCTCGTCGCTCTTCCCCTCGCCGCCACGGCGGCTGCGCCCCCCACGCCGCTTCCCGCGCCGTCGGCTTCACGCCGGGGTCGTAGATGCGGTAAAAGTAGCGTCTGCCCGGCTTCAGTCCGGTGATGGCGACGACATGGTACGTGCGCGTTCCGGCAGCACCCGAATGGATGGTCACGGGCAGGGAAGGTGATTTCGGGGCGTCGGCGGGAACCCAGGCCGTTCGGGGCACGTCGCCCTCGCGCACCTCCACGCGCGTTTCGCACGGCTCGCGCGTGAAGTATTGCAGCGTAAAGCCCGTACGCGCTATCTCCGTTACGGGCCGCGTCGGGTCTGCGAGCGGTTGCGCGTCACTTTGATGCCTGGTGGGCACGGCATCTCGCGCCTGAGCAGGCAAAACAGCTATCATGAAGCAGAGATTAAGACAGACGACAAGGGCAAGGCAGCAGGACTTCATATCTTAGCGTTTATACTCGGTGGCGTGGTGCTCACACAGCCAGAGATAGTGCCCTTCCGGTGTCAGCACCTTTTTCAAGCCGCCCCATTGGTGCTGGGGGTCCTTCAAATCCAGTAATCGACGTAAAGCTCGCAAGTCCGCGCCCTCCGCATGCTGCCTTCCCTCGTGCATTCCGATACCTCGGGCTGAGTCCGCTTCAGGGTGTTTCGTCTCGATATCGGGAAGCGTTTTTACCAACTGTTCCATCAGTTTCAGCCGGTCTGCAAACGCTTTCGCGTCCTCTTCTGAAAACCTCAGGCCCAGCAAAGGACTGGCAAACGGAGCCACGAATTGCAGCACTTTGACCAGCCGCTGCACATAGGGAGCCATGTCGCGGAGCCATTTGGCCGGGTCGTCAATCGTATATATGCCGCTATCCGGCAAGGGGTGCCAGTCGCCGGGGTAGTGACAAAGCAGTTGGAGTTCCAGCTTTTCCCCCACGAACCAGCGCCGCCATGTGTTGGTTTGCTGCGCGTGCAGGATAAAGACATTGGGGCAGTGCGACTCGATAAGAGACTGCTCCCGCTCAAACAGCTTCAGGAATTCGCGCTGCATCAGTGCTGTCTGGTCATCAATGCGCCGATTGATATCGTTAAAGCCATGCACTATAATATCCTGCGTGTCCCAAGCCAACCCGTACAGTAGCTTCGCGACCGGTACATCCTCGCCGGTTTTCTGGCATTCCACCGTCGGCTTCTTATTAGCTACTTTGAGCAGATATTCATAGTTAAACTCATAGCTACAGGGATTGCCGTTATGGCCGGGACAGGGAACCATGCGGGTGACCTGCAAGCCGGGAAAGCGTGACAGCGTTAACTCGATGCCGTCCTTGAGCAGCGCGAAAAAGTTCTGTGGGTGCGGACCGCGCGCCGTCAGGCGCAGATACCGCTCGTGGGGAAACGCCCGCGTCAGCGCCAGGTGTGTTTCCGTCTCATCCGAAGCAAAAAGGACGCCGTAACGCCAGTGCGTGTGCGTGGTGAAGCGATGCTGGCGTGCAATAAACCAGGTGGGAATGCCCGCCGGAATGGTGCTCAGTTCAAACTTCATGGAAATCTCATGGCAGGAATCGGCGGCCTGCATAGCATCCCACTCCGCGTGGTAGTCGGCTTCATCCTGGGGAAGGCGCTCCACCACCAGGCTGATCTCCTTATTTTCCAGCGTGCGGTACGAAAGGTCGAACTGCTCCATCAGCCGCAGGAACCGCTGCTGTATCATCGGGTCCAGGTCGCTCCAAAGGCGCTCCATCTCCGCGTGCGTGAACAGGCCCTTCTCCTGGATAACGTTCTCGCTTTCCAAAACGCGGGCGATATACTGTGTCACCCATTGCGGCTTGAGTATGACCGTGTCGTTCAGTTCCTCATTGTCGCGGAAGTGCAGAATGTCTCCTAATTCGTGAAGCCACTGAGTCAATACCTTAGCGTCCTCACCCGTTACCCCGTGTTCCGCCAGGCGCTGCCGGAACTCCCAGGTTGAAACATGCTTCTCCGTATCCGGCAGGGCGCGCATGGCATTCGCGGCGTTCAGCCATTCCGTGGGCCACGGCTCCCCCATAAGCGGCAGGCTTCCCGCCGCCTGGCGAATCGCCTCACGCAGTTCCTCCACGCCCGCGCCGGTCTTGTTGCTGATCGTGCAATGACCGATAATCTGCGGATAGCTGCGGCGCAGATCGGACAGCGGCAAATCGGCATCGCGTTCATCCGTCCAGGTAGCCACCAGCAGAACGGGTGAATCGGGCGCAAGCGCCTTGATGGCATCCAGCCAGTAGTAAAGCCGTCCCTGCTGAAACCCGTGTCGTGCGTTCCAGGCCATCAGGAACAGGGAGCGGTTCGTCAGAAAAAATTGATGCGTGGCGTGCTGTATCTCCTGCCCGGCAAAGTCCCAGGTATTAAGCTGCATGGTCACATTCGGTTCGGTCGGATGGGCCATTTCCAGGGTGCGGACCTCGATACCGTGTGTCGTCTCCTGCTGCTCTTGAAACGGTTCGCCCCGCAGTGCGCGCAGCAGGGACGTTTTACCCACGCCTCCCTGCCCGACAACGAGCATCTTGGAAACCCATTGCCGCTGGCTGGACTCTAATTGCGCTCGGAGATAGGCCAGAACCGCCTCGGTTCCCTGTGCAACAATCTCCGGCGGCGGGCTTATTAAAGGATTGTCGGAGAGGTCCAGTGCCTTGAGGTTAGTCAGGCGAGCGATTTCCGGCGGCAGCGACGTGAGTTGGTTCTCCCAAAGGAACAGTCTCTCGAGGTTAGTCAGCCGGGCGATTTCCGGCGGCAGCGACGTCAGCGCGTTGACGTAGAGGTACAGTTGCTTGAGGTTAGTCAACTGCCAGATTTCCGGCGGCAGTGACGTGAGTTGGTTGTCGGAGAGGTCCAGCGTCACGAGGTTAGTCAACTGCCAGATTTCCGGCGGCAGTGACGTCAGTTGGTTGTCGGAGAGGCTTAATAGAATGTCGCCCCTCCGAGCCGCCTGCCGTATCTTTTCAAGCACTTCCTTCTGGTCCATCGTGTCTCCTCCAGGCTCAGGTTGCTTCCCTACCCATCCGGTGGTAACCGCAGTCTCAACTTCCCTTCGCGAATCATGCACCCACAATAGGGCGGTGGGTCTACCGTATAAGGCGCATCTTCTTGGGAACCCATTACGAGTTATCAGGTACAGCAGATTCGCTAAAACCATTGGATATACCTTTTCCCGGAGTGTGGACACTTCGGTCTGGGGGGCGCTGCCGCGCCGAACGTCCTGCGGACGAAAGAAGAACACTGGAATCCCGTCCGCAGGACAGTCAGCCATAGGCTCCCAAGCCAGGAGTGTCCACACTCCGGGGTTACAGCCCACGCCCTCCTTACGCCCAAATGTTTTCTTCCGAAGGAGGCGTAATCGGGGAAGAAAGGGAAACTAAGAGCAGAACCTTCCGAAAGGAACCAAAGAAGTGGCATTGAAGATAGCGATGATTGGAGCCGGTTCCATCGGCTTCACCCGGCGGCTGATGGGCGATCTGTTGACCGTCCCCGAGTTCGCCGACACCACCTTCGCGCTGACCGACATCAATGAACATAACCTGGATATGGTGACGCAGCTTTGCCGCCGCGACATCGCCGGTAATAACCTGCCCGCCAAGGTGGAGGCGACTACCGACCGCAGAGCCGCCATTGCCGATGCGGACTACGTGATCTGCATGATCCGGCAGGGAGGGCTGGAGGCGTTTCAGACCGATATCGACATTCCGCTGAAGTACGGCATTGACCAGTGTGTCGGCGACACGCTGTGCGCGGGCGGCATCATGTACGCCCAGCGTACGATTGCCGCGATGCTCGACTTCTGCAAGGACATCCGCGAAGTCACCAAGCCCGGCGCATTGTTCCTCAATTACTCCAACCCGATGGCGATGAACACCTGGGCCTGCAACCAGTACGGCGGGGTGAACACCGTCGGGCTGTGCCACGGCGTCCAGGGAGCGCACTGGCAGATCGCCCGCTGTATCGAGCACTGGGCCAAAGGCGAGGGGCTTATCGGGCCGGACGAGAAGGTGCATAAGCGCGATGTGGACGTGATCGCGGCGGGAATCAACCACCAGACCTGGTTCGTCAAAGCGCAGTGGCGCGGGATGGATATGATTCCGCGTATGCTGGAGCTTTTCCAGAACCACCCGGACTACCCGCGCACGGAAAAGGTGCGTATCGATGTGCTGAAACGATTCGGCTACTACTCCACGGAGTCGAACGGCCACCTTTCCGAATACGTGCCCTGGTACCGCAAGCGCCTTCCCGAGATCAAGGAGTGGATCGACCTTAGCTCCTGGATCAACGGTGAGACCGGCGGCTATCTGCGTGTCTGCACGGAAGGGCGCAACTGGTTCGAGACCGACTTCCCGAACTGGCTGGCGCAGGAGCCGCCTAAGTTCACCCCCGAAAAGCGCAGCGAGGAGCACGGCTCCTATATTATCGAGGGGCTGGAAACGGGGCGGCTGTATCGGGGTCACTTCAACGTCGTCAACAACGGCCACATCACTAACCTGCCCAACGGCTGCATCATCGAGATTCCGGGCTACGTGGACAAAAACGGCATCAACATGCCGGTGGTCGGCGACCTGCCGCTGGCCTGTGCTGCGACTTGCTCGGCCAGTGTCCGTGTGCAGGAGATGGGCATGGAAGCTGCTGTGCGCGGCGATGTGACCCTGCTGAAGCAGGCGATGCTGCATGACCCGTTGGTCGGCGCGGTGTGCAACCCCGAAGAGATATGGCAGATGACCGATGAGATGCTGGTGGCCCAGGCCGAATGGCTGCCGCAGTACGCCCAGGAAATACCGCAGGCGCAGGCGCGTCTGGACGAGGCCGTCAGGAATGGCACGCGCGTCCACCTGATGGACGGCTTCGAAGGGGCGGCCCGCCTGCACACCAAGACGGTCGAGGAGATGGCGGCGGCGAAGGAAGAGTCCCGCAAGAACGCCCAGGCCGCCGACAAAGGCAAAATGACCACGAACGCCTGACGCGGCAGAGCAGGAAAGAGCGCCGATCTCCCACAGCGGGGTCGGCGCTCATCTTTTCTTTGCAGTACAATAGGCGCGGAGGTTAGAAAAATGGGGACGGCATCTCTGGAAGAACGTGTAGCTGCTCTGGAAGCGGAAGTGCAGCGGCTTAAGAATGAGCGTGATAAGGCAAGCGATCAGGATATGCCCTGGTGGGAGAGGCGATTCGGCGCATTCAAGGACGATCCCATGTATGAAGAAGCGATGCGCTTGGGCACAGAATACCGCCGTTCGCAGCCAGCTCCGGCGGATGGCGACGATGTACCTGCTTGACACCGACCATATCACTCTTTTGGATCGTGCCGGTGCGGAAGGCGAAACCATACACGACCGTCTTGCGCAGGTTCCGGCGGAGGAGATCGCAGCAAGCATTGTCAGTTATGAGGAGCAGATGCGTGGGTGGCTTGCCTATATTGCTCAACTGCATGGTGTGGATCGTCAAGCGGATGGATACCGCCGCCTGGAACGGATGCTGGATTTCTACTGCGCCACACCATTGCTGCTCTTTGACGAACGTGCTGTCGCAATCTTTCAGCGCCTCTGGCTGGCCCGCCTGCGTATCGGCACAATGGATTTGAAGATCGCCGCTATCGCTCTGGCAAACGAAGCGATCCTGCTTTCCCGCAATCTGCGCGACTTCCAGAAGGTTCCTGGCCTGCGCGTTGAGGATTGGACAGCGCAGCGAACTCAATAGTGCGCCGCTAACGAGGGAATATTAGTTCTCGTCGTAATCGTGGCCCCGGATGCTGCACGCCGACTCCTGCCCAACTTTTGATGCCCAGTAGCTGCCGCCGGACGGACAGGCGGGACGGCGTTTCAGATAGCCGCGCGCCACCAGATCATGTGTCAGGTGGACGTTGGCCCCGTTAAGAAGCCGCGCCTCCAGAGCAAACTGCTCCTTCGCGCCGTCTGTCTTTTGCAGATTGCTGATACAGGCGCGGCGGCGGGATGACTCGCGTGCCTTAACGAAACTGGGCGTCGCTATGCTCAGCAGTCCACCAGCGTGAACCCGCGCCGGTTGCGTGTGATAGCCCGCACTTCGTATTTCCTTTCCTGCCTCGGCTTGCATCGCTTTGTGCCATATTTTTCAGAGGGTGCATGACCGTAAAAAAATCAGAACTTATTTCGCTGTCACGATTTTGTACACGCTGTCGTCACACCGGCTTTGTAGAATGCCGTCATACACCAAGGCGCTCCGGCCCCGAAAAAAGCGGGCGGAGAACAGGAGACGGAAAAGACGATGAAAACGATGAAGGTGCTGACTGCCGGACTGCTGCTGACCACTGCTGCCGCTCTGATGCCATTGCGACCCGCACTGGGCTGTGATGAGTGCAAGGGTAAGAAGTCGGGCACGACGCTGGGCGACCAGACGATCCTGGGCAACGGGACGGCCCGCACGTGGGTGACACTGAAGGACGGCAAGCCGGTGGCGCTGGGCGTGACGCTGTCGGAGACCGCGCTCACGGGACTGCCGGAAAATGTGACGCACCAGGAGCACACGATGTCGCTGCCCAAGCAGGTGAACGTCGCGCCGTTCGATCATATTCAATTGGACTGGACCCAGAAGGGACCCGAACCGGCCAATGTTTATGACAAACCCCATATCTACATCCACTTCTACACGATTACCCGTGAGCAGCAGGCGAAGATAACGGCGACGGGCAAAGATGCGGCCATCGCCGTGAAGAAGCCGGACGCGAAGTTCATCCCGGCGGGATATATCCTGCCGCCCATTCCTGCGCTGCCGCGAATGGGAGCGCACTGGATCGACCCGAAATCACCGGAGTTCAACAAGGAGCCGTTCACCAACACGTTCCTGTATGGCACCTATAACGGTAAGATGGCCTTCTGGGAGCCGATGATCACCAAGGCGTACCTGGAAACCAAGCCCGATGTCCGCCTTCCCGTCGCGCAGCCGGGAACCTATGAAGTGCCGGGCTACTATCCGACTCACTACTCGGTGCGTTACGATGCGCAGCGCAAAGAATATACTATCGCTCTGGAAGGGCTGACCTACCGCAGCGGCGCACCCGCCGCCGTCAAGCCGCAGCAGTTGACCAAGCGCAAATAAGCCGTACAGACAAGGGGGAAAAAGCCATCGCCGTGCCGGCAGTAGGCACGGCGATGGCTTTTTGTTTTTGCCTCACCAGGCGGGTATAAAAGGTTACGATGAAGTATCAAACGTCCGCGTCTCCACCGTCGCCGTGGACCCGGTGGAAACGTCCGTCGTCTACGCGGGCGGCCCGGCCAATGTGTATGCCAGCCATCAACCATCGCCCGCTCGACAGATGCCGGTGCGACCTGGGCAAACCTGACCGTCACCACGCCGCTGACGGGAGTGAAGCGTGACGGCCCGCATGAAGTCGCCTGCGTCCGCGTCCATCCCCGAACGCGCGAAGCCTGGCTGAACGGCCAGTGCTTCGGCAGGTGGAAAATCGCCCCACCTGCCGCCGCCGCAGGCAGACAGGCAGGGCAGTAAGCGCGTTCGGCGCTATTCCAAGCGCCACAGATGAACGGAGCCTTTGTTCCGGGGGGCGTCGCCCGGATAGTCCGGCCCAAGGTCGGCGCTGGCGAGCGTTTTCCCGTCGGCGGTGAAGGTTATCCCCTGAACGGTGCTGTCATGGCCGGGAAGTGTCGCTTTTAGCGTACCCGTCCCGGCGTCCCACAGGCGTACCGTCCTGTCCCGGCTTCCGGTTGCCAGCAGCGTCCCCTTGGGCGAGAACGCAGCGGCGTATACGGAGCGCTCGTGCCCTTGCAGCCGCCGGGCTTCTCCGGTCCGTGTGTCCCAGACCAGCACATCGCCGTCCGGCCCGTCGCCGGTCGCAAGCAGTGATCCGTCGGGTGAAAACGCCAGGCTGCACTGGTGCGCCGCATTCGGGCGCTCCAGCGTTTGCAGAAGCTCGCCGGTATCGGCGTCCCACAGCCGCACGTCGCCGCCAATCCAGCCGTTCTTGCCCGGCTGGTTCAACCCTATTCCGCTGCTGGAGGCCAGAACTTTACCGTCGGGAGAGAAGGCCACGGCCCACACCGCGTCCAGGTGGCGCAGAGTACGGAGCAGACGACCCGTCTCTACTTCCCAGAGACGTACTTCCCCCCGGCGCGTTTGTAAATCCCCGGTCGAGAGCATGCTTCCCGTTGCGAGCCGCGTACCGTCAGGCGAAAAGGCGGCGGATTGGGCAAGCCCGCTCATCGTCTCGCCGTCGGCGACTTCGTAATGCGCCGCGACCTCCCCGGTTGCGGCGTTCCAGAAGCGGAAGTCGCTTTTCCATCTCTCGTCATCGGTCTTCCACGCGCAGCCGCGCCCGACGCATCGGCTGTCGGGTGTCCAGAGGATGGCCCGCCCGATCCGCTCGACACGAATGGTACGCACCAGAGTTCCCGCAGCCACATCCCGGACCTGAATCTCGCCCCACTGCTCGCCGTGTTCGTTTTCGCACTCGACATTATTGGCAAGGAGCTTCCCGTCAGAAGAGAAGGCCACAGCGCGCACGGCTCCCGCGCCATAAAGCCGCCGCATTACCCGCGTTGTAAAGTCCGCCGGAAGCGGCTCCGGCGTCAGCGATTCCTGCATCATCGGCATCAATTCCTTTCGCAGACGCGCCCGCGCATCGCGCAGACGGCTTTTTATGGTGGTGACCGGCACATCGAAAAATGCCGCGATTTCGGCGAGTGAGTGTTCCTGAATGTAGAAGAGGGTGAGGGTCAAACGTGTCTGCGGCGAGAGGCACGTCAGCGCTGCTTCGAGCACCACCCGCGTCTCGATGCGCGAGGCCACATTTGCCGGTGCGGCCAGTGTCTCCGGCAGTTCATCCAATGTCCGCTGCCGCCGCGATGCATGGCAGACATTAACCGTTACCTGTCGCAGCCAGGGAGCGAACTTCGCCGGATCGTGAAGCTGGTCGAGGCGCAGGAACGACTGTACCAGGGCATCCTGCGCGGCATCTCGCGCATCCTCGGCGCTCTGGAGGTGGTGGTACGCCAGGCCGTAGACGGCATTTCGGTAACGCTGGACCAGAAGCGCGAACGCCTCCTTATCGCCGCCGCGCACCCGGTTCACGATTGTTTCGTCGGTCATCATTATTGAGTAGAAGCAATCCGCAGGGAAAAGGTGCGAAATGACCTGAAAAATTCAGGGAGCCGAACCAGGGCGGCCAGCGTCCGCGCCACAAGACAAACCCTTTTTGAATGTCTACCCTTTGCTAAAGTGGTGCGGGAATGGGTTGTACGAAAAGGAGTATACGTTATCGACAACGAACCTGTAGGGCGTACCGGGGCGGTGGGAGAAGCCAGGACTTCTTCTTCATGGCGCTCGGTGTTTTGTGACCGGGAGGTACGCTGCAAATGCCTATTCTGAGTACCCAGGACCATGACTTCTTCGCGGAAAACGGCTATGTTGTCATTCCGGACGCGGTGCCGCAGCAGAATCTGGATGCGACGGTCGCCGCGATCTGGAGTTTTCTGGGAATGGACCCCAACGACCCGGAGGACTGGTACCGCCCGCCGCAGCGCACTAACGGCATGGTGGAGATTTATCACGATCAGGCGCTGTGGGACAATCGCCAGCATCCGCGCATGCACCAGATATTTTCCGAAATCTTCGGCATCGAAAAGCTGTGGGTCAGTGAGGACCGCGCGGGGATGAAACCTCCGGCGCATCCCGGTCACCCCGAATACGATCATAAAGGCTTTATTCATTGGGATTTGGACACGTCCAGGCTGCCGCTTCCCTTCGGGGTGCAGGGCGTCCTTTGCCTGACGGATACGACGGAAGACATGGGCGGTTTCCAGTGCATTCCCGGCTTCCATAAGAACCTGGAGGAGTGGATAAAAACGCAGCCGCCGGATCGGAATCCTCGCGCCCCCGACCTGAAGAAGCTGCCCGAAGGGTTCGCCGTGCGCGCCATTCCCGCAAAGGCGGGCGACCTGGTCATCTGGAATCGTCTGCTGGCGCACGGCAACGGGCACAACGTCTCCAACCGTCCACGCCTCGCGCAGTATATCACCATGTTTCCCGCGCCAAATAACGAGGAAGCCCGCCGGAAGCGCATCGAACGCTGGCGTGAGCGGCTGCCCTACAAGGAGGGCGATCCGCGCGACATCGAGCGTCTGCAGGGCAAAAGCGCCGAACTGACGCCGCTGGGACGAAAGCTGCTGGGAATCGATCTCTGGGAATAAACGCAGGAAAAGGAAAAACAATGTCTGTTTTGACGGAAGAAGACCACAAGTTCTTCGACGAGAACGGCTATGTCGTCGTTCCGAACGCGGTGCCGCAAAAGAACCTGGATGCGGTTATCGACGCCATCTGGGAATTTCTGGGCATGGATCGTAACGACCCGAACGATTGGTACCGGGAGCCGCACCGCACCGGCAGCATGATCGAGATGTACCAGCATCAGGCGCTGTGGGATAACCGGCAGGCACCGCGTCTGCATCAGGCTTTCTCCGAGCTTTTCGGCACGGAAAAACTGTGGGTGAGTCTGGACCGCGCCAGCATGAAGCCGCCGCCCCATCCCGACCACCCCGAATACGATCATAAAGGCTTCACGCACTGGGACACCGATACGTCCAAGCTTCCTCAGCCGTTCGGGGTGCAGGGCGTCCTTTGCCTGACGGATACGACGGAAGACATGGGTGGTTTCCAGTGCATTCCCGGCTTCCATAAGAATCTGGAGGAGTGGATAAAGACGCAGCCGCCCGACCGCAACCCCAGCGCGCCGGATTTAAACAGCCTGCCGCCGGGCATGAAGGTGACACCGATTCCGGGCAAGGCGGGCGATTTTCTGATCTGGAATCGTCTGCTGGCGCACGGCAACGGGCACAACGTCTCCAACCGCCCCCGATTTGCGCAGTACATCTCGATGAGTCCTGCGCCTATTCCGCCGCTCACCGAACAGCAGGAAGCGCGCCGTCAGGATCGTATCCACCGCTGGCAAAACCGGCTCGGTCCTACCGGCAAAGCCTTCCCCGGCGACCCGCGCCGTGTGGAGGAACTCCACGGCAAAACGGCGGAACTGACGCCGCTCGGACGCAAGCTGCTCGGCGTCGATCTCTGGGAGTAGACACCCAAAATCGCTGTGACAGGAACATCGGCGCATCATTCCGTTGATGTTCCTGCCGCGCGAATGGCAATAGGCTTAAAGTCTCTGGCCCAGATGGTTGAGTAGCTGCGTCTGCGTTGCTCGCCGCTCCGCTAACTCCCGCTCCACCTCATGCAGCGCCGTCACTTCCGCGTCCAGTTCGCGGCACAGCGTTTCCTCGGAGGGGGCGGCCTGGGCGGTGGAGCGGGCGCTGCGAAGGGTAAGACAGGCGGCATCGAGCACGGCTTCGATCTTGGCAAGACGCAAAGCGCACACTTCCTCCGCCTGTTTCATCTCGTCCAGGCGCGCAAGCGCCTTTTGTTTTTCCGAAAGCGTCGCTTCGGCCTCGGTGCGGGCGGCGTCGCCGGGGGCGAGCGGTACCAGGCGGCGGCGCAGCGTTTCGGTTTCGCGGGCGAGGGTTCGCCTATCCAGAAGACGCTGGGCGCTGCGCAGGTCCTGCATCTGCCGCGCGACGGCGTGTGCGCCCTGCTGAAGCGCAGCGAATCGCGCGTGGAGGGGCAGCAGCGGCTTGCCGTGGCGCGCGGCGGCGCGCGCCTTGTGTGCGATGCGGCCCAGGCTGTTTTGAATATCCGGCTCCAGGCCGCGAAGCGCCATGCGCCGACGCAGGATCAGGCCGATCCCGCCCACAGCGACGGCGGCGGGCAGGGACGCGCCCGCAAGAAACGCCCACGAGGGCCGAGGGGTGGCGGCAGACGCAGACAAAGGTATTTCCAGCACCGTCATCGTCATCCGGCCACCGAGCGCAGCACGCACTTCGGACGGCTGCAGAAGATACTGATCGACGAACCGATCCAGGTCCACGCGCACGTCCACCGAGTGAGCGTCGTGATTGCCTGTGGGAGGAACGCGAAAAACGTATCGATGCCGGTTCAAATCCTCCTCGACGATTTCGGGTGCGTGTGGATTCCAGGCCAGATACCGGTGCCTTTCCGTCCATTCTCCGTTCGCGCCGCGCCGGTACAGCGCATCGAAGGTTTCGTCGATATACGAAGACCGGGCCTCGAAGACGCCTTCCAGAACGATGCGGTACTCGAAACGCGTGAAATCCCGCAGGGGCGGCGTGGCGATGCGCACCCCTGAGGGTTCAAGCGTAACTCGCTCTATCTCGGTTGTCGGCATAAAAAGCGCCTATCGCGTCCTTTGGTACCCGCTGTAGGTAAGGGACTTTTGCAGGTATTCGCCGAGGTCCGCGCGCGCAAGTTGCGGGTTCCGGTTTAGCTGTGCAACCACTATCTTGTAACGCGCCAGCAGTCTGCCGTCGCGGTCGAGATCACGGTCGTTCCATTGCTGCGCGGCCACGCCAAGGACGGCCATGCGCTCGTCGATGCAGCGCATAGCCTCGGCGACTTGCCCCTGTCCGAGCAGGTTGCCAGCGCGGGCAAGCGCCTCGCCGGTCTGGAAGCCGAGCAGGTTTTTCTTGACGCTGCGGTTGAGCGAGGCGATCATCTCCGAGCGGCGGGGCGTGTAGGTGATACGCGAGACAGCCACCGTTTCGCGGTTCGTTTTACGCACCAGGTCTTTGTACTTCACCGACACATCGGCGAGCTTGCGCGTTCCGCGTCCTTTCGGCACCTGTATTTCCAGCATCACTATATGGCTGTCACCCCGGTAGAAGTGGGGGATCACCATCTTGATTCCCGGCTCTTCCTTGACCTTCTGCCGATCCTGCCGGATTCCCAACTCGTCGGCGATGCGCCGGTCTATGCGCCGCTCGTCGGCCTTCACCGCCCGTGTCTGGGCCGCATCCAGTGTCTGCGCCCCCAGCACACGCACCAGCCCGACCCCGTCCGCAAGCCGGATGCGCAGCCGCACGGCCTTGGCGACGATATGCGTCAATTCGTCCAGCTCTTTCGCGAAGACTTTCGTGGTATCCGCGCCGTCGCGCAGAAAGTGATAGTTTCCCTTGCCTTCGCGCGCGATGCTCAGCATCAGGTCTTCGTTGAAGGCGACGCCGACGCCGACACTCGTGGTTTGAATGTCCTCCTCCACATGGGCGGCGGCCAGACTTTGGAAGCGCGCCGGGTCGCTCACGCCCGCCGTCACCTCACCGTCGGAAAGGAGTAGGACGAGGCTGACGCCGCCGGGCCGGGCCGCGTTTTTGCGCGCCTCCTGATAGCCAAGCTGAAGCCCGGCGTAGATGTTCGTGCCGCTGCCCGGCGTCAGACTTTTTATACGCTGGCGCGCCTTTTCCTTCGTTTCGGCGGTGACCCGCTGGGCTGTCGTCAGTAGTTCGGCGTGATCATCGAAGGCGACTACCGAGAGCACATCGCCTGGTCGGAGCCGGTTAACGAGATCGAGGGCGGCATTGCGCGCGTGCTCCATCTTATTCTCGCTGTTCATCGAGCCGCTGCGGTCAAGAACCAGCGCGATATTCAGTGGCGGTCGGCGCGGCATCTCGCCCTTCATCGCCTGAAGCCCCACCTGCAAAAATGTCCGGTCGCCGTCCTCGATAATCTTCGTGCGCTCCGTATCAGCGACAACCGTCAGCGCCTCGCGGGTGGGAATGGGGAATGCCTGGTCATAGTCGCGGCTGAACGCTTCCAGCTTGACGCGCTTGCCGTCCACCAGAACGCCGTTCGTGATAAGTTTTTCCAGTCGGTCGCGCTCGCCGCTGCCGCCGCTATAGGTGCTGCCGATGTAGAGGCTGGGGTTCTGCGTCGCGGGCGGCGGCGCTGTCGGCTGAGGGAGTCGTTGCGCGCCGTACTGTTGGTATTGCTGGGGTACGCCGCCTGCCCCCGGATACCCGCCGCCAAATTCCGGTGATTTCTTGACCTTGCCTTCGGCGGAATTTGCTTTGCGAAGACCGGAAGAGGGGCTGCCCGGTGCAAAGGCTCCTCCGCCCTGAGCGCCGCCAGGGACATCCATTTCGCTGGCTCGATTGTCGTCCGAACGTGCCGATGGTGAACTGCGCGTCTTTTCTCGGGCGCATCCGAAGATGGGGACCAGAACCGCGCCCAGCAGGCTGGCGGCAACGAAGATGGTAAAAATACCGGCGTATCTCCTCACGAAACACCTCCGTATCGCGGTGGACAACTGACTTCGGCGGACAATCCACGAAATCGCAGGGGCTGCTTGTTTTCTGCGTACGCTTAATGGACTCCCGGCGTTCCCGCTGTCTTCAATACCGCCGAATGCGCCTGCTGCCTATGCGTCGCGGTTCATCAGGAACTGGGCGGCATCCTCGAAGTAGCGGCGCATGATGGGGGCGACCGGGGCAAAGGCAGGCACGGCATCCAGGGCGGCGTTCATGTGGAGCAGCCAGGCGTCCCGCTCGGCGGGACCGATAACAAAGGGCAGGTGGCGCATGCGCAGGCGGGGATGCCCGCGCTTTTCGGCATAGGCCGCCGGGCCGCCGAAAAACTGGATCAGAAAGAGGGCAAGATGCTCCCGGCTTTCGGCCAGGTCGTCAGGATACATGGGGCGCAGGATCGGGTCGGCGGCGACGCCGTCGTAAAAAGCGTCCACCAGCGCCGCGAACGCTTCCGCCGCGCCCCCGGCATCGCCGCCCACCGCTTCGTAAACGTTCTCGTGCGGCCCCATGGCTACCTTCAGCATGCTCTAAGTTCCTGCGGGTGTGGTCGTCTGGGCCGTATCCGCTTTGCGGCGGCTCGGCAGCGCGGAAAAAAGAATGTAGCCCAGCAGACCGACCCCGACCACGATGACGATCCAGCCAACTATTGCATTGAACCGGCTCGACCCCTGCGCCTGGGCGGCAATCTTTGCAAACGGCAGCGAGCTGATAACGTAAATATCGCCGTCGGGGGCGGCGCGCAGCACCATCTTACCATTTTCCTGCGCGACCGTGCCGTACACCGTCAGCGTCTCGTCGGTTCCGACGGCATAAACATCCATCTCGGCGTCGTCGGGCATAGGAATGCGGGCGAATTGCGGAGCCAGCCAGGGCGCGACTTCGGCGGGCGGCGTTCCCCGTGTCCTGATCCTGCCGGAACCTTGCTTGTGCAGGAACCGCTTATCCACGGATTTTGTGTCTATCAGCAGTTCGGCGCTTTCGCTGCGGGCGGCAAAGCGCGTGGGAACCACCCCATCATAGTCCGTAACGGTGTCCGTCCCGCCGTCGCCGTCCGACTCCTCGTGGGTAATGCGAACGGCTTGCAGAGCCAGTGAAGTTCCATTGGGCGCGGTAAGCGTCGGATCACCGGTGGGACGAATCTCCACCCGCACCCGTTTATCCGTTCCCGCATATTTGGCAAGTTCCGCCGCGGGCGTGACCGGCGTGTCTTTAAGCTTGGCTTCGCGCTCGCCGGTGCGAATCATGCTGACGCCCCACCCGATGAAAAGGCCGAACAACAGCAGCAGCAAGGCATATATGCCCAGCTTTCCTAAAAACGACTTCATAATAGCTCCTTACGCAGGGAAAATGGTGATGCGGGCGGGGGCGCAGGAAGGGCAACGACGGGGGAGGGGTATATCCTGGGCTGACTTGCCACCCGAACGGGTTCGGAAACGTTCCGACGGTTTCAGATTAACATGACGCTCGCTCGCTGTCAAGATGTCGAAGGACAACGGGAACAAATACCGGGTTCGACAGCGTACCCTGCAAAGGAGCAAGAGAAGCACCCCGTCCCTAAAGGAACGGGCTGTTTCGTCAGGAGAAGCCCCCTGAAGGAGGCTATCCTATCCGACAGGTGTTCCTCAGCCCCATTTATGGGGCTTTTCAGCACAAGACAGCCCGTTCCTTTAGGGACGGGAGTTCCACACATCAGGAGGAAATTTATGAAGCGCGTTCTTTTTTCCGTCGGCATCCTGGCGCTGACGACCGGTGTTGCGGCAGCGCAGCAGCAGACGCCGAAGAAAGCGGGCAAGCCGACCAAGGCAGCAGCGCCGATTGTCTGCGCGGTGATGAAAGAAAAGGTTTCCGACCCTACGAAAGCCGCTTTCAGCATGTATAAAGGCCAGAAATACGTTTTCTGCTGCCCCGGCTGCAAGCCGGAATTCGATAAAAACCCGGCCAAGTACGCTAAAGCCGAGGCGAAGCCGGTGAAACCGACCAAAATCAACAAAAAGAAGGCGTAGTTACTGCGCCCGACGAGGAAGCCCGGCAGCCGCAAGGATCGCCGGGCTTCTTTCTTTTTGTCAGGGGGCTTGCTTGTGCGCGCCGGGCGTTTTGGCATATAATCGCGCCATGCAGCAGCAGAATTCCCTGGACCGTCTGTTCGACCTGCGCGGGCGCGGAACCAATGTCCGCACCGAGGTTCTGGCGGGCGTGGTGACGTTCCTGACGATGGCCTATATCATCGCTGTCAACCCCGGTATCCTCCGCGACGCCGGGCTGCCGCGCGAGGCCACCATCGCGGCCACCTGCCTGGCGGCGGCCATTCCCACACTGCTGATGGGCTTCTGGGCCAACTTCCCGATTGCGCTTGCGCCGGGCATGGGCCTGAACGCTTTTTTGACCTATTCCATCGTCATCGGGCAGGGTGTCCGGTGGCAAACGGCGATGGGGATTGTGTTTATCGAGGGCGTGCTGATCGCCCTGCTTGTCCTGGTCGGTGCGCGCGAGGCGGTCATGCGCGCCATTCCCGTCTCACTGAAAACGGCTATCGGGGTGGGTATCGGTCTTTTTATCGCCTTTATCGGTCTGCAGCACGCGGGCTGGGTGGTGGGAAGTGAGGCCACCATGGTGGGGCCAGGCTCGTTCCACCGCGTTCCAACGCTGGTCGCCACCGCAGGTCTGCTGGTGACGGCGGCGCTTATGGCCGCGCGGGTGCGTGGCGCGCTGCTTCTGGGAGTTATCGCGACAACGCTTTTCGCCGCTGTCGCCACGCAGTTCTTCGGCGCGAAGATGCTCAGCGCGCCCAGAAACATTCTGTCGCTGCCCGACCTTTCCACCTTCGGGCGGCTGGACATTCCCGGCGCGCTTTCCCTCAAGTTCGCGGCCACTATCTTCGCCTTTCTGATCTCCGACTTTTTCGACACGATGGGCACCGTGGTCGCGGTCGGGCGGCAGGCGGGTCTGACCGGACGCGATGGAACGACGCCCCGCTTGCGCCGCGTGCTTCTGGTGGATTCGCTGGCGGCGGTCTGGGGCGGCCTCTGCGCGGCGTCCTCAGTCACCTCCTATGTCGAAAGCGCGGCGGGGGTCAGCGAAGGGGGGCGAACCGGGCTTTCGTCCGTCGTCGTCGGTCTGTTGTTCCTGCTGGCGATGTTCTTCGCGCCGCTGATCGCCGCCGTTCCACAGGAGGCGACCGCGCCCGCCCTGATCGTGGTCGGCTTCCTGATGCTCGGACAGATACGCGAACTTACCCTTGACCGGGTAGACGATGCCTTTCCCGCCTTTATTACCCTGCTTGCCATCCCGCTGACCTTTTCCATCGCGCGCGGCATCGCGCTGGGCTTCCTGGCCTATGCCCTGCTCCATCTCTTGCGGGGACGTATCCGGGAAGTCCCGCCGCTGTTGTGGCCTATCGCCCTGCTGTTCGCTTTGTCGCTGGCGCTGTAGGCTGCTTTCCCGCTGGGTAGAATAGGAGCATGACGGCGTTCCACCGTTATGGCAGCGAGTATTGGGAAACGGCAGGGAAGCAGGACGAGGCGGAGCTGCAGCGGCGTGTCCGGCTCGCGCTGGGGCCGGAGCCTCTGGACGATGCCGCGCATCTGCTGTCTCCCCTTCGCCTCCCCTCGCCCACACCTGCCCTGACCGGGCCGCACCCCGGCACCGAGTTCGTTATAGACCTGCTGGGCGAAGAGCCGGTGGAAGGCGCGCAGGTGCGCGCCGCGCTGACACCGGAGCGGCGCACAGCCCTGGGATTCGGACGCCTGTGGGGTCAGCCCGCCGGATACGACGTCTGGGCGCTGGTGAGTGAAACCCATCCTGCCACGCAGTTCAGCGCGCTCGCTTTGTGCTGGAGCCTGCCTGCCCTGCTTTCCGAAGGCGTGGAGATGGCCCGCGACCTGGCCGTGTTCACCGGGCAGGCTGCGCGGCTCGCCGCTGACCTCAAAAGAACCGTCTCCCCCCGTGAACGGCCCGAAGCGGCGGTGCGCCGCGCAGAGCAGCTTTCGCGGCTGCGCGTGCGTTTCAGCAGATCGGTAGAGATGCGCCTGATGCCTGTGAACCGTCTGTTCCCTGCCCGCGCGGTCTGGCGGGCGGTGTACGCGCTGGGCCTGCGCTGGGGAAACATGGACCTTTTCCATGCGCTGGACGCCGCGCAGCGTGTTTCCCTTTTCACCGTAAGCGCCGCCGGTCAGACCGGCTACTTTCTGCCGGAGCGCGCCGCTCAGGGCGAAGGCATTCCCGGCATCGTCCTCGGCTTCGAGCTTCCACGCTCGCCGGACCCCCTGGCGGGGTATGACCGCATGGCAGTTGCACTCGCCTATCTGCGTCAGAATCTGGGCGGACAGCCTGCAACATGCGACGGCGGCGATCTGGACGCCGACCGCCTGGAAACCGACCGCGACGAACTGGAGGCGATGATAAGCGAAATGGCCCGCGCCGGAATCGCCCCTGGCTCCCCGGAAGCGGCTCGCTTCTTTTAACCGCGCTTATTTGGGACCTTTTAGGGGGCGGGCGTCGTCTACAGGGTGAGAAGGGCGCAGATACGTTATCGCCCAGGAAGGCCATCTTGTTTGAACCTGAAGCTCATCGTCCGTTTTTTGATCTGTCTCGCCGCCGCTATTTTCCTGCTCCTGAGTCTGCTGCCGAAGGCCGGGATTCCCAAAAGCCACAGTCTGCCGCCAAACGTTGTCTACGCCGGCGCCCGGGGCCGCGCCACGGGAGTCATCACGAAGAAGTACGATAAAGATGTCTGGAATCCGCTCCGCTCTGGTGAAAAGACCTATTATCTCGATTACCGATTTGCTGCCCGCGCTCCGGCGGCGCCTGGCGTCACTCGGCCCGGCGTTCCGAAAACCTATAACGGCACCGTGGTTGTGAATCGGGAACTGTACGATCTTGTCCGTATCGGTCAATCCGCTCCGGTGCGCTACGAGGTGACGCATCCCGAAATCAGCGGGCTGGACGCGCGGCAGGCGGGCCGCAGCATCCGTGGGGGCAGCGCCCTGCTGAGCGGGTGGCTCGTTTACGCCTTTGCTGCGCTCTGCGTCAGCTGCGTGCTGATGGGCCTGCTGGAAAGAAGATGGCCTCACGAAGGGTAAGATGACAATCAGGAGGCCAGCACGAAATGGCAGCAACGGCAGCGGCGGCGGCGGCACTCGATTCAGCGAATCGCGCCGATGATGCGCGGCAGCGGCGCACGCGGGAGCGCGGCGAAGCGCTGCTGGCGTCTTTGCGGCGTCAGGAGCGCAGGGGCGGCGCGCAGGGTCTGCTGTACGACCGTCTTATCGGTCTGACCACCTCCGACGAAGCGCTGAAGGTGGAACTGTTCCGCTTTGTCGATGCCCTGCCCGCCCTCAAGACGCCCGACGCCGTAGCGCAGCACCTGCGCGAATACCTGCTTCGCCCCGGCCTGAAGCTGCCGCCCGGCGCGGCGAGCCTTTTGCGGTTACTTGACCGTACCGGCCCGACACGTCGGCTGCTGGCGGGCGCATCGCAAAGGGGCGCACGGCTTATGGCGCGCCGCTTTATCGCCGGGGCGAATGCGCGCGAAGCCACAGCGGCGGTCGAGCGGCTGCGCCGTCAAAATCTGACCTTCACCCTCGACCTGCTGGGCGAGGCCGTCACCAGTGAAACCGAGGCGCTGGCCTACCAGAAAAAGTACCTCGACCTGATCCGCGACCTGTCCGAAATCGCCCGCCGCTGGCCGGACAACCCGCAGATAGACGCCGCTCCGTTCGGCGCTCTTCCAAAGGTCAATGTCTCCCTCAAACTCTCCTCACTGTACGCCCGCTTCGATCCGATGGCCGCCGATGCCACCGCCGAGATAGTCAAGGAACGCCTGCGCCCCATTCTGACCCTGGCCCGCGAGCGCGGCGTCTTTGTCAACTTCGACAAGGAGCAGCACGACTATTGCGCCCTCACCGGACGTATCTTTCAGGAGGTTTTCTGCGAGGATGCTTACCGCGATTGGACGGATGTCGGCATTGTTGTTCAGGCGTATCTGCGCGAATCGACGCAGGAGATGCTGGCGCTGCGTGACTGGGCGCGGCAGCGCGCCGCGCCGGTATGGGTGCGGCTGGTGAAGGGCGCGTACTGGGACTATGAAACCATTATCGCCGCCCTGCACGGCCATCCGGTCCCCGTCTTTTCCCACAAGGCCGAAACGGACGCCAATTATGAGCATCTGACAGAGATTTTAATCGAAAACTGGGAGACGTTGCGCCCCGCAGTCGCCACGCACAATGTCCGCTCCGTCGCCTATGCGCAGGCGCTTGCCGAAGAGCGAGGCCTTCCGCCGCGCGCCATCGAGTTTCAGGCGCTGTACGGCATGGGCGAGCCGATTGGCCGTGCCCTGGCGGCGTCGGGTGAGCGGGTCCGCATCTATGTTCCCTTCGGCGAGCTTTTGCCCGGCATGGCCTATCTGGTGCGCCGCCTGCTGGAAAATACCTCCAACGACTCGTTCATCCGCCGCACCGGGCAGGGCAGCGGGGAGGAGCTGCTGGCGAATCCGGCCTTGACCCGTCCCCCCACCCCCCTCCCCCCGGTGGTGGGAGTGGCGGCCCCAGGGGTAAAGGCCACGCCACGTGCCGTATCCACCAGCGCGCCCCCCCCCCCCCCCGCGGGGGGGAGGGGGTTGGGGGGAGGGGGCAAAGAGGGAGGGGCCTCCTTCACCAACGAACCCGAAACCGATTTCGCCATTCCCGCAAACCAGGAAAAGATGCGTCAGGCGCTGGGCGAAGTGCAGAAATACCTTGGCGAAACCGTTCCCGTTGTCATTGCGGCGCGGCGCGAGGAATCGCCGGACGTGCGCGAGCGGTTCGATCCGTCGGATATAAGCCGGGTTGCATCCCGCGTCTGCTATGCCACACCAGAGCAGGCGGAACGCGCTATTGGCGCGGCGCACGATGCATTCCCGGCATGGCGGGAAACGCCGGTCACGGAACGCGCCGCTCTGCTGCGGCGCGTCGCCGATGAGTTCGCGCGCCGCCGTTTCGAGATCGCGGCCTGGCAGGTGTATGAGGTGGGTAAGCCGTGGCGCGAGGCCGACGCGGATGTTGCCGAGGCGATGGACTTTTGCCGCTTCTACGCTGCCGAGATGGAGCGTCTGTCCGAGACGCGCCGCCGCAACGTTCCCGGCGAGTGGAACGAGTATTTTTATGATGCGCGCGGCCCTGCCGTGATCATCGCTCCGTGGAACTTTCCGCTCGCTATTCTGACCGGCATGGCTGCCGCCGCTCTCGTTGCAGGCAATCCGGTGGTACTCAAGCCCAGCGAGCAGTCGTCGCGCGTCGGCTATTTCCTTCAGGAAGCCCTCGAAGCGGCGGGCGTGCCGCCGGGCGTGGCGAACTTCCTTCCCGGCGAAGGGGAGACGGTCGGGCCGGTGCTGGTGAACGATCCGCGCGTGACGATTATCGCCTTTACCGGGTCAAAAGCGGTGGGCCTCGGCATCCTGAACGATGCCGCCGTGGTGCGGCCCGGCCAGCGCGAGATCAAGCGCGTCATCGCGGAACTGGGCGGTAAGAATGCGGTTATCGTGGATGAGGATGCCGACCTGGACGAAGCCGTGATTGGCGTGCTTGCCTCGTCCGCCGGCTACGCCGGGCAGAAGTGCTCTGCCTGTTCCCGCGTGATTGTCGTCGGCTCCGCGTATGAGGCATTTTGCGCCCGTCTTGCCGAGGCGATAAAAAGCATTCGTATCGGCCCCGCCGCCGACCCGGCCACGACGCTCGGCCCCGTGGTGGATGAGGCGTCCCAGGAGCGCATCCGGCGCTACGGCGAGATCGGCACGCAGGAAGGCCGCCTGCTGGCCGAGATTCCCGTGCCCCCGGAACTTGATGGGCGCGGCTATTATGTGCCCGCCTCCGTCTTCACGGACTGCCCCGCCGATGGCAGGCTGTGTCAGGAGGAGATTTTCGGGCCGGTGCTTGCGGTGCTGCGCGTCCGCGACCTCTCGGAAGCTCTGCGCCTGGCCGACGACACGCTGTATGCCCTGACCGGCGGGCTGTATTCGCGCTCGCCGGACAACATCGCCCGTGCGCGGCGTGAGTTTCGTGTCGGCAACCTGTATATCAACCGCAAAATAACCGGTGCGCTGGTAGACCGGCAGCCGTTCGGCGGAGCGCGTATGAGCGGCGTCGGCTCCAAAGCGGGCGGGCCGGACTACCTGCTCCAGTTCCTCGTCCCCCGCACCATCACCGAATCGGTCATGCGCCGGGGCTTCGCCCCGACCGGCGACACTATCGTTGAGGATGCGCCGCCGCACAGCGGTATCTGACGCGCAGGACAGCCGCCAGTCGCCGCCGAATCGTAGCGTTAAACCAATATTTCCGGCAAGGCGAAATCATGATCGAAAAGGGCGGCTACATCCGCGACATCTTCCAGAAACCCGTCGGCACATCCGTCACGGCCTACGGTTGGGTAAAGACCCGGCGCGACAGCAAGGGAGTCCACTTCATCCAGTTGAACGACGGCTCCTGCTTTCAGGACCTCCAAATCGTTATCGATGCGGGAACGCTGCCCGAAGATGTGCTTTCCCAGGCGACGACGGGCGCGTGCCTGCGTGTCGGCGGCGAACTGGTTGAATCGCCGGGCGCAGGACAGTCCGTGGAACTCAAGGCGCGCGAGATGCACGTCTACGGCCCCGCTGATCCGCAGACGTATCCCCTCCAGAAGAAGGGGCACACAATGGAGTTCCTGCGCGAGATCGCCCACCTCCGTACCCGCTCGAACACGTTCGGGGCCGTCTTCCGCGTCCGCAACGCCCTCAGCTTCGCTATCCATAAATTCTTTCAGGAGCGCGGCTTTCTCTACCTGAACGCGCCCATTATCACCACCTCGGATGCTGAGGGCGCGGGCGCGATGTTCGGCGTCACCACACTCGACCTGATGAACCTGCCGCGCACCGAAACCGGCGAGATAGACTACGACAGGGATTTCTTCGGCAAGAAAGCCGGTCTTACCGTCAGCGGACAGTTGGAAGCCGAGATATTCGCGCTCGCCTTTTCCAATGTCTACACCTTCGGCCCGACCTTCCGCGCCGAAAACTCCAACACGCCCCGCCACCTCGCCGAGTTCTGGATGATCGAGCCGGAGATGGCCTTCTATGATCTGGAAGACAACCGTAAGCTGGCCGAGGAGTTCCTGAAATACATCATCGCTTATGTGCTGGACACCTGCGCCGCCGACCTGGAGTTGTTCAACAAGCGCATCGATAACACGGTTCTGTCGACATTGGTGCATGTAGCGGGAAGCGACTTCGAACACGTCACCTACACCGAAGCCATTGCGATATTGGAGAAAGCGGGCCGCGCCTGGGAGTTCCCCGTCCACTGGGGCGTCGATCTGCAAAGCGAGCACGAGCGGTATCTGACCGAGGAGACGTTCAAGAAGCCGGTCGTCGTCACCGACTATCCGCGCGAGATAAAAGCCTTCTACATGCGCCTGAACGACGATGAAAAGACCGTCCGCGCGATGGATGTTCTCGCCCCACGTATCGGCGAGATCATCGGCGGCTCCCAGCGCGAAGAGCGGTACGACGTTCTGCTGAACAAGATACGCGCGCAGGGCCTGCCCGAAGAGGCCTACTGGTGGTATCTGGAGTTGCGAAAATACGGCACTGCCCCGCACGCGGGCTTCGGCCTGGGACTGGAGCGGATGCTGATGTACGTCACCGGCATGAAAAACATCCGCGACGTCATTCCTTCGCACCCCTGGCTACGCCGAGTTCTGAACCGCCGCAAACCGCATCCTATGAGGGCGCTGTTATAATAGCAGCAGGAGTATTGAGCATGGCAGTGACGATACGCGCGCATTTCGACGGCAAGGTAATCGTGCCGGACGAACCGGTGGATTTGCCCGTGAACCAGCGGCTCGAAGTAGAGATGAAACCGATTGAGGACGACACCAGCGCATCTGCGATAGCCGAGCGCCTGCGACGGCTGGCTCAGGCATCGGGCCGAATTGCCGGTCCTGTTGTCCCGCTGGATGCATTGCGCCGTGAAAGCCTGTATGAGGAGCGCGGGTGAGGATTCTGCTGGACACGAACATTGTTCTCAGGAACGCGGTCATTACTGACCCGCAGCATCCGCAGGTACATGATGCTCTGGAACGGTTGGTGCAAGGCGGATGGGAACTTTGCATCGGAGTTCAGAACATGGTGGAATTCTGGGTTGTAGCGACTCGGCCCACGAATGTTAATGGTCTGGGCCTTTCTCCCAGCCAGGCAGAGCAGGAGATAGCGGCAATACGAATGGCTTATACGCTTCTTCGTGACCCGGCGGATGCGATGGAACGGTGGCTTGATCTATGCGTTCGCTATACCGTGAGCGGACGCCCGGCCCATGACGCGCGTCTGGTGGCGCTTATGCTGGCGCATGGCATCACCCATCTTTTCACCTTAAATCCCACCGACTTTTCCCGCTATACCGAAATTACCGGTCTTACACCGGACGATGTGTAATGCACCTGGAGCGCATGCTGATGTACGTCACCGGCATGAAAAACATCCGTGACGTTATCCTTTTATCCCCGCACCATTGGAGAACCGCCGGCTACGCCGAGTTCTGAAACGACAGAAAAAAGAAACAAGCTATACACTGCCAATGAGTTACGACTTTTATCTATTCCGGCCACGCATCGGAGAACCGCCTTTAGAGACGGTGGAAGCCCTGCTCGCCGAAGAAGAGGAACAGGATGAAGTCCAGCCAGTTACCTGGCCCACCAAATGAAACGACAGAAAAAGAAAACAAGCTAGTGCCCAGGTACAGGAGGCGTTCCGTAGCTGCCGGCCTTTTACAGGAAAATCCAGCCCCAGCTCTTTCAGTCGCTATTTATGATTTCAATGCTATCGCCACGTTCGATCGGGAATATTTCTGGAGCGTCTCTTTGAGGAGGCTCGCAGACGGAATCAAAGTGGACATCGAAAACTGACAATGCGCCCGACCAGGTTGGGAGGCAACGGAATCCATAGGATATTGGTATAACACTATTTGACGATACAGCCAGCGTCACCGTACCGTATTGGCATGAGGCGGAAAAGGCGCGAGAAGTCTTTGAAGAAATCTGGCGTTACTTAAGGTTGCTCCAGAACACAGGCCAATTTCTTGTTTACGATCCGCAGATCGAACAGGTGCTTGATCTTGATAAGGACTTTATCTCTGTCTTAACGACGTATACGGATGTTATCCGTCGCTTGTGGTAAAACGGAGGTTCCCGTGAAAACGCAGTCGCCGGATACGCACCCGGATATAGAGAAGATTCAGATTGAAGGTTATCGGCGAATGTCGGCGGCGGAGAAGCTGCGGATCGTGGGCGACCTGAACCGCTTCGCCGTCAATCTTATTCTGGCAGAGGTGCGCCGCCGCCACCCGGACGCTGACGAGGAAGAGGTGCGTCTGCGCGCCGCCTCCCGATGGCTTCCTGCCGAACTGATGCGGAAGGCTTTTGGCTGGAATCCTGACGAGAAAGGTTATTGAGCCGCCGTGTCCGACCCGGAAGATTTGATTCAGATACTGGCGCGGGCGTTCGATGCGGCAGGCATTACCTACTGGGTAGGCGGTTCGATGGCGAGTACGATCCACGGCTTTGCTCGATTGACCCAGGACGTGGATATAGTCGCGGACATGGGCGAGGATCAGGTGGAGGCCTTTGTCGCGGAGCTTGCGGACAGGTTCTACGCCGACCCGGACATGATGCGCGAGGCGATTCGGACACGCTCTTCGTTCAATATTATCTACCTGGCGACGATGATGAAAGCGGACATCTTTATCATGCCGGACACAGACTGGGCGCGCTCCGAGCGTGCCCGGCGACAGCGGGCGCGAGTAGGGCAGTCTGCGGAGGCAGTTTACGTCGCCAGCGCCGAGGATATGATCCTGCAAAAGCTGGAATCGTATCGGCTGACCGGGGAACGCTCCGACCGGCAATGGGGAGATGTGCAGGGTATGTTGAAGGTGCAGGGGAAGGCGCTTGACTTCGACTATCTACGGCGGTGGGCGGGCGAGTTAGGGCTTAATCAGCTTTTAGATCACGCCTTTGACGATGCCGGTATAAAGGAAGGCTGAGCCTGCCTGCAATAAGGAGTGGGCGCAAGTAGGCACCGTCAAACAAACCCGGCGAGGAAGATCGCCGGGTTTTGCTCAGGAAACGACAGTTTCGCGGAGCCTGCCGCCGACATCGGCGCGGCGCAGTTTTTGCAAAGCCGCCGCCTCGATCTGGCGGGCGCGCTCTCGCGAAAGGTGCAGCGCCTTGCCGACCTGCTCCAGCGTCATCGGCGCGTCGCTCTCCTCGGAGAAGCCGAAACGCAGCGACAGCACCTCGCGCTCGCGCGGCGTCAGCGTGTGCAGAGCGCGTTTTACTTCGTCACGCAGCACATGGCGGAACAGGCGCGACGACGGCGAAGCGGTCTCCTCGGCGGGCAGCAGATCGCCCAGACGGGTTGTGCTTTCCCCGGCGGGCGCATCCAGCGACATCGGCTCCGGTGTCTCCGAGCGCAGCAGCGTTTCCACCTTGTCCGCCGGGATCGCGGCCTCGGCGGCGATTTCCGCCGTCGTCGGAGGCCGGTTCAGGCGCGTTCCCAGTGTTTCCCGCACCCGCTTGATACGGCCCAGGCTCTCGACGGCGTGCGACGGCAGCCGGATCGTGCGTCCCTGGTTTTCGATGGCGCGTCCCAGCGCCTGCCGAATCCAGTGCGTCGCATACGTTGAAAAGCGGAAGCCGCGCCGCCAGTCGTATTTATCGACGGCGTGAATCAGACCCAGGGTACCTTCCTGAATCAGATCCTCCAGCGGGATGCCCCGATTCTGATATTTTTTCGCGATACTCGTAACCAGCCGCAGATTGCTGTTGACCAACTGCTCGCGCGCTTTGGTGTCGCCGCGCTCGGCGCGTCGGGCCAGCCGCAGCTCGTGGCAGGCGGACAACAGCCCACCGGTCGGACCGCCTCGCTTCGCCGCGAAGGGCACGTCCGGAATCGGCTCGTCGTTTTTACTGAGATGCGCCGAAAACGCTTCCGTGGTCCCTTCTTCTTCGTGTTCGGTGGCGTTGTTTATATTCAACTCCGCGCCTTCGCGCCGAGTGGTTTGGGTTCTCTTCAGCATAGTCGTACTCATGGCCTTTCTGTACCCTCCTTGGTTTGTACCCCACACCTACCCCGTTGCGTTTCCATATCGGGCAAGAAAGGCAAAAAATTAAAGGCGCGGGTCAACCGGCTCGCTTTCCAGTGCGAGAACGCCGAACGCGCATTCGTGAACACGGCGCAGCGGCTCGCGCTGCACGAACCGTTCCAGACCCTCGACACCGAGCGCGAACTCCTTCGATGCCAGCGCCCGCTTCGCGCCCAGTCCCCGCTCACGCAGGCGCGTCAGATTTTCCGGCTCCGTATACGCCGGGCCGTAGATGATACGCAGATATTCGCGCCCCCGCACCTTCACAGCGGGCTGGCAGCCGCGCCCGCGCCCACCGACCCTTTGCGGCAGAAAATCGCGTGGCTTTACCACCATTCCCTCGCCGCCCGCGCCGGTTTTGCGCTCCCACCAGGTTATTCCCGCCTGCCGGGACGCCGCATCGCTCGTATCCACTTCCAGCGTGTCGGTGATCTGGAAAAGCGGCGACTGCGCGGCAAGGCGTGCCAGCGTTTCGATGTGCCAGATGTGGTCGCGGTCCAGCAGTGTCCGCCCCTCGACGGCGAGCAGGTGAAACGGCGCGAGTTTCAGGTCCGTAAGACTGCGGACTTCCCAGCAATAGCGCGCATAGGCGACGGCATACGATTCGATGTCGGCAAGGCGAACCTGAAGCTGCTCGGCGATCTTCTCCGCGCCCGCAATTCCGCGCATTGCGGCGGAGCGGGCGGCATTAAGCTCCGCCTCCACCGCTGCGCGACCGGCGGCGGCTACCGGTGCATACTGCTCGCGCAAAAGCCCCTGCGCCTTGGCATTCCAGGGCATCAGCTCAGCGTCCAGGCAGCACCAGTCGGTTTCCAGTTCGTCCCACAGATTCGCCGCCTCCAGCGCCCGCGCTACCTCCGATAGGAAGGCATCCGCAAGTGATGCGTCCTCGAAAAAAGGGCGGCCCGTGCGAGTCAGAATCGCGCCTCGCTCCCCGTCGTTCGCCCCGAAACGGGCACGGGCCGCCTGGGCATCGCGGCAGACAATCAGCACGGCGCGCGAACCCATGTGCTTTTCCTGACACACTACGCGCTCAATGCCCTTTCCGGCATAATAGGCGAAGGCTTCCGCCGGGTGCTCCAGCCATTCCTCTGTTTTGGATGTCTCGACCGGACTCATGGTCGGCGGCAGGTACAGCAGCCAGCGCGGGTGCGCGGCGAAGCGGCTCATCACCTCCAGCGCGGCGGCGGCGTTCCCTTCCGCAACGAGAACATTGCCCGCCAGCCGCGTCTCAATCACGCGCCGTCCGGTGAAATCGCCGATGTTCAGAAGGTCATCGTGCCGCCACTGCTCGGAGATAGCCGCTCCTCTGGCCCCCCCCGCCCCCAATAATGGGCGACCGTCGCCTGCGGGGGGGGCCAAAGAAGCGGCATACACGGCGCGGGCGTGAATGGAGACAATCTCCTTTTCCGGCCAGCGCAGGGCCGAAAGCGCGCCGCCGAAAACGCAGCCGGTATCTATATTGAGCGTGTTGTTCAGCCACTGGGGTGGGCCGGGGACCGGCGTATGGCCGTAAACCACGACGGCTTTTCCGCGATATTCCGCCGCCCAATCCCAGCGCACGGGCAGGCCGAACTCATCGGTTTCGCCGGTCGTCTCGCCGTATAAGGCGAAATCACGGACACGGCCCGAAGCGCGGCCCTGCATCTCTTCTTTCATCCCGGCGTGCGCGGCGACAAGCCGGCCCCCGTCCAGCCATAGATGCGACACCAGACCGTCCACGAAGGCGACAAAGCGCGCCCGGAAGGCTTCGCGCTCCGGCTCCGGCAAAGCCTCTATCTGTGCCAGTGAGTCGCCCAGGCCGTGCGTAATTTGAACGCTGCGGCCCTGCAAGGCGCGCATCAGCTTGTTATCGTGGTTGCCGGGGACACACAATGCCGCGCCCGCTTCCACGGCGTCCATTACCAGGGTCGCCGTTTCCACAATCTTCGGCCCCCGGTCTACCAGGTCTCCCAGGAACAGCAGGCGACGCCCTGCCGGGTGACGCCATACGTTCGCTGCATCCGGCGCATATTCCAGCCGCGTGAGCAGTTCGGATAGCTCGTCGTAACAGCCGTGAACGTCGCCGATCAGGTCAAAGGGGCCGGTGACGTCTCGCTTGTCCGTCCACAACGGCGCGCGGGTGATTGTGAGGTTCGCTATCTGCTCTTCGCCGCCCAAGTGGTAAACATGACGGAAGCCCTCGCGGCGCAGGTTTCGCAGCGAGCGGCGCAGCTCGCGCGCATGCCGCTCGACCACATGCTTCCCGAAGTCGCGGTTCGTGCGGCCTCTGTTGCGGTCGTGGCAGACTCGCTCCGGCACGTCCAGAGCAATGGCGACCGGCACGGCATGAAATCGCTGCGCCAGTTCCAGAAGCGGCTTGCGCGCCCCTTCCTGAACATTGGTAGCGTCAATCACCACCAGACGGCGGCGGCGCAGGCGGATAGCGGCTAAATACTGGAGCGCGTCGAAGGCGTCACCGGTGGCATCCTGGCTGGCTTCGTCGTCGGAAACCAGGGCGCGGAAGTGGTCGGACGAAAGCACCTCGGTCGGCAGGAAATGCTTTGCCGCGAACGTGCTTTTGCCGCTGCCCGACGCTCCCAGGAGCACGACCAGTGAAAAATCGGGGATCTCGATGTTCATGACAAAGTGTCACATATACCCGGCGACGCCTAAAAGTTCGCGCGTTTCTTCGTCCACGTCCGGGTTTTGCAGAAGGCGCGTGGTCAGGCCGTCCGGGGGCTTGACGCCGTAGATGGCCTGCTTGTTCCAGGCGGGGCCGTAGCCGAACAGCAGGAGACGCCGCAGCGTTCCGCCGGGCCGGGTCGGGAGCGCGCGGTGCCACAAACTGCCGTGGGCGAGAACGCAGCTTCCGGCGGGCAGGGGAAGCACGACCTGGCCGGGCTTGTCACTGAAATCGTCTTTTTCCAGGTCTTCTTCGATCCAGTTGTGCGAGCCGGGAACCACGCACAGCGGCCCGTTTAACTCGTTCGTGTCGTCCAGGTACAGCAGAACGTCCATGGTGAGCGGGCGCGTGAGCAGGGGCGGCAGCGGGTCGGGGATAAGGCGCTGGTGGAAATGCCATTCCGTCTCCTGGTGGGGATCGTCGGGGAAGCAGATGCGCGCCGTGAACCCACGCATCTGGACTGACGGCCCGAACAGGGCGCGGGCGATGGACAGAGTCGGCGGGAAACGAAGAAAATCGAGAAAAGCGGGATGCTTGTCCATCAGGTGGCGCAGGAAGATGCCGCCGAACGCTTTGCCGCCGCCGCGCTCGATATGCCCGTCGTCCGTCATGACCTCATCCAGCGCAGCGCGCAGCCGCTCGACCTGCTCCATCGGCAGCAGCCGCTCGCGCACCAGATAGCCGTCACGGGTGAACTGCTCGATCTCCTGCGGCGTCGCCAGAACCTCGACATCGCGAACCGGGAATTTGCGGTGCGAGTCACGAATGCGGTAGGTGATCATGTGGCGTCCGGGAATGGCTTCCTCATGGAAGGGGATAGAGTTCATGCGGCGAATCTGCCTCCTTTTTCTTTTGGTTGTACCCCGACAATAAGAAAGTGGCGTTGCCTCTGCAATACGCCCTCCGGGGAAGCTACCGGGTCTTACCGGTCAAAAAATAGGTCTGCATCGGCCCTTTGCCCTTGATCTCCACCGGACCGCGCTGCTCGAAGCGGTAATGGTTACGCAGCCGCTGATAGGTCGCTTCCGTCACCTGAATCGCGCCGTTGACGCCGTGTGATTCCATGCGGCTGGCGATATTCACGGTGTCGCCCCAGAGGTCATAGACGAACTTGCGCGCGCCGATGACCCCGGCAACCACCGGCCCGGAATGGATGCCGATACGCATCCGAAGCGGCCCACCGTGCGGCGCGGCGCGGCCCGCCATTTCATTGCACAGCGCCAGCGCCAGTTCGGCGGCGGCTTCCGCGTGGTCGGAGCGCGGCGTCGGCAGACCGCTCACCGCCATGTAACAGTCGCCGATAGTCTTTATCTTTTCCAAACCATGCCGCTCGGCCAGGCGGTCCAGAAAAGAGAAAACATCGTTCAGCCAGATAACCACCGCTTCAGGAGCCAGTCCCGCCGCGATGGACGTAAAATCAACGATATCGGCGAACAGAACCGTGGCCTCCGGGAAGCTGTCCGCGATGATGCCGTCCTCTTCCCGCTTGAGCCGGTCGGCGATGGGGCGGGGCAGAACATTGAGCAGCAGCCGCTCGGAAAGCTCTCGTTTCGCGTCCAGATCCTGCATGGCCTGGGCCAGCCTGCGGTTACGGTCCTCCAACTGAAGATGCAGGAGCCGCGTTTCCAGCAGGTTGCGGATGCGCGCTGAAACTTCGTCGAAGTCGAAGGGCTTGGACAGGAAGTCACGCGCGCCTTCGGATAGAGCGCGGCGCTTGGCTTCCGGGCTGATGTCGGCGGTGAGCACCAGAATAGGAACATACGCGTCCGGCGGGATAGATTCACACATCTGCTCCATGACCGCGAAACCGTCCTGGTGCGGCATGTGCAGGTCGAGCAGGACGAGGTCGGGAGCAAGCGCGCGGAACAAGGGCACCGCCTGGCGCGAATCGGTCGTGCCGTGTATATTCGTGTAACCTTCGTCCGCCAAAACCGCTTCCAGCAGCTCCACATTGGCCTGCTGGTCGTCCACGATCAGGATCGTGGCGCTTTTCAGGTTGTTGTTCAAGTCGTGAGCGACCCCCCTGCCGGCTCCTTTTCCAGGATTTCATCAATCGTCTTCAAGAACTGCTCGACATCGAGCGGCTTGGTCAGATAGCCCTGCGCCCCCGCCTTCAGCAGCCGGGTGATACTGCCGGGCGTCGCATCGGCACTGATAACGATGACCGGAATGTCGCGCGTCGACGGATGGCTTTGCAGCCGCTTCAGCACTTCGTCGCCAGGCATATCCGGCAGGTGCAGGTCCAGCAGGATCAGGTCGGGCTGGTGCTCTAAGGCCAGATCAAGGCCCAGCCGCCCTTGCAGCGCCGATAAAAGCGTCACTCCCGCACGCTCGGAAAGGATGGTCTCGATCAGGCTCAGGTTCGCCAGGTTGTCTTCTATATACAGCAGCGTAGCGTAGTTTTCGGGGGCGGCGACGGCCACTTCTCCAGGGGTTCCCGCCGCGCCGGGGCCGCCGCCACTACGCTCCAGCCGCTCCAGCGGGCTTTCCACCAGCGCCAGCGCGACCGTAAAGACGCTGCCTTCCCCGGCCACGCTTTCCGCTGTCAGCGCGCCGCCCATCGCCTCCACCAGCCGCCGGGACAGCGCCAGCCCCAGGCCGGTGCCCTCGACATCCGACTGCTCCGCCCCCAGCCGCTCGAAGGGAATAAAAAGCCGCGCCATCTTTTCCGGCGCGATACCCTGTCCGGTGTCGCGCACCCCGATGCGCAGGTTCGCCCTCGTTGCGGCGTTGCTGGTGTCTATCTCACTAAACAGAGAGACGCTTCCCCCCGCGCGATTGTATTTCACGGCGTTGGACAGCAGGTTCAGCAATACCTGCGTGAGGCGCTGACGGTCGGCCAGAACATATTGGTCCGATTCCAGGGCCGTGCCGCCGTCGATCCGGCAGCCGCGCTGGGCCGCCAGCGGCTGAATCAGGTTTATCGCCTCCTGCACGACACTGCCGACACGGACCGGCTCCAGCGAAAACTGCGCCTGGTTCGCTTCGATACGCGCGATGTCCAGCACTTCGTTGATCAGGCCCAGCAGATGGCGTCCCGCCTTCAGGATGTGATCTACGCTCCGGCTTTGCTCCGGCGCGAGGGCGCGGCGGGCCAGAAGCTGGGCAAAGCCCAGGATGCTGTTCATCGGGGTACGCAGTTCGTGGCTCATGCGGGACAGAAACTCGCTCTTGGCCTGGTTGGCGGCCTCGGCCTCCTCTTTTGCCTGGCGCAGCGCCTCCTCGGCCTGCTTGCGGTCGGTAATGTCCCGCAGGTAGGCCGTGAACAACGGTGAATCCGAAAGCGGTATGGCGGTGGCGGCCAGTTCGACGGTGATCTGCGCGCCGTCCTTACGCAGCGCGGGCACCTCGATACGCTTGTTCAGCACCGGCCCTTCGCCGGTTCGCAGGTAGTGGGCGATTCCCCGGTTGTGCGCTTCGTGGAATGCGGGCGGGACGATCAGGTCGTTCAGGTCCTGGCCGAGCGCCTCGGCGCGCGTATAGCCGAAGGTCGCCTCCGCCGCCGGGTTGAACTCGACAACGCGGCCTTCGTGGTTTATGGTGATAACACAGTCCAGGGCATGCTGAATGACGGCACTGCTGCGCGCCTCGCTTTCGCGCAGGGCCGCCGCCGCGCGCTTGCGCTCGGAGATATCGCGCGTATTGACCACCACGCCCGCCGCCGTCGAATCCGGCAGGAGCGTGCGGCCCACCGATTCGCAATCGGTATAGCTGCCGTCTTTGTGCCGGAAACGGAACTCCGCCGAACCGGTCAGGCCGGGGTTTTGAACCACCTGCGCCAGAACTGCCGCTGTGTGCGCGATGTCGTCGGGGTGAAAATAGCTGAAGGCGTTACTGCCCACCATCTCCTGGCTGGGATAGCCGAAGATACGCTCCGCCGCCGGACTCTGATAGCGGATAACGCCCGTCTCAGCATCCAGAATAGTGATAACATCAGAGGCATTCTCGACCACCAGGCGAAACTGCTGCTCGCTGCGCCACCGCGCCTCTTCCGCCCGCTCGCGCTCGTCGATTTCGGCCTGCAGCGCGGCGTTTGCTTGAATCAAGGCCGCCGTGCGCTCCGCGACCCGCGCCTCCAGTTCGTCATGCGCGCGCCGCAGCGCCTCCTCGGCCTGCTTGCGCTCCGTAATATCCTGCACCTGCGAGATAAAATGAAGCGGGTTTCCCTCCGCGTCCCGCACCAGCGATACCCCGACCAGGCCCCAGAAATAGTGCCCCTGCTTGTGCCGATAGCGCTTCTCGACCTGAAAAGACTCAATCTCGCCGGACATCACGCGGCGCTGGCTGTCGTTCGTCTTTCGCAGTCCGCGCAGATCGTCCGGGTGGCTGACGCTGGCTGTGGTGAATGTCAGCATCTCTTCGGACGAATAGCCGAACAGCGCGCAGAACGCCCGGTTGACCTGTAAATAGCGGTCATCAAGACCGACGATAGCCATGCCGATGGACGAGCGCTCAAAGGCGCTTTTGAACCGCTCCTCGCTTTCGCGCACCTCATACTGCCGCCGGGCGGCCTCCAGCGCCAGCGCCACCGCCTCGGCGACCGACGCCGCGAACTCCTGCTCGTCTATCGTCCACTGCCGCTGCTGTTGCCCCGTGTGTTCGTGGCAAAGGATACCGGCGACTTCGCCGCGATGCCAGACGGGGACATCCAGCATGGCCGTAATGCCGAGCGGCTTCAGATAGGATTCGGTAAACTCGCTCGTATCGGGATCGGTGCGGGCGTCATCCGCCGCCAGCAGTCGCTTCTCGCTTAAAGCCTCGAAATAGCGCGGATAGTCTTCGGCCCGCAGCCGGGTTCCTTTTTCGTGCCGGTCCTCGCGCGCATCATAGAGGTTTTCGCAGACGATCTCGGAACGGTCTTTGCTGAACAGCCAGACGCCAACCCGGTGCACCTCCAGCGCCGCCGCATCAGCCTGCGTTATCGTTTGCAGCGCCGCCTCCCAGACAGACGTATCCATCCGGGCCAATTCGCGGAGCGTCGCTTCATAAAGTGGGTTTCGCTGCCTTCTCTCCATCTTCTCCTGACCTGTGTGGGAAACAATTAAATGTGCTGCGCCGTCGCAGTAAGCGCCGTCAGGCGGCGGCCACATGCAGCAGAAGCGTGTCGCCGTCTTCCAATGACTCTGACAGATCGGCAGGCGCATCGTTGCGGCGCACGCGAACGATGCCGCGCAGTTCGCCCTCGCAGTTGAACAGGTGCAGGGACGGGAACGCGCGGGCGGCCAGCAGCAGCGCCTCGCGTACCGTCTTCTGCGCCGCCAATTCCGTTTCCGTTGCGCCGCCCGCCATCCGGCTCAGCTTCTCATCCAATTGAACTTTAATCGCCATATCCGTTTATCTCTTCCTTCCTCACCCTGTCTCTTCCTTCCTCGCAGCATGATTCTCCGGCGGAGCTGCCCGGTCAAAAATTGCCATCTGCGTGGGGGTGCCGCGTCCCTGCGTATCCTGATCGCCGATGCCGGAAAAGGTTGCGGCGTAGCCATGGGGCGCGGCAATACTTCCGGCCCATGTCTGAAACTGCTCACGCGTCCATTCGAAGCGGTGGTCGGGGTGGCGGAACCTGCCCGCCGGAAGCGCGGGCCAGACGCTGTTATAGTCGGCGTTGGGCGTGGTGATGATGACGCGGCGGGGCCGGGCGTGCTCGAACACGACGCGCACGAGTGACCGGAGGCGGGCGGCGTCCAGATGCTCGATGACCTCGGTGAGCAGGGCGGCGTCATAGCCCGTCAGACGCGCGTCCCGGTAAACGAGCGAGCCTTGAAACAGAGAAACCCGCGCCCGCTCGCGCTCGCCCATCCGCTCTAAATACAGACGCCGCGCCGCCCGCTCCAAAGCCATCGAGGACACATCCATGCCCGCGACATGCTCCAGGCCGGACACCTCCTTCAATAATGCCTCCATTGTTTTCCCTTCGCCGCAGCCCAGGTCAAGGACGCGGCGGGCAGGCGGGTCCAGGCCCCGCACTGCCTCTATGACGGCGGCTATGCGGCGCTCGTTCAGCCGGACCGGCGTTTCCAGTGTCTGCTCGGCGGCATCGCGCGGGGCGGCGTCGGCTCCTCCTCCTTCGTCGGCGTCCGGCATGCCTTCGATGTCGGCCAGGCGGGTCAGGGCGGCATCGGCCAGGCGGCGCTTGTAGCGCAGGTAGCGGCGCGCGATCAGGTCTTTTTCCGGGTGCGCGGGCAGCCACCCCTCGCCCCGGCGCACCAGCTTGTCCACTTCGTCCTCGCCGACGCCATAATGCTTGGCGTTGTCCAGAACCGGGATAAGCACATACAGGTGGGTGAGCAGGTCGCGTACCGTCTGGCTGCCGGTCAGGGTGAGGGAATAGAGGTCGCTCCGGCCCCAGGCAGGGAAGCGGGTGTCCAGCGGCAGATGCGTGTTTTCGACCGTGTAGCCCAGCGGCTCCCAGATGCGGCGGATAAGCGGCTCGCCGCCGTCGCACGCCAGCGCGTGTAGCGTCGCCGACAGCGGCATCTTTTCGTTTACCCGGTCGGGACGTTCCCGGGATCGCCCGCCTAACGCCGTGCTGAAGACCTCGCCCATCGCGACAGACAGGAGCGAAGAGGGGGCGTAGGGACGGTCGGAAACATACTGCGCCAGCGTAGACGCGGCGGCGGCGCGGTTTCCGCGCACCAGCCCGATAGGGTCTATCTCCAACTGCAAAGCGGCGGTGCAGCGTTCCGGCGTCGCCTCAGGATAGAAGACACGAGCGATACCGAACGCCGTCGGCTTTTCAAACAGCGCAGCGGGATTTTTGTGCAGCAGGTACCCCAGGTCGGCTGCGTTTTCGGCAGTACAGGTGATTGTCAGCAGCATGAACTTGCGATTATCGATAGACGATGGGTCTTCTTGAGGATACCGGACGGGGGCGGGGCTTGGCAAGGGGCAAAAGCTGGGGTATGTTCAGAAATATGCCAGCGCCGCCCTTACAAGAGCCGTCGTGATTCCCGAACCGTCGTCTTCCGAGGAAGGGATAGACCGCGTTTCCCCGACGCAGCGACCCGTCGGGCGCGCGGTGATGCGGCAGCGATGGGCCGATCTGCTGTTTCTGCACTGGCCGGTCGCGCCCCAAACGCTTCAGCCGCTGCTGCCGCCGGGCCTGACCGTGGACACGTTCGGGGGCAGCGCCTATGTCGGGCTGGTACCCTTCACCATGACCGGGGTGCGTCCGGTCTGGGCACCGTCCGTGCGCTGGCTCTCCGATTTCCATGAGACCAACGTCCGCACGTATGTTCATGTGGAGGGGCGAAATCCCGGTGTCTGGTTTTTCAGTCTGGATGCCGCCAGCGCCATCGCCGTTCGTATCGCTCGCGCGGCGTGGAAATTGCCGTACCATTATGCGCGTATGTCCCTGACACGCGAAGAAGGAGACGGGCCGGAGCCGATTATCAGATATGCCTCCGAGCGGCTGTGGCCCGGCCCGCTGCCCGCCTCCTGCTCGGTTCGCTGCACACCGAGCGGTGTTGCGGCCCCGGCGGCGGCGGGAACGCGGGAGCATTTTCTGGCCGAGCGTTATATTCTGTACGCCGATGCGGGCGGGCGGCTGTTCAGCGGGCGTGTCCACCATCCGCCGTACCCGCTTCAAAGTGCGCAGGTGCATGATCTTGACGAGACGCTGGTTGCGGGAGCGGGCATCGCCCGCCCACCGGGAAAGCCCCCCTTAGCGCACTATGCTTCCGAGGTTCGTGTCCGCGTCTTCCCGCTCCGACCCGTAAACATAAACAGGAAACATCTCCATGCCGCCACGACTTAAGATGACCCTTATCAGCTTTCATATCAGCGCCGTGCTTTACGTGCTGCTCGGCGTCGGTTACGGGTTTTTCTTCGCGCGTTTCCCGCAGGCGATGGAGCTTTCGCCGAGCTTCGGCCTGATGATGGGTGTCTCGGTCGGCGTGGTCTGCGTACTGCTGGCGGCGGGTATTGAGGTCGTGGTCGCGGGACTGAAGCAGAGGAAGTATTGGGCCTGGATCACGGGGCTGGTGCTGTGCGCTCTGTTTATACCGAGCTGCTGGTTCACTGTGCCCGGAGGGCTGGCGCTCTGGGGGCTGCTCGACCCGGAAACGCGCGCCGCATTCGTCCCATCGCCTGGCGGCCCGTCTGCTGCGCCGCCGCCGCCGGGAAGGGAGTCGCACGGTCCGAGCAATCCGTGGGAAAAACGCTGACCCCTTTCCCACGGAGCGTCGTCGTTCCGGCTACTTCTTTTCCAGCCCGATGCGGCCCTTGGGCGTATGGTCCCACAGGTCCAGCGAACGCGCGGCACGGGCGGTATAGGAATCGCGGGTGCGCGCCAGCCGCCGGTCATCCTGCTCGGTGCGCTGGAACTGCAGCACGAGCGTGCGCCCGTCGGTGTCGGCCCCGGCGGCGGCGAGGCGGTCCTGCTCCACATTCCAGCGGCAGGCGGTATCGAGCGGTACATACATATAGATAAGGCCCATCGCCTCGTCGGCCACGGCAAACCGGTCGGGCGCGGCCACATCGGGGTAGCCTATCCACACAAGGCGCGGATCGTCCGCACCGGAAAGAAGCATCGGGTCTCGCATCATTATTTTCTGGCCTTGGATTCGGATCGTATCAGGATAACTATTTGTGCCGTGTCTGCCGCAGCATTTCACATGATTTTTGCGGGGCGCGCACGACTATTTATTGGACCTGGCAGGCAAACTCAGTTGACAGTGGGGCGTCGGTGTAGTAGCATGAGCGGGGCGCGCGTCGCGCTGCGCTGCGCCATCTCCCCCTGAACAAAGGCAGATAACAAGTTATGACTGCGATGCTCGACCGGGCGACGGAGGACGCCCTGTTTGGTAAATACGCCGAGTTTTTCCGTGTCGCCGAGCGGGAACGGCGCTGGAACTTATGGAACGATGTGCCCTGGGAGGCGGCAAACTCGACGGCGAGCGAGACGCTGACCGAGGCCGTTCTGGAGGCGTACACCCACGAACTGTATCTGCCGGACTATGTCAGCGTCACGCTCCACGCACTGCGCTCCAGCCGGGGGCGGGCCTGGTTTGTAACGCGCTGGGCCTATGAAGAGGGCAAGCACCTGCTGGCGCTGACCGAATGGCTGCTGCGGACAGGCAAGCGCACGGATCAGGAGCTGGAAGAGTTTTCAGAAGGGCTTCTGGCCCGGACGGAATGGATGCCGACGATCTCCGACCCGGTGCCTTTGATGGTGCAGACACTGGCGCGGGAACGGGAAGAGATCAAGCGGTACCGGGCGCTCCGAGCGGCGGCGGAGGCGGAAGGGGACAGCGCGCTTACTCTGGTGTGCGACCGGTTCCTGATCGATGAAGAGGCGCATTACGCCTTTGTGCGCGATGCGCTGCGCGTCATTCAGGAGCGCGAACCGGAACTGGTCGCCGAGGCGGTGCAGGGTATTGTTGCGGCGACCCCGGAGGGAGAAAAACTGGCTCCCTTATTGCGCGAAGAACTTGGAGTTTCGTAACCGCTCGCTGACCGGCAGGGTTCCTGCCGCCGCGATTACGGTATATAGGTATAAGCAACGAACGCGGGAAGAGGCGAGCAGGATGGCTTCGGTGTGGGCGGTGGGGGATGTGCATGGGCAGTCGGCGATGCTTGAGGCGCTGCTGGGGGCGCTGCCGCGCGGCGAGGACGATATTACCGTCTTTCTGGGCGATTACATAGACCGTGGACCAGATACGGCGGCGGTGGTGCGGCGCGTTCTGGCCGAGCACGACGCCGCCCCGGAGCGGACGGTGCTTCTGTGGGGCAACCACGAAGACCTGGCGGCGGAACACTTTAAGTTGCCGTTTCCTTCCGCACTGGAATACGATCCTTCCGACTGGTTTCGCAACGGCGGGATGAAAGCGATGGAATCGTTCGGTTTCCGAAAGCCGGAACTCTTCACCGCTCCCTGCCCGGATGAACTGCGGCGGCTGTTCGGGCTTCTGCGCCTGTTCTGGCGCTCGGAGGACCCGGCCCTGTCACCTTATATCTGGGTGCACGCCGGAATTCCGCCGGGTCTGACGCCGGAAGAAGCGCCGCCGGAGACCCTGGTCTGGATTCGCGACCAGTTCCTGAACGCGCTTGACCCCTCCGGGCGGATCGTGATCCATGGCCACACCCCCAGCGAGGGCGTCCGCTTGATGCCGGACAAGATCGGGATCGATACGGGCGCGGCTTATGGCGGGGTGCTCACGGCGCTGCAGCTCCCCGAGCGCCGTATCTTCCAGGCGGATAAGCGTGGCCGCGTGAGCACGTTCGACCTGCCTCCCCTTGATGATTAAAAAAGTCATCCACCCTCACGTACAATAAAGGGTCCTATGCGAAAAACAAGCTGGCTTGGCTTTCTGGTCATTCTTACGTTTGTCTGTCCGGCGGCGGCAAGCCAGGCGCAGCGGCAAAGCGGCAGGACTGTCCGGCTGTCGGCCCCGGCGCGAAAGGCGGCAGAGCGTATTACGGCGGCGCAGTTGCGCGATTATCTTGGGTTTATCGCCTCGGATGAGCTGGAGGGGCGTGATACGCCCTCGCGCGGCCTGGATACGGCGGCCAAATACCTGGCATCCCATCTGTCCCGCTGGGGACTGAAACCGGCGGGCGACGGCAACTCCTATTTTCAGCGTATCGCGCTGAGCCGGAAGAAGCTGGATGCCGTCCAGACGCGGGCGGAACTGAACGGGCAGGTCCTGCGTTATGGCGAGGACTTTCTGGCTGCGTCCGTTCCGGGAACGGCAAGCGGCCCACTGGTGTACGTCGGCCACGGGTGGGTGGTCAAGAGCAGGAATATCAATGCCTATGCGGGCGTCGATGTCAAAGACAAAATCCTGATCGTCTCCGGCGGGCGTCTGCCGAAGGGGCTGACCTTTGCCGACATTCGGAGCGGCAAAAAAGGTGAAGACTGGGACGACGCTTCCAGTTACGCCCTTCGCAACGGGGCCAAAGGGATTCTGCGTGTGCCCAATTTTCAGAATCTGGCGAATTGGGACCGCTCCCGTCGATCCGCCCAGGAATACAGCGACGTGGTAATGGAGCGCTTTGAAACACCGGGCGCGGACGAGGTGCCCTCGCTCACTCTTTCGCCTGCCCTGTTCAGCACGCTGATGCGCGGGGAGCCGCAAAGCGCCGCCCGGCTTTATGAAAACGGGCTTACCGGGGAAGCGGGCGAAGCGTTCGCTCTGAATCCCGACAAGAGGTTCCAGTTTACCGTCGCGGTTTCGACCGATAAAACATCCACGCAGAATGTCGTCGCGGTGGTGGAGGGCAGCGACCCGCGCCTGAAAAACGAATATGTGGCTCTGGGCGCGCACTACGATCATGTCGGGACAGGCACGCCGGTCAATGGGGACGCCATTTACAACGGGGCCGATGATGACGGTTCGGGCACGGTGGCGCTGCTGGCGATGGCCGAAAGCTTTGCGCGGGGGCCGCGTCCCAAGCGGTCCATCCTTTTCGTGTGGCATTGCGGCGAAGAGCTGGGTCTCTGGGGGTCGCGCTATTTTACGCGCTTTCCGACGGTGCCGCTGAATGGGATAATCACCCAGCTAAACATCGACATGATCGGACGCAGCAAAAGGCCCGGCGATACGCGTCCGCGAAACCGCTCGCTTTCCGGCCCCAACGAAGTGTATGTGATCGGCTCGAAAATGATGAGCACGGAACTGGGCGCGCTCAGCGAGCGTGTCAACCGCTCCTATCTGAATCTTGGCTTCAATTATGCCTATGATGACCCCAACGACCCGAACCGCTTTTTTTTCCGAAGTGACCATTACAGCTACGCGCAAAAAGGCATTCCGATCATCTTCTATTTCGATGGCGTCCATGAGGATTACCACCGCGTCACCGATTCTGCCGAGAAGATAGATTATCAGAAGATGGAGAAGGTGACGCGCACGATTTTCCTGACGGCCTGGGAACTGGCGAACGCATCCACGCGCCCGCGCATCGACAAGCCGCTGCCGCCGGAGCGGAGCGGGGGATAGAGGGCCGTTCAGCGCAAGGCCGCGTGCAGTAAAGCTACCTGCTCCCGCGCGTAGGCCCTTGCTTCCCGGAGTACGGCGTCCTCCACCCGTGGCGTCGCTTCCGGGGCATCATGAAGGCGGGGTATGTTGTACATCGCATCGTAGGCGGCGGGCACGGAATCGGGAAGCTGCGCCCCGGCGCACCGCGCCTGCACCATCGTCCACAGCCGTGCCACCGTCCGCAGGTTATAGCCCCCGCCGCCCGTCACCACCACCGGCTTGCTCGCGCCCAGCGCCAGCAGCTTATCTATTGCCGCCATCCAGCCCTGTGATGTCAGCATCAGGTGGGCCAGCGGGTCGTCCCAATGGGCATCCGCTCCCAACTGCACTACCAGCGCGTCCGGAGCAAACCGCTCCAGCGCCTCCGGCACCACGGCATCGAACGCTTCGTGCCAGATTTCGTCGGTGGTGTAGGGGTAAAAGGGAACATTGATCGAGGTTCCGGCGGCGTCGCCCTCGCCTGTCTCGTCGGGGAAGCCGGTGCCGGGGAAAAGATAGCGCCCCGATTCGTGCAGTGAAATCGTCATCACACGCGGGTCGTCATAAAAAAGCGCCTGAACCCCGTCCCCGTGGTGGACATCAATGTCGATATAGGCCACCCTGTCCACGGTCCGCAGAAGCTCGTAAATGCCCATCGCCAGATCGTTAAAGGTGCAGAACCCGGCGGCGCGGTTCGCCATCGCGTGATGCAGTCCGCCCGCCACATTGAAAGCCGTATCGTATTCACCGGACAGCACCAGGCGCGCTGCATCCATCGTGCCCCCGCTGTATAGCGCGGATGCCTCGTACATTCCCTCGAAGGCGGGCGTATCGCTCGGCCCCAGGCCGTAGCGGGCAAGATAGAGGGTCTGCTGCGCTCGCCGCTTCCCACGCGCTTCACCGCCTCCACGAAATCCGGCGTGTGTACCTGAAGTATCTCCTCTTCGGTGGCCGCCGTCGGGGTTATCCAGTCCACCGGCCCGTCCGGCGCGAACATCCCATACACGCCCAGCAGGCGGTGGACCATCTGAAGACGCTTCTGCTGGAGCGGGTGGGAATCGCTCAGCTTATACGTCAGGAAATCATCGGTGTAGAGGAACGCGGTGCGCGGCATAACATCAAAGCCTTTCGGCGATATTGTACCCATAGGGAGGGAACGGCGCGGTTACGGCAGCTCACGGACACGGATGTTCTTGAATTCGATGGGGAGCCTTCCGATTCCAGGCACAGATACCCCGTTCGCGGTTCCGCGCCGTCTCCGCCGGAAACTTCCTCCCCCGTTCACCCAGAGCCGGATTTCGCCATTGATGCCCCGAATGTAATAGTGGTTCCATGCGCCGACCCCTTTGCTGAGCCGCTGCTTCCGGGGAAAGCTGCGCGATCCGTTGGGCGAGATCGGGGGAAAGGGCTTCATCTTCGAGACGCCCACGGGGAAGACATCGCCGTGCGTGGTGAACCAGTCGGCCTTTTTCCCGGTCTGCTTCTCATACTGCGCGGTATAGCCGTGGTCAAGCACCTGCACTTCGATTCCGTGCGGCAATGCGCCGGGCTTCAACTCCTGAGCGATTCTTCCGGTACCCACACGAAGACGCCGGAATTACCGGCAGGACGCAGATGCCGCCACTGCACGACCATCTCAAAATTGGTAAATGTCTGCCGGGTGCGAATAACGCCGACCGGCTGGCCGGTGCAGCTTAGAATCTCGTTTTTCCATGTCCAGGTGTCCGGGCGGCAGTTTACATTGACGAAATCCTTCTCGCCCAGGGCTTTCCAGCCTGCACCGGTGCCGTCCACGAAAGCCCTCGGCAGGTGGGCCGCAGGTTCTTCGGCAAGTCCGGCCCGCAAGCAAAGCGCAAGCATCATCGTAAGCCCGACAAAGATCGCGGTTCGCACGAAGAAGGTTTGGTTCATGTTGGACTCATTCTTCCTGCCGCTCGCATGGGTCAAAAGCGACGCTTGAAGGCGGTGACGGTCATGGCGGCGGCGCAATGGAGAAACATCCCTGAACGACGCTTGCCTTTAGCCTTTCGGGGGTGTCAATCAGCATCTGTAAACGCTCTATGCCAGTTCCTGCGGCAGTCGCTCAATCCAGTCAGCATCAATCAAAGCCACTTCCAGTAAGTCACGAAGGTGTGTGCGATCTTTGTCGCGGAACGCGGTCAGCTTGATGCGAACCAGAGCCTCTAAACTTAATACCCGAAACTGATCCGCCATCACGGATTCCGCGACATCCGGGTTGGGCAGAGCCTCGTGCTCACGAACTTTCTCACCCGCGAAAACAATATGAACCGCGTCACGTGTTTTCGCCTGGGGGCCATCCAGAAAAACGTCAAGGCCCGCAATATGCCGATAAACAAAGCCAACTTTCTCCAGGGCGGAAGTCGCCGCTGTCAGGTCAGCGCGGCGAATCAGAATATTCACATCGCGCGTGTTTCTTACAGCGGCCTCATCCACGCGTGTCACCCAGGCCGCGACCGCATTCCCACCGGCCACGGCATACGCAACCCCCGCCTGTTCCAACGCTTCCGTCGCCCGCAGCAGACGCACCCGAACCTTTCCACCGCGCTCACCATCCTGTCCAGGGAAAATGCTCCATAGGTTGTGGTCATGGTTCATTCTAACACCGAAAAGTTAGAGGGCTGTGCTTTGTAAGGAGACTGACCTGTCAAAAGCGGCGCTTGAAGGCGGTGACGGCCATGTCGGCGGCGCAATGGAGAAACGCGCCGAGGAACAGGCCCAGAACCAGCATCTGGAAGTGCTGCGGGTGGGTATGGGGCAGATTTATCAGGGCGTCCAGCCACTGGCGGGAAAGGGGCGTTGCGGTCCACGGGCACGAGGGAATTAACGACTACCCAGGAGCCGATGCGGAAGATGCCGAAGACGATAGCCAGAAAATAAAGCGTCCGCACGAGCGGGCCAAGCAGGAACGAGTGCGAGATCCAGGAGCGGTGCGGGACGAGCTTCTGATAGGGCCACCAGAGCCAGCGGAAGATGCCCCAGCGCCGGTAAACGGAGGAATCCAGGTCTAAATCCGGCGAGATGGCAAGCCCGGAAAACAGCATGGAAGCGATAAGCACGGCCCCCGCGCCCAGATCGCGCGGGGTAGCCGAAAAATGCCACCAGACCGGCACGGACAAACCTGCCGCGATGATGGTTATCTGATCATGAACCTTGCCGCTGGGCACGGGTCAGTCGATATACTCGCGCAGGCGGCGGGAGCGGTTCGGGCTGCGAAGCTTTTTCAGGGCTTTAGCTTCGATCTGGCGGATGCGCTCGCGGGTGACACGGAAGTGCCTGCCGACCTCTTCCAGCGTGTGCGGGCAGCCGTCGTTGTCCAGGCCGAAGCGCATCTTCAGCACGTCGCGCTCACGGTCCGTGAGAAGGTTCAGCACCTCGTCGATGCGGTCGCGCAGCACGGAGCGGGAGGCCGCATCGGACGGGGAGCAGTTCTCATCGTCCTGCACGAAGTCGCACAGGTGCGAATCTTCCTCCTCGCCGACCGGCGTTTCCAGACTGAGCGGCTCCGGAGCGATACGGATGATCTCGGAAACCCGTTCGACGGACGTGCCCATCTCTTTGGCAAGCTCTTCCATCGTCGGCTCGCGCCCCAGTTGCTGAAGCAGGCTGCTGGATGCCTTGACCAGCCGGTTGATGGTTTCGACCATGTGGACGGGGATACGGATCGTGCGTCCCTGGTCGGCGATGGCGCGTGTAATCGCCTGGCGTATCCACCACGTCGCATAGGTGGAAAATTTGAAGCCCTTGCGATAATCGAACTTCTCCACGGCGCGGATCAGGCCGATATTGCCTTCCTGAATCAGATCGGGAAAGCTCATGCCCCGGCCCGCATACCGCTTGGCGATGGAAACGACAAGGCGCAGGTTCGCCTCGGTCAGAATCAGCTTCGCCTCCAGATCGCCGCGCTCCACTCGCTTCGCAAGGCGCATCTCCTGCTCCAGCGTGAGCAGATGGGTCTTGCCGATCTCGCGCAGCCACATGCGCACCGAATCATCCAGCGGCAGGCCGTCCGGGGCAGTAAACTCATCTTCCGGGGGCAGGCGGTCGGAAGGACGGGGATCGTCCCTCAGCGTGCGGGAAGGGGGGGCGGAAAAAAGCGCCGCCGGGTCTCTGCTGTCCGGGGTGAAGCGTCCATTTGCGGGCCATGCAGCGGCGGCCCCTGCTCCGCCGCTGCCGGAGTCGCCGCCGGTGAAAGCGGCTTCGGCGCGGAAACGGCTCTGGGCAGGGGCTGCATAGCCTGCGCGCCCGTCGTCCGTGGAAGGAGTATCCGGGAAGCCTTCCGCTCGGACAGCCGTCAGCCCTTCATTAGGACGAAACGGAAGAATATTGTTGTAGTGTTCCATGTCTTCGCAGGGGCAGGGAGTATTGTTTGAATCATCGCCGCCCGGCTGCCGCCCATGATCCAGAAGACGCGCCAGGGTCGTCGTGGGACGCGCATTCTCCGGGAAACGATGCCTGCTTCCGCAGGAGGGACAAACATCAGGGGTAACGTCTGTATCCGCAAGTCCCGTGCCCGTGGAGCCTTCGCCGTCAACGCTTTGCGAGCCGCTGCTCTCCCCAGCCTGTATAATCGTAGCCACGCCGCCTCTCCTATCGGCCTCTGCGACGCCGGAAGGCGTGGGGAGCGAAGCTCTTTTCAGAACGTGGTTTCGCCCTCATCGTTCGTCGCGGAAGCGCCACCTTTCATCTGCCGGGCCTTTTCAAACCCGCGACGTAAGAGTTCATCGGATAGGGGACCGTTTCCTTCCGTATCCGCACTGACTTCGGCACTAATTTGCCGTAATTCGGCTTCCTGGCGGCGCTTCTCCAAACACCGCCAGCAGTCCCGTATTACTTCCTCGCTGAGCGGCTCACCGTCCGGGGCCATCAGGAGGGCGTTCGCATGCTCGGCAAGGGCAGCGTCCGTCAGATCGTCCACGGCGTCGGCAGGAGAAACCTTGCCGCTGATGAGCGGCAGCAATGCTTCCACCAGCCGGGCGGTTCGTTCATCGGAAAAGTCACTGGGCTTTAGATTGGCCCGCACCAGATGCACCCATTCCGGCGAAAGAAAGGCGCGCGCCAGAATCTGCTCCGCCGCCTCGGCGCCTCCACCGCGTGGCAGCGCAGGTGGCGGCTCGGAGGCCGGCGCGGGGGAACTGAACCGGCGTAAACCGGGAGCGCCATTGCGGAACGGCGCGTTTTGCGGGCGAAAGGCGGTCGGGCCGCCGCCCCCGCTGCCATAGCCGCCACTGCCCCCACTGCCGCCGCCGCGCCTTTTCCGGTCATCCGAAAGAACGCGCTCTCCGCGAAGATAGACGGGCGGGCCGGAAGGCGTGTCCGGGGGCGAAGCCGCCGCCGCTGCTGCTGCCGGGTCGCGTCGCTGAAGATAACCGTCCAGCTCCGCCTGCAAGTCGGCCTCGACACGCACGCCGCCGGAGGCAAACGAGGGATGGTACGGAGCGAGTCGCCGTAAAAGCGTGTTGCGCTCCAGCACCGAGCGTACTTCGGCCAGGATCGGCAGCGCCTCCCGCAAGAATTGAAGCTTGCCGTCCTCGGTAGATGTGTCGCAGCGGGCGCGCAGGGCGCGCAGCCGGAACTCCGGAACCGAGACGGCGCTTTCGATGGCTTTGCGAAAGCCCGCCGCATCGCCGCGCGCCAGCACGGAGTCCGGGTCGTCGCCGGGCGGCAGGGCCAGAATCCGCAGCCGGGCGTCGTCCCCTTCCAAAAGGGCGGAGGCGCGCAGGGCGGCGCGCACTCCGGCTTCGTCGGAATCGAACGAAAGAACAACGTTTTTGGTATAGCGATGAAGGAGGCGAACGTGCTCTTCGGTCAGCGATGTGCCCAGAGTCGCGACCACATAGGGAAACCCCGCCTGATGCGCCGCGACCACGTCCATATACCCCTCGACGACCACGGCCAGACCCACGTCCTGTATGGACTTGCGCGCCCGGTTCAGGCCGTACAAGATGCGGCTTTTGCTGAAGATGGGGGTTTCCGGCGAGTTGAGGTACTTGGGCGCGTTCTCGGCGGGCACGAGAAGCCGCCCGCCGAAGCCGACCACACGATCCTGAACGTCATGAATCGGGAAGGTGAGCCGTCCCCGGAACTTGTCGATAAGATCGCCGCTGCGGGCCGGATGAACCAGGCCCGCCGTCTGGGCGTCGGCCATGTGCGCGCCGTTTTTCTGGAGGAAATCGGCCAGCATCGTCCAGTCGTCCGGGGCAAAACCGATTCCGAAGGCTTCCAGGGTCTCATGGACAAGGCCACGCCCCGCCGCATATTCCCGCGCCAGCCCGGCGCGCCCGAAGCTTTCCCGGAAGAACCGCTGCGCCAGAGCATTGACCGATAGAAGCCGGTCACGCTCGCTGCGAGCGCGCTCCCCGGCCTCTTTGTCTCCCGAACCCCGACTCAGGGTAATACCCGCGCGGTCCGCAAGCCGCTCCGCCGCCTCGATAAACGACAGGCTTTCGGCGCGCATCAAAAAGGTGAAAACATCGCCGCCCGTGGAGCACGCACCGAAACAATGCCAGCGGCTTCGTTCGGGGTCAACGGTGAAGGAGGGGGTCTTTTCCTGGTGAAAGGGGCAGATGCCTTTATACGTGCGTCCCGCCTTTTTGAGGGTGGTGTATCCCGATATCAGATCGACAATATCGGTGCGGGTGCGTATTTCTTCCTTTTCGCCCGGTTCCATAAGGGGGAATACGTAAGACCAGGCACCGGGAACGTTTGTCCCGGCGCCTGGTCCCTGAGAATGTGCTACTCGACCGTAGCCACGGTGATGGCGATAACCTTGTTCCGCAGGAATTGGAACGAGACATGCTTGCTCCGGTACGAAGCGATCAGGACCGGACCTGCGTTCTGGTGGAATTCCGGGAAGCCGTACTTTCGCACCACCTGATTGTAGGTCGAACCCAGACCGATGCCGCGTGCGGTGCGGACGTTTCCGCCGCCATAGCCGAGCGCGCGAATCTGGATCACACGACCCTGCGGCCCGATCAGGAACTCATACGAAATGAGGTTATTGCGTCCCTTGGTCTTAATGTTCCGGTTGTAGATCCAGGTTACTTCCTGCTGCCGCGCCAGCGTGGAGGTGGTTTGGCCGAAGGGGCCGACAGTTCCACCGGAGATACCTCCGCCACCGCCAAAGCCGCCGATGTCGCCCCCACCGCCGGGATAGCCGCCGCCTCCACCGCCCGGATATCCGCCTCCGCCGCCAAAGCCGCCCAGTCCTTCACCGCCACCCGGGAAGCCGCCTGCGCCAGGGAAGCCGCCCCCGCCGCCCCCAGGGTAGCCGCCGCCGCCGCCGCCAAAGCCACCCATAGCCGGTAAACCGCCTCCTCCTCCGCCGGGATAGCCGCCGCCTCCACCGCCCGGATATCCACCTCCGCCGCCAAAGTCACCGCCACCGCCGCCAAACCCACCCTGACCGCCGCCGCCGCCGCCGCCCTGGCCGGGAGTGCGGATTCCCACTTCGCCGACCACGATCTGCGACGGGTTGCCGTACTTGCTCAGGACATTCTTGGAGGTCGTGTTCAGACGGATGCCTATCAGCGAGCGCTCTATTCCCTGTGCGGAGGCCGCACTTCCTGCCGCCAAAGTCACAACGGCCAGCAGAGCGCCCCACGCGCCCGTTTTACCACGCAACACCATTTGGGTTTCCCCCTCCTTAAGTTTCCCTTTTCACGGCTCCGGGGAGCCGGCACGCCGCTTCTTGAAAATGTTCTCTGGAAAGAAGCAGGCGCTTCCTAAATTCGCCGCCGACCCCGCGATTCCTCTAAGTGATATTTATTTCTTTTTTATTGTACCTTGTTTTTTCGCTCCGCATCACCGGTTTGCCGCTGGTCTGCCTTTGCCGGGTCCGGACAGTGCGGATTTAGGTTACAATAAATCACCATGGAAATTCTCTCCTCGCTGGAACACGAGCGTGACCTCGCCCTTTTTCTTGCCGCCGAGCGCGAAGCCTTGATGACGGAATGGACTTCGCAGGGCGGGGGGCGCACCTGGATGCGCCGTCACACCGATCTTATCGACAATGTCGTGCGCCGCTTGTTTGCGCTTGCCGCTGCCCGGCAGGAAGCCGCCGACGGGCAGTCGGCGGCATCTCACTCGGATGAGGAGACACCGCAGATCGCTATTGTCGCCACCGGCGGCTATGGGCGGCGCGAGCTTTCCCCGCACTCCGACCTGGACATTACTTTCCTGCCGTCGCGCGATGATGACAGCTACCTGAACGGCATCATCAAAGAGATGTTCCGTCTGGTGATGGATGTTTTCCTGTCCGGCGCGCGTATCAAGGTCGGCTACGCCTACCGCCTGCTTTCCGACTACGAAGGACTGGACCATCAGACCCAGACCGCGCTTCTGGATGCGCGCTGCGTGGCAGGCAGCCAGGAACTCTTTGCCCAATTTGACCGGGTTTTTCGGGAGCGCCTTCAACGCACGGATTTTGTTTTCCAAAAATACGCCGAGCGCAATGCGACACTGGACAAAAACGGCGTTTCCCCGTATACGGTCGAGCCGAACGTCAAAGAAGGGGCGGGTGGCCTGCGCGACCTTCAGTCGGCGGAATGGGTGGCCGAAGTGCGCTGGGGCAAGCGCACCGAGGCGCTGTGGCATGATCTGGTCCGGCGGAAAGTGGTGACTTCGGGTGAGGCCAGCGTGGTGCAAAACACGCGCGAGTTCCTGTTCACTGTCCGCAACGGACTGCACCTGATAACCGGGGACGCCCGCGATACACTGACTGCCGAACGGCAGGAAACGCTGGCCGCGCGTCTCGGTTATGAAGAAGAAGACGCAAGTTCACCGGAGACGCCGGGGGTCGAGCGTTTTATGCGCGAATACTACCACCGGGTCGCGCAGGTCCACCATATCTCTAACAAAATTCTCGTGCGCTGCCTGAACTCTCCGCTGCCGCTGGGGTCGGGACTGGGTTCCGTGCGCCGCTCGGTCACCGTGACGGAGCCTGAGGAAGCCGCTGCCGATCCTTTATGGCCGCTGCGCGCTTTGCGTGCCTGCCAGACCTACGACCTGGACCTGGCGCTTCCCACGGAAGAGGCCATCCAGCGCCATGTGGCCGAGTTCCCGGCGCTGCCGGACCCGCATCAGGCGGGCGCGCTGTTTTTGGAACTGCTGGCGCAGCCGCGCAACGTCTACTGGGCTTTACGCCAGATGCTCAATACCGGGCTTCTGGAATGGCTGCTGCCCGAGCTTGCCGCCTGTATAGACCTGATTCCCTACGACCCGACCCACGAGCATACGGTCGGCGAGCATACGCTGCTGGTTCTGCGGAATCTGGAACGTCTGCGGGGGACGACGGACCCGTCGCTTGCCCCCTACCGGCGGCTGCTGGAGGAGGTGCATTCGCCGGAAAGCCTGTATCTGGCTGCGCTGCTCCACGACATCGGCAAGCAGTGGACGGGCAAACATGCGGAAACCGGGGCCGAGCGTGCGGCAGAGATCTGCGGGCGTCTGGGGTACGGACCGGAGATTACCGACCGCGTCGTGTTTCTGGTGCGCCAGCATCTGCTCATGGCCGAAACGTCGCGCCTGCGTGACCTGGCTCTGGATGAAACCGTCCGCGACTTTACCCGCGTCGTGCGCGATGAGGATCGGCTGCGAATGCTGTACCTGCTCACCTACGCCGATACGTCCGCCGTCGGCAAAGGCGTCTGGACCGAGGTGAAGGCGCGTTTTCTGGAAGACTTATATTCCCGCGCCGAGGCCGCGCTGTCCGATCCGGAGGAGGAGCCGCGCACCCCGAACGTGCAGGCGTTCCGCGAGCGCGTTCGGCGGCAGTTAGCGCGGGAAAAGAAGCTGACGGTGGAGGCGATTCACGAGCACACCGCCGCTATGCCCGCGCCGTACCTGCTGAATACATCGCTCGAAGATATGTACCTGCACATGGCAATGATCGCCCGCGTCCGCGAAAACTACCGCCCGATGGTGGACAGCCGCACGCCTTTCGGCTCCGACTACACCGAACTGACCGTAGTGGCTTACGACGACCCGGTTCCGGGCCTGCTGGCAAAGATCGCGGGCGCGCTGTTCGCGCACGACGTCAACCTGCATTCCGCGCAGGTCTTCACCCGCAATTCGTCGGATCGTATTGCTATCGATACGCTCTGGGTGGATTATCGCGGCAAGCCGCTGTCGCCCCACAAGCGCGGCGAACTGGAAGACACATTCCGGCAGGTGCTCACCGGTGAGATGACCGTCGCCCAACTGCTGACCAAGCGCGGCAAGACCAGCGCCATCGTGCAGCCGGTGCGCTCGCTTCTACTGGATGACCAGACATCGCCCAACTACTCCATCTTGGATGTAGTGGCCCCGGATGAGCGCGGCGTCGTTTACCGGCTCGCTTCCTCCCTGTCTGCCGTCGGTTGGAACATTCATTCGGCGCGTCTTGCAACCTGGGGCGGAAACGCGCGCAACGCCTACTACATCACCGATATCCAGAACTGCAAAGTGCCTGCGGAAGCCGCCGAACTGCTGCGCGAGCGTCTGCCGCTGGACGAAAAGGCCGGGGTCCGTAGCCGCGCCGTCCGTGCTTCTGGGGCGGCAGTGCCCTGATGCCCGCCTCCGGGAGCCTGTGGTGCGCCTTGTTTTTTCATGCCGACTCGCCAGGCAAAGTCTTTCGCTGGATCGAGCGCCGGTACGCTAAAGAAGGGGTGCCATTGGCAAACCTCGGCCTGCTGCTGAGGGATGCGGCGCCGCCGGACGGGCGGCGCGCGCTTGTCGGCGGCGCGGCGGACGCGCTTGCGTGGATGCAGGCGTCCGGCCCCGCCTTTCGAAGCCTCCGCCGTCGGCAGCGCTGCTCTGGGCGGACACGAAGAACCGGACGTGGGGCTATAGCCTCTGGGATTCGGCGGCGAGATGGAGCAGGAGGCGGGCAGGTGCCCCGCGCCCGGTCTGCTTGGACGCCTGCTGGGTATCGGAGTGGCGGATGCTTCGGTCCCCGCCGTTCAATGGGCTATCGACCGTCGTCTACCCGTTGACCGTATCCCGGATGCCGCCGGTCGCCGCCGCGCCGCGCCCGTTTATCCCTACGCCACTGTCGCCAGCCTGGACGAGCGCGGCCTGCTCATCGAAAACAGCCCGCGTCTGTATCGCTTCCCCTTCGCGAGCAGTGGCAGCAATGCCGAAAACCGGAACCGGGGCCTGCGGTATAATCGGAGTGGGGAAGTGAACGGATGCGAGTGATATTGGCGGGGCCGCGCGGGTTCTGCGCGGGCGTGGACCGGGCCATTGATATTGTGGATATTGCGCTGGAGGTGTACGGGCCGCCCTATTTACGTGCGGCACGAGATCATCCACAACGATTCGTCGTCCGGCAGTTGCGCGATAAGGGAGCCGTCTTCACCGATTATCTGGCCGAGGTGCCTGAAGAAAGCAATCTGGTCTTTTCCGCGCACGGGGTTTCGCCCGCCGTGCGCGCCGAAGCCGCCGCGCGCCGCCTGAACGTCATCGACGCCACCTGCCCCTGGTCACCAAAATCCACCTGGAAGTGCACAAGTACCTGAAGCGCGGCTATGGCATCTTTTATATCGGGCATCGCGGCCATGTGGAGACCGAGGGGACGCTGGGCGAAGCGCCGGGCCGCATGCACCTGGTCTGCTCGGAAGATGAGGTCGCGGCGCTGCCGGAGCCTGCCGAAGAGAAGCTGATCTACCTGACACAGACGACGCTTTCGATTGACGAGACGCGCGGCATTGTGGACGCCCTCAAAAAACGCTTCCCCCGCCTGGAGATGCCCCCGACCGACGACATCTGTTATGCCACGCAGAACCGGCAGGACGCCGTCAAAGAGCTGGCAAAGCAGGCTGATGTGGTCTTAGTCGTCGGCTCACAGACCTCGTCCAACTCGCGCTCGCTGCGGCAGGTCGCCGCCGCGCACGGTGCGCGCGCCTACCTTATCGATGGCCCCGAAAACATTACCGACGAAATGGTGAACGGCGCGGGTCGTGGGCGTCACGGCGGGCGCGTCCGCCCCTGGAAGAGGTTGTGCAGTCTGTCATCGCCGACCTGCGCCGTCGCGGCGCTGACGAGGTCGAGGAGTTCCTGCTCAAAGAAGAGGACATGGAATTCAAGCTGCCGGCGGGCCTCATCCAACTCTGGCACGGGAAGAAGTAGCAGCCGGAATTGTCCGTTATTTTTCCGTCACGTTTTTCCCGTCGATTGAAATCACGGCTACGGAAAACACAAAGTCCGCCTGCGCGGACTGAGAGATGGATTCATGGCGGATGTAATGAATGCGGTTTGCTTACATCTTGTGTGGGCGACGTATGACCGGCAGCCGTTGTTGGTGCCCGAGATACGGGCATTGGTATATCGAGAAATCATTGCCAAAGGTAAGGAGAACCTGTGTCCCGTCGTCGCTATCGGTGGTACTGATGACCATGTCCATGTGGTGGTGCAATTTGCGACGACGGTTTCCATCTCCAAGCTGGTGAAAGACATGAAGGGAGCGTCATCGCATCTGGCTAATCATCGGGAGACAGGCGTACCGGGGACGTTCAAATGGCAGGGCACCTATGGCGTCTTTCCCATAGAGCCGGACAGCCTGCCGCGCGTTATACATTACGTGGAACGGCAGGAAGAGCATCACCGGGATGATTCGGTCGATCCGCGCCTGGAGCAAACCAGCCGCCCAACACCTCAAGAATAGTCCGCGCAGGCGGACTTTGTGTTTTCCGTAGCCGCGATTTCAATCGACGGGCAAAACGTGACGGGCAAAAATGGCGACGGGCAAAACGCGACAGAAAAATACGACAGACGAAACAAGGCGCGTCAAAACAACGACATCTGGTGTTCTTCGGCTTTGGCCTTTTTGCGTTTCGCGCCGGTGAGGGGCTTGGGGAAAAGCGTATCGAAATCATCGCCGATGGCGGCCTGAAGGCGCTGGGCGAATTTGTACAGCTTGGTCTGGTAGTATTCGATGTCTTCGTCGTCGGCGTAATCGTCGGCGAGGGCGAGGGATTTGTCTTCGCGCTGATATAAAATCGCGTAGTCGCCGACGGAAAGGCCCTGCATCGCGGCGGCATTTCGCCTTTTAGCCTCGGACGAAAACGTCTTGTCCGTGACGCGCTCGCGGCGGGCAATCTCGGCGATGCCCAGTTCGCGATTGTCGATCTGCGTCAACAGCCGCTGGTACAGCGCGCTTAGCTCCGCCTTTTTATCCGCCAGCAGCAGGTCTACCGCCTCGCTCAAGAAGCGCCGCCCGAACCGCTCGTCGGCGCGCGAACGCAGCGAGGAGCCTTTGAAGGTCTTTTTGCCCTCATATGTCACCAGCACGTAGTTCTTGGCCTTGAGCGAAAGCATCACCGCGTAGCGGCCATCGAAGGCGAGCCGGATACCTTCAGGAAGCTCCTTTCCGACTTTGGCGACGAACTCCTCCTCCGCCTCCGGGCCGGAGACGCCGGGCGGCGGCTGGAAATAGACGCCGTCCGTGTCGATCTCGACAACGGTCGCGCCGCGCCGCTCCAGTTCGGCGGCGATGTCCTTGACAATCCCCTGGCCGATCTCGGTGACTTTGGCCGCCGCCGCGAAGTCGTTGAAGTAGAAGGGCGCACCCAGATAGCCGTAAAACGAGTTGATCAGCAGCTTGTAGGAGCTTTGCAGCCCGTCCCAGTAGGCGGCCTGCCGCCCCTCTTTTGCGCGCCTGGCCCGCTCCTTGGCTTTCAGGCGGCGCTTGGTCAGCTCGCTCAGCATCGGCAGGAAGAGGTTAAGCTGGTCGGAGGCGGAGGTGATATTCCGGCTGAGCATGATGCTGGGATACAGCGACTCCACATCCGCCTTGACGATGCCGCGCAGAACGCCGGACAGGCGCATCTCCGTGTAGCCGCCGCCGTAGGGCTGCGACGGCTGCTGCCGCGCGACCGCATGGCCCCTCTCCAGATACGCCCGCACGAAGACCGAATTAATCTTTTCGCCGGAGCCGGTCACGGCGACATTTTGGTAGGCGTCGGGAACCATCTGCGTCTGGTAGAACTCGGTCGGCGCGACGATCTCGGCCAGGCGGCGCGTTTCCCGCACGTCGCCTAAAGCGTAGGCACGCACGCGCTCCGGGTCTTCCTGCCACAGCCGCAGAATGTCCGCTCGGTCCAGGTACACCCGCTCCGGCTCGGCGATATGGTAGTGCTGGGCGCACTCCTTCAAGCCGTAGGAGGAGATTTCGCCGCGAGAAACATCGAAGCGCTGGGTCTGGAACAGCGTATCGAGAATGTGCCGCCCCCAGATATAGTGGCCGATAAAGGGGCGCGTGTTCGCCCCAATGGCGCAGTTGCGCTCCATGCCGACCGCCACTTCCGAACCGTCCCGGCCCCACAGCAGGGCCAGCCCGTGCGGCTTCGCGCGCGCGCGCAGCCAGGGCAGGTCGAACTCATAGAAGTTTTGCACCTCGTTAACGTCCGGGTCCCATTGCGTCAACAGATCGTTTAGCTGCTTGAGCATTTCGCGCTCGTAAACCTTCAGCACGGTTTCATTTTTGCGATTGTCGGAGGCGACGATCATAAAGATTCGCGCATTCTCGGCGGTGGGAGACAGATCGGTCGTTTCAATGTCAATCTGCATCCGCACGATGTCGGGGAAGGCCATGCCTTTGAACAGAGTACGCCCGGTGGCGATCAGGAACTGTTTCACCAGCGAGGCGTAGCTGAGGTGATCGCGCCGTTCCTCGCGCAAAATGCGGCGGGCTTCCAGATAGGCGCTTTTCGAGGTGAAGCGCACCAGTTGGGTATAGCCCGCCCCTTCCAGCGTCTGATACTCCGCTGCGCCGGGCAGCGTGCGCGCTTCCTTCAGAACAACCCAGGGATGAAAAGGAATCTGTTCCCGTTCCAGCGGCCCATTGTCGGGCTGCCGCAGGAACAGCGTCGCCGTGTCCTCACCCGTTTCGACCGCCACGATGCGCGGGGTGGAATCGCTTCCGAAAAGCGCCTGCTCCATCAAGTCCATGAGCCGATTATACCATCCGGCATCGGCGCCTCCGCCGCCCTGCGAACGTCATTTTGCCCGCACAGCGGCAGTAAATCCTCTCTAAATTACTATGCGCTTCCTGCCGAAAATACAGATTGGCGCGTGTCCCGAAAAGATTCGACCTTCGCCGCTGATTATACGTTTTACTCTTATGCAGCACGATTCATCACGCACTGTTCTGGCTTCTCTCTATCGTCCGCCGCAATCAGGCACGGGTCTGCATTTCCTCGGAAAGGCAGCCATAGACCTGCTTGTCATCGGAATAGTCTTTGTCGCGGCATTCGTCACTGCCTACTTGCTCAATGCGGCGGAGGCGATACACAGGATAGCCCGCCGCTACGAGCATATGCAGCTTGATGAAATTCTTCTCGCGATGCTGTTTCTTCCGATTGTCTTCGCATTTTTTTCGTTTCGCCGGTGGCGCGAAGCGCAGGCGGAGAATGCTGAAATCAAGCACGCTCAGGCGACCCTGCGACAGGTGATGACGGGGGCGCGGTGCCTGCTCTGGCATGCAGCCGTTGAAGAGCACGACGGCGAACTGACGTGGGATCTGTGGATGAGTGACGAGGAAGCGGCTCAGCGCTGGCTGCCTATTGCTCGGGACGCCGGGCGCACGTTCTCGGAATCATGGCATCAGGCGAAGCATGCGGATGATCAGCAGCGGATGCACGAACTGAGCACAGCCTGTATCTGCGGCGGGAAATCGCACTACAGCCAGGAGTTTCGCTGCGTCCTTGCCGACGGCGGGCAGCGATGGCTGCGGGAAGATGTCCAGATGGAGGCGGCGGGGCAGTCGCGGTGGCATCTGGTCGGCGTTTGCACCGATATCACAGAACGGAAGCAGGCGGAAGAGGCGACAAAGCTGCGCGAATGGGCCATCGAGAGCAGCAGCAACGGCATCACTATTGCCGACGCCACGCAGCCGGACCTGCCGTTCGTCTATGTCAATCCCGCCTTCGAGCGTATCACCGGCTACAGCGCCGAGGAAGTTCTGGGGCAGAACGGTCGCTTTCTTTATGGGGAAGATGATGACCAGCCCGCTCTGATGGACCTGCGGAACGCCTTCCGAGAGGGAAGAGAATGTACGGTTGTTCTGCGAAACTACCATAAGAACGGCACCCTCTTTTGGAATGAACTGCATACTTCATTTATTTATGATGATGCAGGCAATAGAACCCATTTCCTCGGAATTCAAACCGACATCACTGAGCGCAAACGGGCAGAGGAAGCCTTGAGTTACTCGGAAGCTCTGCACCATTCGCTGGTGGAAAGTCTGCCGCTCAGCGTTTTTCGCAAGGATTGTGAGGGCCGCTTCACCTTTGTTAATGGCCGGTTCTGCAATGATCTGGGTAAGCCGCGCGCCGAGATATTGGGAAAGACCGACTTCGATTTCTTCCCGGCAGAGCTTGCGGAAAAGTACCGGCAGGATGACGATTATGTGCTGGAAACCGGCGGCGTCTGGGAAAGCACCGAGGAGCATTCGCGGCCCGGCGGCCAGTCAACTTATGTGCAGGTGCTGAAAACCCCCATACAGGACGCCGCAGGCGGGGTCATCGGAACGCAGACGATCTTCTGGGATATTACGGAACGGCGGCATGCCGAGGAGGCGCTGCGTCAAAGCGAGGAGCGTTACCGGCGGCTTTTCGAGGATTCGCCCATCGGCATTTATCGCACGAATCCGGATGGGCGGATTCTGCTTGCCAACCCGATGCTGATCCGTCTGCTCGGCTACAATTCCTTCGAGGAGCTGGCGCAGCGCAACCTGGAAACGCAGGAGCCGGACGCCAGCTACCCGCGCGCGCTTTTCAAGGAGCGCATCGAGCGTGAGGGCGAGATTCGGGGGCTGGAAGCCGTTTGGAACAAGCGCGATGGGACGCCGATCTTCGTGTACGAAAATGCACGGGCCATTCGTGGACAGGATGGGGCTGTCGCCTATTACGAAGGCACCGTCGAAGATGTTACCGAGCGCAAAAGAGCCGAGGAGGCGCTTCGGGAAAGCGAAAAACGCTATGAGCGCATGGCGACCAATGCCCCCGGTATGGTGTATCAGTTCGTGCTGTGCGCGGATGGCTCCATCGAGTGGCCGTTTATCAGTGAGGGCTGCCGCGATGTGTACGGGTTCCGCCCGGAGGAAATCCAGCAGAACCCTACGCTCCTTATAGACATCATCCACCCGGACGACCGCCCCGGGTTCGACCGCTCGGTAGCGGAGTCCGCCGCCACGCTCCTTCCCTGGAAATGGGAAGGCTGTGTCCTCCTTCCTTCTGGGGAGCAGAAGTGGATTCAGGGAGCGTCTCGCCCGGAGCGGCAGGCCAACGGCAGCGTTCTGTGGGATGGTCTGCTTCTCGATATCACCGAGCGCAAGCGGGCTGAGGAAGAGACGAAGCAGCTTCAGGCAAAGGTGATGCAGGCCGAGAAGCTGGCGGCGCTGGGTGAACTGGTGGCAGGCGTGGCGCACGAAATCAACAATCCGCTGGCGGCTATCTCCGGTCATGTGCAGCTTCTGGAGATGCACGGCGATTCGCAGGTTCGCGAGGACGCGGAAACGATAAAGCGCATGACGGACCGGGTGACGCGCATTGTCCGCTCCCTGCTGACCTTCGCGCGTGGTCATGGCGGCGAGCGCTACGCCATGACACTTCCGCCTCTGGTGGACGCCGCGCTGGAGATGTGCAATTACAAGCTGAATAAGGCGGGCATCGAACTGGAAGTGCGTCATGCCGATGAGCTTCCCTGCGTCCGGGTCAACGATACGCAGATTCAGCAGGTGATCCTGAATCTGGTTACCAACGCCGAGCATGCGCTTCGGTCGAATCCGGAAAAGGACCGCCGCATCCTTATCGCCACCGCCGTGCAGGAGCGCCAGGGAACGCCCTGGGCGATGCTTTCGGTCACGGACAACGGCGACGGGGTGCCGGAAGAGCTGCTCGGACGTATTTTCGACCCGTTCTTCACCACCAAGGATGTCGGGGAAGGAACGGGACTGGGTCTGTCCATCTGTCATGGTATCGCCGAAACGCATGGCGGCGAACTATCGGTAAAAAGCGCTGCCGGGATCGGCACAACCTTTACATTGGCCCTGCCGATGCCTGCGGACACAAGCGGCACGCAGGAAAAGAGGAACTAAAATGGAAGCAAGCGATAGGAGTGAAGTCACCACCAAACCGTCAGTTCTGGTTGTGGATGATGAGGCGTCGGTAGCCACGGTGCTGGCGCGCGGGCTTTCCTATGCAGGCTATGACACCACCGTAGCCTGCAGCGGCGAAGAGGCTCTGAAGCATCTGAATAGCCGCCGCTTCGATGCGCTTTTGACCGACATCCACATGCCTCGAATGCGTGGCGACGAACTCCAGCGCATCGCCCGTGAACGCGATCCCGACCTTGCCGTGCTGCTGATTACCGCCGCGCAGGATATTTCCGGGGCGGTGGAATGTCTCAAGGAGGGCGTGTCCGACTATATGACCAAGCCCTTCGATCTAAACGATGTGTCGGTGCGGGTAAGCAAGGCGCTGGAGCGGCGGCGGCTGGAGCGGGAAAACCGGAACTATCAGGTCGGTATGGAGCGGCGCGTGGCTGAGCTGACCGAGCGCCATATGCTGGTGCTCCAAAGCTCGCTGGCAGCGCTCATTCAGGCGCTGGAGGCCAAGGACCCGTACACGCGCAACCATTCTCAGCGTGTTTCCACCATTTCCACCGCACTGGCGCTGCGTTTGTGTCCCGATGATCCCGGCTTCGCCGCCAAGGTGAAAGTGGCCGCTCTGTTTCACGACATCGGCAAGATCGGGGTGCCGGAGGCGATTTTGAACAAGCCGGGTAAGCTGGATGAGGCGGAAATGGCCCAGGTGCGGCGTCACCCGGAACTGGGCCTGGTGATCCTGCGCCCGCTGTTCGAGGACCCACAGATACTGGCGATTGTTCGCAACCACCATGAGCAGTGGGATGGCGGCGGTTACCCGGATGGCTTGCTGGGCGAAGAGACGGAGCCGGGCGCGTGCATTGTTGCGGTGGCCGATTCGTATGATGCCATGACTTCGGCGCGCGCTTATCGTCCCGGCATGCCGCCCGCGCGCGCCCTGCAAATCCTGCGCGAGGGCGCGGGCAAGCAGTGGGACCCCGATGTGGTGACCGGGCTTCTGGAAATGGCCGAGGCCGGTGAACTGGGCAAAGAGACGCAGCAAGCGGCGGCTCAGGAAACCCTTTCTGCCGACAGGATTACCCTTACGCAACAAGAGGCGGCCCCGCCGTCGGACGAGGAAAACAAGCCGTGGACGCGCATCTCCAGGGTGCGCCCCGTTCTCTTCATCGACAGTGAACTGAACGAAGAGGTTCAGGAAACACTGCGGATGCGGGTCGCCGCGCTTATCGGGCAGGGCGACAGCCGCTTCATTCTGGACCTGCGCCAGGCCGGTTTTTTGTATGCGGCGGACATCCAGTTCATCTATCTGCTGCACCTGCGCGCGGAGGAGGCGGGCGGCCAGATGGCGGTGCGTGATGCGCCCGATCACGCGCTTATCGCCTTCCGCAAGGCGGGCCTTGCTCAGGTCCTGCACTTCGAGCAGTCTCCGCTGCCGGGCATAAACCGTGCGGCAGCGACACGCTCGGAGGAGCGAAAGCCGCATAAAGCGGCGGCGTGAGCCGGAGCGCCGCCGCTCCGGCGAACTGCCTATATCGTCGGCAAAAGGCGCGCCGCCAGCGTCAGCCCGGCGATAGTCTTGGCATCTTCGATCTCGCCGCGCCCGATGGCCGCTAAAGCATCGTCCAGGCGCATCGGTACCTGCTCGACGAACTCGTCCTCGTCCGGGTTTTCGGGCGCTTCGTGCAGGTCGAGCGCCAGGAAGCCGTGGATGATTTCTGTAGAATAACCCGGCGCAACATAGCAGCTATACAGCGGCACGAGACGGCCCGGCACCTGTCCGATCTCCTCGGCAAGCTCCCGCGCGGCGCACGCCTCCGGCGTCTCGCCTGCTTCCATGCCGCCTGCCGGTATTTCCAGCAGGACTTTCCCCGCCGGCATGCGCCATTGGCGTATCAGGATGACTGTCTCTGTATCCCGCATCGGTACGATGGCGACTGCCCCGCCGTGCTCTACGATCTCACGCTTGCTTTCCCTGCCGTTTGGCAGGCGCACCGTATCCACGCGCAGGTTCACGACACGCCCCTCATAGATACGCGTGCTGCCGGTAGCTGTTTCCGTTAAGTCCATTAGACCTCTCCCCCCTTCCCCCTCTCCTGAGGGAAAGGGGGTGTGACAGTTATACATCGTCCTTCTGCGGTAGCGCAGGGTTTTGCAGAGCCTCTGGTAAAGCAGGCCCCCCTTTCCTTTAGGAGAGGGGGAAGGGGGGAGAGGCCAGCCAATCGGGAATGGTCACGGGCGGGCCGTGGCGGATAAACTCCCCGGCTTCGGCGCGGGCCGGAATCTCGTCCGCCCCACGTCGCAGCGTCGCCGCGCGCTGCTCTTCCGTTGCGTCCTCATCAAACAGGCTGTACTCGGAAAGAAGGCGCGCGCCCTGGCTGTCCACCACAAACACCGCCCAGGGATCGTCCTCCGGGCCACTCACATCCCAGAAGGTGCAGGCGTACCGGCCATCCGGCGATACGTAGACAAGCCCGCACTCCACATCCTCGAAATCGTAGCGGCGCGACAGCGGAGCAAGGAGCAGCCAGTTGAGCGCGTCGGGCACCTCGTCTGCCGCGTCCTCCATCTCGCCGTATTCCGCCAACAGTACGGTTGGGAACCACCCGTGTCGCTGTTCCCAGCGGGCAAACTCGGCTTCGGTCGGCTCCGTATAGATCGGCATGATTTATAACTCCGAAGAGCGGCGCGGGCGAACGCGCGCGGCGGCCAGCGCGCCCGCTGCGGCAGCGGCATGAAAGAAAACCGGGTCGTCCTCTACCGCGCGTCCCATTGATTTGACGGCGATTCCCCGCTCGGCTAAAAGCGCCATTCCCGGCCCGCCGTCCGCTGTTTCTATTGTATGCCGCGCCCCCACCGGCGAATTGTCCACGCTTTCGCGCAGCGCGGCCAGCTTTTTGGCCGGAACAGTGAGGGCGTCGCCGCCGGGAAAGGCCAGCAGGGCGGGAGACTGGGCCAGCAGGCCGAGCGCGGTGACGGAATGGTGCGAAAGGCCGCTGTGCCGGTCGCGTTTGTCGGCCAGCGACAAACGCAGCACCCCGATAGGCGTGCCCCACAGCCGTCCCGCCAGGTCCAGCAGCGGTCCCTGCTCGATACCGGAAAAGCCGTAGCGGGTTCCCGTGCCCGCGTTGCCCGGTCCCTGGCAGACAATAATCACGTCAGCCTGCGCGATACCGCGCGCGGCCAGCAGCGCAGATGCAGCGGTAACACACTCAAAATCGCCGCCGAACGCCTGTCCCGCCGTCAGCGTCGCCTCCACCAGGCCCGCTTTTTTCAAATCACGCACCAGCGATGACAGCCCGATAGGCAGGGCGGCGGCATCGGTCATCACATAGGCGATGCGGGCATCAGGCCGCGCGGCCCGGACACCGGCGGCCACCGGCGCTATCTGCGAGTGGATATTCGCCACCACGACCGGCGTCTGCATCAGCGTGCCCGCCGTTTCCCAGAAGGGGGCGTACTGCGGGTCCATCTCCACGGCGGGCACAGCGTGCTGGAGCGGCGTATAGCGCAGCTTGACGATATGGCCTTCGGGGTCGCCGTGCGTTTCGGGCAGCGGGCGCGACAGGTTATGGAGCACGAAATCCACGCCGCCGGTACCCAGCCCCAGGTCGCGTGCCGTCGTGTTCAGCACGACTTCGTCGCCGACCGCAATCGGGCCGGAAAGCGCGGGATAGGCGAGGGCCGGACGGCTTTCCGCCCCGTTCATGACCACCACCACCTCCACGGAGTCCGCATCGGCGCGGGTAATGGCGGTTACGGTGGCGCGCGCTTTGTTCAGCATACGTTATCGAAAATCACGCGCGGTGCGGATGATCTCGACCACCCAGGCGGCGTCTTTGACCATGTCCGAGATACGCAGAAATTCGTCATGCGTGTGCACCTTTTCCATCGCGCACCCGAGCACCGTAGTGGGGAAACCGTAACCGTTGAAGATATTGCCGTCGGAGCCGCCGCCCGACTCCTTGAAGCTCGGCGACAGACCCGCCGCTTTGGCCGCCTCCACAGCGATACGCAGAACCGGGTCCTCCTTCTGAAGATGGTACGCGCGGTATTCGGGGATTACCTCGACATGAACCGTCGCGCCCAAGGCGGCGCACTCGCGCTCGAAGGTTTCGCGCATGTGCCGCGTCTGTGCGTCCAGCTTTTCCTGTGTCCGCGAGCGCGCTTCGCAGAGCAGCGTCACCTCGGCGGGAACGATATTGCGAGCCGTGCCGCCCTGAATGGTGCCGACGTTTGCCGTGGTTTCCGTATCGATACGTCCGAGCTGCATCGCCGCGATGGCCTTTGCGGCGGCAACGATGGCGCTGACCCCTTTTTCCGGGGCGACACCCGCATGCGAGGGCATTCCCTGAATGGTAACGCGCAGCGAGTTCTGCGACGGCGCGGTGTAGACCAGCTTCGCCGACCGGCGGCCCGCTGTCCAGAACAAAGCCATACTGCGCCCGGATGCGCGCGGGGTCCATCATCTTCGCGCCGACCAGCCCGATCTCCTCGCAGATCGTCAGCAGAAGCTGGATGTCGCCGTGGTGCTCGCCGGTCTCATGCAACAGGGTCATCGCCTCCAGAATCGGGGCGACGCCGCACTTGTCATCCGCGCCCAGGATCGTATCGGAGACGGAGCGGATAATATCGCCTTCGACAGCTATTTCCAGCCCCGGTGTCGGCTCTACGGTATCGAAGTGGGAGGAGAAAGATTCCCGGCGCATTCCGGGCGCTGCCCCTGCTTGAAGGCGATGAGGTTGCCGATATTCCCGCCGACCTTTTCGCCCGCGTCGTCCCATTCCACGGAAAACCCCAGATTCTTCAGGTACTCCGCCGCCCATTCCGAGGCGGGTTTTTTCGCGCGGGGCGGTGTGTTGAATCGCGCCAGGTCAGAAAAGGTGTCCACCAGCCGCTTTTCGTTGACACTTGCCATAAACTGCTCCGTTTGCCCTATGCCGAAGATGGGCTATTGTAGCGGACACGGCGCGGCAGCGTCAAGGCGGCGATGACGCCTCTCGTCATGTCTCCTGCCCGCAACAAAGCCGGGAGTTCCCTGCGTATGGAGGGATGTAAAGAAACATTTAGACGGGACGCGCAAGGCCCGTTACCTGACTGCTGCCCCCCATCGATAGTTTCCCCGCGCACAGTTTCCGGGCATAAGTGGGTGACAACCGGGCTGTCTTCACGACTGCCGTTTTTGCACGGAAGGCGCTCATGGTATAATAGGCCACGTGGGGATTTGTTTGTCGTGCCCCGCGCGTCTTGAGGAGGCTTCCTTTTGAACCGCTACATACGTCCCTTGATCACCCTGGGCGTGGTCTTTCTGGTGCTGTGGTTGATCCGCTCGACCTTCGGCAACCAACTAAACTTGGGTAATGGTCCCAAAGAGATACCGTACAGCACGCTGGTTGAGCATATCAAGGCCAAAGAGGTTGAATCAGCGACGTTTCACAAAGATACGCTGGACGGCAAGCTGGACCTTCCAATGGTGAGCCGGGGCAGCGGTTCATCGTTAACCTCCTGGACTCGCAGCAGGCGCGTAATGACCTGAATCAGATGCTCGTCGAGTCGGGCGCTATCGTTAATGTCGCCAAGGCACCGATCTCCGAGCTTCTGCTGAGCGCGCTCCTGACCATCGTTTTGCCGCTTGCGCTGATCGTCGTCTTCTGGATGTTCTTTCTGCGGCAGGCCCAGAGCGGCGGCAATCAGGCGCTGAATTTTGGCCGCGCTCGCGCCAAGCGTCTTGGTGATAACGTTCCCAAAGTCACATTCGAAGATGTGGCGGGTGTGGACGAAGCCAAGCAGGAACTGGCCGAGATAGTGGAATTCCTGAAGAACGCTAAGAAGTTCCAGGCGCTGGGCGCGAAGATTCCCAAGGGTGTTTTGCTTTTAGGCCCTCCCGGCTCCGGTAAAACCCTGCTGGCGCGCGCCATTGCCGGTGAGGCGGGCGTTCCGTTCTTCCATATCTCCGGTTCCGACTTTGTGGAGATGTTCGTCGGCGTCGGCGCGAGCCGTGTGCGCGACCTGTTCGAGACCGCCAAGACCAACCGCCCCGCGCTGATCTTTATCGACGAGATCGATGCGGTCGGTCGGCAGCGCGGCGCGGGCTGGGGCGGTGGTCATGACGAGCGCGAGCAGACGCTGAACCAGTTGCTGGTGGAGATGGACGGCTTCGACCCGAACGCGGGCGTCATCCTGATCGCGGCAACCAACCGCCCCGATGTTCTCGACCCGGCCCTTCTCCGACCGGGCCGCTTCGACCGCCGCGTCGTCGTGGACACCCCCGACCTGATCGGGCGCAAGGAGATTCTGGGCGTCCATACGCGCGGCAAACCGCTGTCCGAGGATGTGAACGTCGAGAACCTGGCGCGGCGCACTCCCGGCTTCTCCGGAGCCGACCTGGCGAACCTTGTCAACGAAGCTGCCCTGCTGGCGGCTCGCCGTGAAAAGACGCGCATTGAGATGACCGATTTCAACGACTCCATCGACCGGGTGATTGCGGGGCCGGAGCGCAAAAGCCGTGTCATCAACGAGCGCGAAAAAGAGGTTATTGCCTACCACGAACTGGGGCACGCCATCGTTCAGGAGCTTCTGCCGCTGGCCGACCCGGTGCATAAGGTAGCGATTCGACCGCGCGGCATGGCGCTGGGCTACACGATGGGCCTGCCGACGGAAGACAAGTACCTGGTCACGCGACAGGAGTTCATGGACGAAATCGCGACCTTCCTGGGCGGGCGCGTCGCCGAGCAGCTTGTCTTCAACGAAAGCACGACCGGCGCGTCCAACGACCTGGACCGAGCAACCGATATGGCCCGCTCTATGGTGACGGAATACGGCATGAGCGATAAGCTGGGGCCGCTTAAGATCGGCAATCGCCATGACAACCCGTTCCTGGGCCGCAGTATGGCCGAGGACCGCAACTATTCCGAAGAGGTCGCTAACGCGGTCGATAAGGAAGTGCGGGCCATCATGGACGAGTGCTACGAGGTGGCGCGTCGTATCCTGGTGGAAAACCGGGACAAGATGGATCAGATCGCCAAGGTGCTGCTGGAGAAGGAGTCGCTGGAGCGCGAAGAGTTTATCGCGCTGATGCAGGGCGCAAAGGCTCCCGAAGGCCGCACCCGCCGCGACACGCCGCCGACCGAAGAGCCGCCCACCGAAACCCCGGACGGGGACACGCCGGAATCGGAGTCCTCAAAGCGGCCTGTGCTGCGCCCACGCCTGGAGCCGGGCATGGCCTGAAACGTACAGCAGCGGGACGTTTAAAGCGTCCTGATGCAGGATGTATAAAATAAGCGGCGTCCGCCGGCAGTAAGGCACGGCGGACGCCGTACGTTTGTGATAGCCGCCCTTCCTTTGCGGAGCAGCAGGAAGCGGAAGGGATGGAACAAGGAGGCTTGTGGTGGACGGCGAAAGAATAGCGACGAAATTTAAGATAACGCGTCTGGTACGAACACAGACAAGCGAAATTTACCTGCTCTGGGACGACGACCGGCGGCTGGGGCAGTTAGACCTGCACTACGCGCACGATACCATTCACGCGACACTGGTTCTGGAGGCCGACCTGCCCATTGACCAGGAAGAGGGACTGATTGCGCAGATAGATGACGACATCGTACACTCCTACCTGCCCTCCTTCGACCGCGAGGATTTACTAATCACCGTGTATCGCGGCGAGGAGGTCAGCAGCTACACCGATTCCAGCGGCGCGATGGACGAACTGGAAGACGAGGACGAAGACGAGCGATAGCAGCGTTCAACAATCCGGCAGGGGCGCAGAAGCCGGGGCTGGCGTGAGCAGCAGCCCCGCTTAAATCACTTTCTTACACTGCGCGGGAAGAGGCTGTGCTTTGCGTTTCGACCCCATCTTCCGGCACGCTCTGCCGTGCAAGCCGGATCAGCATCCGCAAAGCCTCATTCACCGCGTCATCGGAAGGAAACGCGGCTCGAACATCGGGCGCAAGCAGAACGAGATTCGTCCCGGCTTGATACCGCTCATAATATTTCCCGCGAACGCCTTTGGCAAAGACTTCCGGCCCGTATTCAGGCCGCATCTCATCCTTTTCTACCGATTCTCTATTATCCTGATTCTTCATAACGGCTCTTTACGGAACGCATTACTATCCGTGCGGTAGTCCGGTTTCTAATTTGGGCTGCTTTGGCGTCCGGGGCAAATGTTTGTTGGGCCTGATTAGAGCGGCTGTGAATTGCGTCGTCTGGTTATGTGTTCCAGTGCTGCCAGAACGACACATAACAGAACTGCAACCAGCGTTGCTGCCGCCATCGTACGGAACCAATCCATGTGCCCGTTACGGTACATGTCGGCCAAGTTCGGGCAAGCGAACGTAATCAATATTCCAAGAAGGACATACGGACTTGGCGACTGCCTGCCGCTGTCACGGATTGTTTGTTGAGCCTGCTGCCAGAGGCTGGCAGCCAAGATAAGCCCACCTACATAACCGAACGCGCGCAGCACCGTCACCATACCGGGCGCAGCGGCGTAGCGGTACAAGGTGAGGGCGAGCAGGCCGAAAGACAGAACGCCGACAAAGGGCGCAAGTTTCGTGGTCAAGCGAGCATCACGTAGTTTCTTCGCGCGTCGCTTTTGTTCTTGCTCCTCGGCCTGGATTTCGGTTGTCATGGTTCCTTCCAGTACCCTCTCACGCGCCTAAACGCGGTTTAAGAGCGGTAGCGCCGCCAGGACAGGGAAACGAGGTTGCGAGGGCTGTCTATGTGCCCCGGCCTGTGGCGGCGGGGAAGCGATCCGGGTCCGGCTCTACGGCGTCGGTGATGGGGCCGGTGATGTTGACGCCGGTGGTGTGCAGGTCAGCGATGGCGCGGCCTATCTCCTCCTGCGGGCCATCGAACAGCACTTCGGCCCAGCCGCCCTCCTCATTGAGCATGGCACGGCGGATGTTCAGCGAAAGGCGGAACCGCTTGCCCAGCGATTGCAGAAGGGGCTGGTCGAACATGGCCTGGTGAAACGTCAGGCTGTAGATTTCTCGTGCCACGGTTACGGCTGCCCTCCCGCAATCGCCGGGACGATGGAAACCTCGTCGCCGTCCTTGAGCAGCGTATCCTTGCCTTGCAGGAAGCGGATGTCCTCGCCGTTCAGGTACAGGTTAACAAAGCGGCGCGGGTTCCCCTCGTCGTCTATAAGAGGTTTGCCGAGGCCGGGATGCGCGGTGTCCAGCGACTTCATCAGCGTCGCGATGGAGTCGGCGTCGGCGGTCACGGTCTCCTGATCGCCGGTAAACTTGCGTAAAGGGGTCGGTATCAGTACCTTGATGGTTGGCATGTTTCTAACAATCCTCCCGATAGTTTTGCCCGCGCTTCGTCGGCGTCGCGGGCCTTTATCTTTTCTCCGTCTTCGCGTACCAGCGTCACGCCGTCCCCGCACAGGCCGCGACACATGGTGGGCACCACGGTAACGCCGGGGCAGGCGGCTTCCACAGCGTCATAGATCGCCCGGTGTTCGGGGACCGTGCCGCAGCGCGGGCCGCAGCAAACTTTGACACAGGGACCGGTTCCGCCGCTCCACATTGGCTCAGCCTCCCAGCATTCCCAGCACCGCGCGGATGTCGCCGCGAATGCAGGTGAAGATGGGCGTGTCCCGCAGCGTAAAGCGCGACGATTCGGTTTCACGCAGTTCCATGACTAAATCCACGAAATCGCCGGGGCGGTTCGTCTCGAAGGCGACAATCCACTCCTGGTCGTCCAGCCCGAACGAGTAGATGGTGTTCAGCTTGACGCTGGGGTACTTGTGGCCCACTGCGATATGCCCATCCATGATTGTCTGCCGCTCGTCTTTGGGCAGCAGGAACCAGTCGCGCGTCTTCACGAAGGGGTAGACATGGAGATACTTGTACTCGCCGGGCCATATGATGCCCCGCTTTTCCTCCTGGGAAGGATGGATAGTGGAATCCTGATACGTAGAGCGCTTGGCCTGGCCGATAAAATAGTAGGGGGTCGTCAGCCATTTGCCCAGACCCGTCGCCAGCAGCCGCGCCGTCATCTCCTGAAGCGTTTCCAGGTCGTAGGCGACGCGCCACAGCATCAGGTCGCAGTCGCCGCGCGTGCCGACGGTGGAATAGGGAAGGACGATGGCGCGGCCTCGGTAGTCCTCCACGACGCGCGCAAACTCTTCCTTGCCCTGCGCCCGCTCGGCTTCGGGCAGCCGCCGCCACGCCGGGTCCACCTTGAAAAAGGCATAGTTCACGAACTGGCGTGGCGCGTTCTCACCTGTCGGAGTATCGGACATCTTGCCTTTATTGTACCCGACTTTACTGCCGTCGCGGGGAGGTGTTACGTTGGCGGATTGAGGCGGTGGAACAGATAGGTGACGTAGGTGGCGAAGGTTCCCCACAGCAGGTACGGACCCGTCGTAAGGCCCTGCGCCGCCAGGAAGCGCGCTAGCGCCAGGCCCATTCCGGCGAAGATGACCGCCCAGATCAGGGCAATCGAGCATTCCAGCCTTCGGGGAAGAAGTGGGGGCCGGACCAGATCTTCATACCAGGGCCCCCTGTAGCGACCCGCCAGCCCCGCCAGTACGTAGACCACGCCCGCCAATCCGAATGCCAGAAGTGCCTTGCCGTTCGCAGATGACGTGTTCATGCTCCTGCGAACGAGCATCGACAGCTTCCGGTTCCGAAAATCAGATCAGCCCCATCTTCCTGAGAACACGCGCAGCAAGGTCGGGAGATCGCACTGCCGCAGCGAACAGCAGCGGAGCAGCAGGCACAATTACCTTAACGCGGGGCCGCAGGAGCAGCACCGCCTCCGCCCTGAGAACCTGAACCGCCTACGCGGCCCTGGTTCCGATAGAAATCCGCCATGTTACGATGCTCCGGGGCAGCATCCGCAGGATTCGGCCCCTTAGGGGCGAGCGTAAACTTGTAGATAACGAAGATCAAAATGCCGAGCACGACGACCGCCCCGGCGATTGCTGCGGGGCCTATTTTTTGATTTGTGTCCATAAATGATACCTTTTTCCTGTATTTGGTCTACTTGACTTACGGCGTTCTGCGCGGTCTTCTGCGGATGCGCTGCCGAACGCAGTACCTCGGCGGAAAAGCGGCGGCGGGCTATGTTGAGGATCGCCTGCGCTTCGCCGGTCCGCCCGTTCTTTTTGTAGAATGCGGCCAGGGCAAGATAGGGCTGGGGGCGGTTCGGATGCTGGCCGATGTCGCCCTGAAGGTTGAATTCTGTCCGGCTGGCGTTGAGACGACGCTCGTAGAGGGCCAGCGCCTGCGCCGCTTCCTGCGGACGACCGGCCATCCGCGCTGCAGTCGCGATCTTGTAATAGGTGACATCGGCGGCTGGGTCCAGCGCCACTGCCTTCTTCAATTCCTGTAATGCCTGCGCGCCCTGCCCACGGCGGAGTGCCAGCAGTCCGAGGCCGTAATGGCGCTGGGCTGCCGCATCGGGAGACTTCGCCGCCGCCGCCAGATGTCTCTCCACCTGGGCATAGTCTTCGGGCTGTGCGGCGCTGTCAACCAGCAGGATTGCCAACAGCGCGTGCGTAGAGGAATCGCCGGGGGCGACCTGAAGCAGCTTTCGCGCCGTTTCTATCGCCGCCGCGGCCTGTGACTTCTGGGCGAACTGGATGCGAAGCAGGAGGCGCAGATAGTCCGCATTGAAGGGATCAAGGGTGACGGCCTTTTGTGCCAGTTCTGCGGCGCGCGGGGGGATGCGCTGGAGTCCGATCTGGCGATCCATGAGATCACGGGCCTGACGGTACGCTCTCTGGGCCGGTGAAAGGGGCACCGGATGGGTCGCGACGTAACGATTTACGCGCGCTTGAATTCGCCGCGCCCGCTCCGGCGCATAGGTGGTGGTGTAGTTGAAGTTGCCGATTGCCTCGTCCAGGTGGCCGGTCTGTAGGAGCGCGTTACCGAGAGCCTCCCGCGTGTCGGGGCTATGCGGCCCTCGGGCTACCGCCTGCCGTGCCAGCGGCAGGGCGCGTGTGGCGAAGCCGCTTCGGGTCAGCTCCTCGGCCACGGCTGCCAATGTCGGTGGCGCATCAGGAGGCTGGCGCAGCGCAACGGCATAATTGCGTACACAGGACTCTACCTCCCCGTGCCGACACAGCAGCTGTGCCATACGCCGGTGCAGCTCTCGTGACTCCGGGTTGACCCGCAGCTTCTGGTACAGGTCATGGCGCGCGGCCACGTAGCGCTGCCGACGCAGGAACTCCCGCTGCCAGTAGGCGGCCTTTGGCTTATCTCCGTGAAGATTCGCGATTTGAGCCAGTGCCTGCGCCGGGACCGGATCGTCCGGAGCCAGTGTCGCCGCCCGCGTGAGCGGAGCAACGGCCTCTGCCGCCTGTCCCTTATCGCGCAGTACCCGTCCCAACGTCAACCAGGAGGGCGCGCTGGCGGCATCGAGTGCCACGGCACGCCGTGCTTCAGCCTCCGCCATCGCTAAATTAGATGCACCGCTCCGGGAATGGAGCCACGCAGCGTATTGCTGGTGCGCCACGGCGTTGCGGGGAGCCAGTACCGCCGCCTGTCGGTATTGCGCCCCTGCTGCGTCCAGCCGGTTCCGCCGCTCCAGGAGCGCAGCCAGGAGCAGGCGGTACCCGGCATCCTGGGGTGCCAGGGCTACAGCGCGCTGCGCCGCCTCCAGAGCGCGATCCGCCATAGCGAGTTGGGCTGCCGCCTGTGAGAGAAAGGCCCAGGCAGGCGCGTTCTTCGGATCGAGCGTCACGGTACGCTGCATCTCTTCTGCGGCGCGCTTCATAGAGTGATTGGTAAAGTAAAACTTGCCCAGCAGGAAGTGTGCAGGAGCGGAATCGGGATGGGTTCCGGCAAATTCGCGCAACTGGCCGAAAGCCGCCGTGGTCTGCCCTACGCCCAGCAAAGCGCGCGCCCATTCGTCCCGCACGCGCGGCGCGTGCGGGTCCAGAGCGGCGGCCATGCGCAGGTTGCTTTCGGCTTCGCTGAAGCGGCCCTGCCCATTAAGGCGCAGGCCGATATAGTAGAGAAGGCGCGGATCGTCGGGCTGCCTGCCCCGTTCGCGCAGGAGTGCGGGCAATGGCAGGCGTGCAAACCGCCATTCCTGGACGGGACCACTCAGCCACAACAGGCGTGCTGAGGCGGCCAGCAGCGCCAGGAAGGCCGCTGCGCCTACCCAGCGCCGACGAAGGAGTGCAGGACGGTTATGCCCCGGCAAGGTCGTGGGGGGGGGGGGGGGGGGGGGGGGCCCCGCTCGCATTTTCAGGCTGGGTTTTACCGCCAGCTTAGTCATGGTTATGGAAGACGTCCTGCGAACTGCCTACTTTAGCCTTCAGGACGCTGCCCCGCGACCATTTGGCGTGTCCGTCGGCGTAGCAGATGTTGAAGCCCTGCGAGTGGCGGGATATAGGCCGCCGCCCGCCGTCGGAGTTCGCTCTCCAGCGCTCGGTGGTGCCGGGAACGGCAAACGACCAGTCCGGACTCCATCGCTCCTGCCAGACTTCGGGCTTGTAGTCATACGGGCCGCAGTCGCCGGTGGCGTTCTGTCCGTTGTTGGTCTCATACCCGACGCAGTTGTTACCGCCGCCCTGGTCGTAGTTCGGGTCCAGCCCACGGTTTGCTGCAGCGCCGGCGTTTCCCGTCTCTCCCGCGTCGGCGTACATGGCCATATCCGAGGGCCGCTTAATATGCGCTTGAGGATAGCCGGGATAGGCATGTACCCCGTTTACCAGCGGGGAGTTCCAGTTTCCATTGTACATGGCTAACTGTGAGTTGTTGTAGCCATAGCTGACCGGGCCGTAGCTGCGTCCCGCCGACCGATCCGGGCAGGAAAAGACACCCGATTGCCCCATAGTGGAACTGTCGTAGCTGGCTCCCCCCGCAGTGTTCGCGTGGCCGCCGTATTTCTGAATATAGGGCTGCAGGGAGATGCGCCAGATGGTGCCTCCGGCGGGCGCGCCTTCGCCCCAGCCGCTCGGATAGGTCTCATCATAGTCCTGCATGTACATCATCGTCGCGGTGCCGAGCTGCTTGAGGTGGCTGAGACAGGCGATGGCGCGGGCTTTAGCTCGCGCCTGCGCGAATACGGGGAACAGGATCGCCGCCAGGATGGCGATGATGGCGATGACGACGAGTAGCTCGATAAGCGTGAACCCGTCTTTGCGTACCGCGTTGGTTCGCTGAAACATTTCTTTCTCCTTCTTCGGAAGTGCCCTGATCTAAGGGGCTTTTGCGCCCTGGACTTTTTTTGCTTCCCTTCGGAGCAAGTCCCGCCCATGGCCCATAGCGATGCTGTTCAAGAAAATCCGATCCTCGGGCGTCAGTTGGTCAAATCTATCCCCATAACGCCGAGCCAGAGTTGTGATATACGCCGCCGCTGCGGCGGGATCGACGTTGGGGTCCGGAATGCGCGCAGGCTTCTCCATGACGCTGCCTTGCGGCGCGGGAGGTGGTTCCGTCACCATCGAATGCCGCGTAATGATATTAAGATAAAGGATAAGAATCACACCGGCAGCAGCGGCAATATAAGGCCGCGGATTGGTTTTTCGTCGCCCTGTTTGGCCGGTGAGTTTGGACATTCCTGTACCTCCTTTCTTTGAGGGTTTTGATTCTGGTAAGAAGTTTACCTTACCGGTAAGCCTAATGAGGCATCGTACATCAAATCCGGTTCACTGTCAATGCCTACTCCTGGCAGGAAAGAGCGTAAGCGAGAGGCTACGGAGTTGTGCTGGGGGCGGGAGCCGTCGGGGCCGCTGCCGTCGCGGGCTTCTTCTCATCGTCTTTCTTTCCCGCGTCGGCTTTACGGCGCTTTTCGGCTAACTCCGCCTGCCGTTTTTCATAGGATGCCTGCGCCTGTGATAATGCGCTCTTATTGTCCTTCTGGTAGTTCTCCCAGCGTTTATCGTTCGTTTGCTCACCCTGCTGGGTTTCCGAACGCACGTTACACGCTATGCCGCCGATAGAAAAAACAGCCACCATGAGGAATGTCGCTATAGGCAAGGTATATAGGAACGAAAACTTCGGAGAATCCTTCAATGATTTGCTCCTTTCCGTGACGGCTCTTAGGCTGAAGGCACACCGGCAACCGAACTGCGGACGATTAAATCGCCGGGTATAAGTATGTGCTCCCCGGTCAGTGTGCCGTCTACAACCTGCGCCATCAAGTTCTGGACGGCACGCCGACCGATCTCCTGATAGGGTTGATGGATGGTGGTCAGCGGCGGGTCTGACGAAGCCGCCGCAATGTCATCGTTCACCCCAACGAGTGAAAGGTGGTTCGGGACGTCCACCCCCAGTTCACGGGCCGCTTGCAGCACGCCCAGGGCGATAGCATCGTCGCCGCAAAAGAGGGCGGTCGGTCGCTTTCCCGGCGGGTTCTCCAGCAGGCGGCGGCCTCGCTCATACCCTGAAATAATAGAGTAATCACCCGGGAAAATGAACTCCTCTTCCACCGGGATATTCGCCGCGCAGAGCGCCTGCCGGAAACCGTCCTCCCGCTGCGCGCTGCTCAGAAGGAAGCCATCTCCTGAAAGGTAGCCGATACGCCGATGTCCGTGCTGGAGCAGGTAATCCACTGCCAGGAGACCGGCGGCTACATTATCCAGGTCGATGGTAGGGATGAACGCCTCCGGTCGGCTCTCTCCGATCACGTTGAAAGGGGCTTTTCTTTCGTGCAGAAGGGCAAGGGTTTCACCGGACAGGTTCGGAAGCACAAAGATCAGGCCATCGGAGCGACCGTCGCAGTAGCTGAGCAGGTGGTCGCCCGCATCGTCCCAGGTATCTTCATTGATAATCAGAGAGCGTTGGTGCTCCCGTTTAGCGGCCATCAAGATGCCGTCCAGTACCGGCCCGAGATAGCGATCTGCCGTCAGCGACGGCTTTTCTCCATAGGCCATAACGATCCCTATGGTGTTAATGCGCTTGCGGGAAAGACCGCGCGCAATCGCGTTCGGCTGGTATCCCATCTCCCGGACCGCTTGCAGAACGCGCTGACGCGTGGCGGCGCTGGCCTCTCCGGGCCGGTTGTTCAGCACAGCGGAAACGGTCATCGCCGAAAGCCCGCAAGCCTTTGCTACATCTCGGATTGTGGACAATGCGTCCTCCTGCCGAGCGCTCGCTGCAGCTCTCTGATGCGTTCATCCTTACCGGTAAAGTAAGTCATGCGCGCATGGTACCATAGTCATTCTTTCGTTGTCAATAGAACAAAAACGAAATGGAAACCTCAAGTAAAGCACACATGTTCTTGCACTGTGGATGAGCCACTGCCGCCTGCTCGCGGATTAGCTTAGCCCCACTTTTCCGGGAAGGGGCGCAGCGAAGTGGGGCGCGTGCCGTCGATGTCGTCGAAGCCGTATTCTTCGGCAAGCTCGGCGCTGACCAGAATCTCGCCGGACTTCTTCTTCAGCGCGGCGACCGCTCGCCCCTGGAACTGCGGCGACGTGTTCCGGGTCGGCGGCGAGGAGAGCACCGGCGACCGCTCGCCCCTGGAACTGCGGCGATTCGGAGTTGGACATATCGATATTCCGCCGCCTTCAGAATGCCCTCGGTGCGGACGAGACCGGGATACAGTGAGACGGCGGTAATGTTGTGCTCGCGCAGGTGGTGGGCGAAGTCTTTCGCCATGCGATCCACCGCCGCTTTGGCGACGCCGTAGACGACATTGGGAAGGTCTTCAGGCCCACGAAGAAGGAGATATTGACGATCAGGCCGTCCTTCTGAGCGATCATCGTCGGTATGGCAAGAGGCTGGCGATATAGCTGGAGCGCACGCCGACAACGAACATCTCGTCCCATTCCGAAAGCCGGTGCTCGTAGAAGGGGCCGAAGCTGGTGGGTCGTCCCGATGCAGCCCTTCGTAGCCTGCCCAGGCGTTATTGACCAGAATGTCCACGCGGCCCTGTTCTTCCAGGACTTTGTCAAAGACCGCGCGTCTCCTCGTCCTTGCTGTGGTCGCAGCGCACTGCGATACCTTTGCCGCCCTGCGCCGTCACCGCTGCCGCCGTTTCGTGGATCGTGCCGGGAAGTGGAACCGTGGCCTGTTCTTCCGTTTCCGTTCGCCCAGTCACATACACCGTCGCTCCCGCCTCGCCGAGTCCGAGCGCGATGCCCTTCCCGACGCCCCGGCTCGCCCCCGTAACGACCGCTACCTTACCTCGAAGTTTCTGGGTCACTTCCATTCGCTGCTCCTATTATGGTGTGGCAAAAGATCGCCTAACAGCAAAAGACGCTCCCGGTGCGGGAGCGTCTTTCCATTTGGACGCATCGTGCTCTATAAACAGGAGCCGCAATGCCGTGCTGAAGATACCGGGCGCTACGCCTCCACCAGTTCGGTCAGGCGGGGGAGACGGTAACGCTTTCGTCGTAATGAGCGTCGAAGGCGGCCAGTGTCGGGGCGATTCCCAGTTCCACGGACAGCCGGTCCTTGACCGCTTCGGGGGTTTTGAGGCCGTTGCCGGTGATGGCGATAACCACGGTGTCGTCCGGATCGAAGCGGCCCTGCTCGGCCAGCGCTCTTCGTCACGGACACCGTCACGCCGCCCGCCGTCTCCGTCCAGATACTCCTCAGTGCGCGCCAGCAGCGTGATGCCTTCAATCACCTCATCGTCGGTAACGTCGTTCGCGCCGCCGCCGGTCTTGCGGCAGATATCGGCGGCGTAGTAGCCGTCGGCGGGGTTGCCGATAGCGATACTTTTGGCGATGGTGTTGGGACGCTGCGGGCGCAGCACCTCCGCGCCGGTCTTGATCATCGAGGTAATGGGGTTACAGCCGGATGCCTGCGCGGTATAGACTTCGTCTTCACCGGGCGCATCCAGCAGGCCCAGCTTTTCCAGTTCCTGAAAGGCTTTAGGAATCTTGGTGATCAGCGAGCCGCCCGCGCAGGGGACGATCACATGGTCGGGCGTTTTCCAGCCCAACTGCTCGGCGATCTCGTAGCCGTAGGACTTGGAGCCGTCACCGTAAAAGGGGCGCAGGTTGATATTGGCGAACGCCCAATGGTATTTATCGCCGACCTCCGCGCACAGGCGGTTTACCTCGTCATCGAGGACACCATCCACCGACACGACCTGCGCGCCGTAGATCAGGCTGCTCCAGGACCTTGTTCTGCTCCAGTCACTGGGGATGAAGACATAGCACTCGAAGCCGCCTCGGCGGCCTGCGCCGCGACTGAGTTCGCCGTTGCCGGTGGAGGCGCAGGCGACCGTGGTATAGCCGAACTCGCGCGCCTGGTCAGGGCGACGGAGACCACGCGGTCCTTGAACGAGAGTGTCGGGTGGTTCACCGCGTCGTTCTTGATATACAGGTTACGCAGCCCCAGCTTCGCCCCCAGCCGTTCCGCCTTCACCAGCGGCGTCCAGCCCACCTGCTTGCCCACCGACGGCGGCCCGTCCACCGGCAGCAGATCGGCGTAGCGCCACATCGAGCGCGGTCCGGCCTCGATCTTTTCGCGCGAGATGTTTTTCTTGATGGCGTCGTAGTCGTACGCCACTTCCAGCGGCCCGAAACACAACTCGCAAACATGTGTCGGCTGCTGCTCGTATTCCGCGCCGCATTCGCGGCAGCGCAGCCCCAGAACATAACCCATGATAACCGTGCCTCCCAAACCCTTCTTAAGCGCGGCGGACAGACCGAATGCAAAAAGGCCGCCCGCCCTTGAACTGCTCCGGGTCACGCCCGAAGAAAAAGGCGTGACAAAGTGCAGCAAGGACGAGCGGCCTTTGAATCCTTACGGGCCGGCTCGTGGTACCACCTTGCTTCGCGGCGTCCTCGCGGAGCGCCGCCTTGCAGACCGCGCCACAGCAGCAATTGGCTTTGCCTGCGGACGGTCCGGTTTTGATAACGGGGACCCACCACCCCGGCGCGAACTACTGAGGCGTCTTCGGTCAATGGCGCTGTGCGCCTGCCCGTTCCCCGCGCGGCCTCGAAGTCATTTCGGCCATCGTATCCCGTCCGGCTTCCACCTTACCCGGCTTCTCTGGTGCGGGACTGACGTGGCGTACTGCTCTTCGTCATCGTCTTTGCAAAATTTTTCCGTGTGACCAGTATACCGTTGAGTATTTGGCGTGTCAAGCAAGTATGACCCTCGTGATTTTCCGGGAACCGAGGGCGCGCGCTGGTTGTACCGGTTGATGAGTACCGAAAATCTACGGGATACCAGCAAAAATGCGGAGCAATTCCGGTGGGGGAAAGGGACGCAGCATGGTGATGTGGACGGTGGCAGGGGAAGGCAGGCGGCGAAGAGGACATTATTCTGCGGCGCGGCGCTGACGCTTTGCGCCGGGCGCAGCTTTTGCCCAGACCCCGAAAAACCCTCCGTACAGCCGGTAATCCCGTTTTCTTTTCGTTCGGCTGCTGAGATGTTTCAGGTGACGGGTGAACTGCTGGCACAGGTAGCCCTCCGCGCCCACGCCTCCGACACCGCGCCCCCGCTCCAAGCCCGACACGACAAGAACCGGCGTGACGCCCAACGCCGTGAAGCCAACGGAAGGTTTCCGCGCCACGCCGCCGGGGCAGCGGCAGCCCGCAGACCCGGCCACGGTTTTGACGCTTGCTGAGGCGCTGGAGGTGGCATTCCGCCGCAGCCCGGAAGTGCAGCTTGCTACCGAGCGCGCCGTGCGGACTTCCCGGACGGTTGACCAGATTCTTGCCCTGCAGCGTCCGCAGTCAGCGCGGGGGCTACCCACCGCGCCTGTCCGGGCCGAACGCCGCCGGTGCAGCAGGCAGTGGCGGCGTTTCCCCGCACAGGTTCAGAATCCGTTCGGCGTCGGGCTTCAGGGGCAGGTGCCCGTTCCATTCCCATCACGCTTTCCGGCGGAGCGGTGGCGCGGGCGGGGAACCGGCTCAGCGGGCGGGCGGCGGGGCAGTTCGGTCAGGGCGGCGGCGGCGGCGTGACGCGCCACCGACGACCCGCAGGCAGGCGGGCAGCAGGGCGCAGGGCGGGATGTCGAGCTGAACCAGGTGGGTGCGCGTTACTCTGTCGCAGCTTATCGATGTCACCCATTGTCCGCACGCGGCGCAGGTGGGCGAACTTCAGGAGGCGCAGTCGCGGCTGGAACTGGCGCGTGTGCGGCAGAGGCTTGCCCTGGATGTGCGGAGCGGCTATCGAACTACAATGTACGCTGTCCCAGCTTATCGATGTCACCGGTATCGTCCGGACGGCGGCGCAGGTCAAGGAGGCGCAGTCGCGGCTGCGCTCAGGCGCGACAGTTCGGAGCGGCTATTACAATGTAGCAGCTTCGGGTGAGGCGCAGGCACAGCGCGCCGCCGGGGTGGCTTCGGATTTTCGACGTGCTGCGCGCCCAGACGCAGCTGGACAACAACCGGCAGGCGCTGATCTCGGCGCGCAACCAGGTCGCCATCAGCAAGAACGCTTTTGCCAACCTGATCGGGCTTGACCCGTCCACGATTATCACGCCCCAAGCGCCCGCCGCCGTGCCCGCGCTGCCCGCGCTGGAAGAGACGCCGCTGCTGGAGCAGGCATTTTCCCGGCGGCCTGAATACCTTCAGGCGGATGCCAATATCCTGATCGCGCAGAAGAATGTCCGCCTGGCCCGGCGCAACCTCGACCCGTATGTGAACGCGAACGTGACCGGTACGCTGAACGGCACGCGCGGCGTCCCCGGCGATGAGCGCGCCGCCGCCGCCGTCGGGCTGTCGCTGAACGTGCCGATCTGGGACGGCGGCGCGACACGGGCTGCCGTGGATGCCGCTCGCTCCGATGAGCGCAGCGCGCAGATTCAAAAAGACCAGTTCGTGCGCGGTATCAAGGCCGAGGTGCAGCAGTCCATCGTCGCCGTGCGGGACGCCAATGAGCGCGCAAGCGTCGTGGGCCAGACGGTGACGCAGGCGCGGGAGGCGCTGCGCCTCGCCAACGTCCGCTACCGGGCGGGTGTCGGCACCCAGTTAGAAATCACCGATGCGCAGGCCGCGCTCACCCAGGCGGAAACCAACGCCGTGAACGCCCAGTACGATTATTTGACCGCTTTCGCCCGCCTGTCGCGGGCCACAGGCACCCCGGAGTAAGCAGGAACACTATGAAAACTTTCGTTCGCTGCCCCCACGCCCACAGGCGCTCTTTTCTATTCTGGGAGCCGCTATTTTCGTGCGCCGGATGCCGTGCCGGGTGCGGGCGGCGGCGGCGACCAGGTAAAGGTGGGCGGCAAGCCCGCCGGACAGCCGGTTGCGGCGGAAGGGACGCCGGTGCGCGTCGCTCCCGCCGTTTCGGGAACGGTTCGGCGGATGGTGCCCGTTACCGGCTCCGTTGCCGCGCTGCAATCCATCGACCTGGCTCCTAAAATCACGGGCCGCGTTCTGCAGGTGGCCGGGCGCGAAGGGGCGTGGTGCGGCGCGGCCAGATCGTCGTGCAGCAGGATACCGAAGACCTGCGGACGCAGGTGCAGCAGGCGGAGGCGAACCTGCGGTCCGCACAGGCGCGTGGCCCAGACCGAAACGCAGTATCGTGTCCAGACGCGAAACAGCATCGGCGAAGTCGAGAACATGCGCCAGCAGCTTCGGCAGGCCGAAGCCGCGCTTGCGCTTGCCCGGCGTCCGCAGCGCACGCAGGAGATAGCCATCGCGGAAAACGCCGTGCGGCAGGCGCAGGCGAACTATGACCGGGCGGCGGCAGACAGAAAACGGTACCAGGGGTTGGTGCGCGAAGGAGCCGCCGCGCAAAGCGTGCTGGATCAGTATGTGACCCAGGAGCGGGTTTCCCGCGCCGGCCTTGACTCCGCCCGTCAGCAATTGGAAATCGCCCGCACGGGCGGACGGCAGGAGAACATTCGCACTGCCGAGGCTAACGTCGCCCGCGCGCGGGCGTGGGGTCGGCGCGCACGAACCTTCAGCAGCAGAACGTCTGGCGCAACGATATCCGCGCGCGCGCGCCGCCGTCGCCCAGGCGCGGGCCGCGCTGGCGTTCGCGCGTCAGCAGGTGGCGAATGCCTCTATCCGCTCGCCCATCGACGGCGTTATTGCGGATCGGCTGACCGAGCCGGGACAGCTTGCCGCGCCCGGCGCAGCCGTCCTGCGGCTGGTCGCGCTCGATAATGTCTTCTTCGAGGCGGCGGTGCCGGAAACCGATATTCGCTCCGTCCGCGCCGGAATGAATGTCGGTGTGCGAATCGACGCCTTTGCCAGGCCGACCTTTACCGGCAAAGTCGCCGGAAGTGTACCCGACCGCCAGCACGCAGTCGCGCAGCTTCATGGTGCGTATCGTGCTGCCCAACGGCAAGGGGCTGCTGCGACCCGGAATGTTCGCGCGCGGCGATGTGGTGGCGGAGCGCCGGGAAGGCATCATCGTTTCCAAGGACGCTCTGCTTTCGCGGGAGGGAAAGACGCTCGTTTTTCGTGGCGAAAACCAATGGCAAGGCGGAGCTTCGCAATGTAAAGGTCGGCATTCAAACCGAAGAGACCGCGGAAATCCGCTCCGGCGTTCAGGAAGGGGATCGGGTGATCGTCGCCGGGCAGGATGCCTTGCAGAACGGCGGCGCGATTCGGATTCAGGGACAGGAAAGCGGGCAGCAGGCGGCAATGCGTTAGCCTCCCCCCTCTGCCCCTTTCCTAAAGGGAAGGGGGAGAAAATACCCTTCCCTGGGCGAGGGCGGAGCTTGAATTCTTAGGACTGACTCCCCTTCCCTTTAGGGGAGGGGCAGGGGAGAGGCCCCGAAATCGACATCTCAAATCTTTCCATTAAACGCCCGGTCGCCATCTGGATGCTGGTGGCGGCCCTGGTGGTCCTGGGACTTCAGGGGTTGGGCCGGATGCCTGCGGAGCTTCAGCCGCGCGTCAACTTCCCCTTCGTCTCCGTCTTCACCACCTATACCGGGGCGGGGCCGCAGGAGATAGAGACACTTATCAGCAAGCCGATTGAGGATGCCGTCGGGGCGGTCAGCAGGGTCAAGAACGTTACTTCCGTTTCGCAGCAGGGCGTTTCCGTCGTCAATATCGAGTTTTATCTGGGCACGGATCTGGATGTCGCCGCCTCCGACGTGCGCGAAAAGGTGGACACGGTGCGTCGCGTGCTGCCGGAAGATTCGGACACACCCTGATTATCTCCAAGGCCGATACGGCGTCCGAGCCGATCCTGTACATGACCATGCGCTCCACGACGGGCCGCTCGTCCCGCGACCTTCGCGATCTGGCCGACAACATGGTCAAGGACCGGCTGGGACAGGTGCCCGGTGTGGCGGCGGTCTTTATCGCCGGCGGTGACCGGCGCGAGGTGCGCGTCGCCCTGGATAGAAGCCGCCTGGATGCCTATGGCATCACGCTTTCCGAAGTGGCGACGGCGATCCGTCAGCAGAACCTGAATGTTCTCTCCTGCGCGTCACCGAAGGCAACCGCGACTACGCCGTGCGCGTTATCGGCGAATTTGCCTCGGTGGATGAGATTCGGAACCTGAAGCTTCAGTTTGCGGGCCGCAACGGCAGTCCCGACCGCACCTACCGCGTCTCCGACCTGGGAGCGGTCGGTGATACCGTCGCCGAGCGGGTGGAAAACGCCACGCTCTCGGAGCGAAACGCGATTCAGAAGGCTCTGCCGAACGGTGCGGATACGGTTTCCATCGTCGTCCAGAAGACCAGTGAAGGCAATACCGTACAGGCTGCCTCAGGGTGTGAAGAAGCAGATGGAGACGCTGAAAACGCTTCTGCCGCCCGACGTTCAGTTTACGATAACCAACGATCAGTCGCAGCGCGTGGAAGAGAACCTGCACGACGTGGAGTTTTCGCTGGCGCTGGGCGCGTTTCTGGCGGTCGTGATCGTCTTCCTGTTCCTGCGTCAACCTGCGCGGGACGTTCATCGTCGCGCTGGCGATCCCGACGTCGATCATCGCCACCTTCCTGGTGATGTATGCGCTGGGCTTCACGCTGAACACGATGACGCTGATGGGCCTGTCGCTGGCGGTCGGCATTCTGGTGGACGACTCCATCGTCGTTTTGGAAAACATCTACCGGCACCTGGCGATGGGAGAAACACCCGAAGAGGCGGCGATCCATGGCCGTTCCGAGATCGGAACGGCGGCGGTAGCAATTACCTTGGTGGACGTGGTGGTGTTCATGCCGGTCGCGTTTATGGGCGGTATTGTCGGCCAGTTCTTCCCGCTCCCTTCGGGATCTGGGATTGCCGTGGCGACGCTGTTTTCGCTGCTGATGAGCTTCACGCTGGCCACGATGCTGGCCGCGCGCTGGTACAAGCAGGGCGAGAATACCGAGGCCACTACCGGCTTCTTCGGGGCGATCAACTGCTTCATGAGCGGCTGGAGCATCGCTATCGGCGCGCGCTGGGCTGGGCGCTGCGGCACCGCGGCACGGTTATCTTTATCGGCAACATGGCGCTGGTGCTGGTTATCCTGTGGATGGCGTCGGCGGGTTCGGGCACGCGCATGGTTCCCGTCGCCATTAGGCTCGGCATATTCCTGCTTATCGGGGCCGCCATCATCGCCGCCGTAAATCGGGTGCGGACGCGGCGTTTTCCGCCGAGCCGCTGGTGGTGGCTGCTCTGGCCGCCGTGGTGACGTTCGGCGTTATCATGACGGCGGGCCGCGTCGGGCAGCCACTGGGCTTCCGGTTCGCGCCGGGTTATGACCAGGCGCAGGTGTCGCTGAGCGTCGAGCTTCCCGCCGGGGGCATCGCTGGCGGCTACCACCGCGTCCTGAATCAGATCGAGGACCGGGCGCGCGACATGCCGGACATCAAGTACATTGAAACCTCCGCCGGGTCGTCCCGCGCGGGCGGCTTCCAGGGCGGCGGTAAATAACGGCACGCAGTACGGCCAGGGTGCGTTTGACCCTGAACGACAAATTCGGCAACCTGGATCGCCTGACGTTCTGGGCGGACCACTCCGAGCGCCGCGCTGTCAGGCCGACACCGAAATCGCGCAGGAGGTGCGAAAGCGCGTCGCCGATATTCCCGGCAAGACCATCCGCACCGCCGAGGTTTCCGGCTTCGGCGGCGCGCAGGCGCCGGTTCAGCATCGAAGTGGTCGGGCCGGATCTGGAGGAACTGGTGAAGGTG
>JAUJOK010000086.1 GCA_030447685.1 Armatimonadaceae bacterium
CACGCCGCCGCCGCCCGGCCCCCCGCGCGCCGCCGCCCGCGAACGAGGAGGCCGGTCATGTTTGCACCGCGCTGCGCGCTTGCGCGCCTCTCCCTCACCTCCTCCATTCGACTTCAGATACGTCGCCCACCGATACCCCGGAGCTTTTCGCCACGCTGCGCGCTCTCGCCGCCGAAGGACGCGGTATCGTTTTCATCTCGCACAAGCTTCAGGAAGTGCTGTCGCTGGCCGGGCGCGTGACCGTTCTGCGCCGGGGTCAGGTCGTCCGCCGCACCACAACCGGCGAAACGGACGCGGCGGGCCTGGCCGAGGCGATGGTGGGCGGGGAATCTCCTGCCTCCGCCCGCCCTCACCCCCACACTCGGTCTGCCGAGGTGCTCTCCCCCTGCGGGAGAGGGGTGCCTGCCACGAGAGCAACCCCGGCTTCGCGCGGAGCAGGGGTTGGCATTGCCACAGGCACCCTTCTCCCACCGCGAAGCGGGAGCATGGGAGAGGGGCAGGGGGTGAGGGCCAGCCTCCTCCAGGTAACGGACCTGACCCTCCGGGGTGAAGACAGAAACGGGCGTGACCGGCTGCGCGATATTACGTTTTCGGTGGCGGCGGGGGAGATTTTCGGTATCGCGGGCGTGGACGGCAACGGTCAGGCGGAGCTTGCCGCCTGTTTGAGCGGGCTGGTTCGGGCGGATGCGGGGGAGATACGGATCGGCGGCGAAACGCCGCGCGCCCAGGCGGCGACGTTCCGACGGGCGGGCGTTGCGGTAATTCCCGCAGACCGGCACCGCCAGGGTCTGGCTTTGCCGCTGTCGCTCACGGAAAATGTGGCGCTCGGGCTGTTCGATTCGCCGGACTACCGGCGGGGGCCGCTGCTGCTCTGGCCGCGCCTGCATCGCCGTGCGGGGGAGCTTATCCGGCACTATGATATTCGCGCAAGCGGGCCGCAGGTGCCCGCCCGCGCGCTGTCCGGCGGTAATCAGCAGAAGCTGATTATTGCCCGCGCGCTGTCCGGGAATCCGCGCGTGGTGGTGGCGGTCAATCCCACACGCGGGCTGGATGTGGGGGCGACGGGGTTTGTCCATGAGGCGCTGCGCGAAGCGCGAAACCAGGGCGCGGCTATCGTCCTCCTGTCTACGGAACTGGACGAGGTGCTTGCTTTATCCGACCGGGTCGCGGTGATGTATGAGGGCGCGTTTTCCGGCGTGATCGCCCCCACTGCGCCCCGCGAACAGATCGGCCTGCTGATGGGTGGCGGCGGTGGCAACGGCGGCGGCGGTGAGCGTGCGAAACCTTCTGCGTGACGCGGCGCTGCTGCTGCTCTTCGTGGCGCTGGGCCTGGCGTCTCTTTCGCTGGTGGTGCGCGTGGCGGGCGGATCGCCGCCGGTGGTGGCGCGGGCGCTGGCTGAGGGGGCATTCGGGTCCGCCTATAACCTGTCCGAGACGCTGGTGCAGACCGCACCGCTCCTTTTAACCGGGCTGGCGGTCACGCTCGCGTTCCGCTGCCGGTTATTCAACATCGGTGCGGAGGGACAGTTATTGATGGGCGCTGTCGCGGCTGCGTGGGCGGGAACGCGCCTTGCTCCTGCTGCCGTGCTGCATCTGCCCCTGGCGCTGCTGGCGGGCGCGGCGGCGGGCGCGGCCTGGGCGGGAATCGCCGCGCTGCTGAAGATATACCGGGGCGTTCAGGAAGTGCTTTCGACGCTTCTGCTCAACTTCGTCGCGCTGCAAATGGTCGCCTGGATGGTGCGCGGCCCGCTTCAGGAGGCTGCCCGCGACTTTCCCCAGTCGGATACGATAGCCGTTCCCGCGCGTCTGGTCCTGCTGCTCCCGGCCACACGCCTGCATGCGGGTGTCCTCCTGGCGCTTTTCCTGGTCGCCGCCGTCTGGTTCTACCTGAGATGGACGGCAGGCGGATTCGCCCTGCGCGCGGTCGGGGCGGGGCCGGAGGCGGCGGAGGCGGCGGGCATCTCCCCGGCCCGGACACAGGCGATTGCGTTCCTGCTTTCCGGGGCGCTTTCGGGGCTGGCGGGGGCGATCCAGATCAGCGGCGTAACCTACCTGCTGAGCGACAACTATTCAGCGGGCTACGGCTACACGGCGATTGCCGTCGCGCTGCTTGCCAACCTGTCGCCGCTCGGAGTGGTGCCGTCGGCGTTATTCTTTGGAGCACTGACGGCGGGATCATCGGCAATACAGCGTCTGGCGGGCGTTTCGTCCGTGCTGGTTCTGGTGCTTCAGGCGGTGACGCTGTTTTCTTTAATGGGCTATGTGTGGGCGCGGGGCAGGAGAGGCCCTCACCCCCCGGCCCCCTCTCCCCAGCTTGGGGAGAGGGGGAGGAAGAATCGCCGTTACGAATCCGTCTCCCCTCTCCCGCGCTGCGGGAGAGGGGCTGGGGGTGAGGGCAATTCGGGGCAGAGGGCTGGCAACTGAGGCTAAACCGGGTATACTTTCAACGGACTTAAACGGAATTACTATGAGCATGACAACCACCCAGCAGCCCCTTCTTCAGCTTCGCACTGCCCGCGCCGACGAAGGCGAGGCACAGCGAAAATTGGACGCCCTGCGCGCATTGCTGCGCGAAATGGGCGGTATCGTTATCGGCTACTCCGGCGGCGTCGATTCGGCGTTTCTGGCGAAGGTCGCCCAGGAAGAGTTGGGTGAGCGCGCGGTCGCCGTGGTCGCCCTGTCGGAATCGTATGCGGAGCGGGAAAAAGAGGCGGCGCTGGAACTGGCCGAGCGCATCGGTATCCGCCTGCATGCCGTCCGCACCAACGAACTGGAAAACGAGCACTACGCCGCCAACCCCACCAACCGCTGCTATTACTGCAAAGAGGAGCTTTTCGTCCACCTGAAGCGTGTCTCCGACGACACCGGCATCCCCCATATCGCCTACGGCGCGATTGCGGACGATCTGGGCGACCACCGGCCCGGCGCGACGGCGGCCCAGGAGTACGGCGCACGCGCGCCGCTTCAGGAAGTCATGCTCTGGAAGACCGAGATTCGCCTTCTCTCCAAAGGTCTGGGGCTGCCGACGTGGGACAAGCCCAGCCTGGCCTGCCTGTCCTCGCGTATTCCCTACGGTACGCCCGTTACCGCTGACTTGCTTACGCGCCTCGACCGCTGCGAGGAGTTCCTGCACGATCAGGGTTTCCGGCAGGTGCGTGTCCGCCATCACGACACCATCGCCCGCATCGAGATCGACCGCGCCGAGTTCGCCCGCGTGCTGGAGCCGGGCGTATCGGACGCCATCGTCGCCCGCTTCAAGGAGCTGGGCTATACCTATGTCTCGCTCGATCTGGCGGGGTACAAATCGGGCAGCATGAACGCACACCTCGCGGGGCACTGAGCTGTGGACGTCGCACGCCTCGAAAATCTTCTGCGCGGTGTTCAGAGCGGCGATACGACCGTTGACGCGGCCCTGAACGCCCTGCGCGATTTCCCCTACGAAGACATGGGCTTCGCGCGTTTGGACACGCACCGCGCCCTGCGTACCGGCCACCCCGAAGTCGTTTTCTGTCAGGGCAAGACCACCGAGCAGTGCGTCGCTATCGCGCGGCGGCTTACACAGACGGCGGAGCGTGTTCTGATGACCCGCGCCTCGCTCGAAGTCGCCGACGCCGTCCGCGCCGCGCTCCCGCAGGCCACCTATCACGACATGGCCCGCTGCATCGTCGTCGGCCCGCCTCCCGAACCCTCCGAGACAGGTGACTATGTCGTCGTCGCGTCGGCGGGCACGGCGGATATGCCCGTCTCCGAAGAGGCCGCCATCACCCTCGAAACCCTCGGCTCACGCGTCGTCCGCCTGTACGATGTGGGCGTCGCCGGTCTGCACCGCCTCCTTGACCGCCGCGATGTTCTTACAAATGCGCGGGCCATCGTCGTCTGCGCGGGCATGGAAGGCGCTCTCGCCTCGGTCGTCGGCGGTCTGGTCGCCTGCCCCGTCGTCGCCGTTCCCACCTCGGTCGGCTACGGCACATCGTTTGGCGGCCTGTCCGCCCTGCTCACCATGCTCAACTCCTGCGCCACCGGCGTCGCCGTCGTCAACATAGACAACGGCTTCGGCGCAGGCTACTTCGCCCATCTGGTTAATGCGGGCGCAACCCGTTCCTGAACTGCGATGACTGAAGCGGGAAAGGTTTTAGACGAGGCATTAGCCCGTTTTGAGGAACGTTTCTTCAACGGAGACGAAACGCCGCCCACGCCACTAAGCGTGTTTTTGGATGATCTTTTCCACATTGCTATCCGCTATGGCTCGGTCGAAGGTATTACCCGGAAGGTAGAAGAAGAATGGGTGGTTGTCTTTACACTTCCCGGAGGTGCGGAACAGATAGTCAAGCCTTGTTATTGGTTCCGAGGTTTCCTGGCAAGCCTGGCCTTCACTGTGGCGGGAATAATATGGGATGAGGAGAAATCGCAGTACGTGCTGGAAGGGCTTCATTTTACGGAGGAGGAGGTCACTGCGGAGTTCCAGCGCCTGCGACTTATTCCAGAACTGCCCGACGACACAGCTTATGACATCAAGGCGCGGCGAAATCGCGTATTGCGCAGCCTCCAGGAATCACCACTTGGTGCAGAGCGGGCTAAGCACCACGAGGAACGTCAAATCAATCTTTACGGTTTCTCGGTCACTGTAGATTACTTCCTTGACGGAGACAATGTACCGCTTTACATTGAGACGATGAACGATAATCATTGGCCTTACCACTTTGTCATGCGGCGCTTGAACCCCGATGAGCCAAGACCATTGGATCGCCCCCAGTTGATTGCAGAGAGGCTCGCCGAATAGCGACGGCAGAAGGAACACAATACCTTTTAATGGCGCGCATGATTCTGCTGGGCACCGGGACGGGTGTGCCGGACGCCGACCGCGAAAACACGCACATGGTCTGGGACGGCAGCGGCCCCGGCGGGACGCTGCTCATTGACGCGGGCGGCTCCACGTACCAGCGGCTGCTCAAGGCAGGGATAGACCCGCAGATGCTCGGCGGTGTCCTGCTCACCCACAGCCACGCCGACCATATCAACGGTCTGCCGGTGCTGCTGTTCAGCCTGTTCCTGGCCGGGCGGCGCGAGGAACCGCTGCCTATCTACGGATTGGAACCGACGCTCGCGATTGCCCGTCGCATTGTTGAGGCGCTCGAACTGGAGCAGTACGCCGCGCCGGTCACTTGGACGCCTATCAAGGCGGGCGACGAAGTGCCATTGCCCCGCGCAAACGGCTGGCGGATTCGCACGGCGCTGACGGAGCACAGCCGCCCCTGCCTCGCTCTGCGCTTCGAACACGCGAAAGACGGCACAGCCCTTACCTACACGTGCGATACCGCGCCCTGCGACGCCGTCACGGAACTGGCGCGCGGCGCGGAAGTTCTTATTCACGAAGCGACGACGCCCGGACCGTTTCCCTCGCATACTTCGCCACGGCAGGCCGGGGAGATCGCGGCTCGGGCGGGCGCGAAGCGTCTGGTGCTGGTGCATTTCAGCCCGCGCTGGACGATGCCGGAAGCGCAGGCGCTGGAAGAAGTGCGCGCGGGCGGCTTCACGGGGCAGGCGGAAATCGGGCAGGAATATCAGATACTGGAAATCAAAGCGAACGCGGAATAGGGTACGATACAGGTCTGTTATGAAAATTGCCTACTTTGATTGTTTTTCGGGAATCTCCGGTGATATGACCCTGGGCGCGCTGCTGGCCTGCGGCGCGGACGAGAACGCTTTTCGGGACGCGCTGGCGAAACTGGGCGTGCCGGGATACAACCTGCATATCAAACGCCGCAAGGTTGAAGGGCTGATGACGACGGATGTGGACGTGGAACTGCTGGAAAACGATCAGGGCCACGGACGGCACCTTGCCGACATCGAAGCGATCTACCGGGATTCCGACCTGTCCCCCTCCGTGCGCGAAAAGGCGCTGGCGATCTTTACGCGGCTGGCGGACGCCGAGGCGAAGGTTCACGGGACGACGCCGGACAAGATTCATTTTCACGAAGTCGGCGCGGTGGATGCCATCGTGGATATTACCGGCACCTGCATCCTGCTGGAGATGCTGGGGGTCGAGGCGGTCTGTTCCGCACCGCTGCCGCTGAGCCGGGGCTTCGTGGACTGCCAGCACGGGCGCATGCCGCTCCCGGCCCCGGCCACGGCGGAACTGCTGGTGGGCCTGCCGACCTATCCGGTGGCGGTAGCGGGCGAACTGGTGACGCCGACCGGCGCGGCCATTGTGGCGACGCTTGCCGAGGGGCGCGTGGGCGACCCGCCGCCGATGACGCCGCTGGCGGCGGGCTACGGGGCGGGAAAGAAGGATTTCGGAGCGCCGTTCCCCAATATTCTGCGCGTCTTTATCGCCGAGGCACAAAAGGTGCATACGGAGCAGACGGCCTCGAAAGAAGAAACGCCCACAACCGTCGCCGTGCTGGAAACCAATTTAGATGATGCGCCCGGCGAGGTGCTGGGGCATGTGCATGAGCGGCTTCTGGCGGCGGGCGCGCTGGATGTCTTCTTTGTACCCGCGCAGATGAAGAAGAACCGGCCCGGCACGTTAATGACCGTGCTGGCGGCCCCGCAGGACGCCGAAACGCTGTCCGATGTGGTCTTCGCAGAGACGGGGACATTCGGCGTGCGGCAGACCATGGCGCGGCGCTATTGTCTGGACCGGGCCTGGGAAACGGTGGCGACGCCGTATGGCGCGGTGCGGATCAAGGTGGGCAGCCGCAAAGGGCGCGAGGTGGCGGCGTCCCCGGAATTCGAGGACTGCCGGAGCGCGGCCCAGGCGCATGGCGTGGCGCTCAAAGAGGTTTATCGCGCGGCCCTTGCCGCGCGATATGGCGGGTAGCGCCGGTTTTTTACGGTCTTATGTTACAAAATTTCCCGGAACCTGGTACAACACGCATACGTATGGGTAGTTGAGGGGTAGTAGATTCTGATTTTGGCGGCGGCTCGCGAGCGTGCGTGGGCCGCTGCTCTCCGCGTCCCGGATCAAGCAAGTTCCGCCGGACAAGCGCGGAAGGAGTGTATCATGGCAACAGCGGCAACAAAGAGCGACGGGGCAACAGCGGTCGTCGAAGAGTGGGGAACGGAAGAGCAGGCGGCACCGCCGGAGCCGCGCTCGGACGATCTCCAGTCCTATATCAACCGGCTGACCCGGTGCAACCTGCTCACGCCCGACGAAGAGGTTCGTCTTGCGCGGCGCATCGCAAACGGCGATGGGCAGGCCAAGGCGCGTCTGGTCGAATCGAACATGCGGCTTGTTGTCTCGATTGCCAAAGCCTATCGCTCGTCCGGTATCCCCTTTGAAGATTTGATTCAGGAAGGCGCAATCGGCCTGATGACGGCGGCGGAGCGTTTCGACCCGAAGCGCGGCTACCGCTTTTCGACCTATGCGACCCAGTGGATTCGGCAGGCCATTGGCCGCGCGGTGGACAACAAGGCCAAGTCCATTCGCCTGCCCGCGCATGTCTCCGAGTCGCTGCGCAAGCTGGACAAGGCTCGCGCTGAGATGCGCCGCGAACTGGGCGAGGACCCGACGCCGGAGCAGTTGGCGGATCGCACCGGTATCTCGCACCGCAAGGTATCGAGCCTGCTGAACACGACGCAGGAGCCGATCTCGCTCGACATGCCCGTGGGCGATGAGGAAAACACCAGCCTGGGTTCGCTGCTGTACGATAAAACGTCGCCGGACCCGCAGGAGGAGTTGATCGACGCTGAGATGCGCGAGGAGATCGATTCCATCCTGGCGACCCTCGACGACCGCGAGCAGCTTATCATGCGCAAGCGGTTCGGCTTCGATGGCGAGGATACCTATGTCCTCCAGCAGATCGGCGAGGAGCTGAATATCTCCCGCGAGCGCGTTCGCCAGATCGAGGCGCAGGCCCTTCGCAAGCTGCGCTCCGCAGCGCGCCGCCGCCGCCTGCGTGAGTACCTACAAGGGTAAAGCGCACAATAGATGGGATGAAAAAGGACACGGCAAACGCTGTGTCCTTTTCGCTTTCAGGTTTCCAGGGGTGCCCACGCTATGCTATTAAATTTGAGTGAAGGTATCGATCTACTGGACACCCTCATTCGAGGATGGCAAGTACCAAACAACGATGGAGCCTACTGGATACCGCCCAGAGAAATGCTCCATGTCACAGTCCTTTGTGGTTCCGTCGAAGGCAGGGCGCTTGACCATTCTC
>JAUJOK010000021.1:0-26246 GCA_030447685.1 Armatimonadaceae bacterium
GGCCGGTGCGAAGCCACCTCGATCAGCATGTTATTGCAGACAGCGATGCATAATCCGTTCAAATAAACATCGGCGAACGCTGGCAGGACTTCCGTCATTGCAGGGCTAAATGGAAACCACCCTCCGCATTTTGCCGGAGACAAGAAAGGCGGATTCATTTACCCGATGATGGATTTCCCGACGGCTTCCAAAAGCGCCCGCGTCAGAGCGGCCTTCCTATTCCTGCTGGCGCTCGCGCTGGGAGGATGCACTCAGTCCGGCGACCGTTCGGCGGCGTCACCCCCTGCGGCAGAATCGCAGCCGGTGGAAAAAGCGAATGCCGCCGCGACACCTCCCGCCCCTGCCCCGAAAGCTAAAAAAACGGAACCGGTGCGCGCCCTGTATATAAGCGGGTGGACGGCGGGCGGCAAGGAGCGATGGAGCCAGCTTCTTTCCCTGGTGGACAAAAGCGAACTGAACGCCGTGGTGGTCGACGTCAAGGAGGACGGCATGATTTCCTACGATACCGACCTCGCGCTGGCCCGCTCCGTCGGCGCGCATAAGAAGCAAATCAGAAACATTGACGATAAGCTGGCCGAACTCAAGAAGCGCAACATCTTCGCCATTGCCCGTATCACCTGCTTCCGGGACAAGTTAGTGCCCAAAAAGCGGCCCGACCTGGCGATCCAGCGGCCTGACGGCGTTCCCTGGCGCGATAATGCGGGCCATCTATGGCTTGACCCGTACAGCAAGGAAAACTGGGATTATAACGTCGATCTGGCCATCGATGCGGCCAAGCACGGCTTTAACGAGATCCAATGGGACTACGTGCGCTTCCCCTCCGAAGGGCGCGAGCGCGCGATGCGCTTCCCCGCTAAGAGCAAGGACGATAAGCGTTCGGAAGCACGGGTAATCGCCGCCTTCCTGCAATATGCCCGCGAAAAGCTGCGCCCGCACAACGTCCTTGTATCCGCCGATGTCTTCGGCCTGACCACCTCGGCGCGGCCCGATTACGACCTGGGGATCGGCCAGAAGCTGGAGTTGATGGCCCCGCACCTCGATTATGTCTGTCCGATGGTCTATCCATCCCACTACCGGCGCGGTGATTACGGCATTCCCCACCCCAACGCATCGCCGTACCGTACCGTCCTGCGCGCACTGAAGGACGGCAATAAAAAGCTGGCTAAATCGGACTGCAAGATGCGCCCGTGGCTCCAGGACTTTTCGCTGGGAGGTGTCCGTTACGGAGAGCGACAGGTCCGCGCGCAGATACAGGCCGCCCGCGACAACGGTATCCAGGAGTACCTGCTGTGGAACGCCGCCAACCGCTATACATCAGCGGCGCTGTATCCGAAGAAGGTCCGGAAGAAGAAGTCCCGCACCGCCGCCACGCGGCAAAGCGCTGGCGCAACAAAAACAGCGCGACAGGCAGCCCCTCCGAAAACGAGCGGCAGCAATCCGCGAACCGCCGACTGAGGAATTACGTGACTCCGGCAACTTTCTTCGGCCTCGCGGGACAAAACAGCAGCAAGGCGCGGGAAACGACAGCGCTAATAGAAAGAGGAAGCACTTCCATTCGTATGCATTTCAGAGTTGCAGTAACCGCCTGCGTTCTCGCGCTGTTGTGTTTGTCCGCGCTGCCCACGCGGGCCGAGCCGGTGGACGATTTTGTTCGGGCGGAAATGGCAAAGCGCCATGTTCCCGGCGTCTCGGTCGCCGTCGTGCGCGACGGCAAGGTGCTGCTGGCGAAAGGATACGGAGTTGCGAACGCCGAGCATTCCGTTCCCGCCACGGAAAACACGGTGTATCAACTGGCGTCCGTTACCAAGCAGTTCACGGCGACGGCAGTGTTGATGCTGGTCCAGGAGAACAAGATCGGCCTGGACGACAAGATCAGCAAGTATCTGAACAGCCTGCCCGCCGCCTGGGGCGTCGTCACCGTGCGTCAACTGCTCAACCATACGTCGGGGATAAAAAGCTACACCAGCGTTCCCGACTTCTTCAAAACAGCCCGCAAGGACTATACGAAAGAAGAGCTTCTGAAACTGGTGGCCGATGCGCCGCCGGATTTCGCGCCGGGCGAAAAGTGGTCCTATAACAACACCGGCTATTTCCTGCTGGGAATGCTGATCGAAAAAGTAAGCGGTAAAGAATACGGCGCGTTTTTGAACGAGCGCATCTTTGGGCCGCTGGGCATGACTTCCACGCGTGTTAACGATTTGAGCGAGGTAATCAAGAACCGGGCATCCGGCTATACCTGGGAAAACGGCGCACTGCGGAACGGCGAGTATGTCAGTCCGACCCAGCCCTATGCGGCAGGCGCGCTGGTTTCCACGGTTGCCGACATGGCGAAGTGGGATGCCGCGCTGTATACGGACAAGCTGCTGAAGCGGGCGGCGCTCGACCAGATGTGGACGGCGGCCAAGCTGAACGACGGCGCGGCGGCGAACTACGGCTTCGGGTGGTCGGTGGACACGTACCGCACGCGCCGGTTGATCAGCCACGGCGGCGGCATTCCCGGCTTCAACACCTCCATATCGCGATTCGTGGACGATAAGCTGACGGTGATCGTGCTGGCCAATTCGGACACGGCGGATGCCGATTCGCTCGCGAATGCGATTGCGGCGTTTTATATTCCTGCCCTGGCGACCAATGCCCCCAAACCGATAGCGGACACCGACCCGGCAACCACTAAAAAACTGCGGCAGGTGATGGAAAGCTTCGCGGCGGGCACTGCCGACCCGCAGCTTTTTACCGACCAGGCGCGGGCCGCTCTCTTCCCGGATCGGGCGAAAGAGGCGCAGGCGCTGCTGGGGCCGCAGGGCGCGCTGAAAAGCTTCGATCTGATGGAAGAGCGGACCGAAGACAAAATGCGGATACGCATCTACCGGGCGGCCTTCGGCGATTTGACGCTGCGTGTCACTTTTGCGCTGGCGGAAGACGGCAGGATCGCCGGGGTCGGCGTGAGACCCGAATAAAGAAGCACGGAGGAGGAGGCGCGGGGCGTGTCTTCGCCCACTGGCCATGCCTGGGAAAAGAGCGACTGGACGCTAACGGCGATCTGCGCGTCACCACGGACTATCGCGACATTCTGGCGGAGGTGGTTTCCCGGCGTCTGCGCAACGAGCGGCTTTCCACCGTCTTCCCGCACCATGTCCCTCGCTTTGTGGGCGTGGCGCGACCTGCGTAGAGCGTCGCCGCGTGTTACAATAAAGGCGTCATGAACCCGCTTATCGCATCGCAGATTCCCTACGCGCTTTTTGTCGTCTCCCTGTTTCTTTTTTACGGCATGCTTGTTCGGCGCGGCATTATCTCCGGGCGCGCGATAATCGGGGTCGGCATAGTCGTTGGCGCTACGGCGGCGGCGGCCTCGTTTCTGCACCTGCCCCCCCAGGCGCGCCGCGAAATGCCCCTGGCGCTGCTGATGACGGGGCCAGCGGTTATGGCCCTTTGCGCCGCCTTCTGCGTCACCTTCGCCTACCGGTCGCAAAAGGTGGAGGACATCGCCTCCTGGGATGTCGGCGACACGAAGATCATCGTCCGATATGCGCCTGCAAACCGTATCGAGGCCGACGCGCTGCTGCTGACGACCACGACCACGCTGCGTCTGCTCGGCGGCGTACCCGGCGCAATCGGCATGGCCAGCGGGGCGGTGGTGCAAAAAGAGGCGATGGCCTATGCGCCCGTGAAGAGCGGCAAGGCAGTAATTACAGGCGGCGGACGCCTCGGGGTGGATCACATCGTCCACGCCGCCGTTTCCCAACCGCTGCGCCCCGTCGAAGAAGGCCCGCTTCGGCGCGCGCTGGAGAACGCGGTGCAGCAGGCGCGAAAAGCGGGTGCGGAAACGATTGCGGTTCCCGTCGGCGGCCTGCGCGGTCTGCCGCTTTCGCGCGTCGCTGTCATCACTGCCGAAACCATCCTCAAGCAGCGCCGCGCCTTTGCCGAAATCGTCTTCATTGCCCTGGACATCCCCAGCAGCCGCGTCATTCAGGAAGCCGTTGCCAATACGGTAAACACGCTCACGCCGATTGTGAGATAAGTACCGCCATCCCTTCGATACGTTGCCCGTTTCGCGTAAGAAGAGGTATAGTGGGCCGTTCCGTGTCTCGGGGAAGCCATACGGTATAATAGAGCCGGAAGATAGGACTGGCACTTCCGGCAGAGGCGTCTCCTTCTTCCCTGTCTCCGCAAGTATCCGTCCGAATAACGAAACCCTGCAGACATTTGATGCGCTTGCCCTGTCACCGGCGGCATCGCAGAGGAGCGCTCGTGGACCCGGCGAACAACTACAAGATCTGTCCCCGCTGCGGCAGGAAAGACCACCTGCTCGCCCGCAATTGTGCCGGCTGCGGACGCGATTACCAGACGCAGCCCGATGTCTGCGAATCCACCCTGATGCTCACCCGAATGCTGGAGCGGAACCCGCCGCCCCCGGAGCCTCCGGTGCGCGAGCGGCCTCGCCTCCTCCCAATAATGGCGCTCATTCTGCTACTCGTCATCGATGCGTTTCTGGTCGCGTGGCTGATTCGGGCGAAGTGGTAGCGGCACACGTGCGCCCCAACAGCGTGGGCTTCCCTTTACGAATTGCTGATATTTTATTATAATCATTATTGTGGAGTGCCAAGAAGTCTGCCGAGCAGATATTGAGAGACAATCACCATCCCGGAACATCAGATAGCTCAAATACAGGACGCTGAACTTCTGCGTATCGACTCAGGATACCGGGAGTCTACACTGTCGCGCGTCCGGGAGGCGTATGGCCGCCCCGTCAGCAAGCAGCCCTCTCCACTTCCCCGGGCAGGCGGTGGGGAGAAGAGCGTTGGTCTGATGGAGACGTTGATTGTTGTCGGGGTTATTGGGACCGTGGTGATCGGCTCGGCTCTTTTCTTTTCGTTCAAAGGTTTTATGGGAAATAGGTAAACGTCTGACAATGCAACGGACAGGGCAATGGAGGAAACAAAAGCCGTTACGTAGAGGAAGGGGAAAACAGTGATTGAGAGCGGGGAAAAGCGGTGGCGGCGGAGCGGGCGGCGCGGCACGCGGCGACGCATGCTGCGCAGGCTCATGCTGATCGTATTGATTCCTTTATTAGCTCTCCTGATTTGGCAATACGATTATCGAGGAATCTCTCTGTGGGAATGGATCGGCATGGTTGCGGCGGGCCTGTTGGCAGTAGGGTACTTCGCAACCGGGATACAGAGAAAGCCGATCCGGGGATGGGCGAAGATAGAACAGGAACGCCGAGAAGCCGAGCGAATACGAAAGCGCCGGAGAAGGAGCAGCAGCAGCAGTCACCGAAATCCGTGACAAGGCGCGATACGCTGCGATGAAGAGGCGATGAAAAACGGGGGCGGCTGATGCCGCCCCCGTTTAGCAAACGGCTACCGAAGAAATGCCTCATTCAGCCCGGCGTCGACCGGTATTATCTGCCCCGTGGTCAGATCCGTTCGTGGCGAAGCCAGCAGAAAGACCGCTTCGGCGACGGCGGCGGGTGTCACCTTCCGCTTTAAAAGGGTTCGCTCCGCGTAGAAGCCGGACAGCTTGCCCCGAAGCGCCTCGGTCGTCTCGCCCTGATCAAAGGCGATGTTGTATTTCGTAAGCGACGACATGACGCGCTCACGCGGAAACTGAAGCGAGCCTTCGACGACACTGGCCGGGGCGACCCCGTTCACCCGTACGTGCGGGGCGCATTCGACGGCAAGTTCACGCACCAGATGGTTCAGCGCGGCCTTGCTGGTGTCATAGGCGAAGCTGCCTTTCTTGGCGACCACGGCGTTCGCGCTGCTGATCAGGACGATGCTGCCCGGCGTGCCCTGCGCCTCCATTACCCGGTGCGCTTCGTCAGCGGCGACATACGAGCCTAACAGGTTCACATCGAAGGTTTTGCGCCACTGCTCCTCGGTAATTCGCCCGCTTTCGTCCGGCGGGAAGAAGACCGCAGCGACCACCACCAGCAGGTCCAGACCGCCGAAGCGCCCCACCACGGCGTTCAGCATCCGGCGCACCGATTCCCGGTCGGTGCAGTCCACCGTCTCCGCCGCCGCGATCTCCTTGCCATAGGCCGCCTGTAACTCCGCTGCGGCCTCCTCGGCCAGTTCCGCCCGCAGATCGGCGGCGACGACGTGCGCCCCTTCCCCCGCAAGCCGCCCGGCAATCGCTTGCCCAATACCGGGGCTGACGCCGATAACCACGGCAACCTTACGACTCAGCTCCTTTTCCGGCGGCATTCGCTTTAGCTTCGCCTCTTCCAACTGCCAGTATTCGATGTTGTACGCCTCGCGCGGTGCCAGAGCGACATAGTTGTCCACGATCCGTTCGGAAGGGATGTCGGTCTGCTTGGGCAGGGCATCGTCCAGCGCCGTCGCGCCTTCCATAACATGAATCGCGTTGACGTAAAACTCGCCGGTGATACGCGCCTCCGTTTTGGAGCGTCCGAAGCTGAACAGGCCGACGCCGGGCACGAGGACGACCGTCGGGTTGGGCGAGCGCATGGCGGGTGCGCCCTCGTACTTGTTTTCTTCGTAGTAGCGGGCATAGTCGTCGCGGTAGGCCGGGAATGCCGCCTTTGCCGCCGCGATGAGCGCCGCTTCTTCGCCCGAAGCGGGATCCCAGTCCACGAACAGCGGGCGCACTTTGGTACGAACGAAATGGTCGGGGCAGCTTGTGCCCTGCCAGGCGAGCGCCTTCGCCCGAGCGCTTCCCACAAAGCGGAGCACCTCGTCGCTGCCGTCGAAATGGCCGATGACATTGCCGACCGCACCGCGCAGGACCGGCATCAGAACATCGGCGAGCTTGCCCCGGTCGGGCCGGGGCGAAACCGTTCCCCCGCCGAAAAGCTGTTCCCCCGCCGCTTCGATGCGCGGCAAAACGTACTGCCCGATCTTGTCGAGCACGCGCAGCGTGCTCAGATAGCTTTCCTTGCTCGTGTCTCCCCAGGTGAACAGGCCGTGCGAACCGAGCAGGATGCCGTCGGCGTCCGGGTTTTCCTGAACCGCCCGTTCCAGCCACAAGCCCAGTTCAAAGCCGGGTCGCTTCCAGGGCAGCCACACCAGCTTGATTCCGGTCTCCTTGTGCAGACGCTCCAACTGCGCAGGGCCGTTGGCGCAGGCGGCAAGGGCGATAGCCCAGTCCGGATGCAGGTGGTCTACGTGGCGGAACGGCAGAAATGCGTGAAGCGGCGTATCGATGGAGGCGGCGCGCGGGTTGTTCTCGAACGTGCAGACCGGGTACAGGTGCACCATCTCGTCCTCGTGCTCCACGCCCCGGTAGCGCCGCTTCAGCGCGTTCAGCTTGTCCATATACAGCGTCGCGAAGCCATCACGCTTGATCGTGCCCAGGTCGCCGCCGCTGCCCTTTACCCACAGTACGTCTACGGTTTCACCGGTCAGCGGGTCCGGCGACGGCACCTTGGCGGACGTGTTGCCGCCGCCGAAGTTCGTCAGCCGCTTGTCGCTGCCCAGCAGATTCGAGCGATAGCGCAGCAGGTCCGGCTCATCCATCCCCGCCGTCTCGGCATCGTTCCACAGGTCCTTCAAATAACGCAGTTCCAATTCACTCTCCTCGGTTTATTATGTCGCCCGCCGCTCGATATGCGCGCCAAGAGAGCGCAAACGCACTTCCAATCGCTCATAGCCACGGTCTATCTGGCTGATGTTCTGGATGGTACTGACGCCATGCGCCGCGAGCGCCGCGATGACCAGCGCCATGCCCGCGCGGATGTCGGGCGACACCAGCTTTTCGCCGTGCAGGCGCGAGGGGCCGATAACTACCGCGCGGTGCGGGTCGCACAAAACGATGCCCGCACCCATCTCGACCAGGCTGTCCACGAACACGAGCCGCCGGTCGAACATCTTCTGGTGAACGAGTACGGTGCCCCTCGCCTGGGTCGCGACGACGAGCGCGATGCTGATCAGGTCGGGCGGAAAGCCGGGCCAGGGCATGTCATCGATCTTGGAAATGGCCCCATCGAACTCAGGCCGGACATGCAGGTCCTGTTCCCCCGGCACCACGATGTCGTTTCCCTCGTCCTGCCAGCACACGCCCAGCCGCCCGAACATGATGCGTGTCATCCGGTGCTCTTCCGGTCGGGCGTTTTGAATCCGCAGCCCGGAGCGCGTGGCGGCGGCAAGCCCGATCAGCGAGCCGACCTCCATATAGTCCGGACCGATGGCGTAGGTCGTACCGTGGAGATTGTCCACACCCTCGATAATGAGATTGTTCGTTCCGATGCCCTGGATACACGCGCCCATCGCATTCAAACAGCGGCACACATCCTGGACATGCGGTTCTGAGGCGGCGTTGGCGATGGTGGTCGTGCCTTCGGCGAGCACGGCGGCGAGCACCGCCTGCTCGGTGCCGGTAACGCTCATTTCGTCCAGAAACAGGTCACAGCCCCGGAGCCGTTTCGCCCGCAGGGTAAAGCGGTCCGGAGCCACCTCGATCTCCGCGCCCAGCGCTTGAAGGGCCAGAAAATGCGTGTCCAGTCGCCGCCGCCCGATGCGGTCGCCGCCGGGCCGCCCGATGGTGACATGGCCCCGGCGCGCCAGCAGCGGCCCGGCCAGCAGCGGCGCGGTGCGTATCCGCCCGCTGAGTTCGATGTCCGGCTCACTGTCGCCTACCGCGCTGGTTCCCAGCGTGCAGGCTCCGCCTTCCGCGCCGACCTCAGCTTTTACGCCCATGCGGGCGAGCAGTTCCATCTTCGTCCGCACATCCCCGATGTTGGGGACGTTTTGAAGACACAGCGGCTCGTCGGTCAGGAGGCTGGCCGCCAGCAGAGGGAGCGCGGCGTTCTTGTTTCCAACCGGCGTGATCGTGCCACTCAGCCGATGCCCGCCCTCGATGACAAAGTATTCCATATGGTTCCTTCGGGTCTGCTATTTCTCAATCAGGTAGTATAGCGTGTTTTCCGAAAGCCGGATAGTGCTGGCGGTCCCTGTCTGCCTGCCACGATAGCCGTTGAAATCCAGCGCGGTGACTTTCAGGGCGGCGGCATCGGGGCGCTTCAGGGAGACCGTGCCGGAGAATTTGCGGACGACGATGGGAGCGGTGCCGACATTCGTTATCTCGCGCAGGCCCGTGCTGCCGGTGGTTTCCCAGCCGTAGTTGGAGTCTTCCGACATCACCTGAAGGAGCATCCGGCGCGATCTGGCAAGCGGCTGATTGTCCAGGGCGACCAGAACCACCGTGCCGTACTCCATGCCCGCCGCAATCGTCACAGCGCCAAGGCGCACCGGCGCGGCTTTTTGCAGGAACCCGGTGACGCCCTGCGCCTGCGGCGCGTTCACGGTCACCCGGCCCAGGTTGTAGTCCCACAAAAGCTGGCCGGTTTCACTGCGGACGGTTTTGGCCGAGCGGTCGATATACCGGGACAGGTCGGCCACACGCGACGGGTCGCCCTGCTCGGTGATATGGAGCGATACCTTGCCGACAAGAAAGCTCAGCGGGTCGATGCGGGCAACCTGATCCACCGCGACGCTCTGGCCGGGGGGAATGTCTTTGGCGCGGAACTCGTCCAGGTTCACCGGCGCGGCCAGAGGCGCTCCCTTCAGGGCCAGCAGATCCGAGAGCTTCAGGTTCGCGTCCACCACGCTGCGCCCCGGCTTCACCAGCCCTCTGCGATAGATAAGCGCGGTCGCCGGGAACTGCCCCATGATGACCGGCGTTTGCAGCGAAAACTTGCTCAGCGAGTGCTGCCAGTCCGGCCCGGCCAAGGCGAAGAAGTGAAAACCGTCGCTGCCCTGAAGCGAGCCATAGGCGGCGGCGACCAGTGGCAGGTCGGCGCGGAAGCGGTTGGGCGGCGTCCAGTTGATCTCGCTGATCGTGGACGGCAAGTTGTTATAGCGCACGTCCATGATCGGCAGGCTGTAGTTCGGGGCGTCTCCGGGCTTTCCGGGCGTGAACAACAGCGCGCTCCGGTCCTCGTACTTGTCGCCCTTGCTGATGGAATACGACGCCCGCTCGCCCTGGTGCGGCGGGTCGAAATAGCCGTGCCGATCCATGAAGTCGGCGACCGTGTTCGTGTACTTATCGAGCGGCCCCAGAATCTGCGCGCTGGCCGTTATCCAGTTCGAGCCGTAAACGGTGCCTTTATAGCCGAGGTCTTTTTTCAAATACGCCTGCGTCCGCTCGAAAAAGGTTTTCTGGCTGCGGGTCAAAAAGGCGGCGGTGTCCTGCGCGCGCTGGTTCTTGCGGCTGAATATATCATAAAGCGGCATGAACCCGGCGCGGCCCGCCGCCGCATCGTCGCCGCGCACCGCGCCCTCGCCCCAGGTGGTGAGCGCCTTCTGCACGGAGCCGTATTTTTGCGAAAGCCAGTCGCCGAACTGTTTTTCCAGAATCGCCATCTGCGGAGCCGGGATATTCTCGTACGACGTAAAGGTCCAGAACAGATAGGAATCCTCGTTGACCATCTCCAGGACAGCGGCGGCGGGGTCGCGGCTCAGCGGCACGCCCGTATACGGGTTCGGCGTCGTCAGCAGGTCGCGCCACCAGCCCCGGTAGATATTCTGGAACTCCGGATTGAAGAAAAGCAGGGCGAAGGGATGCTTGCCGGTGTAGCCCGCGAAGCCGCTCTTCTCGTCGAAGCGCAGCCACAGCGGGAAGTAGATAGACAGGGTGGTGTAGATGCCCTGCTTTTTCATCGCGGCGATGAAGTAGAACAGTTTGTCGAGGATCTCTTTATCGGCTTTTCGGAAGTCCTCGCCCCAGACACCGCCGTGATAGCGCACCATGTTGACGCCGTTTTTGGCGAGACTGCGCGCCAGATAGTCCACAGAGGCTTTGCTCAGATGCACCAGTCCCCCACCGGCGTTCACCGCCCAGAAACGCACCGACTTGCCGGTTTTCTGGTGGACAAACTCCTCACCGCGCACCTGGATATAGCCGTTTTCCCCGGCGTATTTTTCATTAAGATAACGCAGGTCAATGGGGCTGTGCGCGAAGGTTTCGGGGTTCGGCTCGAAGGCGAACCAGCCTGCCGGGGCGCGGTTATATTTTTCGCCGGGCTTAAGCTTGCCGCGCGCCGTGAAGCTGCCGCGCGTCAGCACGAACGCATCGAAGGCAATAGCCCCGGTCTTTTCCAGCGCCTCGATACGCAGCGTGTGCTTGCCTGGCGTCAGCGTCACCGCGCCCGCCTCGGTCCAGTTCGCGCCGAGGAACTGACGCAGCGACGCTTCATCTAACAGGGCGACGTTTTTGCCGACCTGCTGCCAGGGCTGATTGTCGAAGCGCCAGCGGTACGGCCCGTGCTGCCAGAACTTGCGGGCGAAAAAGCGGTATTTTCCTCCAGCAGGCACGGTGACATCGTATTCCAGGAACAGCGTTTCGTTCCGGTCGCCCTCCGCCCCGATCCAGCGTCCTTTGGAAAGAACCGCCGTCTCCTGGGTATTGGCGGGCTTGAACGGGTTACGGTCGGCAGCGGGGAAATTGGTGGCGCGCGGCGTTTCCGCTTCCCACCAGACAAAGTTCTGCGCCAATGCGGGGGACGGGACGCAGGCGGCGGTCATTGCGCAAAACAGCAGCGTGGAAAGAACCAAACGAGGCCAGCGCCGGGGCAGCAGCAATGCCGCCGACGCGGAAAATAAAGTCTCTGTCATTAATGGTCTTTCTATAAACGGTCGCGGCTTCGAATTCGATGTCGGGCCGGTAAACGACCCGGCAAAGAAGAGCAAGCGTCCTGCCGGACGCACCGAAGGTCGGCCTGTTTTTCCATCCGTGAGGACGATTGCCTTTACTTGCCGGGTCGTTTATCGGCCCGAAGACGAAGGTGCCGCTTCTGTATACCGGATTACTTCGACGCTGCTGTCCTGAAGCCATTGCCGAAGCTGCGGGTTTGTCAGCGCGCGGCGCTCGGCGTCCCGTTCGCGCGCCACCTGGCCGGGCGTCAGGCCCGCGTGATAAAAATGACGCATCTCTGCATTGTCGTGACCGGGATGGGTGACAAGAACATATGTGGTTCCCGGTGCGGCGTGGGTGATGCGAGTTTTCCAGGTTGCCACGACATCGCTGTCCCTCTCCCCTGCCGGGGCGGCGGGCAGGCTGGGGAAACCGTGCGCGTCCACCAGTCCTTCCCGCTGTGCCAGTTGTGCCAATCGCTCGCGCAGGCCGGGCAGCCAGCCGACACCCATGTGCTCATCGAGATACTGAATATCGAGTCCGTGCGCCCGCGCCCGGTCAAGCTGCGCCTCCACTTCGGACATTATCTGCTCTATATCCACCCCGCGCGCGTGCAAAACCGACGGCGCGGACGTGAAGAAGCCCTTGTCATCCACCAGCGACGGCACCCGCGCGGGCGGCAGTACCGGCCCCCACTTCGGCCCGTTCCATTCCGCGTTCAGGGTGACATGCAGGCCCAGGCAGATACCGGGTAAATCCGCGAACATGGCTGCCGCCTCCGCGAAAGCCGGGCCGGAAACCATTACCGACACGTTGCGAAGCATGCCGTGTTTACAGGCTTCACGAATCGCGCGGTTCGCGCTGTCGCAGGAACCGGCGTCGTCGCCGCGCGTAATCAGGCAAAGGCGCGTCATGGAGCGGCCTCGGACACGAGATGGAGCGTTATTGAGTTCTCGCCGGGGACGGTCGTTTCCAGGCGGTGCGTGTCGGCATCAAACGAAAAATCCAGGGCCGCGCCGTCGGCCTTAATACGAGTGGGCGCATTTTCGGTCCAGGCGACGAATCGCCCGCCGCTCCGCAGTGTTACCGTGTACGCGCCCGCAGCGTCGCGTCCCTTCTCTGTAATCGCTCCGGCGCTGTTGAACTTGTCCGCAAGGCCAATCGGCGCGACGCCGTTCTCGATGGAGACGATAGTGAAGACCTCGCAGGCAAGCGGCGGCAGCGTCACCTCCCAAACGTCGTCGCGCGAAAGCAGGCGCATCTCGCCCGCGTGGTGCGCGTAGACGGCGAATAGTTCCCCTTCCAGTCCCTCCACATCGCGGGGGCGAACGGTGCCCGCGAGCGGGGGAGTTTCTGCCGCCTCGTCATAGCGGGCATTGAAGACACCCATGATCCCGCCGTACTTGTTGCGGTTGAATATCTTGAGCAGAACGTCTTCTTTCGTCGGGTCATGGAAGAGGCAGTCGCGGGTGGGGCGACCGGGGTTTTGGGCGCGCAGGATGCTTCCATCGGGCAGCACCAGCTTTCGCAGCAGGTCTAAATCGTGCGCGCCGGGCTTGTCGGAGACATAAACGGGGCAGCCGCCGACAGCCCGACCCGCCGCATGATACGCCCCCATCGCGTGGCCGGACTGGAACATATCCCAATCGGGATAAATGAACTCGCCGAACCACGCGCTCACCTGCGCGTTTACATACAGATGCAGACCGTGCGATTCGGGCTTGTTCGGCCAGAAGTCGGTCGAGGTGCGCGTAACCGTGGAGTTGAGCGCGCCATACAGCATATCGTTCGAGCAGGACATGCAGTTGATCAGCGCCCCCCGAAACTGCGTATGGACGGAGCCTTCAAGCGCCTCGTGGTAGCGGTGCATCAGCGCGACGCGCCCCGCGCCGAAGCCGTGGGCGACCGATTCCAGCGCGCTCTGGTTGTCTACTTTCACTCCGTCCACGCCCTGCCGCCGCAGATGCCGGTGGTAGTCCTGATAAAAGCGGTATATGGATTCCGGCGGCACGACACCCATGACCGGTCCCCACCAGTTATCGATGGTCGGGCGATGGTGCGTAATTCCCGGTGACGACTGGCGCGCGGTCGAGCGGACACCGTAGCCCGGCAAAGCGTCGCCGTCCACGCCGCCCCAGTAGCCGTTCAGCGCGTGCCACACGAGAAAGCTTTCGACGCCAAACTCCCCCTTCGCCATCGCCACCGTCGGACCGAGGTCGCCGGGGAATTTGTCGTTGGCGGCAAAGGCGGTCAGACGCTTCTCGCCGCTGGGCAGTTTATGAATGGATTGCCAGCCGTCGTCCAGAATCAGCATACGGGGCGGGACGCCGCCCGCCGCGAAGCTTTCCAGGCCGACGCGCACGTTGTCGTGCGACACTTCCTGATAAAAGGCATCCCACGTACACCAGCCGAATTTATCGACAAAGTCCGGCAGCGGCTTTTCCCGCCGCAGCCGCCCCGTGCCAAGGCGCGTCATCACACTGCGCGCCGCCGCCTCCATCAGCGCATACGGCTCCGGCCCCGCCGCGATAAACAGCCCGCCCATCTCCGTCGTAACCACCGCCGGGTCGCCGGATTCGGCCACCAGTTCCAGGCCGCTTTCGCCTGCTCCCTGAAGCGCGGCCCGAAATCCGCCGTCCACCAGCGGGACGAACAGCACGCAGCTTTCGTCGTCGCGTTCGGCGAGCAGGTACTGCGTCTCTACGGGAACCTCGCCGCCGCGTGTCCCGGCGGCGGCAGTCATCCAGAACGGCTCGTAGCGGTGGCAGCAGGTGAAGCGGCGTATGCCTTGCAGATCGCCCAGCGCAAAGACATGCCGCGCGGCGGGTTCAGCCGCCGTGAAGCGCAGAAAGACGCCGACGCCGTTCGGGTCGGGTTCGAGGGAGATGCTGCCTTCGCCGTTCTGGCCCCCCCCGCCCCCAATAATGGGGGTGCCGGAAAGGAGCGGGTTGTCGCCCAAACGGAGGTTGTTACCTTCAAAAGTGATATTCGTGTTCATGGGTTTGTCTCAATATCCTCAGCCCCGATTCGTAATGGCTTCAAGCACCCTTTCTGTCCAGTTCCGGTCAGACGGTTCCACCAGGATGACACTGAAGCCATGCCTTTGACCTTCCAAAACAACGCCTTCGGAATCATCCACCAGCAGGTCAATGCCAAAGGCCGGAGGGTATTTGGAGCAGTTCGGGAAGCTGCGGTACGGCGAGCGCACCTCTTTCGTGTGCCGGTGACAGTTGACCACTCCGCCGATACGGATGCCAAGCAGGAGAAACCACATCCGCAAGTACGATGAGGTACGCCCGGAAGTTGTGTAAATCCAGATGTCGCATCCCTGTGCTTGTAGCTGTCGCAGCAGACCGATTGTGCCTTGACGAAGGGATTCCTTGAAAAACGGCTTAAAGATGCGTATCGGCACCGACCGCTCGACGGAAAACTCCTGGTCATAAGGAATCAGTGTCTGATCAATGTCAAAAGCGATTCTCATCGGGTTTGTTGCTACGAGGCGCGGATATAATTTTGCGGCTTGTATTTCATTCTCCGGTACCCCCATTGGGGGCGGAGGGCCGAGCGGCGGGCGATATACACCGATAGCTTCTATAGGCACGGTTCCTTTGTCGTCCGTGATTATCTCCAGAGTGTACCGGGTGTTGCTCAGGTTCTGCGCGACGGTGGTGATATACTCCCGGCTGGGGTCATCTACCGTTGGCGGCTGGTAAATGTTATGGAAGAACGGAACCACCTGCCATTTGATTTCAAAGCCTGCGGGCATGGGCTTGCCGGAGTAGTTACGCGCCTTTTCCACCCACCAATCGCCCGGCTCGATGACGACGCAGCCAGAACGGGAGACAAATCGCTCCTCGTTCGTTCCCTCTCCAGGCGTCGGTTCGCGCGCCGCTATGGACGAGAAAGTACCAGGGCCGCAGTGACGAACGGCGGCTCCCCGGCGTCAGGCGCGCAGGCTATCCATTTGCACGGCCACGCGCCGCGCTTGTTCCAGGACACCTCCTCGTCCCGCGCTGCATACGGATCGTCTTCGATCAAGATACGCTCACTCATCGACTCCTCCCCGCCCCGTTTCCTGAGCCGACAACCAGGCGCAAACGAGGCTATAGTTGGGCGTCACCGCTTACGGTTCACTGCCTGGCGTTCGCCCTCACCCCCGACCCTCTCTCCAAATTGGGAGAGGGGTCGGGGGTGAGGGCGTCTTCGGGAGCCGGGGTGAGGGCGACCATTTGACACCTGCCGACCTTTCAGTTATAATGCAAGACGCATAGCCGCAAATTCCAATCATGAAACGGCGGTTTTTTTTTCGACATGAAAAGGCGGAGAAAGCAGAGATGCTGACGACTAACGGAGCGGCGCAACCGGGAACACCAGCAGCGGGTGAGCGTAGGCGGAGACTCCAGCGGCGATATTTATGATGTGACCATTGTGGGCGGCGGGCCGACGGGGCTGTTCGCGGCATTTTACGCCGGGCTACGGCAGATGAAAATCAAGATCATCGACTCACCTCAATTGGGCGGACAGCTTGCCGCGCTGTACCCGGAAAAGTATATTTACGATGTGGCCGGGTTTCCCAGAGTCCTTGCCAAAGACCTGGTAGCCTATCAGGTCGAGCAGGCGCTGCAATATGACCCGACCGTCTGCCTGGAAGAAAAGGTGACGAACGTCGCGCGCGACGCAGACAGCGGTATTCTGACCGTGACTACGGATAGGCGACTTACACCTGACGAAGACGGTGGTGATCGCGGTGGTGTCGGCGCGTTCATGCCGCGCAAACTGGACGTGCCCCGTGTCGAGGAGCTGGTCGGCAAGGGCATTCAGTATTTCGTCACCGACACGTCCGGTTTTGCAGGCAAGCGCATCGTTATCGTCGGCGGCGGCGATTCGGCCTTTGACTGGGCGCTGGGCCTGCACGAACAGGCGGCCTCCTGCATGCTTATCCATCGCTCTGACCGGTTCCCGCGCCCATGAAGATACCATTGTCAAAGTGCTTCAGTCGTCCACCGACGTTCGCAGTTTTCACGAACTGAAAGCCGTCCACGGCGACGACCGGCTGGAGGCGGTAACTATCTTCGACAACCGCACCGGCGAGGAGTTTTTTATCCCCTGTGACAACCTGCTGCTGAACATCGGCTTTCTGACCAACCTGGGGCCGATAAAGAGTGGGGCTTGACCATCGATAAGAATGCCGTTCGCGTGGACGAAACGATGCAGACGAACATTCCCGGCGTTTATGCGGCGGGTGATATCCGTACCCATTCCGGCAAGCTCAAGCTGATCGCGACCGGCGCGGGCGAGGCCGCCACCGCCGCCAACTACGCCAAAACGTTCGTAGACCCTGCCTCCAAACTTTTCCCCGCCACTCGTCGGAGATGAAGTAGATCGCGACCCAGCAAACAAACCGGTGGCTCACTCTGGTACGGAAGTTGCAGACGGCATCGTCGGGACAGCGTGGAAATAGCCACTGAATGGGATGCGTGCAAACCGCATTTATGCCTGTTAGAACGTGTACTGTTTTCGTTGACACGCCGCCGCGCCGTGATAAACTTGGGGCGTTCTGAAGACATAGTTTCTCGAACAACCCGCTTGGAAAGTCCCTCTTTCTTTACATAAATCCCGCAGACTCTGATACCAATCCCGAAAAATGGGACCATAGTTTGCACATTCGCAGCGCCGCCGCCGCTTCTTGTCGGCGGCTTTTGCCAGGGAAACGAGAAACGGGACTGGAGACATGGTAACGTCGGGAGCCGGTTTGTCTGCGACGGATTCGGCGATACAGGGAGAAAACACGTCGATTGCCCCGGCGGAGCTGGAACGCTTGTCCGCGGAATACGCCCGAACGCGTGACCGCGCCTGCGAAACGCTTATCCTCCACCACCAGCGCCTGGTAAAGTTCATCGCCTGCCGCTATCTCAATAACGTCGAGACGCTGGAGGACCTGGTTCAGGTCGGCAACATCGGCCTGATCAACGCGCTTGACCGCTTCAACCTGGATCACGGCACCCGCTTTTCCACCTACGCCACGCCTACCATTCTGGGCGAGATCAAGCGCCATTTCCGGGACAAGACGGGCGGCATCAAGATTCCCCGCTGGCTGCGGAGATGCGCAATAGCGCGCGCCGCGCCGCGCAGCAGCTTACCCAGGAACTGGGCCGCACGCCGAGCGTGGCCGAGGTCGCGGCCCGTCTGGGCGCTGACGAGGAAGAGGTGATGGAGGCGCTGGAAAGCGCCCAGGCCCTGAACCTGCTTTCCCTGGACGTGCGCCTGGACGTCGGCGCGGGTCAGAGTTCGGCTACCCTCCTTGACCTGGTAGGTCAGAACGATTCCGCGCTGAGCGACTTCGAAGTGTTCGGCGACCTGCGCGACGCTATCGAGACGCTTGATGCGCGTGAGCGGCAGGTAATCTCGCTGCGCTTCTTCGATGAGCTGAGCCAGGCCAAGATCGCCAAACGGATGAGCATTTCCCAGATGCACGTTTCCCGGCTTCAGCGCCGCGCTCTGAAGCGGCTGCGCGCGATGCTTTCCGATGACGCCCTCCGTTTGGGCTTCCGCGCCTCGCTGTAACAGAACGCTCCTCTTCCCCTACAGATTCCATCCCGTTGCGCCGATACCCAAAGCAATGGGACTTCCAATTTTTAGCGGCAAAACGTTCGGCGCGCTGACGCAGGCGCTCGATGCCACCGCGCTGCGGCAGGAGGCTATCGCGTCCAACCTGGCGAATGCCAACACGCCCGGCTATAAGCGCAAAGACGTTTCGTTCGCGCTCGAACTTGCCGAGCGACGACACGACAGCCTGGCGCTGGCAGGTTCCAACACCGCGCATCTGGACACGCCGGACGATTCTGAAAACACGCCGCCGACGGTCGTTACCGACGCTGCGGGGGCGATGCGCCTGGACGGCAACAATATCGACCCCGATGCCGAGGCCGCGCGCCTGGCCGAAACCGAGGTCACCTATGCGGCGCTGACCCAGGCGCTGTCCGCGCAGTTCGCGTCGCTGCGAATCGCCATCACCGGATCGTCAAGGGCATAACGATTATGAGCCTTTTTTCCTCACTTTCCATATCCGCTTCGGGCATGACGGCAGAGCGGCTGCGTATGGATGTGGTCGCCGACAACCTGGCGAACGTCAACACCACGCGCACTCCCGAGGGCGGCCCGTTCCGGCGGCGGCGCGTTCTTTTTACACCGGGGCAGAACAGTTTCGGCGCGGCACTCGGCGCGGCGCGGCGCGGCGGTGCGGGGACCGGTCTGGGCGGCGTACAGGTAGCGGGCATTTCCCAGGACACCAGCGCGCCGCGCCGCGTGTTCGACCCCGGTCATCCCGATGCCGCTCCCGACGGCTACGTCTCCATGCCCAATATCTCTACCGTTACCGAAATGGTGGACATGATGACCGCGACACGGGCGTATGAGGCTAATGTCGCCGCCGTTCAGTCTGCCAAGCACATGGCAATGAAGGCGCTGGAGATCGGACGCTAAATACTATGAACATCGATCTGGCAAGCCGTATCGCAGGCGGCGCAAATATCGGGCTGACCGACAGCAGCGCGCCCGCCGCCGGGGAAAGCGCAAACGGGGCGTCCTTCGCGGCGACGCTGGAAAAGGCGCTTGGCTCGGTCAACGAGATGCAGCTTCAGGCCCAGGAAGGCGCGCGCTCTCTTGCCGCCGGAACCGCCGCAAATATCCATGACGTGACGATTGCGATGGAGCAGGCCAATGTCGCGCTCCAGCTTACCGCCACCGTCCGCAATCGCGCCGTGGAAGCCTATCAGGAAATCATGCGGATGACGGTGTAGAGTCGTTCGCGGCTTCTCCGTTCGCTGGCCCCCCTGCCGCCAAGTTTGGGGTTCAGATATGGCCCCCTCCGCCCCCAATAATGGGGGTACCGGATAGGTAAAGGGAACGCCTCCTGTCTCCCCTCCCCTGGCCTCCTGTCTCCCCTCCCCTGCGAGGGGAGCACCTCGGCAGACCGAGTGTGGGGGAGAGGTTCAGACCCCCAAACTTGGGCGAACGTCGCCTGCGAGGGGGCAGGGGGGCCATAAGCTCCCGCTACATTTCCCCTCTAAATTTCCAGGCGGCAAACCCATAATGCTACCGGGCAAGTTTCCTGAAAGGCAGTTTTCTCGTGTTTCATAGTGTGCGAAAAAACGATACCCTGCGCCGCGCGCTCGGGGTGGACATCGGTCAGCACGCGATCAAGACCGTTTTGCTGGAAGGCACGAATGACGGTATGGCCGTGCGCCATGCCGCACGGGTGGCGACGCCCGCAGGCGCGGTGAAGAACGGCGTCGTTCAGGATAAGCGCGAAGTGGCGGCGTGCCTGCGGCAGATCGGGCGCAGCTTTGGCTGCTCCCTGCGTTCCGCCTCGCTTTCCGTTCCCACCGAGCAGTTGCTGGTGCGCTGGGTGGATTTGCCACGCATGAACGCCGACGCGCTTCGGGCCGCGACCCCTTTCGAGGCGCGCAAGTACCTGCCCTATCCGGTAGATAAGGCCGAGGTGGTTATTGTCCCTATGGAGCAGGCGGGCGACGGCGAAGATGACCGCATGCGCTCGCTGCTGGCCGCCGCGCCGCGCGATGTGGTGCGCAGCCGCGCCGAGGCGCTGGAGATGGCCGGGCTGGAGGTGGCGAATGTCGAGATGGAGCCGTTCACGCTGCTTCGCGCGCTTTCGCCCGCCGGTCAGCAGGGGGCGCTGTGGCGCGGGCAGCCGCTCGCCTACGTGCAGCTTGGCGAAGAGTCGTCCGGCATGTGCGTGGTTCAGGATACCAATCTGCGCTTCGTTCACTCCATCTCCTGGGGCAGCAGCCGACTGACACAGGCGCTTGCGAGTGCGCTGGATGTTACGCCGGAGGAGGCGCGGGCGATCAAGGAGCGGGACGACGCGGCAATAGACGCGGACGGCATCTTTTCCTGGACACAAGAGGACGGGGAGCGGCGCGAAACCGAGGTGCTGCTGCCGGAGCTGGACCGCCTGCGCCGGGAGATATTGCGGCTTTTGAACTACTACCGCTCGCTTTTTCCCGAGCGCAGCTACGAAGGTATTCTCGACCGGGTCGTCCTTTCCGGCGGCACGGGAGATTTGAACGGCCTGGATCGTTACTTCGCGCACTCGCTTCAGGTGGACGTGGCGGTGAGAAACCCGTTCCAGTCGTTTGCATCGCGGCTTCTGTCCGAAAGCTTCGCGGCAATCGATGGGCGTCAGACCAGTTTTGTCGTCGCCGTCGGCCTGGCGCTGGGCGCGCTCCAAACGGAAGCGCACCTGGAGCGCTCTTCGATCAGCCGGACGCGCGAGTTCGTCTGGCGGCGAAAGGCAGCGTAAGAAAATGATCGGCTGGAAATCGCCCGCGCTCAACCGGCTGACGCTTCCCCGCGTCGATTTGAACCAGCAGCGAGGAGAAGAGCGCCGCCGCATTCTGAACCGAAGCCGCCGCGACGCGCTCGCGCTGATAGCTCTGGGCGTATTCGCCGCCGTCGTGCTGATGCCCCTGAGCTTTCAGGCTCAGGACATGAGCGGGGACCTGGCGCGCGCGCAGCGCGAACTGGATACGGTCGAAATGCGCGCGAAGATGATCACGCAGACCGGCGCGAACACGGATCAGCGGCTCGCTCGCTGGCGGCGGTATGAGCAGACCCGCACGCGGCGCGAGGGATGGCGGGATCTTTTGTCCGTTCTGGCCGTGTGCATACCCGAGCGGGCCTATTTGGAACAGGTTCGTGTCGAAGGGAAGGGCAAGCAGGGGGACATCGTCCTGCAAGGCTCGGCGGAAACCATGGACACGTTGAAGCGATTCACGGAGGCGCTGTCAAACACGCCTTTGTTCACCGGAGTGCGCCTGACGGAAACGACCTCAGACACGGCGCTGGGCGTCCGGGGAGTGCGTTTTCGCATTCAGGCACGCGTCGCCGGTGCGCTGACAAGCAGCGGGGCAGGTAACTGATGCGCTGGGATATTTGGCTGGCACAGTCTCGCACCGCGGACAGTCTGCGCGCGATTGTACGCATCGCCATCTGTTTGTGCGGTCTCTGGACTCTGGCCGTTTTTTACAGCCTGTGGAGCACGGAGAGCGGCCTGACAAGCACCCAGGCGCGGGTGTCCCTGCGGCAGAAGCAGGTGGCCGAGATGGCGGTGAGTTTTCGGCAGCGACGCCAGGATTCCTTCAAAGCGGACGGTTTGAAAACAGCCCCGCCCGACGGACCGGGCAGCGCGGAGTTCACCGACGAGATTATTGCGGTGGCGAACGCAGCGGGCGCGACAGTAGTCGGCGCGCGTGTGGGTGGGAACGAGGCTGCGGCAGCCGCAGCGGCAGCGGCGCCCGCGCCGCCTGCGGCTCCCAACGTACCGGGAGGTGCCGCTGTGGCCGCTGTCGTTACCCCGGCGTCCCCCGCCCCGGTGGGAACGGGCGCGGGAACGGCGGGCGGATGGGTCAAAGCGCCGCTGGAATGCACGGTAGAGGGCAGATACCAGTCGCTGATGCAGTTCATGGAAAGGCTCGCGGCCTCGCCGCGCCTGTTTGACATCAGCTCCGTGCAATTGGTTCGCACGAGTATTGATCCCCAGACCGGCGCGCTGCGGCTCCAGATGAAGTTTTCGGGCGTGTTGTACGGGCTGCCGGAAAAGTCATGAAGATAGAGACGAAAGATAATAACCCGGTGGCGGTCGGCCTGCTTTTGTGCGTGCTGGCCGGTACCGTCACCATGACTATACGCCAGTTACTTCCCCAGGACGCTCCCGTAGTCGCCGTGGCCGCCGCTGCTACGGCGGCTGCGACCACGCCCGTGGCGGAAAACGCGCCTCCTCCTCCTGTGCTCTGGCAGGGCGCGCGGCGCGGCAGCAAGCGGGACCCGTTTTACCACCCGATATTGAGCACTCGTATCGGCGCGCGTGCGAATCCCGCCGCTCCCGCTGCTGGAAGATCCGTTTTTTCGGCAGCGCCGCCGCCGCCGAACTTCGCGGAAGGAATGGGTGTGGCTGTCGTTAAGCCAGGTGTGCTGCGGGAGCCGACAAGGGTGCCTGCCCCCGCCGCGCCCAAAGCCAGCCCGCAAAAGCAGGTCGTCGTGCTTTCTGCGCCGATGCGGAAACAGACCGGAAGCGCGCAGCCGCCTGTGGTTTTGCCGGTACGCAACGCCGAAGCGGAACTATCCGCGAAAATGCAGGTCACGGCGATCTTTGGCATCAACCAGCGCAGCGCCGTGATTGAAGGAATAGGAACGGAACCGATAACCGTCCGTGTTGGGGACCGTGTACAGATGCTGCGCGTGGTTGCCGTAAATGAATACGATGTCGTTTTGGCAGGGTCGCGGGGGAAGTGGACGCTTCCGCTGCAAGCCGCGCCCGAAGGGGCAGCCGATGAACCTGGGCTTGAGGAGAATACTGATGTGCCGCATTAACGGCTGGCTGATAACGTACCTGCGCACCTTTTCCGCCGCAGCCTGTGGGTGCTGCTGCTGCCTGTTCCTTTCGGCGCTCACGCCGCTTCCCGCTCTGGCTGAGCCGGTGTCCCCGGCAGCGGCCCCGGCAGCGGCCCACGCCGTACGGGTTACGGGCGTGACGGTGTGGCCCCAGGAGGATTTCACACGCATCATTGTTACCGGCGACCGCTCCTTTACCCCCACGGTACGCTCACAGGAGAATCCCACAGCGACCGTTATCACCGTGGCTGGCTCCTGGAATGCCGGGCGCACCGGCGGCCACGTCGCCTTTGCCCGCCGCGGTGTCTCCGATGTCCGCTACGGGCCGGTGGCAGGCGGCGCTTCCGAGCCGACCGTGCGTATCCTGGCGAGCACACGGGGGGTACGCGCCTTTTCCCTGGAATCTTCGCGGGACAAACGCCGCTGGGAGATACGCGTCTGGAACCTGAAGTTCGACCGCGACGCTTACGTGTACGCCCGCAGCGGCTTCTATGAGCCGGAACCGGTAGTGCGGGAAACGCCGAAAAACGCGAAAGAGCGGTTGATGGCACGGGTGCCGCCGCCGCCGCCGATACGTAAAAGAGTTCGTGTCGCCGTGGCCGCCGCGCCAACGCTACCGGTCGTCCCCGCGCGGCGCGCGGTTGTCAGCGATGCCGCCGATAGCCCGGTCATGAATATACCGTCTCCCGCGCCGGTGCGGCAGGGAGCGCAGCGACCGGCAGCGACAACGGTGCGATTCTCGCCCTACCGGTCTGCGGCGCTCAAGCAGGTGGCTACGGCGGCGGCAGCAGCGTCCCCGGCGCTTCACGCCGCGCCTCGCCAAACGGCGGCAGCGGCAACCCTGGGCGTCGCTCAGCCGGGCTTGTACAGCGTCAGCGCGTACCAGACCAATGTGGTCGCGCTGCTCACATCGCTGGCGCGGGACGCCGGGGTGAGCGTGATCATGGCGGGCGCGATCAGCGAAAAAGTGACCGTTAACCTGCGGAAGATGTCTATCGACAAGGCCATCGATCTGGTGACCAAGGCAGCGGGCCTGGCCTATTACCGCGACGGCGACACCTATGTGGTGGGCGCGGCTAAAGACATCGCCACAGCCTTTCCGAAGGAGCAGATAAATGCAGTGATGCGGCAGGAAGTTTACCATTGCCGCAATATCACCGCGTCCGATCTGGTCGCCTCGCTGGAAAAGATGTTCGACAAGGACCAACTGCGTATCGCGCTGGGGGCAGGGGCGTCCTCACCGCGCCTTGACGATGCGAGCACAAGCGCCGTGACCGGAGTGCAGGCGAGCACACTCAACTCCAATACGCCCACGACCGCCGGTTTGGGAGCGCGCGAGATTATCCTGTACGGCGAAGCCGATGTTGTCGCCCGCGCTCTGGCCCTGGCGCAGCAGCTTGACGTGCGCCGCGCCCAGGTGCGGATAGGCGTCCAGATTACCGATATAGGAACGGACGCGCTCAAGGAACTCGGCGTTCGCTGGAGCTTCGGCAACCAGAGGTTCACGGAAAACAAGGGCAGCGGCATGAACTTCGGCTCGTTCTCGCGCAGCCCGCTGAGTATCGACGCCACGCTGGCGGCTTTGGAGACGGACAATCGCGCCAAGCTGCTGGCCGCGCCGACCCTGTCGCTGCTGGATGGCGAGCGCGGCTTCATCCTGATCGGCGAGCGGCTTCAGTTTCCCAAGCTGATCGGCTATACGCAGGCGCAGACGCCGATCTTCGACAAGGAAGAGGAGCGGGTCGGCATCTATCTTCAGGTGGCGGTGCAGACGGCGGGCAACGGCGAGATAACGCTGACCATCTACCCGCAGGTATCGGTCGTCACCAGCTTTTTGACCGTGAACGGCGCGAGCTATCCGCAGATCAGCACGCGGGAGCAGCAGACGACCATTCGGGTTAAGGACGGTGAAAAGATCGTCGTCGGCGGCCTGATCCGCGACGAGGAATTGACCAACATCGAGCGGGTGCCTCTGCTGTCGCGCATCCCGCTTTTCGGCGAACTGTTCACCTATAGAAAGAAGACGCGCCGCCAGTCGAAGTCGTCATCATGATAACGCCGCAGATAATCAAGGATTAGAGGCCCCCTCCCCCGGCCCCTCCCCACGCTGTGGGAGAGGGGAGCCAGAAGAACGGGGATGGATGGCTCATCGTAAGAAAATCCTCTTTCACCCTCTCCCACAGCGTGGGGAGGGCCGGGGAGGGGGCTTCAAAAACACCAATGAGCGTCACGTATCACGACCGGACATTCAGCGAGATACTTATCGAGGAGGAGCTAACCACGCCCTTCGAGATCGCCCGCATCCTCGGTGAGCGCGAAAGCGCCACCGAGCCTATCGGCGACCTGCTCGTGCGCCTGGGCGTCTTGACCGAGAAGGACAAGGCCCGCTGCATCGGCAAGCAGAACGGCGTTCCCTTCACGGACCTGACGCGGCGTGAGCTGGACCCCTCGGTCGCGCGCCTGATTCCCCACCGCCTGGCGCTGCGTCTGGCCGCCGTGCCTATCGAGCGCAGCCCGACGGCAGTCACGGTCGCGATGGTCAATCCGCTCGATATTACGGCCATCGACGAGCTTCAGGCGCACACCGGTCTGGAGATAGACCCGGTCATCGCCACCGAGGAGGACATCAAGGAGGCCATCTTCCGCACGTTCGGGGCCTACGACGATCTGGGTGAGCTGGTCGGCGAGGCGGTGCGCGGCATCGACCCGAATGAAGTGAAGATGGGCGACGAGGAGACCGCGCCGGAAACCGAGTTCGCGCTCAACCAGCTCAAGGAGATGAGCGAGGGCGCGCCGGTCGTTCGCCTGGTCAACGCCATCGTCACGCGCGCCATCGTCCATCGGGCCAGTGATATCCATATCGAGCCGGAGCGCCATCGCGTGCGTATCCGCTTCCGTGTGGACGGGCTTTTGCAGGAAGCCATGCTGATGCCCAAGGATTTGCAGTTCCCGTTCGTGTCGCGCCTCAAGATCATGGCCGCGATGGACATCGCGGAGCGCCGCGCGCCCCAGGATGGCCGTTTGACACTGCTGACGCCGCAGGGTGAGTACGACTTCCGCGTCTCCACCTATCCGTCGCTGTACGGCGAGAACGTGGTCATCCGTATTCTGGACAAGAACGCCGGGCGCATCGCGCTGGACAGCCTGGGAATGCAGACCGATATGCTGGCGCGGCTGCGCGAGCTGATCCACCGGCCCCACGGCATGTTCCTGACCTGCGGCCCGACCGGCTCCGGCAAGAC
>JAUJOK010000021.1:26346-65596 GCA_030447685.1 Armatimonadaceae bacterium
ACCGGCCACTTCGTTCTGTCCACCATCCACGCCAACGATTCGGCGGGCGCGATCACGCGCCTGATCGATATGGGCGTCGAGCCGTTCCTGGTCGCCTCGTCGCTGATCGCGACGGTTTCGCAGCGCCTGGTGCGTTTGACATGCAGCCGCTGCGCCATGCCCTACCGCCCGGAAGCCGAGCTTGTCGGCGGCCTGGGCTGCGGCGACCTGCTGACCGACCCGAACTTCCAGTTCCAGCGCGGCGCGGGCTGCGATATGTGCAGCCGGACCGGCTATAAAGGCCGCACCGGCGCGTATGAGATGATGGAAGTGGATGCCGAGGTGCAGCGCCTGATCATGGCCCAGGCCACGACGCAGGAGATAAAGGCCGCCGCGCTTTCCGGCAGCCGCACCCTGCGCGAAGATGCCGTTTTGAAGATACGCCAGGCCATTACCACCCCGGAAGAAGTCGCGCGCGTCACGATAGCTTAAGCCAATGGAATTTACCTACACAGCCATACGGGCAGGCGGGGGCACGGTCAAAGAGCGCCTGGAGGCCGACACCGAAGACCAGGCGATCCGCCGCCTCCAGACCCAGGGATATGTCGTGCTGTCCATGGAGGCGGGCGCTGCGCGGCGTACGGGCGCTGGCGGCAGCGGTGGCAGCAGCAAGAGCCTCTCCTTCGGGCCGTCCGGCGGATTTTTGCAGCCGCGTGTCAAGCTGGAACAGGTGGCCGTACTCAGCCGCGAGCTTGCCATCATGCTTGAAACCGGCGTGCCCGTCACCGAGGCGCTGGAATCGCTGGCCGAGCATGCCGACAGCCCGGTCATAAAGAACGCGCTGCTGGCGGCCAATAAAGACCTATCGGAAGGCCGCACGATCTCGCAGGCTATCGAAGCGCACCCGCGCGTCTTTCCCAAGCTGTATGTGGACATGATACGCACCGCCGAAGCGGGCAACAGTCTGGATACGACGCTGGGCCAGGCCGCCGACTATCTGGAGGCGGCCCTGGAGATGCGCCGCAAGGTGGTCAGCGCGCTTACCTATCCCGCCGTGCTTCTGATTGTCGCTGTTGGGGTCCTGATATTTATGATGACCTATCTGGTCCCCCAGTTCAGCCAGATGTTCGACCGGATGGGCGCGGCCATTCCGCCCACCACGAAGTTTCTGCTGGCCGCAAGCATCTTTTTGAGAACACACTGGTGGACGATACCCGCGACCCTGATCGGGGGAGTGTGGGGCGTGCGCGCCATCCTGGGCACGCCTGCCGGGAAAGACATGGCGACCCGTATTACGCACAAAATTCCGGTAATCGGCGACATCGTCAAAAAGGTCGCGATGGCACGTATGTTGCGAGCATTAGGAACATTGACGGGAACCGGCGTCGCTTTGCTGGTTGCCCTGGAGACTTCGGGCCAAACTGCCCAGAATAGTGTATACGAGCGCGCGATGGAGCGGATGCGGACGGACGTGGAGCAGGGCGTCTCCCTGTCCGACGCGGTCAAAAGTACCCGTGTCTTCCCGCCGATGGTGTGCCAGATGATGGCGGTGGGCGAAAAGTCGGGGCGGCTCAGCAATGTGCTGCTGCGGGTGGCCCAGTTTTACGAGCGGGATGTGGATGCACGTTTGAAGATGCTGACGAGCATCGTCGAGCCGGTGATGATCGTCGTGCTCGGCCTGATGGTCGGTTTTATCGCCGTTTCCATCATCTCGCCGATCTATTCCCTGGTAGAAGGTGTCAAGTAAAAAATACTGTGAAAGTCGCGCTCAAATGTGGCACGACTATCTGGCAAATGTCCTTGGGAATCAATTCCCGCGCATGCAGGAAAGCTTTAGGAGGCTCAAACGAAATGTTGGCAAAATTGCGGCCCTCGCGCCGTGGCTTCACGCTGATCGAACTGTTGGTTGTTATCGTCGTTATTTCGGTTCTGGCCCTGGTGATTGTTCCGAAGTTCTCGAACCAGGGGCGGCGCAGCAAGGAAGCGACGCTGCGAAGCAACCTGTCGCTGCTGCGCAGCGCGGTGGCGACGTTCCAGGCGGATACCGGTTTATACCCGCTGCAGTTGGCCGACCTGGTGGCGACGGCGGCACCCACCAATGGCGCTGACCCGTCTACCGGGGCAAGCACGGCCCTGACGGCCAGCGATTGGAAAGGACCGTACATCACGGGCAGCGTGATTCCGAATGACTCTGTATCCGCCAGCGCTTTCAACTATTCGGTGACGTCGCCGACCATCGGCAAGGTAAGCAGCAGCGCCACCGGCAACGGGCTGGACGGCAGCGCGTACAGCACCTGGTAAACCCTCTGCGTGGTTTCAAACGCGCAGGAATTGGTGGAAACAGAGTGAAGCCTCTTCTCTCGAAAAAATTGGCCCGGCGGCGAACGCCGGGCCATTTCGGTTTATCGCTGGTCGAGGTGCTGATCGCCGTCACCATTCTGTCGCTGGCGCTGCTGGCGTATCTGAACGCGGCAGTGGCATCGCGGGCCGCGCTGGATAAAGGCAACTTTAATACGATTGCCGCGCAGGTCGCCGGGGACAAGATTGCCGAATGCCAGAAGGCGGGCTACGCGAACCTGACGGACGGGACGACGACCTATACTGTCTCCGGCCTGGGGATGCGGCAGGGACAGATGACCGTGGTGATCGGGCCGATGGACGGCGATTCGGCGAACACGCGCATCAAGCAGGTCGATGTCACCGTTACGTGGGCGGCAGCCAGCAGCCGGACGCCGCAGACGGCGGGCCGGGTAAAGCAATCCACGCTCATCAGCGAACGACGAAGATGAAAAAACGACACGGCGTAACTCTAATCGAGATACTGGTCACACTGACGGTAGTGTCTATGGTGCTGGCGTCCGTCCTGGGCGTCTTCCAGGCGATCATGCGTCAATGGAACGGTCAGGTCAGCCGTTCCAGAGCTACCCAGGACGCCAATCTGGCGATGGACTTGATGGTCAAAGAGATCGGCGTCTCCCTCAAGTATAAAGACTTTGCCACTGACGGCAAAACGGACTACTTCGAGCTGCCTGCCGACAAGGATGCCCAGGGCAACTACACGCGCGTGCTTACCGCAGGTCAGTTCATTTATCGCGGCGGCGTCAAATATCGCTTTTATCTTTCCGACACGACTGGCAGCGCGTCCGCCAGTGGCAACATCCTGTGGCGCGCCGTCCGTGGCTCCTCTCAGACATATACCCCCGACAGCAAGTGGAGCCTTTTGCCGGGCAGCAATCCGGCGCGCGGCAGGATCGAAAATGTCAGCAACCTGTCCTTCGTCAATATCGGCAGTGACTATCTGGTACGGGTAAAGCTGACGGTGACGGCCAGGGAAGGCAAGAAAACGTTTTCCCATACGGTGCAGCGCGATGTCTATTGTCAAAACCACAACTAAGGCGTCTTCCCGTTCAAACCGGCAGCGCAGCAGCGTTGCGCAGCGCGGTCATTTCAAGGACCGTGGCAGCGTCGCGCTGTCGGCGATTGTGGCTCTGGGCGTCGTTTTTACCGTTGCGCTGGGCATGCTGGCTCTGGGGGACAATGTGCAGCGCGGCGGCACGCGCCAGTTGCGCAGCCGGGGGGCCAGAGCTATGGCCCGCGCAGGCGTCGAGTACGGCTACTGGCAGTACGCCTATAACGGGGTGAGTCTGCCTTTCACCACGACGCGCAGCCTGGGCGACGGCAGGTTCACCACCACCGTCACCGACGACAGCGCCCGTGTCAGCGGTACTATCAAAGTGGAAAGCACGGGCAGCCTGAGCGGCGTCAGCCAGCGCCTGATCGAAAGAATGCTCGACCCGACCCTTTCCATGAAAGTGTTCGATTATGCCCTGGTAAGCCACAAGGCGCTGCTGGCCGATAAGAAGGTGGTCCTGGGTTCCGGTGGCGCGGATGGCGACATCCGGGGCAACGGCGGCCTTTCCCTGACCAATGCGGCCTCCCAGGTCAACGGCAAGGCCGTCGCGGGCGGCGCGATCAGCATTACCAGTCTCACCGGCAGGAGCGTCCCCAATACGGCGCATATTCCCTTCCCCGCCATTGACCTCGCCTATTATAAGGCCATCGCCAACCGAAAATATACCACCGGCCAGATTTGGGTCGGCTTCACCTTTCTTTATCCTGGGGAGGTTATCTTCGTCGAGGGCGATATTACCTTGAAAGCCGATTCGCTGACGGGCACGGGTTTGATCCAGGGAACGGGGACGCTCGTCGCCACCGGCCTCATCAAGTTCGGCGGCAACCTTTCCTACGCGCTTCCGGGTGACAAGCTGGCCTGTCTCGCCGCCAATGGTTTCGATACGGATGTGAATTGCAGTATCGTGGGTTATTATTATGCCCATAACAGCTCGCTTTCGGCCAAGGCCAACCTGGACAACCGGCTGACCATCACGCAGGGATCGCTGGCGGCGGACGAGGTGGTGTTCGGCACGGACGGCAGTTCCATCGTCCACGATAACGATATGGTCACCGATCTGGCTTATCTGCTGCATCTGCCCGGCTATTAAGCCGCTTTTGCCCCCCTGCCCCCATAAGAACCTCTCCCCCACACTCGGTCTGCCGAGGTGCTCCCCTGCGAGGGGAGAAAGAGGCCCCTGTCCGGTACCTCCATTATTGGGGGCGGAGGGGGCCATTATGCCTTTAACACGCACAACGGCTAAACTCTTGCCGCGAATCTACCGAGAATAATAGCAGGCGGTGAGATACGGCACGGGCACGCACGAAGCTTAGCCCGTGGAGGAGCAAGAACCGGATGGAGCAAAACCGGAAGGCAGAAGGACAGGCAGTCCTGCTGCGCTGGATCACGCTGGCGGTAGCCACACTGATGCTGGTGGACGTGATGCCCTGGACGCAGATCGGCCTGGGCTTTCTTTTCGTGGCGGCGTACAATGGCGTATTGATGTACGGCGCGTCGTCGCCGGAGCGGTACGCCCGCTGGGGCAACCGGGCCGGAACCTTCGTCTACGGCGCGGATATTCTTGTGTTGTCGCTGGCTATTGCTCAGGGCCGCCAGGACGTATCGAGTCTGCACTACCTTTTCGCCCTCATCATCGTCTCCGCAGGCTATGTATCCATGCAGCCCCGCCATATCGCCATCGTCATGGGCGGCAGCCTGGCGGGCAACCTCATAGCCACCGTGGTCGCCGACCGGGGCGAGGACATAACTACCGTGCTGGGGCATCTGGTCGTGCCGAGCGCGGCGCTGCTGGCTGCCGCGCTTCTGACCGCCTCGCTCTGCTATTTTAAAAAGCGCGACGATGCCATGCAGCGCCGCGACCGCAAGCTGGCTACCCTGCTGGAGTTCGGCACGCGCTTCACGAGCGGCGAGGATGCCGCCCGTGTGATGGAGCAGACGATGCGGGCCGCTCTGCGGGAAACCGACGCGACGGCGGGTTATATTATGCTGGTAAACCCGGCCACCAGAGAACTCACGACCGAACTGGCGGTAAACGTGGACGAGGAGCGTCCGTTTCCCACGCGCCGCGCCTTCGGCGAAGGCATCGAGGGATATGTCGCGCAGACCGGAAAGCCCCTGGTGCTGGGCCGCGAGCAGCAGGAAAAGGGTAAGGAAGCGGCGGTCGCTCCCGTGGCGGGTGTCCGGTTCGACGGCGAGGCGGCGCTGTGCATTCCTCTGGTGGAGGGAGGCGCGAACGGGGGCAGCGTCATCGGCGTCTTCACGCTGATCAACCACCTGCCGGGAAGCCGCTTTCTGGATGAGGACCTGGACCTGGTGCGTACCGTGGCGGGTCTGGCGACGATGGCGATTGTCAACGCGCGGCTGTACGAAGATTTGCGCGCCTCCTTCATGTCCTCGCTCCAGGCGCTGGCGAAGACGCTGGATGCCAAGGACCCCTACACACAGGGCCATTCCTTCCGCGTCTCCGAGCTTTGCGTGATGATGGCGAAAAAGCTGCGTGTCGCGCCGGACATTGTCGAAGACCTTCATAACGGCGCGCTGCTGCATGACATCGGCAAGATCGGGACGCCGGATGCGATTCTGAGAAAGCCGGGCCGCCTTACCGAGGAAGAGTTCGAGATCATGAAGCAGCACACAGTCACGGGCTACGAAATCTGCAAGCCGCTCGGCCTGGGCGAAGGCATTCTGACGCTGATCCGCAACCACCATGAGAAGCTGGACGGCACCGGCTATCCGGACGGCCTGAAGCTGGGCGAGCTGCCGCTGCCGCTGCGTATCATCTGCGTCGCCGACGCCTTTGATGCGATGAGTTCGTCGCGTCCGTACCGCAAGGTCATGGACAGCGCGGTACGCAACGAGCAGCTTAACCGATTTGCGGGAACGCAGTTCGACCCCATCGTCATCGAGACGCTCAAAAGTCTGCTGGTTGCCGGGGATCTGGACGAACTGTACAAAGACCACTGGAACACGCACGAGGAGGACGCTGCCGAAACGGCAATGCCTCTGTTGAAAGTGGCATAGAGCGCCCCTTCCCTGAAGGAACCGGGCTTCGGGGCCAGGCGGGGTAAAATTCGCTATGCCCGCCGCCGAAGAACCACGCGCCGCTTTGCCGCCGGAATGGCAGCCCGGCCTCGACGCCCTGCGCGCCCTGCCGGACGGCGCGGCGGCGCTGCTAATCGGGGCGACAGACCGGGGCAAGACGACTTTTGCTGCACTGGCCGCCCAGGCGCTGGCCGCCGAGTTCGAGCGCATTGCCGTCGTGGATGCGGACATCGGGCAGTCTGAGATCGGGCCACCGGGCACGGTCGGTGTGGCCTGGGCGGATGTGCGGACGCCTCGTCTCCATGATCTGAAACCCGCCGCCCGCTTTTTTGTTGGGTCGTTCACGCCCATCAGCGCGGCATTGGAGCATGCCGTCGCCACGGCCCAGGCCACGCGCTGGGCGCGTGCCGGGCGTGCGCGCCGCATTCTGGTGGATACCACCGGATTTGTGGTGGGGCCTGCCGCCCGCCGCCTGAAGGTCGCCAAAGCCACCCTTGCCGCCCCTGCCCTTATTCTCGGTATCGCCCGCGACGGGGAACTGGACGCTTTGCTTACGGTTCTTGCCGCTGCCACGGGTGCCCAGGTTCTCGCGCTGCCGGTTCCGAACGCGGTTCAGCGCAAATCGCAGACATTCCGGGCGACTCGCCGGATGTCGCGCCTTTCCCAGGCGCTGGAAAATGCGCGCGAGATGGCGCTGCCGCTTGCCGGTATCGTTACGGTCGGCGTGACTCTGGGCACGGGACTGCCGCTTCCGCCGCACCTGGTCCGCTGGACGGCGTCCGCGCTGCGCCTGCCGGTGGCGTATGCCGAGCAGGGGGAAAGCGCGCTGAGTGTGTATCTGACAGGAGGCGCTCCCCGCACCGGAGGCGGCGCGCGGTCCGGCTGGGAGGCGAACGCTGCTCCCGTCGCCGAGCATTTCGGGGTTCGCACCGTGCGTGTTCTGTCGCTCGCCGCCCACGAGGGGCTTCTCGTCGGCCTGCACGATGAGCGGGGTCTTCTCCTGTCGGTCGGGCGCTTCCTTGACCTCGACCCGGAGCGCCGCGAAATAACCGTTTCCGCCCCTCCGCCCGCCCTTCCCGAACGTATCCGCCTTGTCGCTTTTGGCCGTGTTCGCGCCGCACCGGACGGCAGCGCAGGTTCCGAGGTCAGGCCCGGCGAAATCTAACCGTATGAAGCGTAAATATGCTCTGGACCGTGCGCGGGCGCAGGCGAGCGATGTGCTGGCGGCGACCGGCCTTGTGGCCGCCGATGCCATGACACTGGTGGAGCCAAAGCCGAATATCCCCGCCGACCTGGCCTTTCCGATCTTCGCGGCGGCAAAGAGCGCGGGCGCGAACCCCGCCGATTTCGCCCGCCGTGTCGCCGATGCGGTGACGCTGCCTGCCGACTCCCTGCTCGGCGCGGTCGAGGCGGCGGACGGGTTCGTCAATATACATTTCGCGCCGGAGCGGTTCGCCCGCGCCGTTCTCGATGATGTGTTTTCTGCGGACGATGCGTACGGCAGGGATGCAGGTATCGGCGCGGAACAGACGCTTGTGGTCGAGTTTTCGTCGCCGAACATCGCGCGCAAGATGCACGTCGGCCACCTGCGCACCACCGTCATCGGCAACTCTCTGCGTAATATCCTCGTCGCGCTGGGGTATCGTGTCATCACCGATAATCATCTGGGTGACTGGGGCACGCAGTTCGGCAGCCTGCTGGCCGCGCACGCGCTGTGGGGATGGCCGCCGCAAATGGAAACCGACCCGGTGGAGGCTCTTGTCCAGATATACGCCCGCTTCCACGCCGCCGCCGAAGCCGATCCCGCCCTGCGCGATCTGGCCCGCCAGTGGTTCAAGCGGCTCGAAAGCGGCGATGAAGCGGCCCGCGCTACCTGGAAGCAGTTGGTAAAGATCACGCTCGAGGAGTTCGACCGCACCTATCAGCGTCTGAACATCACGTTCGACACCACGCATGGCGAAAGCTTTTATGAGCCGATGCTGGAAAGCGTGGTGCGGGAAGCTATCGACAAAGGGGTCGCGCGGGTGGAGGCGGACGGGGCCGTGTCCGTGGGGTTCGGGGAGGCGCTTCCCTCGTATCTGCTGCAAAAATCGGACGGCGCGACGCTGTACCAGACGCGTGACGTGGCGACCTGTTTGTACCGCTGGCATGAGTACGCTCCCGCCCGCAATATCTATGTGGTCGGTCAGGAGCAGACGCTGCACTTTCAGCAGGTCTTCGAGACGGTCCGCCGCATGGGCTACCCGGAGATCGCCGACCGCTCCGTCCACATCTCCTTCGGGGCCGTCACCGATGTCGGGGGACAGCGCTTCTCGATGCGCCGGGGTACGGCCATCTTTCTGGACGAGGTGCTGGACGAAGCCGTCGCCCGCGCCCGTCAGACTATCGGCGAAAAGATGGCCGAAGGAAAGACAGAGCTATCCGAGGCGGAGCAGGAAACTACCGCCGAGATAATCGGCATCGGCGCGATTATCTACAACGATCTATACCAGGGGCCGGAGCGTGGTATCCGCTTCGACTGGGACAAACTCCTTTCGTTCGAAGGAAATACCGCGCTTTATATCCAGTACACCCACGCGCGCTGCCGCTCGATTCTGCGAAAGGCTGACCTTTCTCCTCTGGGCAGGGCAGGGGACTTCAATGCAGCCCTCCTCACCACCCCGGAGGAGCAGGCGGTTCTCAAGCAGCTTGCGCGCCTGCCCCATGCGCTGCGTGAAGCGGGGGAAAAGTTTCTGCCTGCCCTGATCGCCGAGTGGACCTATAATCTGGCCCGCGAGTTCGCCCGCTTCTACCACGAGCATCCCGTTCTCGATGCCGCCACGCCGGAACTGCGTCAGGCGCGGCTCGGCCTTGTTCAGGCGGTCGGCCAGGGGCTGCGAAACGGTTTGGCGCTGCTGGGCATTCGAGCGCCGGAGCGGATGTGACATGAGCGTGGGGCAGCCGGGCGCAAAGCAGAGCTTTATCCTCGGTATCGCGGGTGGCTCCGCGTCGGGTAAAAGTACCTTCGCCGCCGCGCTGGAAGGCGCGCTGACGGCGGGCGAACCGCCGTTGCGGGTGGAAATGGTGGGTATGGATCGCTACTTTTATCGAGATACGGAACGGGGGCCATCGTTCGTGTCTCCTTCTACCGGCGAGACCATGCCCGACAACAACCATGCTGAGTCGGCGGACAATGCGCGATTGGTGGTCGATTTAGATGCCCGTCGCGCCGCCCCCGACGCGCCTGATGTGCTTATCGTCGAAGGGCTGATGACGCTGCATCTGCCTGAGATTCGTAACCGCCTTGACCTGCGGCTTTTTATCGAACTGGATGCGGACGAGCGCGCGCTGCGCCGCCTGCTGCGTAATCTTAAGATAGGCGACCCGAACAGCGCCCCCGGCATTATTCGCTACTATCGGGAATGCGCACGTGTCGGTCATGCGCGCTATGTCGAGCCATCGCGCGTCTTTGCCGACCTGATACTGCGCGGCGACGCCGACTTCGCGCGCACCGCCCCGCCGATTGCCGAGATTATTCGCGCCCGCCGAAATTCACGGGAGCGAGAGGAGCCTTACGACAATGATAGCAACCTGTAATCCGGACGACCTGTATCGTTACACCCGCACTGCTGCGGCGCTGCTCGGCCCCGACGCGCTGAACGAAACGCACATCGCCGACTATCATCACGATGGATTTCTCGCCGTCGAAAACGTGCTTGCGCCGGATGAGGTGGCCGGGGCGAAGCAGGCGCTCGATGACTTGATTCATGGGCGGATTCCCGGCTATAAAGACCTTCAGCCCGAGCCGGAGGTGAAAGATCGCTGGGCGACGATGACCGCAGACGAGCGCGCGGATTCCGTGCGGAAGGTGTGGCAGTTCGTCGAGCATGAAGCCCGGCTCAGCGCGCTTACCACGCACCCGGTTCTGCAAAATATCCTCCAGCGGCTGGTCGGCGAGGAGGTTCGGCTGATTCAGGACATGGCGCTTTTGAAGCCTCCGTTCATCGGTACGGAAAAGCCCTGGCATCAGGACATGGCCTATTTCGGCTGGTCGCCGCCCGAGAAGATCATCGGCGTCTGGATCGCGCTCGACCCGGCGACAGCGCAAAACGGCTGCATGCATGTCCTGCCCGGAACGCACCGGGAAGGCCCCGTTCCCCACGTCCACGCCCGCGACTGCCAGATACCCGATGCGCGCGTTCAGGTTGAGCGGGACGTAATCGTCCCGCTCGCGCCGGGCGGGGTGCTGTTCTTTTCGGCATTGCTGCACCACGGAACGCCGCCTAATAAGTCCTCTGAACGCCGCTGGGCGCTTCAATACCACTACGCGGGCGAAAGCGCCATGCAGATAACCCGGACGGAGCACGCCGCACTATACCAGGAAGACGACCGCTACGCGGGCTGCCGGGGAGCAGGCGGCACGCCGCTGAAGGAACTGAACGAATAGGTGAGGCAGAACAGGAAAAATGTCCGCCCCGCAGGCGACGGTCGCCCCTGGTGGTGGGATGGTCTTACCGCGCTGGCCTTCTGGGGGAACGCACTGGTCGTCGGCAAATTCATGACCCGCACGCTGGGGCCGATTGCGGGCCTGTTCGTCTTCGCCATTCTCGCCGGACTGGGCTGGTTCTTTGGCCGCGCCGCCTGGCAAGGACTGATGGATGCGCGCGACGGCAAAGGATAAGACGGGGCGATCAGGCTTGCTTGTTCGTAAGGTATAACGAAGGGGTATGGCTGCTGCTTCCCACCCCGACGACCGCTTCGCCCCGCTGCGCTCTCCGGATTTTCGGAACCTGTGGATGGGACAGATCATCTCCGCTGCCGGTTCGCACATGCAGGTCGCTGCTTTGAACTGGCAGATTTACGAAGTCACCCAATCCCCCGTCGCTCTGGGAATGATCGGGCTGGTGCGGGTGGTTCCCATCATATTCTTTTCGCTTATCGGCGGCATGACTGCCGATGCACACGACCGGCGGCGCGTACTGCTCGTCACCCAGTCCGCCCTGACCGGGGTCGCCCTCTGCCTGGCGGTGCTGAGCGCCACAGGCCGGATCAGCGCCCTGGCAATCTATATACTTACCGCTATCGGGGCGGCGGCTATCGCCTTCGACAACCCCGCCCGGCAGGCGCTCATTCCCTCGCTGGTGCCCAGAGAGCAGCTTCCCAGGGCGCTGGCGCTCAATTCCACTGGCTTTCAAGTCGCCCATATCTGCGGGCCGATGCTCGCGGGGCTGATAATCGGCTGGCGCGGCCCCGGCGTCGCCTATCTTTTCAACGCCGTTTCCTTCCTTGCGGTCATCGGCGCGCTGCTCTTTCTGCGCTATCGCCCCACGGAGGCCGCAACCAGCAATATCGACCTGGATGCACTGAAGGAAGGGCTGCGCTTCGTCTGGCAGACGCCGATACTCGTCTCCGCAGTGACGCTGGACTTTTTCGCCACCTTCTTTTCCTCGGCTACCGCGCTGCTGCCCATATTCGCTAAAGATGTCCTGCATGTCGGCCCGACCGGTTACGGCTTTCTTCTGGCGGCCCCGGCGCTCGGGTCGCTGGCCGCAGGCGCGACAATGTCGGTTCTGCCGCCGCTGGTGCGCCAGGGCCGGGCGATGCTGTGGGCGGTGGTCGTCTATGGGGTCGCCACTATCGGCTTCGGTTTATCGTCCTGGTTCTGGATTTCCGCGCTGTTTCTGGCGGGCACGGGCGCGTCTGATACGGTCAACACCGTTCTGCGCCAGACCATCCGCCAGACGGTGACGCCCGACCGCCTGCGGGGCCGCATGGTTTCGGTGACGATGATCTTTTTCATGGGCGGCCCGCAGTTGGGCGAACTGGAAGCGGGGCTGGTGGCGGCCTGGTTAGGCGCGCCCGCCTCGGTCGTCACCGGCGGCATCGGCTGCCTGTTCACCGCCGTCATGGTCGCCCGATTAGCCCCCGTCCTGCGGAATTATCAGGGAGTAGTACCTGACAAGTGATCTCGCCCTTACCTCCACAAGTGCCCGTCGAATGGCAAGCGTAGCGCAGTTGCGGCTACGGAAAACACAAAGTCCGCCTTCGCGGACCAGTGATCCCGCCCTTACCTCCACCAGGCCCCGTCGAAGGCCACGCGTCGCGCTGTTGCGCCTCCCTAAACCACAAAGCCCGCCTCCGCGGACTGGCGACCCCTCTCCCTCCCCAGTCCGCGAAGGCGGACTTCGTACCTTTACAGCCTCGGATTCATCCGACGGTGACTGCTCCGTGAGGAGGGGGCTTCCCTCACTGCGGAAGCGTATAGCGGATGGGACTGCTGCCGTTGACGGAAACCAGTACGTTGCGATTGGTCGGGGTATCGGAGGTAAAGCCAACCGTCAGCGTGATTGCCTGATTACCCACCGGCGGCGTATAACCGATGGCCGCCGTGCCGGATTGGGGCAGGCCACTGCTGTTGTTCGTGGGGTTGATGACCAGGTTCGTCAGCGCGACGCTGTAGCTTGTCCCGCTGGTGACGGTCAGGTTCGCTGTCGGAATGGTTATCAGGCCGTTGTCCGCCACGGTGAGGCTGAACGGCCCGCTGAGCGTGGTGTTATCAACGGTCAAATTCGTGCTGCCCGACAGCGACAACGGCGAGGAGAAGGAGTTGACCGCCAGCGTCATTGTTCCCGTCACCGGTCTGTTATTGACGGCGAAGTTCTGGAAGGCCAGGGTCGCCTGATTCCCGCCGAACACGTAATTGACCGTCGCCGCGCCCGCGTAGGACGTGCCCCCTGCCGAACAGCCGCTGCCGTAGTCGAGCGTAATCAGGGAGGACTGCCCGTTTTTGGCGACGCTCTTGGCGGGGCAGGTGCCGCTCGGCCCGGTGCTGCCGCCCTGGGCCGAAAAGTCCGAAGCCTCCAGGTCGTTCAACGCACCGCCCAGCACGCCTGCCAGCGAGCGCAGTGATCCGGTGACGTTATTGACAGCCGCCTGCTGGTCGGAAGTGAGCGTGGAAAACCCCGGCCCGCCGCCGCTCCCGCCGCATCCCCAGTGCGGGAAACCGGCTGTCAGAAAAAGCAAAGCAAGCAGCACGTATCGTCGGTTCATTCGGCGGCCCTCTCTCTTGTGGCGCTCATCGCGCCACAAGCGCATATTCGTTAAACTGCCGGGAGATTCCTGTCTGCCCATTCGACGGGCGGAGTGACGGCGAAAACCCCGCCTGTGTTACAATGACCGCAGAGGTGATTCTTGCTTTCCGCCTGCATCGTGAACTGGAACACGCGCGACGAACTGCGGGCATGTCTGCGGGCGCTTGCCGCCCATCCGTTCAGCGGCGGGCAGGAGGTCATCGTCGTTGACAACGCCTCGGCGGACGGCTCGGCGCAGATGGTGCGCGATGAATTTCCCGATATACGGCTGATCGCGAATGCCGTCAACGAAAACTACGCGCGGGGAACGAACCTGGCGCTCGCGGCAGCGACCGGCGACCTTTTGCTGCTTTTGAACCCCGATGCCGCCGTCACGGCAGGCGCACTGGACACGCTCGCCGCCTTCCTGCGCTCCCAGCCGAAAGCCGCCGCCGCTGCGCCGAAACTTGTCCATGCCGACGGGCGGACGCAGGCGTCGGTGCGCGGCTTTCCCGATCCGGGCGCGCTGTTCTGGGACATTTGCGGCCTGGCGCGCGTATTTCCGAATAGCCGTGTCTTCGGGGCGTACCGGCAGACGTTTTTCGACTACGACAAAGCAGGACCCGCGCCGCAGCCGATGGCGTCTTGCTTTCTGATGACCCGGCAGGCGTATATGGCTGTGGGGCCGATGGATGAGCGATTCCCGCTGTTCTTCAACGATGTGGACTGGTGCCTGCGGGCGCGCGATGCGGGACTGAACATCTACTATACGCCCAACGCGGTGGTGATACACGGGGGCGGCGCGAGCACGAACAAAGTGCGCAAGACGGCGGTATGGGAATCGCACCGTGCTTTGCTGCGGCTGTATGAGAAGCACTACCGGACGAAGATTTCGCCACCGGCAGGAACGCTGGTGCGCCTGATGGTGACGCTGGGCGCGTGGGCGCGCACGGGGCGCTGGGGGGAACGACTTGCGGACAGAAGCGGCGACAGACCTGCGGATTTGCATCGTGAGCTGGAACACGAAAACGGACCTGCGCGCCTGCCTCCAGAGCCTGCCCCCGGCAGCGGTGACGCGGCGGCGCGTGGAAACCGTGGTGGTGGATAACGCCTCCGAGGACGGCAGCCCGGAAATGGTGGCGGATGAGTTTCCCGATGTCTGTCTGCTTCGCTCCCGAACTAACGAGGGATTTTCCGGCGGAAACAATCGGGCGCTGTCGGGCCTGGACGCCCGTTATGCCCTGCTTCTGAACTCGGATGCCGCGCCGCACCCCGGCGCGCTGGACACGCTGCTGGACTTCGCGGACGCGCACCCCGACATTGGTATCATCGGCCCCAAGGTGGTGAACCCGGACGGCTCGCTCCAGTATTCGTGCCGCCGCTTCCCCACGTTCGCCGCCGGGCTGTTCCGCAATGTCTACCTGGGACGGCTTTTTCCGAACAATCAGCCCGCCGCCGATTATCTGATGCAGGACTTCGATCACGCCTCCGTCCGCGACGTGGATTGGGTTTCCGGCTGCGCTCTGCTGATTCGCCGCGAGTGTCTGGAGCAGGTCGGCCCACTGGATGCCGCGACCTTCTTTATGTACTGCGAGGACATGGACTGGTGTCTGCGCGCCCATCAAGCAAGCTGGCGCGTCGCCTACTTCCCGGACGCCGTCATCACGCATTTCGCCGCCACCGTTTCGCCACTGCTGCGCCCACTGGTGCCGGTCGGAATTTTCTGCGCGCCGCCGTGCGTATCGCTCGCCGCCGTTTCATCAATCCAGTAATAAACTTTCGTTGGGGCATAGGGGCCGTGGCAAAGCGTAGAAAAGCCCCCCCCCGCCCGGCCCTCACCCCCCAACCCCCTCTCCCACGCTGCGGGGCGAGCGTCGCCTGCGGGAGAGGGGGGCCGGAGGGACTTTCGCCCCTCTCTCCGCAGGGCGGGCCGAATGCCGGGCGCGCAGCACCATTGGATGCCCCTGCGGGGACGCGGCGGGGTTTAGGGGCTCTCTTGCCTCCTTCGGGCCGCTGGGGCGGGCCGGATTCTTCGCCCTGCTCGCTGCCCTGGTGCTCGCCCCGGCGCTCGGCGGCGTTCCGGGCGGCTCCGCCTATGGCGGCGACCCCGCTCTCGGCATCCTGCGCCTTCTTGTGTTGCTGGGAGCGCTGTGTCTGGTGGCTGCCCCGCCCCCACAATGGGGGTGCCCGAAGGGGCGGCGCGAGGTCGTTCCCTCTGGCACCCCCATTATTGGGGGCGGGGGGGGCAAAACTTGCCGTCTGGACGCTTTTCGGCCTGACGCTGCTTTCCCTGCTCGTTCATTCGCGCCTGCTGACAAGCCCCGTCCTTCTGTTCGCGATGCTGCCCGCCACCCTCGACTGGCTTTGCTACGCGCTCGTCTTTACACTGACGCTGACTCTGGCGCGGGACCGAAAGGCGCTGTTTTTACTGGCGGCGGCTCTGGCGGCGGGCGCGATCTGGGTGACGGGGAAGGGACTGCTGGAATACCGGGAGCAGGCGATGGTAGGGAACCGGGGCTGGCGCGTGTATGCGACGTTCTCTCACAGAACTTCACCGCCGGTTTCCTGGGACTGTGCCTGCCCGCCGTCGCCGCGCTCTGTTTGTCCGCTCGATCACGTCTGGGCGCGTTTGGCCTGGGCGTTGCGGCGGCGCTGATGGCCGGGGTGCTGGCAGCAACCGGATCGCGCGCGTGGGCATCGCAGCGGCAGGTATGGGAATGCTGGCAGCCTTTGCGCTGGCGCTCGTTGGGCGCGTGCGTCTGCCGTGGGCGCGGGTCGGCGGCTTGATTGCCGCTATTGTGCTGATAGCGTTCGCCTTTCGCGGGCCGTTGTCCACGCGCGTCACCGGCGATTCGAGCGGTCAGGAGCATTCCGGGGCATTTCGTTCCTGGACCTGGCGCGGCACAACGGCAATGGCCGCGAAAAAATCCGCTTCTGGGCACGGGACCGGGCACGTTCGAATACCGCTACCCGCCCCACGCCCTCGTCGCTACGACCAAACTCGCGCATTCGTCGTATCTGCAATTAGCGGCGGAGCAGGGATGGCCCGCCCTGGGCGCAGCAGGCATTGCCCTGCTCCTCGTCCTGGTCAGCGGGTTGCGCGTTGTCCGCCGCTCGTCGTCTGATAACGGAAGAAGCAGGAAGAGAGCGAGTCCATACGCCTGTTGTGCTGCGCGCTGTATGGCGGACTGGTGGCCGGAATCATCCGCTCGGTGTTCGACTCCGAATGGTCAGTGCTGGGCAACGCCCTTCCCTTCTGGGCCGTGGCGGGCCTGGTGGCGGGGATGCCTTCATCCCCCGGCTCTCTCTCCCACGCTGCGGGGCAAGGGGAGAAAGATGCCCCTCCGCCCCCCGCGCCCCGCAGGGCGGCCAATGGCGGGCGCGCAGCGCCATTCCGGCACCCTGCGGGGACGGGGGGGCGGAGGGCTTTCCGGGCCGCCGCTATCGGAGGGCTGGTCCTTTCCTCGCCCTGACACTGCTGCTGTTCGTCAACAGCACGACACTGGCCGGGGCAAAGGTGCGCGCGCTGGAACGGGCAGATGGCGCGCGCGAGCAGGCGCGGCGAGCGGCAAGCGCCTGGCCGCCCGACCCGGAGGCGTTGTCGCTGTACGGACGGCTTTCCGATAGCGATCTGACGGCGGGTCTTTATGAGCAGGCGGCAAAGGTCGAGCCATCGGTGGACGCTTCTACCGTCTGGCGCGGCTGTACCAGGAAATGGGCCTCACGCAATGGTACAAGACCTACCCGGCGCTGGAGCAGGCGGCGCGGGCCGAGCCAACATCGCTCCAGAGGCGCGCGCTGGCGGAAGCACGACGGCGCGACAATAACGGAGGAAACGCGCGGGATATGACCGGGTCATTGGCGGCCTGGCGGCGGCTGGTGGCGCTGCACGAGGGACCGGTGGGGCGTATCCGCGCTATTCCCGAACGACCCGAGATTCACCCGGCCTGGGCCTATGCCGCCCTTGCCGGTGACGCGCAGGCGCGCGGCGACGAGGCTGAAGCCGAGAGTTTATACGAAAAGGCGGCGGCGGTTGTCGAAGATTATGCCGATACGCCGCCGGACTATCAGATGCAGGAGGTCGCGGGCGCGCTGCAAACGGGCGTAGATTTGGGCGCGCGGCGGCGCGACCTGCGCGAGTTATACGCGCGCGTAACGGATGCTCGCCTTGCGCTGGCCCGCCGCCGCCGCAGCGGTGCCGATGCGGCACAAGCCCTCCAGCAGCGCCGCGCGGAAGTTCCTGGCGCGGCTGGACAAGCTCATTGAGGATGCAGGCGCGACGCGGCAGTAATCGCAACCAGACGCTTTACCCCGCTGCCACGCGCGCGCGTTCCTGGTCGATATAACCGAGCAGTTCCTGGGCGAACGGACTGGCAAGCTTCACCAGTGATGTGTCCAGCGGGACGTTCAGATACTGCATGCGCAGCGTATCGCCGTCCGGGGCGAAGCTCGGCCCCAACCCGCAGAAAAAGAAGCCCGCTTCTTCGGCTATACGGCATAACTCCGGTGTTCCCGGCTGGCTGAGTGGCAGTTCCAGATAGACCGCCTCCGCGCCGTTGATCCTGCACAGGTCGCGGCGGGCGCGGCGTATCTCGGCAGGCGTATCGGTGCCCACGCGCAGCACGCGGATAACGGCGCTTTGCCAGCCGGGGTTGACCGACACCGCCACCTCGCCCATCTCGTCCGCCGGAACCGGTTCCGGCTCCCGGAACTCCACCGGCGCATGAATTTCGCCGTAGATGCGTTCCAGCATCGCCCGGTGATGGGCGGGAGCATAGGCCACGGCGGTCGGCGGCGTCCCGATATAATCGAAGTAGATGACCCAGCTAATGCGCTGCGCCTGGGCATCGAACTTCATCTTCTTGAACACCAGGCTGCGCGGTGAGCCGCCCAGCGTCAGGGCGCACACATTGGCGCTGAACTCCTCGTTGACACGCTGGCTGTAGATATGGTGCGTCACCGCCTGGCTGTATGTCCCCACCAGCCCCAGGCGCTTCGCCCTCTTCTTCCGTAAAGGCCCGCATACGCTGGAGCAGGTCGCGGCCCCGGTGCGCCGGAGCGACCACAGCCATACCGCGTTCCGCGACCGGCGTCAGTTGGGGGCGCTCCAGCGCGTAGTGGCCCACCACTTCGCCCGAGGCATCCACGGCGACCACGGACACGATCTCGCCGGTCTCATTGTGCCGCGCCAGCCGCTCCGGATGATAACAGTCTTCGTGCAGGTAGGTATAACCATACGTGCGGTAAATGCAGCGGGCCACTCCCAGCGCGTCCTCGGGCCGGAACCGGCGGATCGTGTATTCCTGCTCCGCGCGCGTGGCTCATCCTCGCGGAAGCGCGATAGCTCCGCCTCGCTCAGCTGCTCCGTCACGTCCCGGTCCGGGCGGTATGTCACCAGCCGCAGTTCCTTGCCCGCCTTGCCGTGGTTGATCCAATCCGCCTTATCGATCGCCTCCCGGATCATCGCCAGGCCGCCGGAGGCGCTGATGCGCGCCGGAATATCATCAGCGGGCAGCGCGGCGTCCGGCGTGAGCGAGGCGGCGAACGGCATTTTCGATCGCGGACAGATACCGCCAGCTCTGTGGGCGTCATCTCCCGCAAACGGTAAATGTCCCGGTTTCTCCAGGCAAAAAGGCTTGGTCTTTGTCTTTGGCGCTCGACTCGAGGTTGGCCATGACCAGCTCCTAGCTCTGCTCCTGCGGTAATTGGGCCATAATGGCAAGCTCCCCGACATAGTTGCGCGCGAGGGGCAGCACGCCGGGATCGTTAGGAAGGATAAGCTCTGTGTGGAGAGGGTTTTTTTCCATAGCTTCACACCTTTCGATTTTTCCGGCGAAGGCGATCTGCCGGTGGTCAAGCAAGCATGCTGTTCGGCAAATGGCGGCCAATATCCTGCGGCAAGGCATTGGCGAGCGGCCTGTTGTGAGGGTACAATTAATAGAATGGCTTGACGACCAGATACGGTTACGGCTATGCTTTAGGGGACGGCGACAGAATGCCGCCCGCAATGATTTAGAAAGCGGGCCGCGGGTTCATCGAGGAGCCACGCGCGCGGCGAGAAAAGCAGGTAAAGCAACTCATGAGCGAATGGATGGATTTCCACGGACCGAACGCCGCATACGCGCTGGAACTATATGAGCGTTACCAGCAGGACCCGATGTCGGTGGACGCGGCGACACGGGAAATCTTCGAAGGATGGACGCCCCCCGAAGGAAGCGATAGTCAGGCGGAATCGGCCCCGGTTTCCCTTGCGGCCCCGGCGGCTTCGGTCTGTTCGACCGCCGATATGCGCAAGATCGTCACGGCGGCGCGGTACGCCCGTCTGGTGCGTGAACTGGGGCACCTGGCGGCACGCATCGATCCGCTGGGCGGCGACCCGCCCGGCGATCCCGGACTGGACCCTGCCACCCATGGACTACAGGAAGCGGACCTGGCGGCTTTGCCCGCGAGCGTGGTCGGCGGGCCGCTGGCCGAGGAATCGCGGAACATGCTGGAAGCCATAGAAAAGCTGTGCCAGGTGTATTCCGGCTCTATCGGCTATGAGGACGACCATATCCAGATTGCCGAAGAACGCCGCTGGCTGCGCGAAGCCGTCGAAACGAGCCGCTTCTTTCAGGGATTCGAGACGGAGGAAAAGCGTGCTCTGCTGGAGCGCCTGACGGAAGTTGAGGCGCTGGAGCAGTTCATCCACAAGACTTTCGCCAACGAAAAGCGGTTTTCGCTGGAGGGCAACGATATGCTCGTGCCCATGCTCGATACGATTATTCGTACCACGGCGGCCACGGGCACGCGCGAAGTCGTGATGGGCATGGCGCACCGGGGACGCCTGAACGTGCTGACGCATATTCTCGGAAAGCCTTACGCTTCGATCCTGGGTGAGTTCAAGGCGGCCAAGCAGAAAAGCGAGACGGGCAGCAGCGGCGGCGGCGCTTCCGACACCGGCGCGCTCGGCTATAGCGGGGATGTGAAGTACCACATGGGCGCGCGCCGGACGTACACCGACGACGGCGAGGATGAGATGCCAGTGACGCTTGCGCCCAATCCCAGCCACCTTGAGTTTGTCAATCCGGTCGTACTCGGACGCGCGCGGGCGGCGCAGGAGCAGCGCGACGACCGGGGGTATCCGATCCAGAACCTTTCGGCATCGCTTCCGATTCTGATTCACGGCGACGCTGCTTTCCCCGGTCAGGGAATCGTCGCCGAATCGCTCAACCTGTCGCAGTTGCCTGGCTTTCGGGTCGGCGGGACGATCCATATTATCGTCAACAACCAGATCGGCTTCACCACGGTCCCGCGCGACTCCCGCTCGACGCTGTATGCCAGCGACCTGGCGAAAGGCTTCGAGATTCCCACTGTCCATGTGAATGCGGACGACCCGGCGGCCTGTATCGCGGCAGCGCGTATGGCCTGCGCCTACCGCGAGCGCTTCGGCAAGGATTTTCTCATCGACCTCGTCGGCTATCGCCGTTACGGGCACAACGAGGGCGACGAACCGGCCTTCACGCAGCCGCGCATCTATGAGTTTATCGCCTCCCATCCCACCGTCCGCCAACTCTGGGCCAAGGAACTGGAGCGCCAGGACCTTGTCACGCCGGACGAGGCGGAAACGTTGATGAAGGCCGCCTGGGACAGGCTGCAAAAGGCGCTGGATGCCCCGCCCAGCCATGATATTCATCTGTGGGCGCAGGAGATGGAGCGGCGTGGCGTGATTTCGCCCGGCGAAGCGCAGGCGATGATCGAGGCGACCAAAGCCCGCCTGCAAAAGGTGCAGAACCATCTTGCGGAACTGGGAACGGAGGAAGAAGAGGCGATCAGCCGTAACGGCTCGCTGGCCGCCGCCTGGAAGATCGATACCTCGGTTCCCGTCGAGCGCCTGCGCGAACTGAACGAGGCGCTTTTGGTGCGCCCGGAACGGTTCACGGTAAATACGAAGCTGGAGGGTATCCTTCAGCGCCGCCGGACCGTGTTCGAAAAAGGAGTCGGCGTAGACTGGGGCCATGCCGAGGCGCTGGCGTTTGGCTCGATCCTTCAGGACGGCACCCCGATCCGGCTGACGGGTCAGGATTCGGAGCGCGGTACGTTCGGGCATCGCAACCTGGTTCTGCACGACCCGACGACGGGGCAGCGTTACAGCCCGATGGTGGCGCTGCCGGACGCCCGCGCATCGTTCGCCCTGTTCAACAGCCCGCTTTCCGAAAACGCCGTCCTGGGCTTCGAGTATGGCTACAGCATGCATGCCGAAGGCGCGCTGGTGCTCTGGGAAGCGCAGTTCGGCGACTTCGTCAACGGCGCGCAGGTGATCGTGGATCAGTTCCTGGTGTCGGGCAATGTCAAATGGCAGCAGACGCCTTCGCTGGTGCTGCTGCTGCCGCATGGCTACGAAGGCATGGGGCCGGAACACTCGAATGCGCGACCGGAGCGGTTTCTTCAGCTTGCCGCCGACGACAACATCCGCGTTGCGAACTGCACCACCGCCGCACAGTATTTCCATCTGCTGCGACGGCAGGCTGCGCTTGTGCACCGTGACCCGCGTCCCCTGATAGTGATGACGCCTAAGAGCTTGCTGCGCAGTCCCCGCGCGACCTCCTCGGTAGACGAACTGGCCGAGGGCAGGTTCGAGCCGGTGCTGCTGGATCGTCCCTTCGGCGGGGAGCCGGAAAGTGTTACGCGGCTGGTCCTGTGCAGCGGCAAGGTGTATGTGGACCTGATCGGTACGACCAATGAGCAGCATACCGAGCGTCTGTCCATCGACGGTATCAGCCGTGTGGCGGTCGCTCGTGTGGAGGAGCTGTATCCCTTTCCGACCGCCGAAGTGGAGCGGGCGCTTCGTTCGTTCCCGGCGCTTCGGGAAGTGGTCTGGCTTCAGGAAGAGCCACGGAATATGGGCGCGTGGTTCTATATGGAGCCGCGCCTGCGCGACCTGCTGCCGCGCGGGATTGACCTGCGCTATGCAGGCCGTTCCGCATCGGCCAGCCCGGCGGAAGGGTCGCGGCGACGGCATGCCATCGAGCAAAGCCGCATTATCGCCGACGCTTTGAATGCCGTGCCCGCTGCGCCCGCCGAAAAAAAAATGAAAACTCATAAAAGCGAGGTTGTTCATGCCGGTTGAGATCCGTGTGCCGACACTCGGAGAATCAGTCGTTGAGGCGACGGTGTCACGGTGGCTGAAAAGCCCCGGCGAACCGATTGCGGCGGGCGAGGTGGTGGTCGAACTGGAAACCGACAAGGTCAATGTCGAAGTTCCTGCCGAATCGTCGGGCGTGCTGGGTGAGATTGCGCGCGGCGAAGGCGAGACGGTCGGTGTCGGCGAAGTGCTGGGCCTGGTTTCGGAGAACGGGACGGCGGCGCAGCCTGCCCCGCCGCAGGACGCCGCCCCGGCGTCGCCCGCTCCCAGAACCGAAGACGGCGCGAGCCGTAATGGCGGCGACTCTCCTGCCTCGCCCGTGGCGCGGCGTGTGGCCGAGGAAAACGATGTCGATCTGCGCCAGGTGCGCGGCAGCGGCCCCGGCGGCAAGATAACCAAGGGCGATGTGGCCGATCATATCGAGCGGCGCGAAGAGGCCCCGGCGACCGCCAAAGCCAAAGCCCGCGAAACCGTGGAAGCCGCGCCTGCGCCCGTCATCACTACCGCTGCTGCCCCTGCGCCCACTGCGCCGCGCCCTGCGGCGGCGGCACCGCCGCCACGCCCCACGCCGACACCCGGGCAGGCGTCTTCTTCGCCTGGCCGTCCCGAAGAGCGCGTGCGGATGTCGCGGCGTCGGCAGACTATCGCGACCCGGCTGGTGGAGGCGCAGCAGACGGCGGCGATGCTGACCACCTTTAACGAGATCGATATGTCCACGGTCATGGAGGTACGCAAGCGGCGCAAAGACTCCTTCAAGGAGCGTCACGGCGTGAACCTGGGCTTTATGTCGTTCTTCACCAAGGCGGCTATCGGCGCGTTGCGGGCATTCCCCTACCTGAACGCCGAGATTCAGGGCGACGAGATCGTGGTGAAAAAATACTACGACATCGGGATTGCCGTTTCGGCGGAAGAAGGTCTGGTCGTGCCGGTTGTCCGCGACGCCGACAAAAAGTCCTTCGCGCAGATCGAGAAGGACATCCTTGACCTGGCGACACGGGCGCGCGAAAACAAGCTCTCGCTCCCGGACCTCACCGGCGGCACCTTTACCATCACCAACGGCGGTATTTTCGGCTCGCTGATGTCCACGCCGATTTTGAACGCGCCGCAGGTCGGTATCCTGGGCATGCACACCATCAAGGAGCGGCCCATCGGCGTGGGCGGCGAGATCGTTCTGCGCCCGATGATGTACGTCGCGCTGTCCTACGACCACCGAATCGTGGACGGCAGCGAGGCGGTACGTTTCCTGGTGCGTATCAAGGAGCTTATCGAAGACTCAGAAACGCTGCTGCTGGAAGGCTGATGTTGACCTCTCCCCCCTGCCCCCTTTCCTAAAGGAAAGGGGGCAGGGGGGAGAGGTCATTCGCGAAACGGTAACGCATGAAGCTGACTGTGGTTCTGCCGGAGCGGGCCGAAATCGGCAGCCGCCCCGCGCTCATTTCCCGCTGGCTGAAACCGGTAGGGATCTCGGTTCAGGAAAACGAGCCGCTGGTCGAGGTGCGAACGGAAGCCGGTTCCTTTCCCGTGTCCTCTCCGGCTGCCGGTATTCTCGTCCGAATTGTCGCGCCCGAAGGCGAGCCGGTCGAGGTCGGGGAACCGCTGGCCGTGCTTTCGATAAAGGACAGGGCAGGGCCGATTCCCAGCGCGGCGCGCCCGGTTCCCGGCGGCGAGGAAGCAGAGGTCGTGCCGCTGACCACGGCGCAGAAGCTTCTTGCAGAGCACATGGCTCGGTCGGTACGAACATCGCCGCACGTTTCCACCATTGTCGCCGTGGATATGGCGGAACTGGCGGGGCTGCGCGAGCGTGTCACTGGCAGCGGCGGGGTTCTGGAGCGCGAAGGCGTGCGGCTGACGTTTCTGCCTTTTATCATGAAATCCGTTGCGGATGCACTGGTTCGCTATCCGGCCCTGAACTCACAGCTTGTCGGCGAAGAGATCCACCGCAAGAAGTATGTTCACATTGGAGTTGCAGTGAGCGTCGAGGGGACGTCTGGTTCAATCGTTCCCGTGATTCGCGACGCCGATAAGAAGAGCCTGCTGGCCCTGGCCCGCGAGCTATCCGATGCCTCCGCCCGCGCCCGCGCCGGAACGCTCCGAACGGATGAGGTGCGCGGCGCGACCTTCAGCATCGCTGATCCAGGCGCGTTCGGCGCGCTGCTTCAGACCCCGATTATCCATCAGCCGCAGGCGGCCCTTCTGAGCATCGGACAAATCGAGAAAATGCCCGCCGTGGTGGACGATGAAATCGTCATGCGCTCCCGGATGCACCTGTGCCTTGCCACCGATCACCGTATCGTGGACGGCGAGACGGCGGCGCGATTCTTAGCCGACATCAAGCACTCGCTCGAAGAGGTGCGTTTTCTATTCCCGTAAATACATCAATCTTCAATAAGGAATGACCCGTCCGACTGCTCGCCGTACCATCCATCGTTCCGGTAGCGGGGCGGTAAAATTCGCTTGATGAAGGTTATCAATTCCGCAGGATTGAAGGGCTTGGGCAGGTACATGTCCGCCGCCATATCCCACGAGGTAAATTCGTCGAGATCAAAAGGCTTGTTCCAGATTAAAATAACCGGTAGATCCCTGAGCGCGGGGTCACGGCGAATCTCCTGGAGCAGTTGATAGCCGTTCATCTCAGGCATCCAGTTATCCGTAATAACCACGTCAGGGCGATGTTTTCGGATTCTGGCGAGTGCCTGCGCCCCATGGGCTGCCGTCTCGACGCGAAAGGCGTGCCGCTCCAGGTTCGCCTGTACCAGCCGGGCGATTTTCGCGTCGTCATCCACGACCAGGATATAAGGTTCCTTCTGCTGATCTCTTGATTTGGCGCGTCGCAAATCCGGCAGGAACTCGATATGGAAACGGAGGCGCGGTTTGTCGTTATTAGCGGGAGACATGCCTATCACTCCCGGCCCGGCCCGGCGAAGGGCTGTGGGGACAATGCGCGCTTGACCAAATTCCCTAACTCAGCGGGGTTGAAGGGCTTTTGCAGCGGAAAACCATCGCCCAGAGCATCCGCTTCTCGGTACGGAGGACTCATTTCGTCTCCTGACCTAAAGGACGGGTGCCTCCCGGTTAGAAGAATCACCGGCAGATCGGAAAGACGGAGGTCACGGCGCAGGGTCGCGATCAGTTCCGGCCCGCTCATATCCACCCGCTTATCGTCAGTAATCAGAAGAAGCGGGCAGCGCGCCTTGATCTTGTCAAGGGCTTCCGCGCCGCTGCTCGCCGTTTCCACCCGATACCCCTGCCGCTCCAGGTTCACTTGAATCAAAGGAAGTATCCTGGGGTCGTCATATAAGACCAGGATATAATCGTCGCTCATTATAGTCTCCTCCGGCAGGGTTCAAACACCGGGCATTTCGGGTTCATCGGCGTACAGGAGGCGCTTGACAATCAGGATCAGTTCCGACGGGTGGAACGGCTTGCTCAGGTACATATCGGCTCCCTGAAGATAACCGTTCATGACATCATGGTCCGCCGATTTTTGGGACAGGAAGATAACCGGCAGGTCGCGGGTTTCGGGGTCATCCCGGATATGGGCCAAAAGCTCCAGCCCGTCCATTTCGGGCATCACGATGTCAGAAATAATCAGGTCGGGGCGGTTGGTAAGGATTCGGGTAAGCGCTTCCACGCCATTGCCGGCGGTTTCCGTCGTGAAGCCGTGCCGCTCCAGGTTTCCCTGAACCAGTCGGACGATACTCGGCTCGTCATCCACGACCAGAATACGTTTGCTCATCGTTATGGGCAGCCTGTATCTCGTTGCTGCTTCTCCCCATCCGGCGGTACCACTCTGATTATAACCGGTTGAGGCCCTGGGATAAGCCAGGCAGGCGTACAGCGCTTTATGAACTTGCTCACAAAATACCCCGGGGGAGTACCTAACTTAGCGGTGGTAGAAACTCCATGAGCGTTGGCTTGAGCTTGGGGTGGCGCTACAACCGCAATCGTCTGCGGTTGTAGCAGTAGACAAAGAGCCAAACGCTTGACGCAGCGACTCGACTTTGCGGCAGAAGCAGCGGCTCCTTCGGGCAAGACGGGCCAGGTAATGGCGGATGTCCGCATTGACCGCCTCCACGCTGTAGGTCTGGCGCTTGTCTTCATGCGCTTCGTGCTTGCCGTTGTAGTAGAGCAGCGTGGGATACGTGTTCAAGCCGTCACTATAGAACTGCTGACAGGTGCGCGGCACCTGATCCACTACGGGTTGCAGGGTATCGAAGGTGCGTTCTTCGACTACTGCCCAGCCCACGATGCAGCGCGTGAGGCGATCCACAGCAGTGGCTATGTAGACCCAGCGTTTTTTTCGCCCTTTCTGGCACCGACAAAGACGTGCAACTCATCGAGTTCTACCGTCTGGCATGCGCCCAGCCCAGGATCATCTGTCGGCAAAGTAGCCTGAGCTGTCCGCTCCAGCGCGTTCTGGTGAGCGGCCAGCCAGTTCGCTACGGACTGCGCGCGTTGACCGACAGCAGTCGCGCGATGCGCCGCAGCGACAGTCCCTCCACATGCAGAGCGACTGCCTGCTGCCGCACCGACAGTGGATAGCCATGCACCATCGGCTCGGGGGTGTAGACCTTATGACAGTCCTGGCAGCGATAGCGCTGGCTGCCACAGCGGTTTTTGCCCCACTTGGCCTGGCGCTTGTCACTGCCACACTGCAGACAGGAGGCGGTAAGCATGCCTAGTATACCACTGCTATGTTAGGTACTCCCACCCCCGTTGCCTCTTGACAAGGCCGGAGATGTGGGTATAATTAACACAGCTTAAATTAACCATGGTTAAATCAAAACGGGAACGCAATCTGGGTAAGGCGACCGGCGACGTGCTCAAGGCGATTCATGCACCGAAACGACGCCGACCAGGCGGGCCTGGACAAGTTTCTGTTCGGCCAGGCGGCGGCGCTGGTTCAGGAGCAGGTGACGACGATGGCCGTGCTGGGCGGTCTGGCTTTGCTCGTCGTCGCTCTTCTGTACAAAGAGTTCAAGCTGCTCAGCTTCGACCCCGACTTCGCCCACAGCCTCGACATTCCGACGCGCCGCCTGGATTTGCTGCTGACCTCGCTGCTGGTGGTTGCTGTGGTCATCGGCCTGAACACCGTGGGCGTCGTGCTGATGTCGGCGACGCCGGCCGCGCCCGCCGCCGCCGCGCGGCAGTGGACCCACTCGCTGAGTAAGATGATTCTGCTCTCGCCGTATCACGAAATATCTCAGCAACGTCCACATCGATACGGACGCGGTGCTTTACGGGGACATCACTTGGACGCCGTTCGATACGCTGCAAATCGGCGGCAGGGACTATGGCGCGCAGGCGCTCTGGGTGCTGGGCGGGCTGACACTGGCAAACGGGCTGTCCCTTGCCGTTTTCTACAAAGAACTGAAGCTGTCTACGTTCGACACAGGTCTGGCCGCCGCGCTGGGGTTCACGCTCGTGCTGCTGCACTACGCGCTGATGGCGACCGTCGCCGTAACCACCGTAGGCGCGCTGAGCGCGGTCGGGGCGATTCTCGTGGTGGCTCTTTTGATCGTTCCCCCGGCCACCGCCTCGCTCCTTACCCGTCGCCTGCCTGCCCTGATCGCGCTGTCGCTCGTTATCGGGATTGCGGGGGCGCTTGCCGGGTTCTTCCTGGCCGTTCTCTGGGACATTTCCATCAGCGGCATGATCGCGGCGCTGCTGGGTGCGCCGCAGCAGGGGCTGGTGACGCACCGAGCAACGCCGAAGTCGGCAGCGGCATCAGTTCGCGGCGGAGATGCTCGTCGTCCACCTGGCGACCCACGAGGGCACGGACAGAGAAGCCGAGGAAAGCGCGCCGCTGCACCTGGAAAAGAGCTGAACTGGCAGCCGCAGGCGGCGCGGCGCACCATTGAGCAGGCAAAAGATGACGGTCTGGTCGCCCAGCGCGGAGACAACCTCCACCTGACGACGGAGGGACGCACGCTGGCCGATCAGGTGGCGGAGCAATAGCCGGAACCAGTCAATAATCTATCGAAATCTATAAGGAAGGCTCCCGGTGCGCCAACACCGGGAGCCTTGGAGCCAGGGGTGCGGCAGAACCGACCCTGTTACCAAACCGGTTTTACCACATCCCGGCTCCTCAATCAAACCGCCGCCCACCACGGCGGCAATAGGAGGAGCTTATGCTCTCTACTCTCAGGCGATCATTCGCCTGCCATGAATCCCTCGTAACGAGGACTCTGCTCATCATCTGTCTTTACACGCTGGCTACGGCACCCGCAGAGGCCATGCCGCACTTCGCCAGGAAATACGGCGTGAGCTGCGGTGCCTGCCATGTCCACCCGCCCAAGCTGAATACCTTCGGCGAGAAGTTTGCGGCGCAGGGCTACACGACCACGGAGTTGGGGCCTGCCAGGCCAACCTTTCCTGTTTCCATCTGGGTGAGCGGCCTGTCACAGAACGCGCCGCCGAACACGGACACCTACCGGAGCGTTCCCAACCGGGTTGAGCTTATTGCGGCGGACAGGGCTTCGTCGCGTGTTTCCTATTTTGTGGAGTGGCGGACGCTGAGCAAGGAATTTCCTTCCGGCAGCACCATTCGCGACCGCAGCGGTCGGTTCGAGGATCTGTATCTGACGTACGACCTGACGCCTCGCCTCCAATTCTGGGCAGGGCAGTATCGGGTGCTGACGCAGATCGACCCTTCGCGCCGCCTGACTATCTCGGAGCCGCTCCTCTTCGGCCAATCGCTGCCGGGCGCGAAGGCATCCTCTGACCGCCTGACCGGCCTTCGTGGCTTCGCCCCCGGTGCCCGTTCGCCCTCCCTCCGATTACAGGGAGTTCTTCCTGATAACGACGGGAGCATCAACGGTTGGTACGGCGTGGTGACGGTTCCCTTTACGGGGGAATTCTCGCTTCCGCTCGGTAACGAAGCGCGGCGCAACGCGAGCTTCGAATTCGAGGATACGACGAAGGGCGTCTTCCTGGAAGCCTACCGCCGTCATAGCCTGGGTTCCCTGGGGGTCAACTACTTTACCGGGTCGGAGCAGCGGCGGTCTCTTGGCTTTCTTGCGACACATCGCTGGCAGAACCTTTATGTCAGAGCGGGCGCGGCCCGCGCGCAGTTCGGCGGCAAGCGAGACTGGCGGTATGTCACGGAATTAGAATATATCCCGGTCGCGGCGGCAGCCTTCGGCCTGCGGGTGGATCACCGCACCAGCGTGGTGGACCCGAACACCAAGTTGCGGGTCGAACCATTGTTTATCCCCTATGTGAGCCTTCAAGGCCCCGGAACCCGAGGGACCGCCAAACTTGTGCTCGAGATGCGGCTAAGAGAGAAGCAAAAACCGCAGACGGCGCTGGAGTACAGCCTTATGTTTTGACGCGCCTGCCTGGCAGGGAAGGAACAGCAGCCGTGGTGGATACGCAGGCTCGCCCATCCACCGCGGCTGCGAACGGCTCCTTCACGGTATTCGAGAATAAGATTTAAAACAAAATGAGACGACCCATTCGTGTCATGTCCGCTTTCCCTGGCCGAATCCGCCTCCAGGCGACCGGTGGCTGGTGTCGCAGCAACGGGCATTTGCAGGCGCTCGCCGTACGCCTATCCCGTCTGCCCGACGTACTGAAGACCCATATCATCGCCGACGCCAACTGTGTGGTCGTGCGGTATGCGGCCCAGGCGCGGGAGTTAGCTGCGGTGCTTCGTGACATCGAGGCGATAACCAGTGCTCCGCGCCCGATGCCGGCGCCGTCCGAAGTCCGTTCACCGGTCTGCTGGTCGCCATGTGCTCCCCCGCCTGCGGGTGACGTACGGGCGCTAATTCTGCCCATTGTCAAGCGCCTGCCCGCCTACCTGCGCCTGGGCTGGGCGCTGAGCCGGGAACCGGCGATCCCGTGGCGGCACAAGACGCTGCTGTATCTGTTCCCGATCTACTACGTCTCACCGGCTCATCTGCTTGTCCACCCGATTCCCGTGCTCGGACAGATCGACGGCGCGGCTTTCTTCCTGCTCGCCCTGCGCCAGGCGCTGACGCATTGCCCCGCGAGGTGCTCACACGGCACCTGACCCGTCTGAATCTGGCCCCCACGCAATTAGAAGACGATTGGCAGACCACGCTCTATGTCGTGCGGCGCATGCTCGCCCGAGTCAGCAGCCCTGCGGCGCAAGCCTGCCTTCAATCCTTCTAGCCCCATCACCTCAAAGCAGCATCGCGGCGGCGTCGCCCACGTTCGCATCGCTCTTGAACAGGTACGCCAGCAATGTCTCCGCAAGCCCTCTTCCGTTTCGGCGAGGCTGCCCAACTTTTCCAGCAATGCTAACGACTGTTTTATACGCTTTGCGTGGAGGTGACTGCATGGTCTCATCGGATGAGAAAGAAGAAAGAAAGCCGCCCGCCCGCTCCATGACCATCATGGTCTTGCTGCTGGCTCACGGCTATCGCCGCGCTGACGGGCCTGGTGCTGTTGCCCTTCAACGCGGCTCAGCACGCCACCCTGCTGCAAACCCGCCGCAGCCCGCACTATCGCTCGACCCGACCCAGGTTGCGGCGGGTAAGGCATTGTTCGCCAGGCAGGACTGCATAAACTGCCACCGTGTGGGCGGGAAGGGCGGCGGCGACCTCGGGCCGGACCTGAGCGGTACGGGAACGCGCAATCCTGACCTGGACTGGCAAATCCGGCACCTTAAGGAACCCTCTTCCGTGGAGGAAGGCTCCACGATGCCTTCCTATAAGAAGCTGAGCGAGGCGGACCTGCGGGCGCTCGCCATTTATATGCTCAGCCTGAAGTGAGTATAGGGCAGTTATGACTTTTTGTGTCTACAGCAATCAAAAGATGTGTGGCGGCTCCAACTTCCGCCCCTGCTCAAGTCGACAAAGTAGTACATATCCCCTGCTAAAGGAGCAAGTTTGAATGAAACGCACGAACGGGTTTACCCTTATAGAGCTTTTAGTGGTAATAGCCATTATAGCTATACTTGCTGCCATCCTTTTCCCTGTGTTTTCACAGGCTCGCGAAAAGGCCCGGCAGACCGCCTGCCTGTCGAACATGAAGCAGATGAGCACGGCCCTGATGATGTACACTCAGGACAACGACGAAATGACCCCGTCGGATACACGGCTGCCTACCACGTCGCCTGCGCCGCCCCTGCCCTCGGCGGACACGATTACCTGGGGCCTCGCGCTCCTCCAGCCTAACATCAAGAACAAAGGCATCTATCGGTGTCCAAGCGATTCGAGCCAGGGACTGAGGGCGGACGGGCTGCCCGTGGCCCCGAAGTCCGGCGATGCGTTTACCAGCTACGAGGGCACGGGAGCGACGCCTGTGGGAACCGCCGGGGGCAGCGCGGCGGGTGATGCGTGGGGCGTGTTCCGTTGGGACGGCCTGAGCATTGCAAGCATATCGTCTCCGGCGGATACCTTTGCCATCGTCGAGAAGGACGCGAATGCGGAGGTGCGGCATACGGTACGCTCACCCAGCTACTGGTGGGGGCGGTACATCACGAACACGGGCGCCAACGGCGCGAACGCTCCCAGCCTCAAGGCGGACTGCTTCGTCACAAATCGCCACGGCGAGGGGGCCAACTTCGCCTTCGCCGACGGCCATGCCAAATGGTTCCCGCGTAAGGTCGCGACCAACATCGGCAGGACTACCTGCACCCCGCGCCCGAACTTCACCGGCGCCAACCAGCGAATAAACGGCCTGAGCTACTACTATTACTTCCGCACCTGCCCGCCCAGCGTCCCCAATTGCGGGAAATAGCGGGGACGCCGTCCTCTCAAAAAGACAGGTCGCCTTTTTGAGAGGACGGCATGTGTCAACAGTCAGGTTAAAGTAGAATTGCAGCAATTGAACATAACTATGAAAACTGTGTTGCAGGTCGCCTGGGGATGCGTACGGTGTTCTCATCAGCCGTATCGACAATAAAAACTTTAGCAAGGCCCCAACTTCAGGGTGCTAACGTACGACAAAGGTTTATAAGGCATCTGGGGTGGTCATGACGGGGAACGCCGTGCTGTCATCTATTCATACCCCTTCATCTCGTTTGAAAGATAGGCGGCGTAAACCCAGTTATGCCGCCCCAGATGCTGAACCTGTGGTACGATGGACGCGAGGTCGGTTGTGCCACTCAGGAAGCATTTTCCCTCGCGATTCGCGAACGCCTTTGGCGGAATAGGACACCCTTGAATCTGCTCCGACGCTGGACAGCCGGAAGTACGGGCGTGGCTGACCCGGAAGGGCAGTTAGTGGTGGCGGCTCGCCAAGGGGACCGCCGCGCCTTCGATGCCCTGGTAGGCGCGCACCAGTCGCAACTGCGCGGATTCCTGATGCGTCGTGTGGGGCCGGGGGCCGCAGACGACGTTCTTCAGGAGACCTTGGTCGCCTGCTGGACCGCGCTGGCGCGCTTCGATGGCCGCTCGCGCTTCAAGACCTGGCTGTATGGTATTGCCCTGCACAAGTGCGCCGACTATGCCCGCGCCCAGAAGCGGATTGTCGCGATGAACGCCGCCGACAGCGTGGAGGACGCCGGGCAGTCTGTAGAAGATTTATATGCCGCCGCCGAACTTCGGGAAACCATGCATACGCTGCTGGCGCAGCTTCCGCCCGCCCAGCGGGAAGTGGTGGAAATGTATTACTTCGCGGAATTGACACTTCCCGAGATCGCGACAGCACTTGGGCGTAACCTGAACACCGTGAAGTACCAGTTCTACCGCGCCCACGCGCAGGTAGCGACGCACCTGGAAGCGCCGCCGCCTCCCGCACATCGTCACGACGGGCTGCCGCGCCCGTCAGGAGTTCCTATTCGTCCATGAGCTGCTGCGACCGCGAAAAAGACCTCTTACTGCTCGCTCACGGTGCGCTTTCGCCGGTGCGCCGCCTGCTCACCGAGACGCACATTCGCCGCTGCCCGCGTTGCCGTGAGCGACAGGAACGGTTCGGCACCGCTTCACGACTGCTGGCGGAGACGATTCGGGGGCATGACCTGCCGGTCTGGCGGCCCCTTTCGGCTACTGTGCCCGTTCGGCGGCCCGAGACCCGGCGCGCGCGCTGGGTGTTGGCCCTTTCTCTGCTGCTCGCCGTGGTCAGTATCGCGGCCCTGTTCTGGCGTATCCGTGAGTTCCTGCCCGCCGCCAGCGCTTCACCCGTGCCGGTTGGCGCGGAAGCGGAGCGCTGTGGCCCGTTAGAACCTCCCCTGCCAGCCAAGATCACCCCCCAGGACCCGGACGGCTGCGGTAAACCACATAAATAGTGACGTTTCGACTAATATAGTGTCCGGCAAGCGGCATGAAAGATAGCAGACGAACAGCCCGTCGCTCAACTTCAGCCGGACCGACATACCGGCAACCGTCCATCAAGTCTTCGTTCCTGTAGCGGCGGCATTCGAGGACAGGAGATTCGCGCGCCTCGGACCGGCTGCCACCGGCAATTGAGGCGAATCATGACACTTCGTTGCGCAGCAAGGTATATTACCCTCAGGCAGTCAGGACCCTCTCTTGTGTGCCCATCCGACACGAACACTGCGACGAGGTGCAACGATGACACAAACGAACCCCAGTACCACCACTCTGCCTTCCCTGGACAGAGACTATCCGCTCTTGCCCGAGCAGATCCAAGAGTACCGGAACAACGGCCACGTTCTGCTGCGCGGTGTCGCTGCCTCCCCGCAAGAGGTGGCGCCCTACCGCCAGGCCATCACCGGCATCATGGCGGACTTTGCCACCGGCAAAAGGCCGCTGGCGGAGCGTGATACCTACGGCAAGGCGTTCCTTCAGCTCGGCAACCTCTGGCTCAAGAACGACGCGGTCCGCCGGTTCGTCCTGGCCCGCCGTTTCGCCAAAATAGCCGCCGACCTGATGGATGTGGACGGCGTGCGCCTCTACCATGACCAGGCGCTCTACAAGGAGCCGGGCGGCGGTCACACGCCGTGGCACCAGGACCAGCAGTACTGGCCTCTGGACGGCGTCCAGTGCGTCACGCTCTGGATGCCGCTCGTGGACGCCGACGCGGCCATGGGCACGATGCGCTTCGCCAGCGGCTCGCAGCATCTGGGCTACCTCGGCCCGCAGAATATATCCGATGCATCCGAGGCGCGCTGGAGCACGTTTGTCGCGGAGAAGGGCTATCCTATCGCCTCGGCGGGCGCGATGCAGGCAGGCGACGCGACGTTTCACAACGGCTGGACGCTGCACGGGGCGCCGGGTAACGAATCGCCGGACCGGACGCGCGAGGTAATGACTATCATCTACCTAGAGGACGGCGCAAGGATCACCACGCCGGACAGCCCGAGCCGGGAGTCCGACCTGAAGGGGTGTTTTCCCGGCCTGAAGCCCGGCGATCTTGCAGCCAGCCCTATCAACCCGCTGCTCTACCACCGACAGAAGATGCCCTGAGCGGGAATGGGAGCACTACTTTGCACACGCCTAAGTTGTGTATGCCATGACAACGAATGCGGCCCCATCGGCAGGCTCCGAACCTCGATTTCAAACGCGGGGCGTCGTTCTTACTCCCCAGGATCTTACCCTGACGGACTGGCCGGAACGAGCGGCGCGGGCGGGGCTGACGACTATCGCATTGCATCCGACGCCACAAAAGGTAAAGGCGTTCGTTCAGTCGGAATCGGGCGAGGCATTTTTGGCGGACTGCCGGAGATGGAATATTGCCGTCGAGTACGAATTGCACGCACTGGATGATTTGCTTCCGCGCGCACTGTTCTCGAAAGACCGCTCCCTCTTTCGCAGGGATGAGAAGGGGCAGCGCGTCCTCGAAGGCAACCTGTGCCTCCATTCGGAACCGGCTCTGGAGATCGTTTGCCAAAACGCTCTCGAATGGAGCCGGGTGCTGCGGCCAACAACTGGCCGCTACTTCCTCTGGGGCGACGACGGCGCGCCCTGGTGCCGCTGCCCGAAGTGCCGGGAACTGTCCGACTCGGAGCAGGCCCTGGTCTTAGCGAACCACCTCCTGAAAGCGTTGCGCCGGGAGGACGCATCAGCGCAGGTGGCGCACCTGGCGTATCACAATACGCTGCCTGCGCCGCGGCAGGTAAAACCGGAGCCGGGCGTTTTTCTGGAATACGCACCGATTCACCGCCGCTGGGACATCCCTTATTCCGAGCAGAATGCACCGGATGCTGCCGACAGTCTGGCTGCGCTGGATGCAAATCTTGCCGTCTTTGATCATAAAAGCGCGCAGGTGCTGGAATACTGGCTGGATGTGTCGCTTTTTTCGGGGTGGAAGCGGCCTGCCGTCCGCCTTCCCTGGAGTGAGGCGGTCTTCACCTCGGACCTGGACACGTATGGCGAGCGCGGCGTCCGGCACATCACGAGCTTTGCCGTTTACGTAGATGCCGACTACGTCACCCGCTACGGCGAGCCACCGCTGCAAGAATATGGGACCCATCTTGCCGACTGGCAACCGCAGCAAAGTCCGTAACGGTACACTCTGTTATCATGTCACCACGAGAGATACTGCGAGGAAAGGTATGCCTGGTAACGGGCGCATCGTGTGGGCTTGGCGCTCAGATTGCCAGAACCCTGGCCCGTTATGGTGCCAGCGTCGCGGTGAACTACCGGCAGTCGGCGGACGCCGCGCAGGCGCTATGTCAGGCGATAGCCGCTGAAGGCGCGGTTGCCGTGCCGTTTCAAGCCGATGTAGCCGATCCGGCGGATGTGGACAGGCTGGTTAACGGCGTCTGGGAGACGCTCGGGCCGATTGATGTGCTGGTCAATAACGCCGGGCCGTATGTGGATACCCCCTTTCTGGCTCTTTCCATAGCGGACTTCGATCACATCATGGCTGCCAACGTGCGGGCTGCGTTCCTGGTCACCCAGGCTGCGGGGCGGCGTATGAAGGCACGCGGGCACGGGCAGGTTATCAACATTGCGGCCACGGATGCCTTTCACCGCAGTCATTCCGTCTATGGTCTGGCGAAGGCGGGAGTGGTCTATCTAACGCAAGCGCTGGCGCGGGAACTGGCCCCCGAGGTGCGCCTCAATGCCGTAGCGCCGGACGTGATCGCCGACAACGAAGGGATGACGGACGCTTTCGTGGAACAGGCAGTCACCGCCACACCGTTGGGGCGTCTGGTAAGCCGTGCTGAGGTGGCGGAGATGGTGTGTCTGCTGTGCACTCCCGCCTTTGATTTCGTGACCGGGCAGACTATCGTCATGGACGGCGGGCGCAGCCTCCCCCGTATCGCTGTAGGCCCGGATGAATCCCGTGTCTGAACTCAGGCCAGGCAGCAAAGTAAGGAACAAGATCATGGCGCTTAGCACCGAGCAAAAGAACCAGTATCAGGAAGAAGGCTACCTCGTTTTCCCCGCGCTCTTAGCCGAAGAGAGACGGCTCTGGTATTGCCGGGTCTTCGATGAGTTGGTGGAGAGAGCCGCGAGGATGGAGGCATCGGAACGCGGCTTTAATTTAGCACCGGATGAGGCAGGCAAACCGATCCCCGGTCGTCTGCATAAAATCCAGGGCGTCTGTGTTGAAGAGGAGCGGGTGCTGCAACTGGCAAAAGAGCCGCAGATTCTGGAGCGGGTAGAATCCCTGCTGGGGCCGAATATCGACATGTTCGGCTCGAAGTTCTTCCCGATGCTGGCTGGCGGGGCAACCTCGACCGGCTGGCACCAGGACAACTACTATTTCGGAACCCAATCCGAGCGGGTCGTAAGCTGCGCCATCTATCTGGAGGATACGGACCGCGACAATGGGTGTCTTCAGGTAGTGCCGGGGAGCCACCGCACGGGAAACATTGTTCGGCACGAGGCAGGGAAAGGCAGCTACGCCCACGGGCATTGGGCGGATGTAGAGGAGAGCCAGGCGGTAGACCTGGTCTGTCCGGGCGGAACGGTGGTGCTGTTTTCGGCCAATCTGCTGCACGGCGCTCACCCCAACCGCAGCAGTAGTGGCCGCACCAGCTATCGCACTGCCTGGCACTATCTGCCGGGCGACCTGGACTTGCCGCAGTTTGCGCGCGGGATATACAAGGACCGGCATATCGTTCGCGGGCAGTAAGGGGACACCTGACGATACCGGTCACTATCACCTTTTCCCTGCCGAATCTCCGGTCTGCGAACTCACGCAGCCATGGGAGGCGTTTCGATGGAAGGTAACGGAAGTAAAGCGCAGGATAGCTTCATCTGGGCTAATCTGCTGCATCTCAGCTATAACATGTGGGGCGACTGGGAGCACCCGGACGTAACGTCGCCGTATCACGCCGCCAAGCCGTATCTGCGTTTCGACGATGGTTTGTGGAACGAACTGCTGCACGAAATGGCCGGGGTGGGCATGAATATGGTAATCCTGGACCTCGGCGACGGTGTCCAGTACCGGAGCCATCCCGAGATCGCGGTGGAGGGAGCGTGGACGACCGAGCGCCTGCGGCAGGAGCTGGAGAAGATGCGGCGGATGGGACTGGAGCCTATTCCGAAGCTCAACTTCTCTACCTGTCACGATCAATGGCTGGGCGACTACGCGCGGCGGGTCTCGACGCCGGAATACTATGCGGTCTGTCGTGATCTTATCGCCGAGGTGATCGATCTTTTCGAAACGCCTCGCTTCTTCCATCTGGGAATGGATGAGGAGGAACTGAAGCACCAGCGCCTTTTTGAGTATGTCGTCCTGCGCCAATACGATCTGTGGTGGCGTGATTTTCTTTTCCTCGTCCATCAGGTGGAAAGCAAGGGCGTCCGCCCCTGGATATGGTCCGACTATGTCTGGGAGCATCCGGAGCCGTTTTTCGCGAAGATGCCGAAGTCTGTTCTGCAGAGCAACTGGTATTACCGCGCGAAGTTCGATGATACCGTGCGCGAGGTCCGCGCCTACCGTGACCTGGAAGCGCATGGTTTCGATCAGGTGCCGACCCTGAGCAACTGGACGACCCCGGAGAACATCGAAGGCACCGTCCGGTACGCGCAGAAAAACATCGCGCCGGAGCGCCTCAAGGGATTCCTGCTCGCGCCCTGGCGCCCGACGCTGGAGGAGTGCCGCGACCGGCACCGGGACGCCATCGCGCACCTGGAACGGGCTATCGCGGGCACGGCAACGTTGGGCCAAGTCTGAACCTATGCGCCCTTTGCTGTCGCCGTCGGAGAACTGAACTGCCGGTATGATTAGCGAACCCGTATCGTCGCCGCTCGGCGTATGTCTTCTGCCGGAACCCGCCCCGAATCGGGTGCGGACGCTGGGCTGCCCGCACTATATCCATGAGATACTGGCGCACGCCGGTGTCTGCTATGAAAGCGTCGCGTTAGACAACTTAGGCGGGCGTCTGGAAAGCCTGCGCCTGCTCGTGACCGTCGGGGAGCAGGAGTTTAGCGCCGATTTGAAGCAGCGACTCCAGGACTGGGTAAGGTCCGGCGGCGCCTGGCTCAGCATCGGCGGCTTGTGCGGGATGCCAGAACTTCAGGGCGCGGTGTACGCCGCGCCCTCTTATCAACTCTGGGCGACGGGACAGGGGGTGCTGGGGGAGGGTTACATGACCGTGCGCGCGGACGACTGTGCGCTGGCGCACGCTCCCCTGCCGCTGCACTTCTTCAACGGCATTGCGGTGGAAGCACGGCAGGCGGTCGTCCGCGCTGCCGGGCTGGACGCGCATCACCGCCCGACGCCGCACCCGGTTTTCCTCGAACATTGCGTGGGGCAGGGGCGCTGCCTTCTGCTCGCCGCCGATGTCACCGGCACGGTCGTCCGTATCCA
>JAUJOK010000021.1:65696-97279 GCA_030447685.1 Armatimonadaceae bacterium
AGGGGCGCTGCCTTCTGCTCGCCGCCGATGTCACCGGCACGGTCGTCCGTATCCAGCAGGGCATTGCCGTGACCCGTGACGGCGTGTCCGCCCCCGATGGCACCGCCCCGGTCAGCGACGGTATCCTCAAAAGCGATGACGGCGCTGTTCTGGACTGGCTGCTGGACCGGGAGCCGGTGCCTGGCGTGCACGGTTTGAGCGCGTTTCTGCAACCCATCGCTGACCAGTGGCGTGAGGTTGTGCTGCGCGTCCTTTTTGAACTGGCCACAAAGCAGAACGTTCCGCTCCCTCTGCTCTGGCTTTACCCGCGCGCCCTGCCCGCGCTCGCGCACCTGTCTCATGATACCGACGGCAACGACCCAGATAAGGCGCGGCAACTGCTCGATACGCTGGCGGTCGCAGATGTCCCAGCCACCTGGTGCGTGATTGCTCCGGGGTACGAGAAGGACCTGATCGACACTGTCAGGCGTGCCGGCCACGAACTCGCGACCCACTACGATGCCCTGTCCGACGGATGCCACTGGGGTCGGGAGCCGTTCGATGCGCAGCAGCGTTTTTTGCGGGAGCTTTTCGGCGAGGAGCCGGTCACCAACAAGAACCATTACCTGCGCTGGGAAGGAGATACCGAATTTTTCGAATGGTGCGCGCAAGGGGGCCTCCTGATGGATCAATCCAAAGGCGCATCCAAGACCGGCGAGGCCGGATTTAACTTCGGCACCTGCCACCCGTACCAGCCCGTCGCGCCGAACGGGCGGGTGATCCCTGTTTTGGAACTGCCCACCCCGACTCAGGACCTGCATGTTTTCGCCCCGGAGGAACTCGCCGCGCCGCTGATGGCCGCCGCCGAGCGTCACCATGGCATCCTGCACCTCCTGTTTCATCCGGCCCACATCGATAAGCCCCAGGTCGCGGATTCGATCATCCGGGTAGTTCGAACGGCTCAGGAGCGCGGACTGGAGTGGTGGACGGCACGGCAGATCAGTGCCTGGGAGCGTGCGCGCCGTCAGGTAACATGGAGCGATTACCGAAGCGGCCCGGAACAGACGCAGGTGACGCTGTGCGCGCATTCCGCGCTGAAGGATGCCACCCTTCTCTGGCTCTGCCCGAAAAGCAGCGGGCAGGCCGCGGTGGATGGGGCATCCCTTTCGGCAAAACGGGTCCATTTCTGGGGGTTTCCCTTCGAGGCAGTCGTGATGGACCTTGCGGAAGACTCCGCGTATACCCTTCGTTTACGAAGCGAGGAATCGTAATGGGAGCACACGACAAGGAGCAGCCATGACAACCGCCGCATTGGACCGGGACCCACCCGCCGTGGCCGGGGGCAGCCCGGCGAAGACGACGCCCTACCGCCAGGAGCGGCGCTACGGCGAGGAAGAGCTTGCCGAGCTGCGCGAGGCGCTGGAGCAGGGCACCCTTTTCTATGCTCAGGGACAGAAGGTAAAAGCGCTGGAGAAGGCATTCGCGGAATCGGTGGGGGCTGCCCATGCGATAGCCTGCAGCAGTGGAACCGCGGCCATCCACAGCGCCCTGATCGCCGCGGGTGTCTCACCGGGGGATGAGGTGATCGTCACGCCCATCACGGATATGGGTTCGATTGCGCCCATCCTTTATCAGGGGGCGATCCCTGTCTTTGCCGACCTCGATCCGCATACGTACAACATCGCGCCCACGTCCGTCGCCGCCCGTATCACACCCCGCACGCGCGCTATTCTGGCAGTGCATCTGGCCGGCAATGCCTGCGACCTGCGCGCGCTGAAGAAGATCGCTGACCGGCACGGCCTGCTGCTGATAGAGGACTGTGCCCAGGCGCACGGTGCGCGCTACGAAGGCAGGGCGGTGGGTACGTGGGGACAGATCGGCTGCTACAGTTACAATGAATTCAAGCATATCTCCTGCGGCGACGGCGGTGTCGTCGTCACCGAGGATGCAGCGCTGGCAAAGAAGCTGCGGCTTGCGACCGACAAGTGCTATGACCGCAGCCCCGACGCCCTGGTGCGCCAGCCCGTTTTTCTGGCTAACAACTATCGGATGACCGAGCTTCAGGGGGCGGTTGCCCTGGCACAGCTTCGCAAACTGCCGTCCATCGTACAACGGCGGCGCGACTGGTGCGGCGCGCTGAATGAGCGGCTTCGGGACGTGCCGGGTATCTCGCTGCCTCAGGTGACATCCGGGTGCGACCCGTCCTGGTGGTTTTATCTGATGCGGGTCAAGCCGCAGACGCTGCGCGCGGACGCCGACCGGTTGGCCGAGGCGCTGCGCGCGGAGGGGCTGCCGGTTTCGGCGCATTACATCGGTAATTGCCTCTACGAGTACCCGATTTTCACGCAGCACAGCGCCTTCGAGCGGGGAGAGCATCCGTATGCCGCTTATCCGTATGCCCGGGGGAAATGCCCGGAGGCGGAGGCGATTCTGGAAACGGGTGTCATGCTTGCCGTCAAAGAGTCTTATTCCGACGCAGACCTGGAAGAAACGATCTATGCGATCCGCCGGGTCGCCCGATGGTTCGCGGGACAGTGAACCAGGGCTGGCTGCCTGCCTTTGGAGAAAAGGACATCACAGAAAGACGAAATGCTTATGAACCTCATCTGCGTGTTGCTGGCAATTTGCATCCTACGGCTTGCAGGAGAAAAAGACATGGCACAAGAACACCTTTCTAAAAAGGCTATCTTGATGAGGTTTGCTGGTGACGGAATCGGGTTGTCGTCCTTTAGTGGACCCGGAAGTGAAGGATTTTCGCAAGAGTCAGGGCAGGGCGGAGCGGTGCTTCGCTTGCGTCTGCAACGCTGTGCGGTTACAAGAGCTACGGCGCTATGGCCGACTGGGGCAAAAACTACGGCAGGAAGAACGCTGGTCTGCGGCACGCTGCACACGATCCTGCCACCTGGACGACTTGGAGGGCAAAGCTTTCTGCCTGGGCAGTGTGAAGCATTCACACGACGAAAGCGCAGGCGAAAAGCGCGGCTGCCAGTGCCAGGGAGCCTGCGCGCGCATCTGTTGTCGGCGGTCAGTCATGGCCTCGGGGACTGACACTCACAGCAAGAAGCGGTTTCCGACAAGACCAATGAGATTGGGGCCGTGGAGGAGGTACTCAAGGCTTTAGTGTTGGAGGGGCGCGTGGTGACGATGGGATCGCGACTTGCTCGCCGCAGCGCAAAGTCGCCGAGACCATAGTGGACAAGCGGGGCACTTCGTGATGCTCGTCAAGAACAATCACCCTATCCTGCACCGTAAGCCAGGATGCTTCTTTGCCAGCCCGAACTTGTTTGAACCCGTGCTGCACCGAGCCAGCAGCAGTGACCCAGCCACGGAAGAGTCACGGTGCGGCGTCTTGTGGCAAGCGCCGATGTGCCTGCCGGGTACGACTTCCCCCACGGCAAGCAGCATAAGAAGAGCGGCGGAAGGACTTTGGGGCAAAGGGTGACGGGCCAAAAACGGATGACACGGCGGCCTTCCTCAAGGCGCTACCACGCGGCACGACCGTGCTGGGTATACGGAAAAACTGAATGCGATAGAGGTGCCGCCGGGCCGCCTGTGGGGGGAAAGAAGGAGAACCGCATCACCGATATTCTTGAGATGCGCGGCGACGGGAAAACGGATGACACGGCGGCCTTCTCGCGCGCTGGCGACAGTGGAGCGCGGCCAAGGTGCCGCCGGGCCGCTACCGCATCACCGTCGTCAAACGTCGTCCTGCGTGGGGCCGGGCCGGATAAGACGATCCTGTTCTTTCCAAAGACGCTCACCGATGTCAAGCCGGACTGGGGGCTACCACTACCGGCGACCGCACTTCCAACTATTCCTGGTCCGGCGGGTTCGTCTATCTGCGCGGCAGCTATCAGGAAAAGACGCTGGCCACGGTGGACAGCCCGGCAAAGCGCGGCGACAATTCGGTAACGGTCTCTGCCGCTGCGCCGTTCCGCGTCGGGCAGGCAATCCTCATTCGCGTCTCGGATACGCCTGACAGCTCGCTGGCGCGCGGTATCTGTACTTCGACGATCCGGGGCCGCTGGATAACCTGAAAGGCGGCACGCAGGCGTCACTGGTCTGCCGGGTTACCGCTGTGGAGGGGAAGCGCCTCGTTTTCGACCGCCCGCTGCGCTTCGATATCCGGCCCGAGTGGAAGCCGGAGGTACGCAGCTTTGAGCCGACCGTTATCGAATCCGGCGTGGAGAACCTGTGCTTTGAGTTCCCGGTCACGGACTACCGGGGACATTTCACGGAACTGGGCTACAACCCGGTCGCGCTGAGCAGCGTCGCCCATTGCTGGGTGCGCAACATCCGTATCGTTAACGCCGACAGCGGGCCGATGGTCAGCGGATACTTCAACACGCTTCAGGGTGTCCTTTATGAGTCCGCGCGCAAGCCCGATGAGAGGGGGACCGGGGCCACCACGGCATCTACCTGGGCGGCGGAGACAATCTGTTTACCGATTTCGATATCCGCCTGCGCTTTATCCACGACATCACCGTCAGCCGGACTGCGGGCAACGTCATTTCGCGGGGCAAGGGGCTGGACCTGAGTCTGGACCATCATCGTCGCGCGCCGTACGAGAATCTCTTTACGGATCTGGATGCCGGTGCGGGCACGCGCTTGTGGCGCAGCGGCGGCGGGGCCGCTCTGGGCAAGCACGCTGCGGCTCGCAGCACGTTCTGGAACATCCGCGCCGCCGGCTCGCTGTCCTGCCCGCCACCCGCTTTCGGCCCGCCTTCGATGAACCTGGTGGGTCTGCAGACGGACCAGCCGACGCTTACCGAGCCGGAGGGAAAGTGGTTCGAGGCCATCGCTCCCGCCAAGCTCATCCCGCAAGACCTGCATAAAGCGCAGCTTGCCCGCCGTTTGGGAAAAAGGCTGCCGGAATCGTTTACTTCCCGGCCCTGATCTGTTTCGCAGGCGGTCAAAGAAAGAACTGGTAGGTGGTTGTCTCTAAAAGAAACCCGCCCGCGATCCAGACCATGCCCATCACTAAGTCACCCAGAATCAAGCCCAGGAAGAAGGGGACTGCCTGAGCGTAGGCGCGCAGGCCGCCATAGTGAAGGAAAAGCCCCTTCAGCAGGCTGGCGACGAAGACCGGGAACACGACGTCGGTGATGTCGTGGTTGCTGTTGGCGACGGCCAGCCCTATCGGGTGCAGCGGAAAGCCCAGGATGCGCGCGCGCAAAAACATCAGAAAGCAGGAGAAGGCGAAGCTGCCGCATAGCACACCCAGCCCGCGCGCGTCCCCATAGGCATACAAGCCCGTCCACATCGGCAGAAACTGCTCGTACATAAAACGGCCTGAGCGCCCATACTGCATAGAGGCCGAGGCGGCTCCAAAGTGATAGGTTGCGGCCAGATAGATCAGGAACGTGGCCGGGATCGCGACGGCGATAGCCACTGCCATAACCGTCGTCAGAGCGCTGGAGCGGATTCCCTCACGGTCGGCCATCTTGAAGCTCTCGAACTGGTGCGGCAGGATGTGGCTCTGGTTATTGACGGTAAACGAGTTGCACAGGCCCAGCAACGTCAGGTTCTTCATGCCCAGGTCCGTGCCGCCGTCGGCCATCACCAGCAGGTGCGGCCCGTTCATGCGCGGCATCTGGTGCAGTGAGAAGCCCAATTCGCACCGGATGCGCGCCGCGATCAGGCCGGCGACGACATACAGAGCGCAGACAACAAAAGCCATCCAGGGGGGGAGACCGGCAGCCCAGAGAAACCCGGTTACGCCCCCTGTTCCCACTCCCAGCGTGATGAAGGCACGGCGATACTCACGGCGCTCTGCCGGGTCCGCTGCATCCGCACCATTTCCCCACGCCACCCGCCAGGCACGCGCCAGATGCGCGCGGCTCGACCACAGCGCGATGGTGATGATCGCCAGTCCCGCGCCAAACTGCTGGTTGTAGGTGAAGGGATAGTTGGGGATCGCCGTCCAGCCCTGGGTCGCGCCAATAACAAGCTGCGCCTTGTGCAGCAAATAGAAGAACCAGAGCGAAAACGACAGGTCGAGCGGTATCAGAAAGGTCAGGCCGAGGACGAAGGGATAGAAGGAGATATTGGTCTCACCCAGCGCATTCCACGGGGGGCTGGTGAACCAGAGGCCGATGTTGACGCGCTTGAGGGGAAGCTGCGGAATCGAAGGATAAAGAAAATTCAGACCGTTGATCAGTTCCGCCCCCGCCGCCAGCGCAAAACCCAGCCACATACGGCGCTGCCGCCAGAATCCGGAAGTCTGGCTGACCATCGCCAGCGGCAGCTCCACCACGGGAAAGGTAAGCCGTTCCCGGTGTATCCACTGGCGCGAAAAGAGAATGGCGACGGCGGTCAGGGTCGCAGCCAGCGCATAAAAGAAGAGTGTCCAGCAAACAATGGGCGCAAGCCAGGCGTGAATGTGACCGGGTGTGAAGAAGTTAGAGCGGCCCAGGTAGTAGCCGCGCAGGGCCTCGGCGTCGCTGACCACAAGCCAGTCGGGGAGGTGGCGCAGGTACTTGTCTGCCCAGTCATTGCCCGGTGTGGCTGCCCAATGTCCGTAGGAGATGGAACCCATCAGCCAGTGGATAAAGTTCATTGAGCCAAGGCCGGTTTGAAGGGAAAGCGTAACGTAGACAGCGATCAGGTCGGCGGAACGAAGGGCATGGCGGGGTGCAACACGCCGGACAACCGCATTAGCGGCGGTGACAAGGAACAGGAAGAAGATGACGTTAGCGAAGGGGGAGGCGTTGGTCAGCCACATCATCCGCATCGGTTCGGCGTTGAAGACAAAGTAGACGTTCAGGGGCAGCAGCGCAAGGCCGACCAGCAGGCCCCGGAGCGGAAAGCCGGGGTCCAGTGAGGGATCACCCCGTTCCACGTCGTTACCGATTCTGGACATCTTTGTCTCCTCTGCGCTTCCCGTTTCTGCTTTCTCTGCACCGTGAGAAAAAACCTTGTCGGCAGGGTCAACGGGCTTTGTGGGATCGGTAGACATTTTTAAAAAGAACCCGTAGCTTTGGAAACGGCGACCAATGCTGCCTTGATAAACGGCAGGTAGAATGAGCACAGTGCAGAAGGTGGCCAAGACACCTTCTGCCTTCGAGGAGAGGCAGCCTCTGGCTTCTTTATCGGCTTGGAGGCGCGCTTAAATCATGAATCGCTGTACTGGTCGGCCATTCGCCTGATCCAGTCGGGCCGGCCACAGGCCATTTCGTCCACACCCCTATCCGCCATGAGCCGGAAGGATGCGAAGGTCTCCTCATACGTCATATCGTCGCGGAAGCCGCAGCGCACGTGCAGGCCACAACGCTTCGCGGCGGCGATATACTCCGGCGAAGCTGCGCGCGGCCACACCACCAGCAGGCTGACCCCCAGACGCGCGATTATCTCTTCAGGGGCAAAAGGTTTCGGCTCGGTCAGAAAGTAGGCCGTGCCGACACGTGAATCGCACTCCTTGACCCTTTGCAGCTCATCCTCCAGAAATGAGGAGACCGTGCAATGTTCTGCCATACCCGCCTCCACTATCTGCGCCACGACATCGTCGGCCAGCCCTGCCTCTTTAATCTCTATCAGCAGCCTGCACCGTTCCCGCGCGCAAAGCAGCGCCTCCCGAAGCGTCGGCACGTTCTCCGGCGTGCCGCCGACACGCAGGCGCTTCAACTCTTCCAGAGTCAGGTCGGCGACAAGACCGGTCCCATCAGTCGTGCGGTCCACGGTTGCGTCATGTATCACGACGATATGCCTATCCCGACAACGGCGCACGTCCAGCTCAATGCGGTAGGTGCCCATCTCGATGGCTTTTTCGAAAGCCGCCAGCGTGTTCTCAGGCGCATGGCACATCGCCCCCCGATGCGCCCCGATTAATATGCTTTTGCTCATGGCGTCTCCTGCAAAACACTTGTCGCTCGGACGGATCGTGCCTTCTGTTTATCCCGAAGCAGGCTGGCGAACCGGTAGTTCCCCGACGGCACTTCATAGGCCGCGTACCCATCCGCGTAGCGCAGGAAGCGCACGCCTTCCGCTTCCCCGGCAGCTTTTCCACCTTCGGTAACACTGTCGGCAAAATCCGTCCGCACGAAAACGGTCGCCGTGGTGTTCGGAGGGACGGTGACGTTCAGGGCGAAGCGACTGCCTTCCCGCTGCCACGCGGTGGCGATGGTTCCGTGCAGGGAATCATACGACGCCCGGCACCAGGACAGCCCCGCGCCCGGCTGAGGACGCACGATAAGACGCTTGAAGCCGGGCTGCGCGGGGTCGGTATCGATCCCGGCCACCGAGGCGTACAGCCACTCTCCTACCGAGCCGAGGGAGTAGTGGTTGAAGGAGTTCATGCCGGGGTCCTGAAAGCCCTTCGCTTCCGTCCAGCCGTCCCACCGTTCCCAGATAGTGGTTGCCCCCTGCCGGATGGAATAGCCCCAGGAGGGGAATGTTTCTTTCAAAAGCAGACGGTATGCGACATCCGCATAGCCGAACCGCGTCAATACCGGGCACAAATGGCTGACGCCGACGAATCCCGTGGAAAGGTGTCCGCCCCGCTTCTCGATATCCGCTACCAGATAGCGCGCCGCACTGGCACGCTTCTCCTCCGGCAGAAGGTCGAAATGGAGCGCGATTACGTAGGCGGTCTGCGTATCGCCCTTTATGCGCGCATCGGGCGCGACATAGGCGCGGTTGAAGGCGACGCGAATCCGCTCCCACAGGTCCTGGTACCGCTGAGCATCCTCGTTTTTGTTCAGCACCTGCGCGGCGCGCGCCGTCAGTTGAACGCTGCGGGCGAAGTAGGCGGTAGCCAGAACGTCCTTGGGCGTATTGGCGGCTATGGAAAGCCAGTCGCCGTAACCGGCGGCGGGGCGAAGCAAATCCCTGCTGTTTGTCTCCAGATAGCGCACCCAGCGCTGCATCGCGCCATAGTGCTTTTCCAGCAGGCGTTTGTCCCCGTAGACTTCGTAGAGCGTCCAGGGACAGATAGTGCCCGCATCTCCCCAGGCAGCCGTCCCCTCCCCGGCGGCCACGCGCGGAGCGACATCGGGGAACGCGCCTGCGGCGGACTGAGCGTCTTCCAGGTCGATCATCCACTTGGTGAAGAACGCCGCCACATCACGATTGTAGGTGGCGGTGCGAATAAATACCTGCGCGTCCCCCGTCCACCCCAGGCGCTCGTCCCGCTGTGGACAGTCCGTCGGAACTTCCAGAAAATTCCCGCGCTGCCCCCAATCGATATTGGCAAGCAGTTGATTCACCAGCGGATGGGACGTTTCCATCGTGCCGATACGGGGCGTGTCCGAATGCACGACGACGCCGGTGATCGCACCGGTGTCGGGGCGGCGACCGCCGGGGTAGCCGGAAACGGCAACATAACGAAAGCCGCGAAAGGTGAAATGCGGTTCGTACACCTCGCCCCGGCGACTGCCGCGCAGGATGTATTCATCGGTGCAGCGTGCCGCGCGATAATTGTCGGTATACAGCGTGCCGTCCGGCTTCAGCATTTCGGCGAAACGGAGCGTCACCTTCGTGCCCGCCTGGCCCTTCACCCGGAGCCGCGCCCAGCCGACCATGTTCTGCCCCAGATCGAATACGAAGACACCGGGAGCCGGTTCGGTGACGCGGCGCGCAGGCAGTTCCTGCGTCCGCCGGACGGTAGGCCGCGCTGCGCTTCCAGAGCCGTCTCCACTTTTCGGGTCACGACCGGACGCCACGCCGGGTCGCGGAATCCCGGCGCGCTCCAGCCCGGCATCTCCCGTCGCGCATCGTAGGTTTCGCCCATCAGCTGGTCGGAAGCACGGATGGGGCCTGCCGCGCCGCGCCACGCTTCGTCGGTGCCGACGGTTTCACGGGTGCCGTCCCGGTATTCCACCTGAAGCTGGCATAACGCGAGCGGCAGCGTCCCATAAACGCCGCGCCCGGCCAGACCGACATGCCCAGCGTACCAGCCGTCGCCCAGAATCAGCCCCAGCGCATTATCACCCCGGCGTAAAAGGCGGGTAACGTCATAGGTCTGATAGCGAACACGCTTCCGGTAATCCGTCCAGCCCGGAGCAAAAATGTCCTCGCCGATGCGCCGCCCGTTCAGGTACGGTTCGTAAACCCCCAGAGCCGTGGCATACAGAACCGCGCGCTGCACGGGCTTGCGCAGAACAAAGGAGCGGCGCAGATAACGGGCCGGATCGGGTGCCGCCAGTCCTGTCCAGGGGCTTTGCCCGAAGCGCGCGATGATACGGGCCGTTGTCGTCCAGGCGGCGTCATCAAATCCGGCCTCCTGCCAGCCGCTTCCCGCTTCCCGGCTCGTTTTCCACAGGCCATCGGTCACAATGCCAAACGGCTTCCCCTTATCAAACTCGACCGTAATCCTACCGATCAGCCCGGCGGGGCCGCCGGTATTGCGCGCCGCCACGGCAATCGTGTTCACACCGGGGGCGAGAAAAGGGCCAAGGTCGCCGGTCTTCGGCTGCCGCCAGGCGTCGGTCTGCCCGCTGCTTTTGGCGGCTTGTTTGCCGTTAACGAAAAGCGTGAACTGGTCGTCGGCGGTGAACGTAAAGCGGGCGCTGCGAATGCGCGCTCCGACCGGCAGCGCCACCTGCCGCCGGAAGAACCGCTCCCCGGCGGCAGGCGTATTGCCTTCCGGGTGCCATATCCACGAAGCGCCCGTCAGCGGTGCGGAGTCGCCCTCTGCCAGATCAACACTGATCCATTGCGCTTTCCAGTCCCCCGGCTGAAGCAGGCCCATCTCCCAAAAAGCCGGTTGGCTCCAGCCCAAATCCCGCCCGTTTCGATCCCAGACACGCACCTTCCAGAAGCAGCGCCTGCCGGAAGGGAGCGGGACGCCGCTGTAGACCACATGGGCCGACTGATCCGATTCCACCTTGCCGCTGTCCCATAAGTCGCTGCGTCCGACGCCAAGCAGGTTTTCCCTGGTGGCGACAAGCACCTGATACGCGGTCTGGCGCTGGCCGCGCTCGCCGCCGCTGCCCGCGCGCATCTGCCAGCTAAGGCGCGGTTTTACCTCGTCAATCCCGACGGGATTGACCATAAACTCGCACCGCAGCCGTTCAGCGATGGCGGTCGGAGCCGCCGCTTCAGTGCCCACGCGCGCCGCCAGCATGCAAAGCGCGAGAATAAGAAAACGCCCGATTGCCTGCGCTGCGGCAGCGCCCCCTATAAGCCTCATTGCCGTTGCTCTTTTCGCTGGATTTCAGAAATCATACTGACCGATGTTGTCTCTGGTGAATACCAATATGTCGCCCAGGAGAATGTTATCGTTCTCGATCTTTTTCGCACCCAGTCGTCCCGCTTCGAAGGTTGTAGCGCCCGGTTTCAGCGTGCCGTTCGCCAGCGCCTTCGCCGCATACGTTGTCAGATACCCCAGGTCTTTGGTGTTCCACAGCACCACGGAACGTACGGTTCCGTCCATCACATAGGGGCGCATGTCATTGGGCGTGGACAGCCCGGTGACGAAAACCTTCCCGCTCTTGCCCGCCTGTTTAACGGCTTCGGCAGCGCCGGGAAAGGCGACCGAACTGATGCCAAAGAGTCCTTTGATGTCCGGGTACGCCTTCATCAGATCCTGTGCGACCTGAAAGGCGAGCTTTTGATCCTCATTCGAGGGCTTTATCGCGACCAGTTCCAGCTTCGGATACTTTTTCAGCCGCTCTTTCATGTGCGTGATCCATTCGTTCTGGTTCGCCGCCGTGAGCGTGGCCGTGATGATGGCGACTTTGCCCGTGGGTTCCGCCCCGCCGATATCTTTTGCCATCGTGTCCACCAGGGCCTCCCCGATCTGCTTCGCGGTCGCCTGATTGACAAAAACTCGCGCGTGTCTTTAGCGCCGTCCGCATCCCATGTCAGAACATGCACCCCTTTGTCCCGCGCCGCCTTCATCGCCGGGGCGAGCACGCTGGGATCGTTGGGGAGACCGCAATCACGTCCGCCTTTTTCAGCGTCCATTGCTCGATCATGGCAGCGGCCTTTTCTGCGGAGCCGTCCGTGGGGCCGTCGTACACCAGTTCTACATCACCCAGTTCCTCCGCCGCTGCGCGCGCGCCTTCCGCGCAGGAGCTGAAGTAGGCGACCCCTTCTTTTTGGGCAGCAGGTACACGGTGGTTTTTTTACCGGACACGGCAGCCGTGCCGGTTCCGGCAGCCGGAACACTGCTGTCGCTCTGATGTTTTGGCGCATCCCGAAAGCGAAAGCGCAAGAGCAGCAGCGATACTAAACGAAAGGAAACGGCCTGTCATAGCGGGTTCTCCTATAAGCAAAATGAGGTTACGCCTCGATTTTTCTCCGCGCGGCAAGAAAAGACGATGGGCCAGAACGGACAGGATCAACAGCGCCCCCAGCACGATCAGGTTCAGTTCATCCCGGCTCCATTGCCACCCGACGAACTCGCGCGTTTCGTGGATAAGCAGGATGCCCAGCACCGTGCCGATGATGCCGCCCCGTCCCCCGAAGACACTGGTGCCGCCCAGAACCACCATCGCAATCACGTCCAGTTCGATTCCCTGCCCGATATCGGCTTTGGCGGTGTTTCGCCGCGCGACAAAGAAAACGGCCGCACGCGCCCACGCCGCGCCCGACAGCGTGTCCCGCAGCAGCTTGATGCGATCCACCGCGATGCCGGAAAAGCGGGAAGCGGTTTCATTGTATCCCATGGCGTAAAGAGAGAGGCCGCCGCTCGTCCGCGCCAGCGCCAGCGCCGCCGCCAGCGCGAGGAAAGCGAACACCACGCCTGCCGCATCCCCCTGTCCCAGCAAAACGAAGCCGGGGGGGAAGCCGGAAATGGGCCGTCCCAAACTGATACCTTCTGCCACGCCCCGGTAGGCCGCCAGTGTCGCCAGGGTGACAATCAGCGGATGCACACGGACATAGGCGACAAAGACGCCGTTCAGTGCGCCCGCTCCCAGGCCGGTGAGCAGCGCGAGCAGAGCGCCGACGTAAGGAGACAGGCCCGCCTCGAAAGCCATCCCCAGCACAACGGCGCATAAAGCCATGATCGAGCCGATGGACAGGTCGATGCCGCCGCTGATCAGGATCAGGGTGAGCGGCAGTGTCAGCAGCGCGGTTTCCCAAACATGCCGGAGCAGCTCGCTTTGTGTTTCCACCGTGGTGAATTCCGGAGCCATGCCCCGCGCCACGAACAGAAGGCAGATTAGAAGCGCCCCGAGCAGCGTTTCATAACGGAAGAAAAACGCGTGAATCATGATTCCTGCCCCGCGGGCGCAGCGCCGCCGCCGCGCCGCGCCGCGTGATCGGCGAGCACGGCCAGCAGAATGAAGCCCCCCTGAATGGCGCGCTCCCAGTAGGTGGACATTTCGCCCAGGCGCAAAAAGATCAGCACGGTGCCCACGGTGCCCAGAAGCAGCGCGGCCAGCAGCGAACCGGTCAGGCTGCCACGCCCGCCCCGTATCGACGTGCCGCCGACCACGACGCAGGTAATGACCAGAAGTTCGAAGCCTTTCCCGATTCCTGACTCGACGACGGATAACTGCGGCACGCTCACCACGGTGGCCGCCGCCGTCAGAAGACCCGTCAGCATAAACGTAAACAGCTTGATCCGGGTGACGGAAAGGCCCAGCAGGCGCGCCGCCTGCGGGTTGCCGCCGACCGCGTAAATACGCCGTCCGAGCGGCGTTTCCCGCGCCAGAACGAAGCAGGCCGCGAAAACGAGAACTGCCGCCCCTACCGGAATGGGCAACCCGAGCCAGGTTCCGACCCCCCAGACACGCAGCCCCGGCGGAAGATCCTTTATCCATTCACCGGCCAGAACGATCTCCGTCACTCCCTGCAAAAGCGTCAGCATTCCGAGCGTGACGATTATCGAAGGGACGCGCCCCACCGTCACCAGAACGCCGTTGATCAGCCCGACAAGGAGACCGATAAGAAGCGTAATGGCAATGCCGACGGACACCGGGAGGCCCCAATGGCTTGCCGAGGTCAGGGTTCCCAGAATGGCCGCAAGCAGACCCATCAGCGAGCCGACGGATATATCGATCTCACCCGCAACGATAACAAACGTCATTCCGCAGGCAACCATCACGACAGGCGCTGCCTTTACCAGCAGGTCCCGCAGGTTCGCGGGCGCGGCAAAGGCCGGGTTCACCAGCGTCACCGTGCAAACCATCAGGCAAAGAAGAGCCAGCACGCCGTACTCGCGCTGCCGCGCCAGCCGGGTCAGGAGCGCGAGTAAGCGCGATGATGCGGTCACGGCTGCCGCCGCCCCACTGCCGCCGCAGGTACTTCCCCCAGGGCGAGCGAAAGGACTTTTTCCTCCGAGGCGTCTGCGCCGGACACTTCACCGGCCAGCCTGCCCTGGCGCATCACCAGAATCCGGTCACTGAGCGCCAATAACTCCGGCAGTTCCGACGAGATAAGAAGGGTCGCCATGCCCTGCGCGGCAAGACGGCGGATAAGCGGGTAAATCTCCGCTTTGGCTCCGACATCGACTCCGCGCGTCGGCTCATCCAGCAGGAGCAGGCGCGGCGTGGTGGCCAGCCATTTTCCCAGCACCAGTTTCTGCTGATTACCGCCCGACAGCGTGTGGGCTGGAACACGCGCGCCTGCCGCTCGCACAGCCAGATCGCGCAGGAGGCGCGTGATGAGCGCCGATTCACGGCGGGAGGAGCGAAACCCAAACACACTGAGCGACCGCAGAATGGAGAGCACGAGGTTGTCTCCGACAGGCAGGGGAAGGACCAGCCCCAGATGCTGGCGGTCTTCCGGTACCAGCGCCACTCCGCTTCGCACCGCTTCCCGAACCGAACCGGGCTTGAGCCGCTTCCCTGCTACGGTGACGCTGCCGCTTGTCGGACGATCTATGCCGAAAATCGTTTGCGCTATCTCGGAGCGTCCCGCGCCCACCAGTCCCGCGAGGCCGACGATTTCACCGGCGCGCACGGAAAAAGAGATGTCCTGGAAAACGTCGGTGCGACTCAGTTCCCTGACCTCTAAAACTCTCTCTCCCAGCATGCGCGATGCGCTCTCGCTGCCGGTCAGGGCGTTTACATCCCGGCCCACCATACGGCGGATCAGGCCATCCCGATCCAGCTCCTTTGTCGCGCTGGTATCCACCCATCGACCGTCGCGCAATACCGTCACCCGATCTGCCAGCGCGAACACTTCTTCCAGCCGGTGACTGACATACAGCAAGCCGACCCCCTCTTCCTGAAGCCGCCGCAGGACGCCGAAGAGAGCCGACGTTTCCCGCGTTGACAGCAGCGCCGTCGGCTCGTCAAGAATGAGCACACGGCTCTGGCGCGACATCGCCCGCGCCATCGCGACCATTTGACGGGCTGAGGGCGGCAATTCGCCCACGGGCCGATCCACAGCTATATCCACCCCAAGCCGTTCGAGCAGGGCCGCCGTTTCCCGCCGCATACGCGGGCGATCCAGCATCCACCCCCCGGAGTGGCGGGGTTCGTGGCCGACAAAGATATTATCCTGAGCAGAAAGAAAGGGAAATGCCGTGAACTCCTGATGGATGGTCGCTATACCCGCCGCCTCCGCCCCCGTGACATCGCCGGGTGCAAGTGGTACGCCGTGAACAAGAACACGTCCGCTATCCGGGGATACCGCGCCGGAAAGAATCTTGATCAGGGTGCTTTTCCCCGCCCCATTTTCCCCGACGAGCGCATGAGTCTCGCCTGCCCGGATAGTCAGACTCACCTCGGACAGAGCCTGAACTCCGCCGTAAGCCTTGCTTACCTGCTCAACTTCGACGAGGGAAGCGCTCATCCACCAGCCGTTTCACCCAGAACCGATTCTCAATCATGCGCCGTATACTTCACAGCGCTCCGTGGAAAATCCTTTATCTGTTGCCGTGTCTGAAGGAAAGTGTTGTCACGGGCAGGAGTAAAGAGAGCAATTCTCGATGACCGAACAGGCAGCGCTGCTGGGAAAGCGCACGAACAGATCACAACTGGAGGCCGCTTCTTAAGCGTCCGTCCGGCACAACCACCTCACGCGTTAGAGCCGCAATGTTCGGCTTGACAAATCAGCCGTCCCGAAGCGAGAGTGTGGCGGCCCTCATGCCGGTTTCCCTTTCAGCCATGTGTCCACCTGTGCCTGCTCCGACGAACTCAGCGGCCCGCGCGACAAGGAAAGCAGATTCGCGGCAACCCACTCTTCGCTTTCGCACAGCGACATCGATACTATCCCACCTGCGGCTGCATGGCCACCCAGCGCAGAAGGATGTCGGCCACCCGGGTGCTGTCTTCATCGATCTCGTCCAGTTTCCAGCCCCGCACAAACGGCGACATCGCAACCGTATGCAGCCCCTCGCCCTAACTGCCACAAAGAGCGCGGCGGCGCTTCGGTTGAAGGCATTAAAAGGTGCGAGGACGTGGGTGATGGGGTGGTCGCCGGGCAGGTCGTGCAGGTGCTTGGTTTGCGCCATTCCCAGCCCGACTTCCCGTACCCGGCCCGCCGCCTTCCATTCCGCCGCCCGTTCCATCTCCGCGCGCAGCCCATCGGCATCGTCGTGGGCATGGATAACCAGCAGATCGATGCGCTCCGTCTGCAGTTCGTCCAGCATAATCTGGAGGTGGTGCGGGGCGTAAGGCGTCCAGGGCACCAGGTCATTCTCTCTGCCCGGCTGCCGAAAGAAGTTCCAGGCTAAAACCGCCGCTTCGTCCCGCCGCCCCAGCGTTTGCAGCACCCGGCCCAGAGCGACACGCTCCTGATAGTAGGTGGTATCGATCCTGCGGATACCGCTGTCCAGGCAGGCGGCGACGATGGCGCACTGCTCCTCGAAGGACGCGGCGGGATCGTTCCCCAGCGCTTCGAGGAACGAGTGCCCGCCCAGAATCAGACGAGAAGCAGCAGTTGCCATCGCGTATCCTTCCCCTCCCCGTTACCAGGCATACCCTTCCGGCGAAGGCTTGTAGCCGGGGAAGATGTCGTCTAACTGCTTGCGCGTCTCATCGGACAGATTGATTTCCTGCGCCCGCAGCGACCCATCCAGTTGTTCCAGCGTGCGCGGGCCAATGATCGGGGCCGTCACCGCCTTGTTGGACAGCAGCCACGCCAGCGCCACATCCGCCGGCTTCTCTCCCAGGTCCCGGCACAGCGCCTCCCACCGCTCCAGCTTGGCACGGTTGTTCTCGATGTTCTTCTGCATCCCTTCCGAAGCGCGCCGTCCCTCGTTCGCCTTTTCCAGCACGCCGCCTAAGAGGCCGCCCGCCAGCGGACTCCACGGGATGATACCGACACCATACGCTTCGCACGCGGGAATCAGATCACGCTCCACCATGCGGGCGTTCAGGTTGTACAGGCTCTGCTCGCAGACCAGCCCCAGAAAATTACGCCGCTTCGCAATTTCGTTGGCCTGCACGATATGCCACCCGGCGAAGTTCGATGAGCCGATGTAGAGGACCTTGCCCTGCTGGACAAGCAGTTCCATCGCCTGCCATATCTCTTCCCAGGGGGCGTCCCGCCAGACATGGTGCATCTGGTACAGGTCGATATAGTCGGTTTGCAGGCGGCGCAGCGAATCGTCACAGGCGCGGCGAATATGCAGCGCCGACAGCCGCGATGTATTGGGCCAGTCGCCCATGTCGCCGTAGACCTTGGTGGCGAGCACCACCTTCTCGCGCCGCCCGCCGCCCTGCGCGAAGAAGCGCCCGATGATCTGCTCGGTGACGCCCTCGCCTTTTTTGCCGCCGTAGACATTGGCGCTGTCCCAGAAGTTGATGCCGTGCTCCAGCGCCCGGTCCATGACGGCAAAAGAATCTTCCTCGGTCGTCTGCGGCCCGAAGTTCATCGTGCCCAGACACAGACGGGAAACTTTAAGGCCGGTGCGGCCCAGATTCGTATACTGCATTACTATCCTCCCTGGTGTGGTTGTCTTTGATCTTTAGTACGGGCAGTGAACGCCACGGACGGCTTCCGGGCCGCCCTCGGCGTCGAGGCGGCGCAACTCGGACAGGAACGTGCCGAAGTGACGTGTGGGCTTATAGCCGATGGTCGTCGCGCCCTCGCCCAACTCCGGAAGAGCGGGTTTGCGCTGGATGTTGATGGCGTACTTCTCCACCAGCGCCCGCGATCCGGGAAAGACGCCTTCGCAGGCTTGGAGCGGGTCGGCCTCCCAGTCGCGTATCTGCTCTGCTGTGAAGGCGTTGGGCCGCACCGCATTGACAACAACTCCCTCCGGCTCCGCGCCTTCGGGAAGCTGCTTCGCCAGCGCCTCGACAGAGCGTTCGATACAGTCGAGGACGTCTTCGCGGTCCACGCCGCCGTAAAGCAGACGCGCGCCGTAACGGTTGACGTAATCACTGCCCCACGGCGTCAGGTCGGCGGGACGGACGCAGACATACCGAACGTGATGTCTGCGCCGGTTGTACTCGCACAACTCCTCGCCGACGCGCTTGGTGAAGCCGTACTTGTCGTAGTGGCCGTGCCAGGCCTGCGAGGACAGGAACACGACCCGCTGGACGCCCACGCCCTGCGCCGCCTGAAACATCCAGAAGGTGCCGTCCACATTGAGCCGCCAGAAGTCGGCCTCGGTCTTGGCGCGCGAGTGAACGCCGTGCCAGGCCGGGGTGTGTAGAATCAGGTCGCAGTCCTGCACGGCCCGCTCCAGCCCGAAGCCCGCCTGCACATCGCACTGCACAAACGGCAGGCCGACAAAGGGTTCGGCAGCGGGAAGTTTATTCAGGTCGGAAAGCACGAGATCATGACCCGCCGCCTTCAGGCGCGGAACCATGCCCTTGCCGATGTTGCCGCCCGCACCGGTGATTAAAATCCTCAAATGGTTGTCCTTTCGCTATTCCGGAAGCTGACCCGGTGCCCACAGCGCGGCGACGTCCTCGCCGCGAGCGTCACGCAATTGAAGATCGCGCAGAAACTCGACGAAGCCGACGGTCGGTGTCCAGCCGAGCGCGCGCTCCGCCTCGGACAGGTCGTGCTGTTCGACCCGCTGGGGAAGGTCAATGGCGGATTTCTGGAGCAGCCGCTGCGCGCCGGGCCCCGGCTGGTCGGACCTGGCCGGCCCCAGCGCGCGCCAGTCGCTGCGCGCGTCCGGCGGCAGGTGATGATTCGTGTGAACGATGGTACGGAACAGACCGATACGCTTGTCCAGGGCCGCACGCAGTGCGGCCACGGTCGCTCCCGCCACGTCGCGGCGGTCCACGCCGTTGCGAAGCAGTTTCGCGCCAAACGCCAGGTACGGCTTGGGCACGAAATCGTGGTAGCGCAGCAGGGCGACCGGCGCGCCGGTCATTTCGTGGTAGGTGCGGCACAGGTCTTCCTCTTCGATTACCTTGGTGACGGAGTAGATCGATCCCCAGCCGTAGGCCATGGAGGACGCGAAGATAACCGGCGGCGGCGGCGCGCTGGCCTCGCGGCAAGCCTGGAGGAGGTTGAAGGTGCCCTCGACGTTGACCGCGAAGATCGTCGGGTCGGAGACCGGGGGATTGTGGGCGCAGTGCCAGGCCGCCAGGTGAATGACGGCATCTACACCGACTACGGCTCGGCGCGCATCGTCGGGCGTGCGCGTGTCACACCGGACGAACTCGGCCCTCCGGCGTTCCGCCGGGCGGCGGGGCGACATCGGCGAGGCGGACACTGAGGCTCTTGTCGCTTACGAGCAGGCGGCAGACGGCCTCCCCGGCATTGCCCGACGCGCCCGTAAGCAGGATTCTCATGCCAGCGCCTCGCGGACGAAGGAAATATCCTCTTCAGATAACGACCGGTCGGCCCCACCGACATTACAGGCGGCCTGCCGCTCGTTGCGGAAACCGGGGATGACGCAGGCGACGCGCGGCTGGGCGAGCACGTATTGCAGGGCGACCGTAACCAGGTCTTCGATAGTGCCGCCGAAGCGCCCCTTCAGCTTTTCCAGCTTCGGCTTCAGGGCGGCGATAGCCTCCGCGCTGAATGACTTGCTGTTTTGCCGGTGGTCGCCCGGCTCGAACTGCGGCGGCTTGCTCGGGTCATACTTGTCCAGGAGACGCGCCTGCGCGAGGGGGCTGAACGCCACGAACGTCAAGTCATGCTCCTGCATCAGGCGGCTGACGCGCGAGCCGGGGCGCACCGGGAACTGATCATCGAGCGCGTGCGCCCAGCTTTGCAGCACCTGGGGCCGCACGACCGGCACGGCCCGCTCGAAATCCGCTGCCGAATAGGCGGACTGCCCTTTCAGCCGCACTTTGCCTTCCTGAACCAGCGCATCCATGGTTGCCGCCGCGTCTTCGAGATATTCACCCTGCTTGCCGAAATCGCCGTGGTGGAAGTAGTACAGGTCGATATAGTCGCGCTTCAGGTTGATAAGCGACTGCTCGCACTGGTGGCGGATGTGCGCCGGTTCGTAGGCATGCGCCGCCGTGCCGGGAAAGTGGCCGATTTTGGTGGCGATGATCACCTCGGTTGACTTGACGCCCAGACGCTCGAGAACCCGTGCCAGCATTCGCTCCGCCCGGCCATTGCCAGGTACACGTCGGCGTTGTCGAAGTGGTTCACCCCGGCATCCAGGCCGCGCTTGATTCCGGCAGTTACCTCGTCCTCATCCACGTTAGCCCAGCCGTTCGGGTTCCCATTGACCCAGTTCAGGCCGCCCATCGTCCAGCAGCCGAAGCTGATCTCCGACACTTGACGTCGCTCGTTCCTAAATTGCGATAGTTCATGTTGTCCTTTGCGTATCGTTCGTTTGATACATGATCAGACGCCGTTCAGACCGGCCCATAGCGCCCGCCTCAGCTATCGGCATCGGCATCTCTGGTGGTTGCCGATAGGTGAGGATGCCGGTGCCGCGCCAGGTACTCCTCCACATGCAGCAGGTCCTGCTCGCCTGCGCGCTGCACGATCCGAAGCAGCGTCTCGGCGCTGGAAACCCTCCAACTGCTCGGCCACGAACCACTGCAGGAAGTTCTGCGTGATGTGGTCGTTCTCCCAGACTGCCTGACCCACCAGGGCGTTTATCTCCTGCGTCACCTTCATCTCCCCCTCCAGCGCCTTTTGTACGGCATCCTCGGTGGTGGTGAACTGGCTGTGGGGGGCGGCAATAGCCGGAATCTGCGCTCTCTGTCGCCCGCGTCCACCACGAACTGGACGATGCGCATCGCATGCGCGCCTCCTCGTCTGCCTGGCGGTAATAGTAGCGGGCAAGCTCGGGCAGGCTTTCCGAGTCGAAGTGCGCGGCAATAGCCACGTATTGCAGCGAGGCAGCGAACTCAAAGCCCACCTGCTCATTGAGGGCACTGTTCATCGGGCTGCTGATCAGCATCGTTGTTTCCTCCGGTAAGAGAAGTAGCGCACAGAAGGGGGCATACAGCGCCTTCAGCGCTGTGTTCATTCTACCCGCCGCCTGGCCGCCATGAGAGACGTTCGTCATCGGGAAGGGGATCAATAAATGACGTAGATCCAATGTTTGAAGCCTGTTGCCGTTACCCTCAGCCAGTCGTCGCCTGTGGCGTCTGCATCTGCGGTGGCACCGGGCCACGCTCACCCGGTGTCCGTGCAGCTTTGCCGTGATCTCAGCCATGACGCCCCTGAAACCGAGCGCCGTCCAGCTCGTTGTCACCGGGCTGGCGCGAGCCGTCGCCCCCGGAGATCGTACTGGCGCCGTAGGGAGAGCCGCCGGTAATCTCGTCCAGCCGACTTTGCCCGCCCAGGAGTACGGCAGGCCCACGAGGATCAGGCCGTGGTGAAGCAGCATCGTGTGCGTGGAGAGGATCGTGCTTTCCTGGCCCCGTGCTGTGTGGCCGTGGAGGTAAAGACGGAACCTACCTTGCCCACCAGTGCGCCCTTGGCCCACAGGCCGCCGGTCTGGTCCCAGAAGTTGGCCATCTGCGAGGCCATGCGCCCGTAGCGGGTGGGAACGCCCACGATGATGGCGTCATAATCGGCCAGTTCGCTCGGTGTCGCCAAGGGCGCCGCCTGCTCCAGCTTCATGCCTGCGCTGCGCGCCACCTCCTCAGGAACGAGTTCGGGCACACGCTTTATCGTTATGTCGCCCTGCACGGAGCGCACGCCTTCGCCACGGCCTCGGCCATGCGTTCAATGTGGCCGTAGCTGAGTAGTACAGAATCAGAATCTTTGCCATTGGTAGGTTTCCTCCTATGGAGGCTGCCCAAACCGCTGACAATTCAAACGAGGACGCACATCAAGACTGGCTTGAGATGGACGGAGAAAGATAACGCCTGTTCCGAAGTGACGTTATAGAAAAGACTCCCGGATGTCGGCGCATCGGGAGTCTTGAGTTACAGGCGAGGCGTTTCGCGGTTACTGCTTTGCCGCTGCTTTGCTGCGCGCGTCCTGCTCCGGGTCGTCGTCAGCAATAAAGTCGCTCTTCCAGCGTGTCTATCTTTTCTTCCGTTTTCGCTTGTTCAGCGATATCTTCCGGCGTCGCTATGGCGCAGCGCGGACCAGACGCCCGCCGCAACGATAAACACGAACACCGTCCAGAAACGCTTGGGCAGTTCCGGGAGCGCGCCGCCGTACTGGTCACTGGTACAGGTGCCCCGCCGTCGAGGCCAGCTTCACGCCCGCCCAGCCGACCAGCGCATACGCCATGTTATCCAGTGTCGGGTAGTTGCGTATCAGCTTGATAAAGAAGCCCACGCCATTCGCAGCATAATGATGCCGATAAAGCCGCCCGTGTATACGATCCAGAGCTTGTTGGGATCGTTCACCAGCGCGACGGCGACCAGTATCGAGTCAACGGCGAAGACGATGTCCGTGAACTGACCACGGCAACCGTCTGCCAGAAGCTCATACCCGCTTTGGCTGTGGCGGCGTCCTCGTCGTGCCCTTTGTTGATAAAGTGCTTGACGGCCAGGAAGATCAGATACGCCGCGCCGAGCGCGCACATCCACCAGAGCTTGATGATGATGCCTGCCAGCGCGATCATAACGCCCGCAGCACGAACGCCCCCACAGGCCGTATAAAAGCGCCTTGCGCTGCTGGTCTTTGGGCAGATGCCGCACCAGAAGCGCCAGCACCAGGGCGTTGTCCGCCGAAAGCAATCCTTCCAGCACGATCAGGGTGCCGATGATAACTAAGTCCTGAGGGTTAAACTCAATCAACCCGAGCTAATTCTCCCCGGGTATCCCGCGGGGGGGTAACCCGATTATACCCCGTGCGGGAGGTCAGGCAGGAGGAGGACCGGCGAAGAGGAACGCCGAATGTAATTTCCGTGCCGAGCCATGAAGCTTGATGTCGAGTGTCAGGCCCTGCCGGGCGTGCGCCGTGAATACGCCGCCCGCCGTTCCCCGTTCGATGACAGGAGTAGTGTATGCACCCGCCAAACCCGCCTGCCGCTCTGCACGCCCTATCCGGCCTCAATATTGCCGTGGACGATGCCGCGCTGCTTTCCCTGCGCTTTGGGGACGGCCTGCTCGCCCCCGCACCCTTACACCGCAGTGCGTCCGATCTGCGCGCCGTCCTGCGAAATGCCGATGCGGTTGATCCTTCTACCCCTGTCTACACCGTTTACCGGGGTGTGACCAGCGAGGAGGTGCGCAGCGAAATCGAGCGACGCGGGCTGCTGTACGCGGTCCTGGTGCTGCGCGCGGGCAGTATCGGGCAGGAGCGAGCGCGCATTCGAGGCCATATCAACTCCCATGCCGCCGGTACGCCTACCACCTATCCCGAAGTGTACGAAATCTGGCAGGGGCGCGCACTGCTGTACCTGCAATGCGAGGCCTCCCCGGACGTTTCCGATGTGGTCCTGCTCGAACTCTCTCCCGGAAACAAGGCTATTGTGCCGCCGGGCTGGGCCAGTCTGGTGGTCAATATCGGTGAGGAACCCCTTGTGGCAGGTTCGTGGCTTGCGGAGGAATGCCGCCCTCAGTATGCGGCTCTGGAAAGCCTGGGCGGCATGGCCCATTATGTGCTGGCGGGCAGCGAGCCGCCGGGATACGATCTGGAGCCGAATCCGCAGTATCGCAGCGTTCCCGCGCCTCGAAGCGTCCTGGTGCAGGACTATCCGAACTTCGGCCTGACACAGGACGAGCCGATGTTCACGACGTTCCGGCGCAACCCGGACGTTTTCCGCTTTATGACGCGCCCCCAGGACTATGCCGGAATATGGACGACGCTCTACTCATAGCCCGGCTCGGGGCCATTGTCGGCGCGGCGAACGTTAAAACGGACGAAACTGCCCGCCGGGAAGCATCGCAAAGCTGGTATCCCCGCGAAACAAAACAAAAGCAGTCCAGCGGCAACAGCGGCGGCGGCGTGCTGCCACTTCGCCTGCACCGCGCCGTCGTCTTCCCCGCTGATGCGGGCGAGGTGGCGGCGGTCGTCCGGTGGGCCAACGAGACGCGCACGCCGCTTGTCCCTGTCGGCGGCTCCTCGAACACCGTGGGCGGAACGCAGCCCGAAAAAAACAGCGGGAGCGTCGCCGTCAGTCTTTCCCGCCTGCAAAATCTGACCTGGGATGAAGAATCGCTGCTTTGCCGCGCGGGCGCGGGCTGGAATCTTCATTCCCTGGAAGAGACGCTGAACCGGCACGGCTATACATTGGGCCAGGTGCCGCAAAGCCTGTATCTTGCTACGGTCGGCGGGAGCGTGGCCGCGAATGCGGTCGGTCTGCTTTCCGGCAAGTACGGGCGGCAGGCCGACCGGACGGCGGCGCTGGAGGTGGTGCTGGCCACAGGCGTGATCCTTCAAACACAGGCTGCGCCGGGTGGAAGCGCGGGGCCGGACATAGCGCGCCTTATTCACGGTTCCGAAGGTACGCTGGGAATAGTCACCGAAGCGACGCTGCATATGCGCCCCCTGCCCGAAGCTCGCGCCTGGGGAGTTTTCACCTTTCCCGACTTCGTCACCGGTCTGGACGCCCTGCGCCTTATCCATCGGACGGACGCCCGCCCCGCTGCCGTGCGCCTGTTCGATCCCGCCGGGGCTGAAGAGCATCTTGGGCAAGGCGGGCTGCCGACGCAAAGCGCGCTGCTTCTTTTCGCTTTTGAGGGGGATGAGCTATCGCAGACCGGGCCGTATCAGGTTGCGCACGCGGTCTGCCAAAAGGTTGGGGGCAGCGAACAATCGCCGGACATTGGGGAAGCCTGGTGGGAGGAGCGGTTCGAGACCGGCTGGATGGCCCCCAACGGTCGGCCCGGTGGTATTGCGGATGTGTTCGCCGTGTCCGCCCCTTGGTCCAGGCTGGGCGGCGTCTACGCGGCGATGGGTACGGCGCTCGCGCCGCTCGTCACGCAGCGGCATGCTCATATCGGCCACGCGTATGCTTCCGGGGCTGCCCTAAATATAATCTTCGAGGCGCAGGCCGAGCCGGGAACGCCCGAAGCGGCGCTGGAACTGTACGGGCGTATTACGCACGCCGCCGTGGATGCCTGTCAGGATGCGGGCGGCTTGATAGCCCACCATTATGGGATAGGAAGCGCCTATCGGGATGCGATGGCGCGGGAATGGGGTGAGGCCGGGCTGGCGACGCTGCGGCAGATAAAGGCGGCCCTCGACCCGAACAATATCCTCAATCCAGGTAAGCTGTTCGGGTGAGCGCCGAGGGACAGAACGTCCCGACCCGAACAATATCCTCAATCCAGGTAAGGTGTTCGGGTGAGCGCCGAGGGACAGAACGTCCCTCGCTCTGGAGCCTGCGGCTGACCGTCCTGCCGGACGGGTTAGTACATTTGCGTCCGCGAGGACGCCTGGCGCGATAGCGCCCCCAAGCGCGGGACGTTCTGTCCCTCGGCAGATAGGCACAATAGATGGCAAATATTAATCTTATGGAAGGTAATGACAACGCCGGGTCTACCCTCAATCAGCGGCGGCTGGGGCGGACGGATAGATATGTTACCGAGCTGGGGCTGGGCGGCGCGGGACTGAACGGCGTCTATGGCCGCAGCAATGACGATGTAACAGCCATTGCCTGCGTTCATCGCGCACTGGAACTGGGCATCAACTACATCGATACATCCCCCCTCTACGGCGAAAGCGAGCGGCGCATCGGGCTGGCGCTGACCGAGGGTGGTTATGATCGCGACCTGATTTTCCTTGCCACCAAAACCGGCACCGGCACCCAGCCGCGCGATTACAGCCGTGATGGCACACTGCGCAGCGTGGAGCGCAGCCTGCGCCTGCTCCACACCGACCATCTTGACCTGCTTCAGGTACACGATCCGGCGGATGACGAGATCGAGGCCGTATTTGCGCCGGGCGGCGCGGTGGAAACTTTGGTGGAGCTAAAGGCGCAGGGAGTCATCCGGGCTATTGGGATAGGCGTTCGCAGTCACGATTTTCTGCGCCGCGCGATCCGGCACGGCGCGTTCGATACCATTCTGACCTACGCGGACTTCAATCCGGTCCGGCAGACGGCGCGGGAAACGCTTTTCCCCGAAGCCGCCGCGCGCGATGTGGCGATTATTCTTGGCTCGCCGCTGCTGTTCGGCTACCTGAGCGACCGCCCGTTTGGCGACTTGCTGCGGGAGCATAAGGCGGACGGCTCGGGCCAGAATGAAACCGCTGCGCTTCGGATACGGGAGTGGGCGGCGGCGCAGAACATCAGTAATGTGCAGCTTGCGCTCCAATATGCTTTGCGCGAGCCGCGTATTTCTACCGTGCTCGTAGGGGCGTCCACGCCGGAAGAGATCGAGCAGAACGTCCGCGCCGCCACGACCCCGCTTCCCGAAACGCTCTGGCAACGGCTGGCGGATGATCTGGGTGTTATCTAAGCAAAGGAGAAAAACCGCGTTGTACTTAATGCTGCTGAGCGTCGCCGTGATAGCCGCGCTTTTCGCCATAACTGCCTCGTCGGCGGCGGGCGCAGAACCTGTTTCCCTGCCGCTCTGGCCGGATACGGTTCCCGGAGCCAAAGGCAAGGAACCGGCGGATGTGCCGACCCTTACCGTCTACGCCCCGCCTGCGGGAACGGGTAACGGCGCGGCAATCGTCGTCTGTCCGGGCGGGGGGTACGGCGCGCTGGCCGATCACGAGGGCGCGCCGGTCGCGCGCTGGCTGAATACGCTGGGTGTCACCGGGATCGTGCTCAAGTACCGTCTGGGGCCGCGCTACCACCACCCGGCGATGCTCAATGATGCCGCCCGCGCCATACGTACGGTGCGCGCCCGCGCCAGAGAATGGAACCTCGACCCGACCCGCATCGGTATCCTCGGCTTCTCGGCGGGCGGACATCTGGCTTCCACCGCCGCCACCCATTTCGACAACGGTCATGCCACGTCTGCCGACTCCATCGAGCGGGAAAGCTCCCGGCCTGATCTGGCCGTGCTCATCTACCCGGTCATCTCTCTGGAGACGCCGCATGCCCATCTGGGCAGCCGCCGCAATCTGCTCGGCGAGAACCCGACCCCGGACCTCGTGCATTCCTTATCCAACGAAACCCAGGTGACGGCGCGCACCCCGTCGACCTTTCTGATTCACACTGCCGATGACGCCGCCGTGCCGATGGAGAACAGCCTGCTTTTCGCCCTGGCCTGCCGCAAAGCGGGTGTGCCTGTCGAACTGCACGTCTATGAAACCGGCGCGCACGGCTTCGGCCTGGGCGGCAGCGACCCGATCCTGAGCGACTGGCCCGCCCGGTGCGCCGCCTGGATGAAGCGACGCGGCTTCCTGGGAACCGCCGCCGGAGCAAAACCATGAGCAAAGATGATCCGTTTACAGCGCCGCGAACGCGCTGGTTCCGTGACGCCAAATATGGCATGTTCATCCACTGGGGCCTGTACGCCGTCCCGGCAGGCGAGTGGAACGGGAAGAAGGTGCCGGGAATCGGCGAGTGGATCATGCACAATGCCAAGATTCCCGTGCCGGAATACGAGAAGCTGGCCCCGCAGTTCAACCCGACGAAGTTCGATGCGCGGCACTGGGCGCGTGTCGCGAAAAGCGCTGGTATGCGCTATCTGGTCATCACCTCCAAGCACCACGACGGCTTCAGTCTGTTCGACACGGCTGTCAACGACTACAACATCGTGGACGCCACGCCGTTTCGCCGCGACCCGATGCGCGAGCTTGCCGCCGCGTGCCGGGGCGAGGGGATAAAGTTCGGTTTTTATTATTCGATCATGGACTGGCACCATCCCCAGGCCAGTGACCGCCACGCGCCGCGCTACATCGCACAGATGAAGGAGCAGCTGCGCGAATTGGTTCTGCGCTACGACCCGGCCCTGCTCTGGTTCGATGGCGAATGGGTCTCCTGGTGGGATCAGGAGAAAGGGCGCGACCTGGAAGCATATCTGCGCCGCCTCAAGCCGAACCTGGTTATCAACAACCGCATCGGCAAGCGCAAAACAGACGATGGCGATTACGAAACGCCGGAGCAGGAAATCCCCAAGGCGGCTATGGGCACGCGCTTATGGGAAACCTGCATGACGCTGAACGATACCTGGGGCTTCAAGCGTGACGACCATAACTGGAAATCGCCGCAGGAGGTGGTTCACAAGCTGTGCGACATCGCGAGCAAAGGCGGTAACTTCCTGCTCAACGTCGGCCCGACGGCGGAGGGTGTCATCCCGGAACCTTCGGTGCGGATTCTGGCGGACGCGGGCCGGTGGCTGCGCGAAAACGGCGAGGCCATCTACGGCACGACGTTCAGCGACCTACCGCAGCCGCCGTGGGGCCGCATCACGCGCAAGGGCAGCCGCCTTTACCTGATCGTCTTTGATTGGCCGACAAGCGGCCAGCCGCTGCGCCTTGCGGTGCAAAATCCGGTGCGCCGGGCCGCACTGCTGAAGGGCGGCGCAGGCATTCAAGCAGTGCCCGATGGGAACGGCAGCCTCGCTCTTTCCCTGCCCGCCGCTCCTCCCAGTCCGTATGCGTCCGTGGTGGTACTGGAAGTCAATAAAGGTTGACGCCCACAACAAAATCACCGACCGTTCCCGCTTCGGCAAAATTCTTCTGCCGCCCGTCCCCGTTGAGGTTATGGATGGGCTTGCCGCCGTCGTCCCGTCCATCCGGGCCGACGCTGTACAGCAGGTATTTGTCACCCGTGCGCCGGTATTTCACCGTGCCCTGAAGCGCGAACGGGTCGGCGGCAATCTTTTTCAGGTAGACCGGGGTCAGTTCTTCCAGCCGAGCGGGATACCGCCCCCGCTCCGCGCGGTAGGCGCGCAGGGCAAGAGCGACCATCAACAGCGCGTCCTGCGTCTCCGTATCCACCGCCTTAATGTGCGCCTGGCCGAAAACCGGAAGGATCATCTCGTTGATCGGATCGTTGGGAAGGGGTGGCTCCGGCGGATGCGCCGCATAGGGATGGCGGGCGTTCGCGATACGCTGATCCATAAACCGGGCATGGTCACGAATGATGCGGCGCTTTCCCTTGAGCAGAAGGCGTGCCTGAAATAGCAGATTTGCGCGCCACGGCGCTTGTTCCCCACCCGCGATCATTTCGCTGGCGAAATTAGAACTACCCTGCTGGAATAGCTCTATCAGCCCCGCCTGTGATGTCCACTTTTCCTCCTGAAGCGTGTCCGCAAACGGCACGCGGCGCGTCATGATTTGCTCTTCCATGCGCTGCGCTGCCGTTCGCGCCTCCGACGCGCTTAAGCGATCCGCCAGCTTCCACAAAGGCCGCCGCCCAATCGCCTCACAGGCGTAGCCCACCAGCGCGCCGATAAGCGGACCGCCGCGCGGCATCTCCTTGCCCAGATACATCGCATCCAGATAGCTGCTGGCCGCCTCGCCCCGGTCGCCGCGCGCCTCCCGCACCTGCCCTTCCAAAACCAGCAGCCGCGCCATGCCCCGAAACGCAGCGTAGTGGGAGAACAGGTGCATGAACGACCGGGCGGGAGGCTCATGGTAGGGATGGGCAAACCCTTCGCGTAGGGTCCGCAGCGTCTCCGCGTTGTCCTGTACCAGCTTCTGTTTCTCGCGCAGCGTGATGACGGGATCACCGGGGCCACGTTTGGTGACAGCCTCGCCGATCTCGTCGTTATGAATCAACATCCTGCCCGCCGCGACATACGTATCATACGCATTCGGCTGGGGCAGTTTCGGGGTGGGAATCGCCAGTTCCGGGTTCGCGTTCGCTATCTGCCACCAGAGCGTCATTGTCCCGGCGATAACGGCCACGACAAGGGACAGCGTCAGCAGAGCCTTTTCGCTGCGCGACCAGCGCGCTTTCTTTTTCGTCCGCTCCATGCCCTGTATAACGCGGGCAGTCCCGGAGGAGATACGCCCGCTGCGTTCAGTCCACGCCTTTGATGCTGGCAATCGGCGTCAGCGTCGTGGTCACTTCGGCCAGACCCGCGTCCACCACGGCGGCGATAACATCTTTGGCGGGCTTGTACACATCCGGCGATTCATCGATGGGCACATCGCCGCCCGCGTTGACGAGAACGTTCAGCTTCTTCATCTGCTTGTTGACGCCGCTCTGGGTCAGGCGCTGCTTGGCCTCGCCCCGGCTCATGCGCCGCCCGCAGCCGTGGTTCACGGAAAACAGCGATTTCGCCGCGCCCGCCTTCGGAGTGAGAACATAGGACGTGTCGCCCATTGAGCCGGGAATCAGGACCGGGTGGCCGGTCTTCTCCCACTTTGTCCCTTCCAGCATAGGATGGCCGGCGGGAAAGGCGCGCGTCGCCCCTTTGCGGTGAATCCACGCTTCGCGCCCGTCGGGCATCACCTCCTGCTGGGCGAGATTGTGGCTGATCTCGTATACCAGTTCCGGCTCCTGCCCGAACACGCGCCGAAACGCCGTACCGACCTGCTGCCAGATGAGCAGGCGGTTGGCGATAGCGTAGTTGCCGCCCGCCGCGACCGCATTCCGATAGCCCGCCCAGTTCGGCGAATCGGGGAGGAAATAGGTCGCCTCCAGATACGCCTTCGTCCCGCGCTTCTGCTGCTCTTCGCGCCCCGCATGGATATAGTGCGTCGCCAGTTGATACCCGAAGCCCCGGCTGCCCGTGTGCACCATCACCCACAGATGCCCGTCCTGGTCGTGCTGCAACTCGATAAAATGGTTCCCGCCGCCGAGGCTGCCAAGCTGCCCGATGCCCCGGTCCACGGCCCGCGCGGGTGGGTCCCAATTATCATCGACGCTGAAAAAGTCCCGCTCGGAGTTGCCGCGCGCATAGCCCAAAGCCGCCGCCCCCTGCCGAATGATCTGCTGGAACTCCCTGCCGGTAAAGTGGAAGTTCCCGCGCTGCCCGACCCCCAGGCCAACGCGCTTCATCACCTCTTCAGAAAACTTGCGGCGCAGCTTATCGTCCAAGCCCTTCGTGTGTGGCACATCGGAGCGGAAGCACATAATCCCGCAGCCGATATCGAACCCGACCGGACTTTGCAGCAGCGTCCCCTCGGTCGCGATAACACAGCCGACCGGAACCGTGCTGCCGACATGCGCATCCGGCGTGACGATGACATCTAAGACGCCCGGATACTCGGTCGCCGTCTTCACCTGCGCGTACAGGGCCTCTTCCGATTCGGCGTGCAGTTGCTCGTTCAAAAAGAGCCGCACCGGAACCTTGACGCCGTCGGAAAGGGTGTAGTAGCCCTCGCCGCTCGGTTGACACTGCCATTTCAAACTCATGCTTTCCGTTCTTTCCGTGCAAACGCTCCTATTGTCACGACCCCTCCTGGGTACCGGCCAAGGGGAGCAGCGCGAGATTTCACAAACAAACGCGGCGACGGGTTTTCACCCGTCGCCGCGCCCGTTCCGGAGTTAAATCAAAAACCGAAGGGCTTATAAGAGCCCCCCGCCCGCGGCGGGTGTGTGGATGTAGCACATTTTTTAAACCACCACCATT
>JAUJOK010000022.1:0-40865 GCA_030447685.1 Armatimonadaceae bacterium
TCGCCCGTGAACAGGCTCTCCTCCTGCAGCGTGGCGAGCTTGCTGGTGAGCGGCAGGCGCGGGAAGCCAGTCTTTAGAAACTGTGCGTAGCGCCCCCGATAGGTGGGGCTGTGGAAGACGGCGTACATATAATCGAATACGTCTTCTGGCCCGAAGGTCTGCTGTTGGTCGCCTTTGCCATCTGGAATATAGGTCATGTCGAGCCGATTACCAATTTCGGTGGCGAACGCCGCTTCAATGTTCGCTCGTCTTCCTCCCGGCGTGGTAGCAGGGTTGTCGGCAGTGAAAAGATGCGCCGTTTCGTTACTTTCCGGATACGTGTACAAGGGGAACATAGAGTTACAATCGTAACCCGCAACAGATTTATGCGCCGCAAGAGAACGAGTACACATGACATCCCATTGGTCGCGCGTTTGCCGGGATGTAACTAAACCAAGATTTTGCCCAGCAAGCATGTGACGCATAGTAGGAAAGGCCCTGCTAAACACCAAGGATGCATGGTAGAAGATAAACCTATAGTCGAACGGGCGGTAAAGCACCATGTTCATGTGCTTGTCCAGGTCTTGCTCGTCTTTAAGCGACTTGCGCGCTTGCGATATATTCCACCCTTTCTTTAGAGGCATTTTTAACTCGTGGCAAATTTCACTGTCCGTGTTAGAAGAATCTCGAAACAGACGCACCCTATTCAGAAGTGGCTGTTTATCAAAATCTAAGACGACGTGGTCCCTACTGGTTTTGATGCCCATGGAATTGGCTGGCATAATGTCCGTCAGTAGCCAGTTAGTCTCATATTCAGAGAGTGCATCCGTGCTCTGAGGAATAAAGAGATAGTTGGGTAGTCGTGGTTCAATTACTGTCCAAGCAGTAGAACCAATATCCGTCTGTTTTAAAACGGAATATTTCTCTTCTCGCTCACCCCATACATGTCTATGGTGAACAACTGCACTTCGCACATTGTCACCCGGTAATTTGACGAAAATGTTTACAACAACTCCTGTTTGGATGTCGAAAATGTTCTCATCTTTTCTACCGTCTGGCGAGCGTTCTTTCTTATCGCTATTTCCATGCAAATCCATTACGTATATCTTGTCGAATGATTGCATCAAAGAGCGGCGCATCCCTCGAAGCGTTGGGCTATCGAGATAACCATGGCTGTTGACGAAAGCCACGATACCATAACCCGTTTTATCCACATGCCATTGCGCGAATCGCAGGAACTTAACATAATCGTTCTGAATATTTTTTTCGAACTGAAGAGCATTCCGCTCCTTGATACGCTCACCGTCCATGAAACGATAAGCGTCTACCCAAGCGCGAGAAGCGTCGCTAAGGTTTTGCGACTGAATTGCGTATGGCGGATTGCCGAAAACAACCATGACTGGCGCGTCTCTCTTTACCGCTCCCGCCGCGTTCGCTTCTTCCACCACCCATTGTGCAAACAGCGTCTGCGTATCCGCTCCGAAAGCCTCTTCCAGCGTGTTTGTCAGGTAGACGCCCAGCCGTTCATCAGAGGCAAAGTCATAGCCCATCTCTTTTAATTGAATGCCGAGTTTCATGTGCGCAACGGCATAGGGAGCCATCAGCAACTCGAAGCCGAACACGCGGGGGAGCAAGTGGTCTCGGACATAGCCTGACCACATCCCTCTGTTGCCGGTGAAACCCCCGTGGATTTGGTCAATGACACCATGCAGGAAGGTTCCCGTCCCTGTCGCGGGGTCCAGTATCTGAACGCGATGTACTTCCTTCTCCTCACCCTTTATGTTTTGAACTTTCACTTTTGCGGCGTCGGCGAGACCATCGGGCAGGTTGAACTCGGTTTTCAGCAGATGGTCAACACTGCGGACGATATAGGAAACAACCGGCTCCGGCGTGTAGTAGACGCCTCGTGCCTCGCGCATTTTCGGGTCGTAGGCGGCCAGAAAGGTTTCATAGAAATGGACTACGGGGTCTTCTTGGCGCGTCCGTTTGCCAAAGTCTTTAAGAATGGCTTCTATATCCGTGCGGTCAAGGAGGTTCGCCAAGTCGTCCACTGCCCAGACGTGCGGCTCGTCATCTAATTCAACCCCGGCTACGTGGTCGAAGAACTTACGCAGGAATGGGTTGGTCTTGGGTAACTGGCGGGGCGCAAGGAATCGGCTGAAACTCTGGCCGGGTTTGGCGTTGCACCGGGCGGCAAACAGCCCGTAACAGAGCGTCTGCGCGTACATATCGGCGAACTGTTCCGGGGTCAGGTCGTGCAACAGCGTCCTGCGGAAGCCCTCCATCTGGCTGTGCAGTTCACTACCCTTGTCCTCAGCCATCGTCTGCTTCGCCGTGTCTCGTATAAGCCGCGCCAATGCCGCCATGCGTCCGGCAAGTTCTCTGGGATTGGAGACGGTGGGTATCTGGGAACTAAGGAAGGCATTAAGCAGAGCCGCTACTTTCTCTTCCCCGCCCGGTTCCGGCTTCAATTTCTTGCCCGGCCCCACACTGGCGAGCCGTACCGTTTCGCGGTGTGTCCCGCCAACGAACCAGCGGAACTCCAAATAGTCGGTCAGAAGGAGATTGCTCAGTGACTCCCGATAGCGGCCCATCTGTTCGCCGCTCTCGATTTTGTCCAGTGGTTCCCCGACATCCTTGGCTTCGACGTAGCCAAGCGGCGTCTGCCCTTTGGTGATGATGTAATCGGGAGCGCCGCAACGGACGCGCTTAGGTTCATTGGTGGCAACGATACCAGAGGCAAGCGATTCGATAAGCGTTTTGAGGGCGGGCCGGTGTGTGTGCTCCGTCGCGTTGCCTGCGGCATAGGCAGTTTCGACTTGCCGCAGGTAGTCGTTTATGTGTCTCATAAAGGCTATTTTGCCTTTGGTCAGCAGTTCTCCTGCGATGTTCCGTGCTTGAAGATAATCCAGCGTTTAGGAAAGGCGGCGTCAATGCGTAGCGGAGATAGCAGACGAGGCGTAGGGCACAGTGTGGCAGTGCAGAAAAGAAGGTGTTCCGATATTCGGCATTAAACTGGAGTATAGAATAAGGAGTGCAAACGCTTTCAGGCGTAAAGGCACTTACTCGAAACCGGGTTCCCAGCCACAATAACTAACAGCGAGTGTTGACAGGGGGAAATGGTGCGCCTGAAGGGACTCGAACCCCTGGCCTTTTGCTCCGGAGGCAAACGCTCTATCCGCTGAGCTACAGGCGCGTGTTGATGCGGTATTATACAGCGGGTGCGAGCGGTTGTCAATGCAGCAGCACTGCCCGCTTCGAGGAGGATTATGAACGACGATTGGACAACTGGCCGGGAACTGTTCCAGGCGGAGAATTATGAAGAGGCGATTCCGTATCTGGAGCGCGCCGCCCGCAGTCCGGAGGATGCCGATAATGTGCGCGGCCCGGCGCTGAGCCACCTGGGTATCGCCCAGTTCGCGCTGGAACGCTTCGAAGACTCCGTGGCGACGTTCCGCGCGGCTATTTTACAGATGCCGGGCAAGGCCCGGCTCCACTTCAATCTGGGAAACTCGCTGTTTGCGCTGGGGCGGCTTGCCGAGGCGAAGCGGCAATACGAGCTTGCCCTGGATATAGACCCGCAGTATGAGGAAGCGCAGCAGGCCCTGGTCGTGCTCGCCGCCGAGGCACAGTCCGCCCAGCAGCCACCACCGCCGACGCCGATTGCCGAGCCGACTTCTGCGGGACTGCCTGCAGTCACGGATACGGTGTCGCCGAAGCTGATCCGTCTCCAGCAGAGCGTAGAGCAGATCGAGCTGAAGCTGCGCGCGGCGCGGGAAGCGGCGCGGGACGCCCGCTATCTGCTGACGCAGCGGGAAAAAGCGGAGCAGGACCTGGTGGAAGAGCTTTTGACGACTCTGCACGCCCTCCAGACAGAGCAGGAGACGGCAATCCGTGAGGCAGGCGTGCGGTTCGCCCAGGACCTGCTCCGTGATGCGGCTTCCCGTCTCGTGTAGCTCTTATAGCTTACGTGGCAGCGTCCGCGCCGAACAGGGCGCGGCTCACGGCGGCGATCTCGTCCAGAGACAGGGTTTCGCCGCGCCGCTGCCCGTCCACACCTGCCGCCGCCAGGGCCGCCGCCACGGTTTCGCGCTCGAAGGGAAGAGACTCCGCGTTCGTCAGGGCATTGGCAAGGGTTTTGCGCCGCTGTCCGAACGCCGCACGCGACACGCGGAAAAACGCATCTTCCGAGGGTACGTCCACCGGCGGCGCGGCGCGGGGTATCAGATGGACTATGGCGGAGTCTACCTTGGGCGGCGGAAAAAACGCCCCGCGCGGCACGATGCCCGCCACCGATACGACTGCGTGGAACTGGGCGAATACGGAAAACGAGCCGTACTCATCCGAGCCGGGCGCGGCGGCAAGACGCCGCGCCACCTCTTTCTGCACCATCAGCGTTATGGAAGTGAGCAGGCTCTTGTTGTCCAGCAGGCGTGTCAGCAGCGGCGAGGTGATATTGTAGGGGATATTCGCGACTACCTTCGCCCGCGCCGTATCGGATAGGATTCCCAGATGCTCGTTGAGGAACGCGGGCAGATCGAGGCGCAGCGCGTCGGCATGCACAACCGTGGTGTTGGGAAACGGGGCAAGAACATCCGCCAGCACCGGCAGCAATCCGCGATCCAGTTCTACGGAAACCACACGGGCGGCGCGCGATGCCAATTCCACGGTCAGTGTTCCCGCGCCCGGCCCGATTTCGAAAACGGCATCCATCGCGCTGACGGATGCCGTTTCCACCACCCGGAGAAGATGTGTCCGGTCGGTCAGGAAGTTTTGCCCCAGCCGCTTGGTCAGGTGCAGTCCGTGCGCCTTGAGCAGGCGGCTGAGGTCGGAGGGCTTGGTTAAGTCCACATAACCCCTTACAGCAGCGTATCGGCCATTTCGGGCTTACCGCGCTTCGCAGCAGCGCCGCCGCCGCCGCCGGTTGCGGGCGTCGCGTCCCGCTGATGCCGTGGGCAAAGCGCCCGCCCGAATTTGGTCATCGACATGGTGACCTGGCTGGGCGTCAGTGTGACGGGGCAGCCCTCTTCCGAGCACTTGTCCGTCGTCAGCACGGCTTCGCCCTCCTCGTTCTTTACCGCTGCGGCGCGCGCAGCGGCGGCCCGGGCAGGCGGAGCCGCGGAACGGGCAGGAGCCGGTTCATCCAGTTCGGCGAACGGGTCGTCGTCCTCGTCCGGTTCCGGCAGGTCATCTTCTGCCGCAGGACGGGGTCGCAGCGGCGCGGCGGACGCCGCAGTTGCCGGTCGGGCCGGTGCCGGGCGAGCGTCGCCTGCGGGGCGAACGTCGCCTGCGGGACGCTCCGGCGCACGCGCGGGCCTATCCTGTGCCTCGTCGCGCGCGGCAGGGGCTGCTTCGCGTTCCATGCTGCGTGGCGGCGCGGGCATATTGCCGCCGCCGCCGCCGAAGTTTCCTCCTCCGCCGCCGCCATTGCCGCTGCCGTAGCGTCCGCCTGCCGTGGCCGGGCGGTTGCCCCCGCCCATGCCGCCATACGGCGCGTCCGCCAGGCGACTTCCTTCTTCCAGTTCCGGCGCAAACTGCGTACCAAAGCCACAGTAGGCCAGGGCGCGGCCAACTGCCCCGGTTTCGGCTTTTTCCAGCCAATCCGGGAAGCCGCGTACATTTTCCATCTTGGTCGCCGTTGCCATCAGCTTGCCTTCGTCATTGAAGATCGATGCTGAAAAGATGGCGTACTGCTTTTCCATGTTGATTTCGACGGGCGCTGTTACAATGCCCCAGTTCGGATGTTCCTCACGAAACCAGATCAGCCGCGCCGAAACCGGCAGATATTCCCGCCCCCCCTGCACGCGCATCATGTGCTGCTTTGGGTTGAAGGCCATTTTTGATCCTCTTTCTCGTTAAACCGTGTCCTCATCCCACACCCGGGGACGCGCTGCCGAGGTACTCACCGCGCCCCGTCTTTATCGAACGACAGTGACTGCTTGCTCCTACGGCGCTGCTATGGTGCTGCTGCCTGCCGCATCCGCCGCAATATCCGACACGGGGACGCCTGCGCCCGCTTTCGCGCGAATCGTCGCCTCAATCGTATTCGCAACGTCGGGGCGGGAATCCAGAAACTCTTTGGCGTTTTCGCGGCCCTGCCCTAAACGCAAAAGCGTACCGGCCTGGTCTTCCCACGAGAAAAACGCGCCCGATTTCGTGACGAGGCCCATTTCCACTCCCAAATCAAGGATTCCTCCCGACCGGGAGATACCGTGACCGAACATGATATCAAACTCCGCCTGCTTGAACGGCGGCGCGACCTTGTTCTTGACCACTTTTACCCGTGTTCGATTGCCGACCATATCCGTGCCCTGCTTCAGCGTCTCGATACGGCGCACGTCCAGCCGCACCGACGACCAGAACTTCAGCGCCCGCCCGCCCGGCTGTGTTTCCGGGTTGCCGAACATGACCCCGATCTTTTCCCGAAGCTGGTTGATAAAGATGCAGACGCAGTTTGCGCGGGAAACGTTGCCGGACAGCTTCCGCAGCGCCTGGCTCATCAGACGCGCCTGCAAGCCGACATGGCTGTCGCCCATCTCGCCTTCGATCTCCGCCTTGGGCACCAGCGCCGCCACCGAGTCCACCACGATAACATCAATCGCGCCGGAGCGAACCAGCGCGTCCGTGATCTCCAGAGCCTCCTCACCGGTTCCCGGCTGCGCGACCAGCAGACGCTCCACATCCACACCCAGCACGCGCGCATACTGCGGGTCCAGCGCATGTTCGGCGTCGATAAAGGCGGCCATGCCGCCATTTTTCTGGGCCTCGGCAATCGTCGTCAGGCCCAGCGTCGTTTTGCCCGACGCTTCCGGGCCGTAGATTTCGGTGATGCGCCCGCGCGGCAGTCCGCCCACGCCCAGCGCAATATCGAGTGCCAGCGTGCCGCTGCTGACAACGGACACATCCTGCTTTTGCGCCTGCCCCAGCCGCATGATCGAACCACGCCCGAACTGTTTTTCGATCTGCGATAAAGCCAGGTCCAGCGCCTTTTCTTTTTCCAAAACATTCTCCTTACCCGGCCACTTTCGCCGGAATCCGCTGGTTCACAGCCCGTTGAATAGAGGTAAACAAGTGTTTATATTTTATCACGGCAGCCGCTTTTTTGCCACCAATTCCTTTATCATTTGCTGTTAACGCGGTAGTTTCTCTGCCGTTTATTTTCACAAAGTATGCTGCCTGCTTATCAGCCAACCGTTGACGGATGTGTTCTCATGTGTTACACTCCGTACGTTTTGCCCCACCCGGAAGACAGCGCGATGATGGGCTTTTTCCGGACGGCGAAACTCCTGATGCAGGCAATCATGCCTGTTGCGGACAATTGCGTTCGCTCCTGACTGCGAAGGGCGGTTTCATCAGAAATACCGCGCCGCCCCGCCGAAAAGGAAGCTGTTTTGCCCCTTCACTATCTGCGTGCGTTGTGCACGCGCTCCCGGAAGTCTCTGGGCGGCCTGGCACTGGCCGTTCTTTTTGGCACCTTCTTCGGTGCCACCGTCACTGCCCAAACCGTTACCGAGCCAACACCTACCGAGCAGACGGCCACGGAACCCGTTACCGCACCGGCGGCCACGACAGAACAGCCGTCCGCCGTCATTCCCCTCAAGATTATCCTTGTTGTGGACGGTGAGACGCGTACGGTGGAAACCCTGACCGGTACCGTCGGCGCGCTGCTGACGGAGCAAAAAATCCCGCTCTATGCTTTTGATCGCTGCTCCGTTCCCCTTATCACGCCGCTCAAAGACGGCCTTCGGGTCGTCGTCACCCGTATCGAAACCAAAAAGGCCGTTGAGCGCGTGTCTATTCCCTTCGCCACACGGCAGCGCTTCACGCCCTCGCTGCGGGCCGGGACGCAGAAGATCCTTATGGCCGGTGTAAAAGGCGAGCGGATAAAAACGTTCAAGGAGACCTATAAGGACGGCAGGCTGGTGTCGCGTGTGAAGGTTGCCGAAACCGCGACGAAACCGCGCACGCAGGTAGCTCTGGTCGGCGCGCGGGGAATCCTTGCTTCGCGCGGCTACTTTGCCGGACGGCGCGTAATTACAATGTCGGCGACCGCCTACGGTCCCGGAGCGGATGAGAATGGTGGCTGGGCCGGTCGGACGGCATCGGGCCTGCGGGCCGGATACGGTGTGGTTGCCGTGGACCCGCGCTTCATTCCGCTGGGCACGCGCCTGTACATCGAGGGCTACGGTTACGCCGTGGCGGGTGATACGGGCGGCGCAATCAAGGGTGCGCGCATTGACCTCGGTTACAACTCCGGTAGAGAGGCCCGTCGCTTCGGACGTCGCCGTGTCAAGGTTCTGGTTCTGAATTAGCCTCGTTTCCCCTCCCCCGTAATATCGGGGGAGGGAACCTCTCTGCGGGTACAATGGGATCATCATGCCCATTGCAGATCGCGTTACGGCTCCGCTTCTTCTTCGGCGCAAGGCGGAAAAGCGCCCTATCGTCATGGTCACGGCCTACGATTCCGCGCAGGCACGCCTTGCCGATACGGCGGGTGTCGATGCCATTCTCGTCGGCGACTCGCTCGGCATGGTGATGCTGGGGCACGATACCACTCTGCCGGTAACGCTGGACGACGTTCTGCGCCACACGCAGGCGGCGGCGCGCGGCCTGACCTCTCCCCAGGCCGATTGCCCCGACGCCGAACCGACGCCCCCCGCAATAGCGCGCGGCGCGCGCCATGCTTTGCTGGTGGCCGACCTTCCCTTTGGGACGTATGGTATCTCCGTGGAAGACGGCGTCCGCAACGCCGCACGGCTGGCTGCCGAGGGAGGAGCGCAGGCGGTGAAATTGGAAGGCGGCGCAGAGGCGATGACGGAAACCGTGCGCCGTATCGTGGACATTGGCGTGCCGGTGATGGGGCATCTGGGGATGACGCCGCAGTCCGTCCACCGGTTCGGGGGCTTCCGGGCGCAGGGAAAATCCAACGCCGCCGCCGACGCGCTGCTCCACGACGCCGAGGCGCTCGCAGCGGCGGGTGTCTTCGCCCTTGTGCTGGAAGTCATCCCCGCCGCGCTCGCCCGCCGCGTCACCGAAGCTGTCCCCGTCCCGACTATCGGCATCGGGGCAGGCCCCTATTGTGATGGTCAGGTGCAGGTGTTTCACGATCTGGTGGGCCTATCGGAAGAAGCGCCGGTTCTGCGCCACGCGCGCCGTTATGCGGAAGCGGGCCGCCTTATCCGCGAAGCTCTGAATGAATATGCCGACGATGTGCGCGCCGGACGCTTTCCCACGGAAGAAAACGCTCCCTAAGAGGTTAAACCCGATGACGCCTTCGCGCGTTACCGTGCTGATTGTCTGGTCTGCCATGACCTTTTCCGTGGCTATCTACGGCTTCCTGGCCTTCACTATAGCGCAGGGCCGGGCGGGTCGGCGGGAAATGCCGCTCACGGATTACCTGGCGGGGTCGCTGGCCTTTCTCCCCTATGTTTTGCCGCTGATTCTGCTTGCACTCGGGTGGCAGTTGTACAGCCGGATCGCACTGCGTGGAAGCGGCAGCGGCGGCGGCGATGAGGCACGCTGGGGTGAGCAGACACGCCCAACATGGAGCCGGATTCAGACCGGATTGATCGTCATGCTGGCCGTTTTTGAAATAAACGCCATCGTCGGGCTGGTGTTCTTCTTTTTGGGCAGCCCACTGGAAAAGTTCTGGATTTTTGCGGCGGGAACGCTGCTGCTGAATGCCCTCGCCCTCCAGCGCCTGATCGCTACCTGGCCGCGCGACTGAAACGCAGCCCGGCATCGCTACCAGGGCGGTTCCGGCGCGACACGTTCCTGCTCCAATACGACCGTCGTTCCTTCCGGGCCGGTCAGCAGCCACACCCGGTCCACCACATTGAGTATCATCCAGAAACCATGCCCCAGACTGCCCGCCGTCGTAAAGCCCTTTTCCAGCGTCGCCCGGTGCAGCCGTCCCACGTCTATGCCTGCGCCTGCGTCCTCGATCCACACCTGAACCAGTCCCGATTCATCGGCGCAGACGCCCCCCCGCCCGGTCCCCGCATGAACGACCGCATTCATGGCCGCTTCGCCCACGGCGGTTTCCAGATCATGGCACCGCTCCGGGGGATGCCCCTGGGCGGAGGCCGCCCTTCGAGCGGCGTGACGCAGATGGCGCAGGGTCGGGCGGGTAAGTTCTATCGGCTCGGAGGCAGGCAGAAGGCGCACGGGCAGATCCGAGGCGCTGTCGCACAGGTTCAGCCGTCCCTCGGTCACACTGAACAGCACCTCTTTAACGAAATCGCGCTGCCAGGCCGTCACTTCCTGGGCGCGCCTGCGGGCGGTGGCATCCTCCATCAAACCATCGATGATAGCGTTTCCATCCACCTGACCCACGGTTTCGTTCAGTGTCACCCAGATCAGGCTGTTGTCATCGCGGCGCACCTCAGCGTCACGCTCCACGGGCATGCCGCTTTGCCGCAGCCGGTTCAATAGCTCCTGCCGGTCCTGCGTCGGGAAATAGCGCGTATAGAAATCGGTCCCCTTGATCTGCTCCGCGTCGGCGATATTCAGCAGGCGCAGAAACGCCGGATTGCACTCCAGCAGGATACCCTCCAGCGTGCAGCGAAACACGCCGACGTTCACGCGGTTCAGCAGCCCTTGCAGACGGACCTCCATCAGGGCCGATTGCCGCCGCGCCTCGGCCCGTTCCCAGGCCGCCCGTACGGCAATGGGCAGACGGATGAAATGCTTCGGGGACTTGATAACGTAATCGTCCAGCCCGGACTTCATCGCCTCGACGGCGGTCTCTTCGGTGCCGGTATTGGTGAACATAACAACCGGGTGCTCCGGGTACCGGGATTTGACCGCACGCAGCACCTGAAGGCCGTCCGTCCAGCCAATCCGATAATCCGTCACCACCAGATCGAAATTTCCCGCCTCCAGCGCCTGCTCCAGAGCTTGCGCTTCCGTAATCTCTTCCGCCTCCAGATGGGGAAATTCGTTGGACAGGGCGCGGCGGGTAAGCGTGCGGTCATCCGGGTTGTCATCCACGATGAGACAACGCAGCGGATGGTTTATCATCGATTTCATGGTCTGCCATCGAGAACAAAGTGGATTAGGGCCGGGATAGCTCCGGCTTCTGATTGATACGCGCCCAGTACAGGTCGAGGGTGTTTATCATTTCCTGCAGGGCGTCGGGAGAAACCGGTTTCACCAGATAGGAGTTCGCGCACAGATCATAGGCCAGGTTTATATCGGCATTTTCGCGCGAGGAGGTCAGCACCACGACGGGAAGGCGGCTCAGGCCCGGCTGTTCCCGGAGCCAGCGCAGCACCTCCAGGCCGCTCAGGCGCGGCAGCTTCAAATCGAGCAGCATCAGCGCGGGCAGCGGGTGGCGCTGCCGGTCCGCATAGGCCCCTTCTCCGGCCAGGTAAGACACCGCTTCTTCCCCATCGCTGACGGCGAAAGGCGCACTCATATTCGCCCGCCGAAAGGCGCGTTCGATCAGGAAGACATCGTCGGGGTTGTCGTCCACCAGCAAGACTCGGTTCTCCGCTGCTGTCACTGGGCTGCTCATTTATCCGGTTCTTCTCGCAGTCTTACCCAGAATCGGCTTCCACGCCCCGCTTCGGATACCACGCCTGCCGTGCCCCCCATGCGCTCCATCCCTTTGCGCACAATGGCAAGCCCGATTCCCGTACCGGCGTAGGTATCCATGCCATGCAGACGCTCGAAGACACGGAAGATACGCTCATGGTGTTCCGGCGCGATGCCGATGCCGTTGTCTTCCACCCACAATCGTACCCAGCCGTCCTCCTTTTCCGCGAACACCCGCACCTGCGGCTGCGCGCCGTCCGGCACAAACTTGACGGCGTTGCCGACGAGGTTAGCCAGCACCTGAACCAGCGTAGCGCGATGCCCCCTCACCCCTGGCAGCGGCTCCTGCACGTCGATACGCGCGCTGCGCTCCCGGATTTGGGCTTCTACCTGATCGAGCGCGTCCCGGACAGCCGCGGTCAGCGGCACCGGTTCCGGGGAAAGTTCGGCGCGGGAAAGGCGGCTGTAGGCCAGCAGGTCGTTGATCAGCGTATCCATGCGCCCGGCGGCGGTGATCATCCGCCGGAGATAGCCGTGGGCCTGCGGACTTAGCTCGTCGCCATGATCCTCCTCCAGCGCCTGCCCGAAGCCCTGGATGGCCCGAAGCGGGGCGCGCAGGTCATGGGAAACCGTGTACGAAAACGACTCCATCTCCTGGTTCGTCTCTTCCAGCTGTGCCGTGCGCTCCGCCACCCGCTGCTCCAGGCTCTCGTTAAGCTGCCGTATCTCCTGCTCCGCCTGTTTACGCCCGGTAATATCACGGGTCACTTTGGAAAAGCCGCGCAGGCTTCCGTCGTCGCTCTTCAGCGCGGTGAGCACAACGTCGGCGATAAAGCGGGACCCGTCCTTTCGTACCCGCCAGCCCTCTTCCCGGTATTGCCCCTGCGCGGTTGCCGTTTCCAATTCCTGCCGGGGCCTGCCGCTCTGGGCATCATCCGGCGGATAAAAAACGGAGAAGTGCTTTCCGATGATCTCGTCGGCGCGCCAGCCTTTGATACGTTCGGCTCCGGCATTCCAGGTGACTATATGCCCCTCGGGGTCGAGCATGAAGATCGCGTAGTCCTGTACGCCCGCCACCATCAGGCGGAAAATCTCCTCGCTCGCTTGAAGCGCGGCCTGCGCCTCCCGCGAAGCGGCCACAAGCGCATCGGCTCGCTCCCTTTCCCGCCGCAGCCCATGCAGGGAAAGCAGAATGACGCTGCCGACAACGAAGGTAACGATAACCTCGGCTCCGTCACGGGGATCGTCCACCCGCAGCGAGAAGCGCGGCTGCATCAAAAAGAAGGCCGATGAAAGCAGGGAAAGAAGAAGGGCGAAAACTCCCTGCCGGATTCCCCACCGGTAGGTGACAAAGGCGACCGAAAGAAGAAAGACGATCCCGAAGGTGCGAATGCGTTCCCCGGAAACGGTGGAAAGATAGCCCTGCACGAAAATCAGGACTACGGTGGTGATTGCGACAAGAGCCGAGGCGACGAGGTATCCCCCCGCGGCATGTGTATCCAAAGGCCGCAGGCGTATTTCTTGTTTTGTTGCCCCGCGCATGTCTTTCATCCACGGCGACGCCTGCACAATACAGACCGCGCCAGCCGACGGGTTGTTTCCGCCGTTGCATTGTACCCAATACGCCCGATTTGTTCTGAACTTATAGGAGCAAACGAAGCAGCCCCTCTGAGGAGCAGCACCACTTCGTCCGAATATACCGGCGAGAGCTGTGCTATGGGCACAAACTTTTAGGGATACGCGAAACCTTTACAGCCGGGTATTATCACAAACAACAAGCGACGCGGCCCGAAATGATGTGCACTATCGGTGCGAGCGGGAAAGTGCAAGGCAAAGCCTGCGCCGTTGCAGTTTCGCGTTTGGCTGTTAAACCGATTTAAAAGAATCCGAGGCAGGCGAAATGGGAAGAGCTTTCCCCAACCATACTGCTCTGTACGTGGCAGCGGCGGCGCTATTGCCCGAAGGCGCGGCGCAGGCGCAAAATGGGCTTTCCGTCATCAGCGGCTTCGCGTCACCCGTTAACGCGCCGACTTCCGATCCCGCTTCTGCCTCCAGGCCCCTTCCTCCGGCGCGCGCCCTTCTGGACGCAGCGCGCGGCGAGGACCTGCTCCCCGGAAACAGCACGCGCCTGGGCTACGTTTTAACCCACGGCAACGTTATCGCGTCGTCCGTGACCGTTACCGTCAACGGCGCGCGGCTTTCGCCCGGAACCGGCTATACGCTCGAAGCCGCCACCGGCACGCTGACGATGGCACAGCCGGTTCGTGTAGATCAGGCCATTGTCGTGCGTTATCGCTATCTGCCCGCTTCCGCCGCCGCGCCGGGAGGTAAAGGAACGGCGGCGATTCCCCTGCTGTCGTTCCAGGGTTCCGCCTTTAACGGCGGCAGCCTCGGCTTCGCGCTCGGCCTTACCCGCACGGACGACGGCGTGACCGCCTCGCCGCTTCTGGGACTGCGGACGGAAACATCCAGTGACAGCGGCACGGGCCTGGCGGGGCTGCTGTACCTGGCGACCGGAAGCATGGGCACGCAGGCGCGCTCGCTGCTGCCAGGTGCGCCCGGCCAAAAAACGAGTGGTGGGAAGACCGCAGGTGGGCACCTTATCGACCAGAAGCTGACGCTGGGCGGCAGCAAGTCCCGGCTTGCCCTGTCGTTTCAGGACGTTTCCGCAGGGTTTAAAAACTTTTCCGCGCTTCGGGGGGCAAAGGCCGCATCGGAGGCGGATCTGGCGCGTCTGGAAAAAGAGCGCGGCATCCAGCGGCTCGGCCTGACGGGGAATGTCGGCATCGGCGGCTCCGGAATGCTCCGGTTCTCGCACAGTAACCTGACAGCGGGCAAAGACGGCATCACCCGCCAGAATCTTTCTCTCAAGAGTAACGGCCTCTCCTTCAGCGCGAACTATCTGAGCGTCGATTCCGCGTTTTCCCGCTTCGCCGATCTGGCCGATGCGGACAAAGACGCGCTGGCGAAGCTCAAGGGCGCGAAGAAGCGGGACATGGCCGCGAAATGGACGCTGGGACGGACATTCCAGATGGAGGGCAGCCTGCTCGATCTGACCCAGAACAAGAACAGCCAGAAGAATTCGCGCCTGCTGTTTTCGCTGACACCGGGCCGTAGCCTGTCTTTGACCGCCCTGAGCGAAACGGCAAAGAAGACGGAAAACGGCAAGACGAGCGAAGTTTCGACGCGCGCCTACGATTTCGCGACCGACCCGAAAGCCGCCGCTTCTCTGCTGTATTCTTCGAAGCTGGTGACCACGGTCGCGGTGGACGGAAAAGAAAAAAGTGAGAACCTGACTCGCTTCGGCGGCGCGGCGCTGCTCGGCAGACGGAACGGCGGCGGCTTCGGCCTTTCGCTGCGCGGCCTGCGCGAAACCCTGGCCGTGAACGAAACCGACAAAGGCAAGACCACGGCGACCGATTCGGCGACGACGATTCTGGGCCTGAAGACAAACGCCAGCGGGCCTTTTCGGCTGAACCTGGAAAGCAAAAGCGCCGTCACCCGGCGCGACGGTGCGCCCGAACGCCGCCACGACATCTTCGTTTCCGACGCCGCTTTGCAGTTCAGCCGGAGCGCGCTCGCCTCCTATGCCTTTTCCTCCGACACCGCAGCGCAGGGTGAGGCGCGCACCGAGAGCAGCAAAGAAAGCTGGGCGCTGGCGCTGGGGCGCGGCTACCGATACCGTCAGTCGCTCGACCGGACCGCTGTCCGGGATGCAAAAGGCAAGAAAACGGAAAAGCGCACCGAGTTCGCTTCGTTCGCCACCGACCCCGCCGGGCCACTGTTCGCTTCCGGGGAGCGGCGGGCCGTGCTCGGCGACAAAAAGGCTTCTGAAGTCACCGAGAAATGGAGCGGCGGCCTCGGCCTGGGCGGCCTGTCACTGCGTACTGAGGGGCTGGAAATCCGCCGCGCGCAGATGGGCGCGCTGAAGTCCGAAAAGAACTACAGCCTGCTGGGCAAAGTGGCTTTGATGGCCGGCTGGAAGGCCGCCTATACCGCCTTCGACCGCACCGACCGGGACCCCAAAACCAAACTGGAGCGTGATGAGATCGGAAGCGAGCTGACTATCAACGGCAGCGCCGGGCTGTTTCAGATCGCGCTGAAGAACCTGGATTATGACAATCGGCTCGACGTGAGCGCCGAGCGCGCCCGCCAGGAGATTACCGTCACCCCTACTCGTTTTCTGGCCCTCGGCCCGCTGCAAAAGGGAGCTATAACCTTCGCGTTCGGCAGCGACAAGATCAAGGCGGGTGTCCGAAACGAGGAAACGGCGGGCGACGGCGCTGCGGGTGGGAAAACCCACAGCCTCACTTTCGAGGGCCTGATAGGCGCGCAGCGGGTCGCGCTCGATTATGCCGACGGGCTGACCGCAGAGGGTCTGCCGACACTGAGCAAGGGAATCCGCTTTACCTCGGACAGCCGCCGTCATCTTCTGGTGAGCGGCCTGTACAGGATGAAGCGAGTCGTTACCCCGAAAGGGGCCGAATCGCTCCTGATGCGCGCCTGGAACGTCAACTACCGGATCGTTCGCGGCCACAAAATCACGTACAGCTTCCTTTCCAACCCCGAAAAGCCGGATGGCAGCATCGAAAAGCGGCAGGCGGAATCCGTTGCTTATGTCGCCGGGTTCGGCGATGGCGGCATGCTTTCCGCCGAGTACCGCACGGCAAAGGATGAGGCAAAAGACACCACTACCCGTACGACCGCCTTCTCCCTTGTCAGCCCGGCCAGCAGCGTCACCGCCTACGAGGTTTCGTATCTAAATGAGGCTGTTCTTGCCGGTGACAAGCTGTGCGGAACGGAAACCTATATTTTAGCCTACCAGTTCCAGCCGGAGGGCGGCGCAACCCAGGTGGAGTTGGCCGCCCGCTGGATAGAACGCACCGGGGATACAGTAACGCCCAAAGACGCCCCTGATGAGGCCCAGGCCAATATCGAGATCAAGACCGCCTGGTAGCTCTCTGCCTCCCTGGTTCACACCTGTGTGAACCAGGGGGCTTCTCAAACCCTTTTACCGCAGCAACGACGCGCCGCCGTCCACGTAGATGTCCACGCCGGAAACGTGGCGCGACAGATCGGACGCCAGGAACAGGCAGGTATCGGCGACATCAATCGGCTCGCCCTGCCCCTCGTTCAGTGCCGGGGAGCCTTCGGGAAGCTCGAAGTTGATTGCGATCTCTTCGGTATTGCGACGGTAGGTCCGCTCGCCGATATTGGTGTGGATCGCGCCGGGGCAGACGGCGTTGACACGAATATTGAACCGGCCCAGCTCCAACGCGGCCATCTTCATAAAGGCCACCTGCCCCGCCTTGCTGGTGCTGTACGCCGCAGCCCCCACCGAACTGAACGTCCGGTTGCCGTTCACGCTGCTGGTGATAATGACGCTGCCGCCTCCGCCCGCCTTCAAATGCGGAAGGGCGTAGTGCAGCGTTAAATAGGTTCCCTTCAGGTTAATGTCGATAGTCTTGTCCCATTCGTCCGGCTGCAACTCGTCGATGGGCGCCCACATGCCGTTGATTCCGGCATTGGCGAACACGATGTCCAGCTTCCCGAAACGCTCCACCGCCGCATCGATAGCCTGCTTGACCTCAGTGGGCTGCGACACGTCGCATTTTACGAACAACGCCTCGCCTTTTGCTTTTTCTATCTCGGCCCGTACTTTCTCACCTACGTCGGGCTGCATATCCGCCAAGCAGACCTTCGCCCCCTCCTGCGCGAATCGCCGCGCCGCGCCCTCGCCGATACCGCTCGCTCCGCCGGTTATGAATGCCACCCTGCCGTCCAAAAGTTTCATTTACCTATCTCCCCGCACAATTGCGTGCAGTGGGCTTTACCCAAAGCGCGTTGGGGTAAACCCTTATTCGCGACGGGTATAAACGAGCCAGTAAAACCACAAGGAGAATCCCTGCTATGGACCAGGACCTTAAACCTCAGGATATGCCTCCGCCGAATCATCCGCTGATGCAGAGCGGCGCGGAGATACGCACGCTTTCCGATCTGATCGATGCGCGCGAAAACCAGGCGCAGGGCACGCCGGAATTGGACGGCGAGGATCAGGAAGACCTGGACAATCTGGATGTGAGTGAGGCGCTGACGTTTCCGCACAAGAAACGCCGCCGCGAGCCGACCCTGGACGACATCACCGACTTTGACGGCGACGCTCGCACCTCTTCCCCCGCCGATGATGAGGACGACGCTTCCTATATGACGCGTGCGGACGTGGTGGATTCGATGAACGAGACCGACCCGGACCCGAACACGGGAATGGGCGGCGACGATGAGTTTATCGGTGACAGTGGTGGAACGGGCCGCGCGACCGATATTACCGGTACCGTGACCGGCGCGATACGCGGGCTGGGCACGCACCTGCCGCAGGACCTGGGCGGCGACGGCTTCCAGATCATCGAGCCGGAAGAGCTGGACCCGCGCGCCGCCGCCAATGTCGGCGCGGCGATCAACCCGGCAAACGACGAAACCGAAGCCGGGGACGCCCTGAACCCGAACCTGATGGCTGATGACGAGGAGGACGACATCACCGCTTTCAGCCTATCGGATGACACAGCGGCGGACCCGATGAACGCGGATGAGCGGCTTCTGGGCGATGACCTCGCCACTGACGGCGGCCAGATTCCCATTGCCAAGCCGGACGTAGATTCGCGCGACGAGGCTCTCGATGCCACACGCCAGTTGAAGTGACCTCTCGCCCCGTCCCTAAAGGAACGGGCTGTTGTGGGAAGAAAAGCCCTATCAATGGGGCTGGGTAATGCCTATTGGCTATTAACGTCCCCTTCAGGGGGTTCAGCCGCATTTATGCGGCTTCTCCCCACCAGACAGCCCGTTCCTTTAGGGACGGGGCGTCCTCTGCTCTGGTGCAGCCGCCAGGGTTAATACCCGGACGAACTGCGTTGTGCCTTAAAACTCTCGACGGTCGCTCGCAGTTTCGCCTGTGCGGGCGGCAGTTCACTCACGACAATCATCTCCTCGCTGCCCCGCTCCGGCAGGTAGGGCGAGGTCAGGGTGATTTCCGTCTTTTCCCCTTCCCGCGTCATCATCTCAACCGCGACATTGACCTCCTCCAGCGGCAGATCGGAAAGGTTCTTCACCTCGATAGGAACCAGCCACTGCCCGCCCCGCTCCACGGCTTTTTTCACCAGAACACGCGGCTCGATCATCGGCGGCCCTTTTGCCACGAAAAGGCCGTGCCAGCCGATATAGCCGATCAAGCCCAGCACGACCGCCACGGAAAGAAACAGCGTCACCCGTTCCGGCAGGCTATGGCGCTGCTGGCTGGTGCTGTCGCCGCCGCTTTCCTGCCGCTCGTCGGCGGTGTCCCCGGTCTTCGCTTGTTCGCGCGTCTGTGTCATAACAATTAAACGAGCAGGCGGCCTGCCGCGCCGCCGATAGTCGCGGGAAGTCCCAGAACCACCATTGCGGCGACGGTTGTGTAGGGAGAATCGGCAAAAGTAACGTCATGAAAGGCATACACCAGGCCCAGAGCAACAGCCAGCGCGAGCACGTAACCCAGCGCCGTCTCGCCCACCGGCCTTTGCAGCAGTCCCTTCGCGCCGCGCCGCTCCTGAATCCCGGAAAACTCCGCGACGAAAATGATACCGTAGGAGAGCAGAAGAGAAAAGACGATAATCGCGATCAGATGAACCCAGGTGGCGCGCGTCGCCAGCAGCATGATCTCTTCGGTCGGCGCGACATTGAAGGCAAAGATGAGCGAGCCCGCCACGGTAATTCCCGCGTCCACCAGCACGGGATGATGCCTCACCCGTTCATCCTGGGAACCCGGTGCTGCCCCGTCTTCGCCCCCACGAAACTGCGTGTTGGCGATACTGATACCCAGCGAAAGCGGCAGCGCCTCCACAGCCGTTTTACAGGCGATGTCGATAAGCGGCGTGGAACTGTCCACAATACGCAGCAGGACAAGCAGAACGAGCGCGAAAACTGCGCCCAGCGCATACGATTCCACGGCGTCCAAGACCGCATCCCGCAGGCCGCTGTCCTCGCGGAACCCGGACACGTAGTTGTAGCCGATATTGACAATAATTATTAGAAGCGCGAGCACGAGCACGGTACGGGGGCGCAACAGCGTCGCTAACTGCCACATCTCCATCGTGTACACCAGCGGAGTACCGATAATGGCCGCGCCGCCGATGCCGCGCATCAGGTCCTGCCATTCATCGTGCCAGGTGTGGCTTTTGGATGGGGAAGCAGCAGGGGCGGCATTCGGCATGGCGTCAGTCCAGCAGGCCCAGCACCGCGTTCACATCGGCGGCGAGAATATCGGCGTCCGCGAAAAGAACGGCGGCATCCGGTCCCGCCGTGCCGGTCAGCACTTGCGCGGAAAGAAGCGTCAGGTTGGCGGCTTCGGGCAGCGTGCGGAAAGCCAGCACCGTTCGCAAATCATCGAGCGCATCGCCGATATAGAGTGCAGCCCGTGACTCCAGGCGCGTCAGCAGCGCGCGCATCCCCCACGGCTCCGGCTTATAAAAACCGTCGTCCTTGGTGATTCCCTGCGCCGGGAGCGCGATAACGTCCTGAAGCCCCACCATCTCCAGTCCGACCTCGGCCTCGGTCAGCGTCCGCCCCGTCAGCACGGCAAATTTCTTATTTAGCGGCAGGCGATTCAGGTCTATCAAAGGCCGGTCGTCGCGGATTTTGCCGGGGCCGGGGTTGACGGTGGGTGCGAAGCCGTAGATACGCGGGGAAAGATCGCCCGCCCATAGCTCCTGGAAGAGCCGCAGGATACGCGGCTGATCCCACTCCGCGCGAATCGCCGCCGCCTGCCCCGCCGTGGTCTGCTCGAAGACAATCGCTTCTGCCGCCGCCAGCCAGCCGCCGCGCGCCGCAACCGCCCCGGTGAAATCGGCTATCGTCGGCGGCAGCGCATGCAGGCGCGCAGCGTCGCGTGTGCCATGTCTAACGGCCTTGAACAGGTACAGCAGCACGAGCGCAACGGACAAGTCCCAGTCGTCGTTGAAGCCGCCCGCGCGCTTGAACCGCTCAATGTCTTCCGAGGTCAGCAGATCGTCGGGTGCGCTCCAGCCGGGCAGCGTCCGCAGAAAAGTGGGAATGACCAGACAGTTCACCTGCCGAATGGAGCCGCTGATGTCCAGCAGCACCCCATCCATATCAAAGATAACTGTGTCTATCTGGGGTAGTAAATCACGCACGCCCAGCTTAAGAATAGGCTCTGGTGGCAAAAGGAAAGACGTTTCTAAACTTTGCAATGATATACCTAACACTCCACAATCAGGGAGCGGCCCAGTCACAGGTGCGGCCTAATGACCGAGTTTACTGACGTTAAAAGTAGTAGTACAAACGGCGGGTTGGAGGGCGGCTTGTGCATCCGGGACAGAGTATTATTAGAGGTTTTTATGCCTGGGAGCCACTTTGAATCTGATGATATTTTCGGTCTGTTGCGCAGGAACCAAGTTATAACGCTTCGCAACTGAAATCAAAAGTCGTTTAGCAGTTCCTGGTGGAAGGTCTAATTTCTGATCTATTTGTTTAAAATGTAAGAGTTTTCCGTTGTGGATTAAATCCTCGCGATTGCGGTGGAGCAACAAGTATTCTTGGTAATTACGGTCGTCATCTACGAAAAGAAAAGTGTCTATCACTTCCATCAAATCTTCGTCCGAATAGCCAGTATAGCGGCCAGAATAGAGAACATTATCATTAAGATCGATCTCTTTAATTTTGACATCCTTATATTTCGGAATTCGCTTAGTGATATTGGTAGCCTTAAAGGACGAAATGTTGCCAAAACCGAACTGACCAATAAGAGCTTGAAACAGCATTTTCAGATCAGCAACCTTGCCCATAGACAATGCCTGAAGCCTGTCAAGAGGCGATGGCAAGCTTCCCAAGTCAATCTCGGGTGCACAGACTGGGTAAATCCTACAATCCCCCTTCCTTCCCTTTGACCATGTGGCTCCAAGTTCAAACCAGAGCCATGGCCTCTCTATTGAGACAGGAGTTACGATAACTACGACGGCTTGTGTAGCGTTAAGCCTGCTTTCAATATCTTGTAGCCAATCATTACCAACAGCAATTGTTCCCGGAGAACTTGTGCAAAAGACACTTATCCCGTTGGCAAAGACTTTTTCGATCTCCTGCTGGACTGCCATCGCGAACTCGCCATCAGATGTTGCGTGGCTAATGAAGAGTTTCGGCTTTTGAATTTCGTGATTATTCATGATGTCAGTAGACACTTGTGGTAGCTTCTCGTTGAAAATGAACTGTAACTCTGGGAAATTGTAAATCGAGCGCTTATCCTGTTCCTGTTAGTGTGCAAAGATTGAGTACGGCGTTCAACATATTATGGCTTAAATTTCCGGCAGCAGGGCACTGGCGATCAGGAAGTACATTAGCAGGCCGGTGGCGTCTACGAGGGTCGTGATGAACGGGGCGGACATGACTGCCGGGTCGAGGCCCAGGCGCTTGGCGGCGAGCGGCAGCAGCGCGCCGACGATGTTCGCCCAGATGACGATGGCGATCAGCGAAAAGCCGATGACCAGTCCCAGGCGCGCGCCTTCGTGCCAGATGAGCGAGACAAAAAGGAAGCCCGCGACGGCGACGATCGCGCCGAGCGCCAGACCCGTCCGCAGTTCGCGCCACAGCACGCGCAGCCAGTCGCTGAAGCGCACTTCGCCCAGCGCCAGCGCGCGGGTGACGGTCATGACCGCCTGCGCGCCCGCATTGCCGCCCGTGCCGATGAGCAGCGGGATGAAGGTCGAAAGGGCGGCTACCTTTTCGATGGAGCCTTCGAACTGCCGCGACACCGCGCCGGTGCCCATCGAGGCGACAAACAACAGAAGCAGCCAGCTAAAGCGGTTACGGACATTGGTGACGACGCCGGTGCTCAGATACGGTGTTTCCGTGGCCGTGACCGCGCCCAGCTTCAGCACGTCCTCGGTCTGCTCTTCTACCAGCACGTCCACCACGTCGTCCACGGTGATGATGCCGGCAAGCATGCTGTTTCTATCGAGGACGGGCAGGGCCAGAAAGTCGTACTTGGAGATAAGCCGCGCCAGCTCTTCCTGATCGGTGTCCACGGAGACGGTAATCGGCTCGCGCGTCATGATCTGGCTGATGGTCTGATTGGGCCGCGCACGCACCAGTTCCCGCAGCGACAGCACGCCGACCAAACGCTCCGCGCCCCCCGGCTGCGGCTCGACGACATACAGGTCGGTCAGTGTCTCCACGTCGGGGTCGGCATGACGGATAGCCTCAAATGCCTGCTCCACGGTCAGGCCGCCCGACAGGCGCACGAACTTGTCGGTCATCAAACGGCCCGCCGTGTTCTCCTCGTACGCCAGAAGCTCGCGCACTTCTTCGGCGTCTTCAGGGGCGCGGGCAGAAAGGTCGGCCAGAAGCGTCTCCTGCTGCTCCGGGCTGGCCTCGGCGATCACCTCGGCGGCATCGTCCATCGGCAGGCGGTCCAGCAGGTCGGCGATGCGGCCCGGCGGGGCGTTGTCCAGAATATAGCCGGTCAGTTCGGGGTCGAGTTCGTCCAGGACCTCCGCCGCGCGGGCGTTGTCGATCCAGTTGAAGACGGCCAGCGCCTCGGGCCGGGCCAGCGTTTCAATCGCCTCGGCAATATCGGCGGGGTGTTGCGCGCGCAGGGCGGCAGTCATTGCCAGATCGCCGCCGGTTCCGTGGGGTATACGCAGGGCCGCCCGCAGGCGCTCCGCCAGGTTTCCGCGCGTTTCTACGGTCATATTCGTTCCTACTCCTTCGGCGCGCGACAGGCAGCCGTGCAAGCCGCAGAGGCGCTTGCGCCCGGCAGCGTGCGTAATGGGCGTCGAAGGAGCGTTAAATCAGCGCGCGTGGCAGATGCGGACGACGGCGTTACCGCCGCCGGACGCCGCCAAAGGGGAAACGTCAGGGGCGATGCCGCCGCCGAAACACCGCGCCGGGTGACGCCTGGCTTCGACGACCATCGGTACTATGACTTGGGTCTGTGGACATTGGTATAAGTTCGGCCCTTCCGCTCGGCTCTCCCTTACCGTACAGGCAGGAGACGACGAAACGGCGCGACAGTGCATTATACCCTTTCCCGGTTCGCGCCGCGTGTATAATAGACGCATGATCAGCGTAGACGTGTCAGGAGAAGAAAACGCGCTGCAACGTGCCGCCGGAGCAGATCGGCAATCTGGTGCGAGACAGCAAAGGTGCTCTGGGTGGATGTAAGCGCGCCGGATGAGCACGATTGGGAGGTGCTTGCCCGCGAGTTCGATTTTCACCCACTGGCAATGGAGGACGCACAAAAGCAGCAGCAGCGTCCCAAGCTGGACGCTTATGACGGTTATCTGTTTTGACGGCGCGCCCCTGGTCCGGCGTCAAGGAATCACCGATGACATGAACGACGCCACCGAGGAACTGGACATCTTCCTCGGCCCCAACTTCCTGGTGACGGTTCATGACGGCAAATGCGGCCCGGTAGCGGAGACGCGGGCGCGCTGGGAAAAGCACCCGGAACAGATACCCGGCGACCCGGCGTTTCTACTGTACCTGCTGCTGGATGCCATTGTGGATGACTATTTCCCGGCGATGGACAAGATAGACGGCGAAATAGACGAACTGGAGACAGCCATCTACGAAACCAACCCGGAGATCGATCTGAAGCCTGCGCTGTCCCCTCAAAAAGCATCTGCTTCTGCTGCGCCAGGCAGTCGCCCCGATGCGCGACGTGCTGAACCAGATTCTGCGCGCCGATCAGCCGCTCGTTTCAGCGCCGACGCGAGTCTATTTCCAGGACGTATATGACCACACGCTGCGCCTGGTCGAGCAGGTAGACCTGCACCGGGATATTTTGACCGGCGTGATGGATGCGATGATGGCGCAGACGAACAACCGGCTGAACCAGGTCATGAAGACGCTCACCGGCATCTCCACTATTTTAATGAGCGCCGCGCTGATTTCGGGCATCTACGGCATGAATTTCAAGAATATGCCGGAGTTGAACACACGCTACGGCTATTATTTCGCCCTGGGTTCGATGGTGGCTGTCGCAGGGGCTGGCGGTTTACTTCAAGCGGATCAAGTGGTTTTAACGAAAGTTATGGCTTTTTAGCGGACGAGCGCATCAGAAACAGAACGCAGGCAGCGGCAAGAATGGCCTGAGGCAGAGCGGATTCGGTTTCCCGTCCGTGATATTTACCGTCGCTGATATGGGTGGGAAAGCGCACCTTATCGCGCGCGCGGCATCAGGCCGATCATCCACGCTCCGTTTTCCACGTCCGGCAGCACCGCGCCAACCGCGCCGGCCAGTTCCGGTGACTTGATCCCGCAGCGCCAGGCCAGAAGCGTCATTGTCGCGGCCAGCAGCGGCGCTTCGACTTTCAGGGACAGGTCTTTGTGCGGCACCACGTCGCAGGCGGCATGGCTGACGATTCCCGCCGCCAGCGCCGCCGCGTGTGAGCCGCACAGCCTGCCGATAGTCGCGCCGACCAGGGCATGGACCGAGGCGATCATGAGGCGTCCCCACCGCATAACTCGCGATAAATCTTCTCGACCTTCTTCACGTAGTTCCTCGTTTCCCGGTAGGGAGGCACGCCGCCGTATCTTTTGACCGCGCCCATTCCGGCGTTGTAGGAAGCCAGCGCAAGTATGATATGGCGCATCTTCAGGTCCTGCTTACTCACGCCGCCGGAATACTTGTCCAGCCGCCCTTTGAGCAGATACACGGCCCCGGCGATATTCTGCACCGGATCGTATGGGTTGCTCAGCCCGAGCTTTCGGGCCTCTTCGGGCATAAAGCTGCCCCAGCCCCATCGCGCCCTTGTGCGATGTTACCCGGGCCGAAACGAAGACTCGGCGAGGATAAGCGCGATCACCAGACGCGGGTCCACATCAAGCGTTCGGAAAACAGCAGTATCGGTGGTGATAGCATCCACATCGCGCTCCGACACGCCGATTGCTGCCCCGGATGTGTAGCGGTACGGCTCGTAAACCGCGCGGGCATCCGAAGAAAGCGAGCGGCTGAGCTGCGCCGTACGAGCGTCCAGCCAGGGGCGCGAAGTGCCCGGAGGCGACGCGGCAGAGGCGGCGGCGCGGCGCGGAAGCGGGCCGGAGGCTTTGGGGAAGGAGCGTGATTGTGGGCTGGTGCGCGCCGTCTGACGCGCGCTCTGTTCGCGCCTTTCCAGAACGGCAACATCGGAAGCGGAGGCGACCGCTACGACAAGCAGATCGGGCAGGCCGATGGTCATTCCGGCCTGTGGCGCTCCCGCGACGACGACCAGCGCACGCAGATAGCTTCCCGGCTGGACCCAATGCGGCAGGAGGCTCATGGAAAGCTTGTTGATCGTGCCATTGCGCTCGGTGGAAAGCATCAGCGACGCGCCTTCCGAAGTGCGGGCCATGCCGATCAACTGCCCCGTTATCTCCAGGGTCATTCCCCGGTAGGCATCCGGGTTTTGTGCCGCCTGTTCAGTGTCGGACCGGGCCGGGGCGGGTAGTTGCGCCGCGCCGCCAGGTACTGCTGGGAAGGCGGCCCGGCCGGGCATCGACCCGGTACGGCAAGCAGACCGCACAGCACGAGCAGAGCGGGCGATTTCAAACACAGGGGAAAGCGGAAAGCGAAAGCAGTGCTACATCGGCAGAATTTGTCCCTCCTGTGCCCACGGCGCGGGCGGCGGCGGGCATCTGCCTGGGTTAGTGATAAAACGCCACGCGGCGGAGAGCAGCGCACCAGGAAGAGCGCATTCTCCGCCGCGTGGCCGAATACGGAGAGGCCGGGATTCGAACCCGGGGTAGGGATTTAAACTCCTACAACCGCTTAGCAGGCGGCCGCTTTCGACCACTCAGCCACCTCTCCGCGTTGTCCCCAATTCTACCACAGGGGTCGGCAAAAAGCAATGCCGGCAATCGGGTACCGGCAGCGGCTTGATACGAAAATTTTCGTATCGCTGGAATGGTGGGAACCAGAAGGCGGTTTGTTTGGTACAATACCGTGAAGGGCACGGCTCGATTCACCGAAGCCGCCCGTCACAACACCTTACAGGAGGGTGCTTATGAAAAACGTGTCGTCAGCTATCTTTCCGCAGTCGCGATTTGCGCGGCGGCGGGCGCGGCAGCGGCAATCGCTCAGTCCCCGGCGCAGAAAGCGGAGATGGACAAACCCGTCCTTGACTTCGCGCTTCCCAATGTTGCTGCCGGCCACCCGGCCACGGTGAAGCTGTCCGATTACAAGGGCAAGAAGCATGTCGTCGCCGTCTGGATGAGCTACAACTGCTCCGTTACCCGCGCGTATGAGGAGCGGCTGGGTAAGCTTCTTCAGGAGTACGGTGCACCCAAAAGCGATATCGCCTTTGTCGCCGTGCATGCCAATGCCAACGAAACCAACGACCGCATCAAGCGCTATGCGGCGGACAAGAACTTCACCGGGCCGGTTCTGGACGATAAGCTGAAGGCCCCCGGCATGACCGAGTACTTCCAGGCGCGCGCCACGCCTACCGTCATCATCGACAAGCAGGGCGTTCTGCGCTTCCACGGGCGCATCGACAACGACCCCGGCGATATTCGCGGCGAGAAACCGGCCACCAAAAAGCTGGTTGCCGCCGCGCTGACATCGCTCAAGTCGGGTAAGGAGATTGCGGTCAAGCGGCTCTCCAACCCTGGGTGAGGGATTCCCCCGTCCGGCTGGTTCAGCCGAATAACACCCTCTAACAATCCGCGACGGGCAGGCGGCAGGTGCCGCCCGCCCGCTGCTTTCATTCTCTATTCACTGCAAGGCAGGTGCTGCATCGTGCGTCGTTTCTGGCTGTTTCCGCTTCCCGTCCTGCTTCACGGCCTTTTCCGCTCCACTGAGACGGCGGACTCCGTGCCTCCCTCCGTGCCGGATCGTTCGCCGCAGGATGTGGTTCTGCTGGATGGCGCGGGCAGGCGCGATAACAGTCAACTCCACGGCGGACACGGTCTCACTGGTGGATATGGACAACGCAAGGTGCTGGCGGAAACGACGGTGGGGAAGCGCCCTTCGCCCTGGCCGTCACACGCGACGGTCAGCGGGCGCTGGTGACGAACCATCTGTCCGACACGGTCACGGTTCTTGAAATCACCCCGAACGGCCTGCGCGCCGTTCGCACTGTCCCCGTCGGTGACGAACCGCGCGGCATTGCTATCGCGCCCGATGGCTCGCGGGCGTATGTGGCGCTGGGCGGGGAAGACACGGTCGTCGTCCTCGACCTGAGGACGTTCGGCACCACCAAGCGTATTCCGGTGGGCAGGGAACCCTGGCACCTGGCCCTGACGCCGGACGGCAGGCGCGTGGCAGTCGCGAACGTGCGCGGGGCCAGTGTCAGCGTGATCGATACCGGTACCGGCGAAACGTTACATACGGTTCGGACGAACGGGGTCAACCTGCGCCATGTCGCCGTCTCCCCCGATGCGCGCTGGGCCTACCTGCCGTTTCTTTCCGAGCGCGGCTTCCCCATCACGAAGGAAAACATCGACCGGGGCTGGATCGTCGGCAGCCGTATCGCCCGCGTGCCGCTGACCGAGGCGGGGCCGCGCGAGGCGATCTCGCTGGACCCGCGCGGCAAGGCGTTCGGCGACATCGACGGCCTCGCGCTCAGCCCGGACGGCAGGACGATTGTCGTCACGGCGGGCGGGACGCAGGAGATGATTGTGCTGCGCCAGCCGCTGCGCTTCCTGGCCTACGGCGGCCCCGGCGACCATATCGACGCCGATCTGCTCGATGACCCGGCCAGATTCCGGCGCATCCCTCTGGGCGGGCGGCCCCTGGCGGTTCGCTTCACCGCCGACGGCAGGCGCGTGGTCGTCGCCAACTACCTATCGAACGCGCTTCAGGTGGTGGACATCGAAAGCGGCGCGGTCGTCAAGACTATCCCTCTGGGCGGGCCGCAGACGCCGTCGCTGGCGCGGCGGGGCGAGGCGCTTTTCCATGATGCCCGGCGCTCCTTCGGCCAGTGGTACTCCTGTGCGACCTGCCATGTGGAGGGACACACCAACGGCGGCAACTTCGACACGTTCAACGACAAAAAGTACAATGTCCTGAAAAAGACGCTGAGCCTGCGGGGAATCGCCCAGACCGCCCCTTATACCTGGCACGGCTGGCAGAAAGATTTGCGTCCCTCCATCCATGAGTCAATGATCACCTCGATGCAGGGGCCGGAGCCGAGCGAGGCCGACGTGGACGCGCTGACGGCCTATTTTAAAACGCTGGACTGGCTGCCCAGCCCACACCGAAACGCGGACGGCACGCTGAGCGTCGCGGCCCAGCGCGGCGAAAAAGTCTTTGAAGCCAAAGCCTGTGTTACCTGCCACGCCGGGCCGACCTTTTCCAGCCCCGGCATCTTCACCGTCGGCCTGGAATCGCCCGACGATACGCTCAAAGGCTTCAATCCGCCGTCGCTGCGCAACGTCTACAGCCGCGCGCCCTATCTGCACGACGGACGGGCTGAAACCCTGGAAGAGGTGCTGACGGAATACCACCGCCCCTCACAGCTTACCGGCAAGCCCGATTTGACGCCAACGGAACTTAAAGACCTGGTGGCCTATCTGAAGTCGCTGTAACTGTCGCTGACGATTATCCGAGGGACAGAACGTCCCTCGCTCGTGGGCCTGCGGCCAGGCGTCCTGCCGGACGCAACAGACAAATCCGTCCGCGAGGACGGTTGGCGCGGCAGCGCCCCAGAGCGAGGGACGTTCTGTCCCTCGGATAATCGTCAGCGCGCGCTGTCGTGACCCGGCGCTTTACCCCACATCTTCCAATACGTCGAGGACGATATTGTAGCTTTTCCCCGCCTGTGCCGCGAAGCGAACGACGGACGGCTCTTTGGTCGGCTCCACCGTGACCGGCTTACCCGCCGTGTGTATCTGCGTGACCACGTTTCCCTGCGGCGCGCGCAGCGTGCAGGTGCCGCTTCGGGAGGCATCGATCAGCGCGCTGGTCGGTCTGCCGCCTGTCCACAGCAGCGAAATCACATAGCCGCCACGGGCGCGCAGACCGCTGACCGACCCCTGGGGCCAGGCTGTCGGCAGCGCGGGCAGCAGATTTATTTCTCCGGCATGGCTTTGCAGCAGCATCTCGGCGATACCGGCAGCGCCCCCGAAGTTGCCGTCTATCTGGAACGGCGGGTGCAGGTCAAACAGGTTCTTGGCCGTGCTTTTTTGCAGAAGCAGCATCAGGTGTTTATGCGCCTGCTCGGCGTCCTCGAAGCGTGCGTAGAAATTGACGATCCAGGCCCGGCTCCATCCGGTGTGCCCCCCACCGTGACTGAGCCGGTATTCCAGCGATTTGCGCGCCGCCTGCGCCAGTTCCGGCGTGCCGCGCAGCGTTATCTGATCGCCGGGGTGCAGACCGAACAGGTGCGAGATATGCCGGTGGCCCGGTTCCGGCTCCTCATAGTCCTCTATCCACTCCTGTAACCGACCGGTTTTTCCGCTGATCTGCAGGGGCTGAAGCCGCGCGAGCGCATCGGTCAGTTCCCTGCGGAACTCCTCGTCCACCCCCAATGTCTCCGCCGCCGCAATCGTGTTGGTGAACAGGTCGTGGATGATCTGCAGGTCCATCGTCGCACCGTAGGTAAACCAGGACTCCGAGCCGTCCTTGGCGCGGAAGCGGTTTTCCGGCGAGTGGGAAGGGTTTGTCACCAGCTTTCCGTTCGGCCCCTCGACCAGGTAATCCAGCACGAACCGCGCCCCCTCCTTCAGGATCGGGTAGCCTTTGTCCCCAAGATAGGATTTATCGCCGATAAAGGCGTAGTGCTCGTAGACGTGCTGGCAAAGCCACGCCGCGCCCATCGGCCAGATACCGAAGATGCCATCGGCGGGCGTGGTAAAACCGAAAATATCGCTGATATGGTGGACGACGAAGCCGTCCGCGCCGTAATGGACACGCGCCGTCCTCTTCCCCGGCTCCACCAGCGACGCAATATAGTCGATCAGCGGCAGATGGCACTCGGACAGATTCGCGACCTCGGCAAGCCAGTAGTTCATCTGGAGATTGATGTTCGTATGGTAGTCCGAGTTCCAGGGGGCGTTGAAGTATTCGTTCCACAGCCCCTGCAAGTTCGCGGGCAGGTCGCCGGGACGCGACGACCCCATCAGCAGATAGCGCCCGTACTGGAAATACAGCGCGGTCAGGCCGGGGTCATCCACGCCCGCCTGCACCGCTGCCAGCCGCTCGTCCGTCGGCAGGTGGGCATTCGGCCCTGCACCCAGGTCAAGACCAACGCGGCGGAAAAGCCGCTGATGATCGGTAATGTGCCGCTCGCGAATCGCGGGGAACGAACGCCTCGTCACAACAGCCATCCGGTTGCGCGACTCGGTTGCGGGGTTCGCGCCGCGATAGCTGGTCGCCGCCGTTAAAAGCAGGGTCAGGCCGTTCGCCCCGCTAATGAACATCTCTCCATTTACCGTCCGCGCCTTACCGCCTTCGGGCAGCGCCGTCAGATGCGCCTCGAAGCTCAGGCCCAGGTTTCCGCCGCGCCCTCCGGCCTGTCCTCGATTTGACCGCGCAGAATCAGCCGCTTCGTCCCTTCCTCGAACGTGCGGACGGTCTGATTCGCTTTGTACCGATCATCGCGGGGCCGCAGGGCGATCTGATTCGGCGCATCCTTCTGCCCGCTCGTCACCTGGCCGCGCGTGAGCGATACGCGCGCATTCACACGCCCTGGCTTGTCGCAGGCGATACGGACCACCAGCGCCTGATCGGGCGCGGAGGCGAAGACTTCGCGGGTGAAGGTCACATCGCCGATGCGGTAGGTCGTGCGGGCGATGCCCGTATCCAGATCGAGTTCGCGCCGGTAGTCCGCCGCTTCGCCTGTATCGCCGAAGTCCAGAAACAGGTCGCCCAGCGTCTGGTACGACTTGATGCGCTTCGGATTGCCCATCAGGTGCCTGTCGGCTAACTCTTCGGCCTTTTTGTTCTCGCCCGCGAACAGCAGGCGGCGCACCTCCGGCAGGTTTCGCAGCGTCTCCGGGTTGTTGCGCTCCATCGGGTGGCCGTCCCACAGTGACTCCTCGTTAAGCTGGATGCGCTCTTTCGCCACCCCACCGAAGACCATCGCCCCCAGCCGCCCGTTGCCGACCGGCAGCGCCTCCATCCACTCGATGGCAGGCTGCTTGTACCAGAGCATCGCATTTCTGGCAGGGCTTATCTGTGTGGTATCACTCATGGCAGCAGTTCTTTCGGCGTGGGCGCGGCGCGCGGCGGTGGCTGTGAGCAGGGAAAGCAGGAAAGTGCGTCGGTTCATGAAAGTAGATTACGTTTCACAAAGCAAGTTCCGTTTCGGCGTGAGCAGGCAATGTCCCTTTTCAGCGGGCGTCTTTCGTCCGAAGCCGCTCGTCTGGGAGGTTGAGACGGTACATAATCCGGTTGTAATTGTAGGGCAGGATTTCGGGCTGAAGGCCGACTCCTCATTTCTTCCAAGACAGGCGATGAAGGACGAACGAGGTTTGATCGTCGGGGCGGTAGTGCGCCGTTGCCAGAGCATACTCGCCCGCCGGAAGAAGGACCGTCGCATGGTCGTTCGTTAGGCCATCGTCCACATCACTTCCCCGAAAGGCGGAGTCAAAAAGAAACAGCGGCCCCTCACCCACGGTGAAAACGAGTGGTTCCGGCTGCCAGATGTCTTCGGGAATGTGCGAGAGCGCCTGTAACACGTCCGTTCCCGGCTCACCATACTCCCAGCGGATCAGGATGCCGCCGTCCCCCTTATCGCCCGGCCACCAAGCGGTATCCATCCTTCCCTCCCCTAAAACCAGGCCCTGCCCTTCGCCGACCACGATAAGCCCCAGGTAATCGTCGATATCGCAGGCGCGGTCGTAGTCGGTGGCGGGCGCGTTTTGGGTCTCCGCTCCAGCGGAAATCAGCTTCGACGACGCGCCCACCGGACGGCGTGTCAATACCTTCCCAGGCAGCATGGCACTCTACTGGAAGCGGTATCAGCGGCCCACCTTCACTGGTGGCCCAGGATAATGGTTCTTCCAATGACGACATATTCCCTCAGTACTATCAGAACTAATAAACGTGCATGGAGCCGTCGCGGCGGCGGACCAGGGGCATGAAGGCCGTCTGATAGGGGTATCGGGCGGCGGCCTCCTCGTTGATGTCCATGCCCAGGCCGGGCCGTTCGTTGGGCAGGGCGTAGCCGTCCTGCACCTGGCACGCGCCGGGCAGCACTTCGTGGGCGGCGTCGGAATAGCTCGTCCACTCCTGTACGCCGAAGTTCGGGATGACGGTCTGCAAACTGACGCTGGCCGACTGGGCGATGGGGCCGATGTCCGCCGCGCCGTGAAACGCCGAGCGGACATTAAACGGCTCGGCCAGCGTCAGGATTTTGCGCGCCTCGGTGATGCCGCCGACATGGAGCGGCTTGATGCGGATAAAATCGATCCACTTGTTCATAAACAGCGGCAGGCAGTCCCAGCGGCTGGTAATGATCTCGCCGATGGCAAGCGGTGTCGTGGACGCCTGACGCAGGATGGGCCAGCTTTCGCGGTGCTCCGGCATGAGCGGGTCTTCCAGGAAAAAGAGCCGGTAGGGTTCGAGGGATTTCGCCAACTGAGCCGCCTCGATGGGCTGTAACTGCTCGTGGGCGTCGTGCAGCAGTTCCACCTCCCTGCCCAGCGTGGAGCGCAAATGCTCGAACAGCTTCGGTGTCCCCATCAGGTAGTTCACCGGCTCGAATATCTTGGTGGACGGCGTTCCGGGCGAGACGGGCGGCAGGCTGTCCACGACACCCGCGCCGCCGTAGTCACCGATCTGCGCGCGAACGACCCTGTAGCCCTGCTCCAGCCACTTTCGGACGCTGTCCTCGCACTCGATGGGGTCGCGCCCATGCCCGTGGCGGTACACCAGAACGCCCTCGCGCGCCTTGCCGCCCAGAAGCTGGTAGACCGGCAGGTTCGCCTGCTTGCCCTTGATGTCCCAGAGCGCCATGTCCACGGCGGCGATGGCCGCCATGAAGATCGGCCCGCCGCGCCAGTAGCCCTGGCGGTACAGCAGGTGCCAGATATCCTCAATACGCTGCGGGTCGCGCCCGATAAGAAGCTGACCGATGTGCCGCAGCGCCTCGGCGACGATGGTTTCGCTGCCGTTCAGCGTCCCCTCGCCCACCCCGTACAGTCCCGGCTCATCGGTCATTATCTTGACCAATGTATAGTTGCGCCCCGGGCAGGTAACGAAAACTCGAACCTCGGTTATTTTCATGCGACATTCCCCCACCGCAGTTTCGCCAAAACCCCCTGTGATTCCCCCTCAAAATAGTGCCTGGCACTTCCTAATCTTAGCCGTGACGTCGCTATCTGCTGTGGGAACCGAGCATGGCCGTCATCAGCGCCTCCCGATGACACTGTTTAACGGACGAGAGCGCGAATCGGTGTAAAATAGACGCAGGGACGAGGCAGGAAGTCGCTGAATGCCACCGCGCCGGTTTGAGTAACCAATACAGACAGGAAAACGATGTTGAACAGATTTTCACGGCTTGTGCTATCCGTCCTCGTGACGGGAGTTCTGACGCTGGCAGGCCCGCTCGTTTCACCCGGCGCGGCGCAAAGCACGCTGCCGCGCCCGCCGTCTGTGCCGCTGGTAACGCACGACCCGTATTTCAGCGTCTGGTCCGCCGCCGATACGCTCAGCGCCGATGTCACCCGCCACTGGACCGGCGCAGCGCACTCCCTGAGGAGCCTGATCCGCATCGACGGCAAGACGTACCGCCTGATGGGAAACGAGCCGGCAGCGCTTCCCGCCCTCGCGCAAACGGGCCTGCGGGTGCTTCCCACGCGCACGATCTACACCTTTCAGGGAGCGGGGGCGCAGGTTATCCTCACCTTCACGTCCCCTCTGCTTCCCGATGATCTGGAGGTGCTGAGCCGTCCGGTTAGCTACCTGACCTGGGAGGTTCGCTCCAACAACGGCAAGCCCCATGCCGTCTCGCTGTACTTCGACGCCAGCGCGCGGCTTGCTGTGGATAACCCGGCCCAGGCAGTGGTATGGCAGCGGCAGAAGGCAGGCGACCTCACCGCGCTGCGTATCGGGTCGCAGGCTCAGCCGGTGCTGCAAAGGCGGGGCGATGATCTGCGGATCGACTGGGGCTATCTGTATGTCGCCGCGCCGCAGGGGGAGGGAAAGGCAGTTATCGCGCCCGGCGGGGTCTGCACCCAGGCGTTTGCCGCGAACGGGCAGCTTCCCCGGCGCGACGACGCCCGCATGCCGCGCCCGGTACGCGACGAGACGCCGGTTTCGGCGTTTGCCTTCGACCTGGGCAGGGTGGCCGCCAGGCCCGTCTCCCGATACCTGATGCTGGCCTATGACGATGAATACTCGATCACCTACTTCCGCCGGAATCTGCGCCCGTACTGGCGGCGCAATGGCATGGACGCCGCGCAGTTATTGCAGACGGCGGCGCGCGACTACCCGATGCTTCAGCGGCGCTGCCGCGACTTCGATACGGAGCTGATGGCGGACATGACGCGCATGGGCGGCCAGAAATACGCCGCTATCGGCGCGCTGGCGTTTCGGCAGGCCCTTGCGGCGCAGAAAGTGGTGGCGGATGCGAACGGCCAGCCCTTATCCTTTTCCAAGGAGAACTTCAGCAACGGCTGTATCGCGACCGTGGACGTAATCTACCCGGCGTCTCCGCAGCTTCTCGTGTTCAGCCCGACGCTGCTCAAGGCGTCTCTGGTGCCCGTGCTCAGCTACGCCGTGTCGCCGCGCTGGAAATGGCCCTTCGCCCCGCACGATCTGGGCACTTACCCGGTGGCGAACGGTCAGGTTTACGGCGGCGGCGAGCGCACCGAAGAGAACCAGATGCCGGTGGAAGAGTCCGGCAACATGCTGCTGATGCTGGCGGCCCTGGCCCGGTATGAAGGCAGCGCCGATTTCGTCGCGCCGTACTGGCATAAGATAACGCAGTGGGCGGAGTATCTGGCGGACAAGGGCTTCGATCCCGAAAGCCAGCTTTCCACGGACGACTTCGCCGGGCACCTGGCGCATAACGTCAACCTGTCCGCGAAGGCAATCGAGGCGCTGGGCGCGTATGCCTATCTGTGCGCTGTGCGCGGCGACCGGACAAATGCCGCCAAATACCGCAGAATCGCCGAAGGGTTCGCGGCGCGATGGGTCAAGGAGGCCGATAACGGCGACCACTATCGCCTGGCCTTCGACAAACCCGGCACCTGGAGCCAAAAATACAACCTGGTATGGGACCGTATCCTGGGCCTGAACCTTTTTCCGGCGACGGTGGCGCGCAGGGAGATGGACTATTATCGAAAACGGCAGAACCGTTATGGACTGCCGCTGGATAACCGCGAGAACTATACGAAGCTCGACTGGATCGTGTGGACGGCTACGCTGACCGGCGACCGCAGTGATTTTATGAGCCTGATCTCGCCGATTTATGACTTCCTCAACGCAACCCCCGACCGCGTGCCGATGACCGACTGGTACCGCACCACGGAAGCCCGCAAAGTCGGCTTCCAGGCGCGCTCGGTGGTGGGCGGGGTGTTCATCAAGATGATGGACAACGAGGCTATGTGGCGCAAATGGGCCAGCCGGGATAAGAACCGGGCGCGCGGCTGGGCGCCGCTGCCTGCGCCGCCGCAGATCACCGAGGTCGTGCCCACCTCACAGCAGCAGGGCCTGCTATGGCGCTACACGACGCAGTCCCCCACCGCCGACTGGTTCAAGACAGGCTTTAACGACTCCGAATGGCAGAGTGGACCGGGCGGCTTCGGCACCGCCGGGACGCCGGGTTCGGTGGTACGCACCACCTGGAATACATCCGACATCTGGCTGCGCCGCGAGTTCACGATGCCGGAAGGCAGGTTCGACAATCTGCATCTGATGCTCCATCATGACGAAGACGCCGAGGTGTATATCAACGGCGTTTTAGCGGCGCGCGTGTCCAACTTCACCGGCGCGTATGACCTGACGCCTTTGACGCCTGAGGCGCGCGCGGCTTTACGACCTGGCCGCAACACCATCGCCGTCCACTGCCATCAGACTAACGGGGGCCAATATATTGATGTCGGTCTGAGTGCGGTGAAGACTGCCACACTCATGAAAACGCAGCAAGGTGCAGGCAGAGCCAACAGCAATGAGTTGAGCGCCCCCGGTTTCGGCGCAGGGAAATAGGCGGGCCGCTGTTGAATAAAGCGGTATGGCGCGAAGCGACGGGCGCAGTTCGGGTACGGCGGAATGCGGAGCGGCTGCACAGCCGCAGCCGCGCGCTGTCACGGGCCGGGCCGTCTTTGTAGGGCTTGCCTGCGCCGCCTTTTTCGCCGGGTTCACCCCGTACAATGACATCAAGGTTGCGGCGACGTTTATTGCCGGGAACCAGTTTCCGGTCGGCGCGCTTTTCGTCGTTCTGTTTTTCGTCACTGTTGTCAATGTTGCGCTGCGGAAGCTGGCCCCGCGCCGGGCATTCACCCGAGGCGAGCTTTTGACGATCTGGACGCTGATTCTGGTTTCGTCGGGAATACCGTCCGGTGGATTGATGCGCTTCCTGATTCCCCATATCGTCGCGCCCCATTACCATTCGAACGCCTCTAACGCCTGGGAAGCCAATGTCTGGGCCGCCGCGCCGGACTGGCTCAAAATCCGCGACCCGGACGCAGTGAAGGCGTTTTACGAAGGCTACCCCCGGGGCCGGGAGCGCATCCCTTGGGAAGCATGGACGGGGCCGCTGTTTTTCTGGGGAATCCTGGCTGTGCTGTTTATTGCCGCCTCGTTCTGCGTCGCCAACCTGCTGCGCCGCCAATGGGTGGAGCACGAAAAGTTCGCCTTTCCACTGGTCGCCGTGCCGCTTTTGCTGTCCGAGGAGCCGGAAGGCGGGCATTTGCTGAACCGCATGCTGCACAGTCCCGCGCTCTGGCTGGCCGTCCTGCTTACGACTCTGCTGCACACGCTGAACGGGCTGCACCTGCTGTATCCCTCGATCCCGCAAATCCGCACCAGCGTCAATCTTACGGAATTTATGCCGTCCTCGCCGTGGAATCAAATCGACTGGTTCCCGGTCAATCTGCATCCCCTGATGATCGGCCTGACCTACCTGCTGTCCCTGGAGGTCGCCTTCTCGTTCTGGTTCTTCTTCTTGTTTTACAAGCTGGAAGTGCTGCTATGTGCTATCTACAACTGGCAGATGCCCGCCGCGCTGGGTGCGCACGGCTACAAGCAGTTCCACGCGCTGCAATCGTTCGGCGGAGCACTGGCGCTGCTGGCCTGGGTGCTGTGGACGGGGCGGGCGCATCTGCGAAATGTCTGGGAAAAGGCGACGGGCAGCGGCGATTCTCGCCTCGCCGCCCTCGGCGAAGCGCGCGAGATGTTCTCGTACCGGGCGATGCTTGTCGGGCGGGTCGCCTCGTATGGCGGCATCGCGCTCTGGCTGTTTCTGGCGGGCGGTTCTGCGGGGCTGATAATTCTGTCCCTGCGTCTGATGACGCTGGCCCGTGTGATTATCTCCTGGATGGTCTGCCAGGCGGGGGGATGCTTTTCGTACAGACGGCCTATGGCGCGATTGACGTGATCGCGCCGGTGCGGGGAACCGCCGGGCTTTCCATGCCGCCGCTCTACACCCAGTACCGCTTCGATAGCTCCTTCTTTTACAACACGCGTGAGATGGTCATTCCGTCGGTGCTTAACGGCGCGAAGGCCGCCGATTCCATAGGGTTTTCACCCCGCCCGCTTTTCCAGGCTATGACTGCGTCCGTTGCCCTCACGCTGTTCATTTCCGCCATTGCCTCGCTTGCCCTGCCCTATTACAACGGCGGCGCGAATGCGATCAACAACCACTGGGTCTATCATGCCGCGCCGCAGAAGCCGCTTCAGCTTTTCGGCGGCATGGCGTCCGTGCCCTATGTCGGCTCCTGGACCAATGGCCTGCATATCGTCGGTGGCTTTGTCGGCGTTCTGGGCCTGCTCGTTTCCCGTGCCTATTTCGGCCTCGGTCTGCACCCCATCGGATTTCTGGGCGCGTCCGTGCATGCTACCCATGCGCTCTGGTTCTCGATGTTTCTGGGCTGGTTCTTCAAGTCGCTCATTCAGCGCTACGGCGGCATGCGGGGCTACACGCTGCTGCTGCCGTTCTTTATCGGACTGATCGTCGGCGATGTGGTAAATGGGGTTGTCTGGATCGCGCTGGGTTACGCCACCGGCACCGGCTACCGCATCCTGCCCTGAGTTATCCCAGCAGTAATGGCCGCATGGTCTTCTTCTTCCCTCGTGCCGGAACCGTACAGGAAGTGGCTTCCCGTCGTGCTTACCGTCACGCGCCAGCCCAGCGCCGCCAAACGCGCGGTCAGGTCCTCGGGTCGGTAAAAGACTTTGACGATACGAAACTCACGGCCATCGTTCAGGCGGCGCGTCATCGTGGTCGCCTTCTCGCCTTCCAGCCTGTGATCGGATGCCGTGGACAGCGGATTGTATTGCGAGTCGATAAAAAACACCCGGCCTTTGGGGGCGAGGCAGGCGCGAACCAGGTTCCAGAAGGCGGCGAAGCGTTCGGGCGGCACATGGGACAGCCAGAAGCTGAAAAATACCACGTCGTAGTGCGCATCCGGCTTCCAGGTGAAAATGTCGGTCTGCACATAGCGCACGCTCGATTCGCCGTTGCGCGCGCGGTTAAGCGTCAAAGTCTCCGCCGAGGCATCTACCGCCGTGACGCTGTCGGCATAACGAATAAGATGCTCCGTCCACCAGCCGGTTCCGGCGGCAAACTCCAGCACCCGTCCCGTCGGCTCGAAGTCCGCCAGCGCGCGGGCGGCCTGCTCCACCTCAGCGAACCACTGCCGATTCTGCTCAGCCCCATGATCAAAGCGCCCCTGTCGTAAAAACCACTGGTCGTACTCCCCGGCCCGCGCCCGGTAATAGGCCATCTGCTCCTGCAATCGCTCTTCGTCACTCATCGTCGGCCCCTTTCCCGACCCTGTTAAGCGGGCAGGCCAGGGTTTCCTGCCCTATCCCAATCCTGTCGTCGGCAGGAGAACCGGTGGCCCGCGCCGAACGGTACGACGAGCCAGGGGAGGCAAAAAAGATGCAGTATCGAACTTTCGGGAAAACCGGCTGGCAGGTGTCAGCTATCGGGATGGGATGCTGGGCCATCGGCGGCAATATGTGGGGGCCGACCGACGACAACGACAGCATCGCCGCGATCCGCGCCAGTATTGAGGCAGGCGTGAATCTGCTGGATACGGCGGACGCCTACGGCATCGGCCACTCCGAAGAGCTGGTCGCCCATGCGCTGGGAAAAAACCGGGACGGTATCTTCGTCGCCACCAAGTTCGGCAACTATGGGCGCGGGCAGGGGCATCCCCTTTCGTTCACGTCCAAGTACCACGTCTTTCTCTGCTGCGACGCCTCGCTGCACCGGTTGAAAGCGGACACCATCGATCTGTACCAGTGCCACATCGGTAATCCCGATGACCCCGAACTGTTATTGGACGCTTTAGAGGAGTTGGTGCAGGCGGGCAAGATACGCGCCTACGGCATCTCCACGGGTAGTCTGGACGCGGTTAAAGCCTTCAATGCGCGCGGCACCTGTTCGGTCGTTCAATTGGACTACTCGATCCTGAACCGCAAGCCGGAGGCCGACCTCCTGCCCTACTGCCACGACAACAACATCGGCACGCTGATTCGCGGGCCGCTTGCGATGGGCAAGCTGACCGGCAAGATGACGCCCGACACCACCTTCCCGGACACGGATACCCGGCAGAAGTGGACACAGGGCGAGAACCAGGCGAAGTTCGCCGCCGACCTGGAAAAAGTGGAGCAGCTTCGCTTCTTGCAGACGGAGCAGCGGACGATGGCCCAGGCCGCCCTCGCCTTCACCCTCGCCCATCCCGGCGCGACGGTCGCCATACCCGGCGCGAAAAACCCTGCCCAGGCCGTTGCCAACGCCCAGGCCGCCGACCTGCCGCTGACCGGAGAAGAGATCGCGCGTATCGGCCAGGTCTGCTCGCCGCCTGCATGACAGGTAGGCTCCTGACAAGGAATAGAGCAAGAATGCTGCACCAGACCGGACGGAGAAACGTGGCCGTGGGGATAACCGCAATCGCACTTTCCCTGCTCAGTGTGGCCGCGCGCGGCGAGGAAAAGGCGCTGCGCGTCTATCATGTCGGCAACAGCGTCACCGATACCATCAACTACAACGGCCTTCGTCAACTGGCCCAAAGCCGGGGCAATACGTATATCTTCGGCAGACACATGATTCCCGGCGCGCCGCTGAGCTGGATATGGGAACACCCGGATTCCGGTTTTCGCGAGGAACCTTTCGGCTATTACCCCCGGGCCTTGCCCAATTACCAATGGGATGTGCTAACCCTTCAGCCGTTCGACCGGAACCTGGAAGGCAGGGACGGGGACGTAGCGATGG